>JACJWG010000004.1 GCA_020637235.1 Acidimicrobiaceae bacterium | reverse complement strand
TCGAACGCCCATGGCACACGTGAACAACCATCAGGTCCGCTTCCGGCCGGTGGGTGCCATGTCGGTGATCGCACTCGTCTCACTGCTCGCGCTCTCGGCGTGCGCGGGTGACGACGAGGACAGCGCCGGCGTGGACCCCGCCTCGATCGACCGGACCGCAGCGCCGCCCGGTGCCGACGAGCAGGGGGAGGCGGCGACCGCCGACACCGTCGCCGGCGCGGCATCCGACGACGGTGCGGTGTCGACGGGCGGCGGCGCGTCGACACTCGATCCGACCGCCGGTCGACTGCTCGTCGTCGACGTCACCGTGGCGCTCGAGGTGCCCGACGTGGGCGCTGCGCTGCCCGAGGTGATCGAGATCGCGGGTCGTCACGATGGTCTGGTGTACGGCTCGGACGTCACCCTCGATCGCGACGCAGCAGGCGACGACCGCTCGCGGGGCACCGTCACGATCAAGCTGCCACCAGCAGCCGTGGAACCGGCGATCGCCGACCTCGACGCACTCGGTGATCTCGTCGGCCGGTACCAGAGCTCCGACGACGTCACCGACCGTGTCACCGACGTCGAGACCCGCATCGTCTCGGCGCAGCAGAGCGTCGACCGGGTGCAGCAGATGCTCGCCGCGGCCACCGATCTCGGCGAGGTGGTGATGCTCGAGGGCGAGCTGACGGCGCGGCAACTGGTGCTGGAGGAACTGCTCGCCGCGCAGCGCAACCTGCGCAACGGCACCGAACTCGCCACGCTCACCGTCGACCTGTCCACCGCGTCCCCTGCGGAGGAACCGGAGGCGACCGACGTCGCCGTCGAGGCAGATGACGACCGTTCGATCGGCGACGCGTTCGCCACCGGCGGACGGGCGTTCGTGACCGCAGCCACCGCGGTGTTGATGTTCCTCGGCTACGTGGCACCGTTCCTGGCCGTGGCGCTCGTCGTCGCAGTGGTGGCACGGGCGCTGATCCGCCGGCGCCCGGCTCGTCGGTCCGTCCCGTTGCCGTCGCCGACGACACCGCCGCCCGCACCGGTGGCTCCCGCCGTCGACGATCGTGAGGCCGAGCCGGTCAGCTGAGGAAGTCGATCAGCCGCTCCACCGAGCCCACGAGCTCGGGTTGGAGGTCGGCATAGGTGCGGACCCGGTTGCGCAGCTGGGGCCAGAACGTCGCCGGGTTCGCACCGATCGCCGCGCAGATGCCCTCCTTCCACGGCTGCCCGCGTGGCACCTGCGGCCAGGCCTCGAGGTCGATCACCCGCGGTCGCACCCCCTCCCACACGTCGACGAACGGGTGGCCGGTCACGAGCACGTGTTGTGAGGCGCGCATCACCTGGGCCGCGAGCCGGGACTCCTTCGAGCCGTCGACGAGGTGATCGACGAGCACACCGAGGCGACGTTCCGGTCCGGGTGCGAACTCGGTCACCATCTCGACGAGGTGGTCGATGCCGTGCATCGGCTCGACCACGATGCCGAGCTCGCGCAGGTCGTCGCCCCACACGTGTTCGACGAGCTCGGCGTCGTGCTTGCCCTCCACCCAGATGCGGCTCGCCTTGGCAACCCGGGCTCGCGCCGGAGCGGCCGAGGTGATCGACCCGCTCGCGCTGATGCGCGTGGTGGCTGCGGTGGCTGAGGCGTTGGTGGCGGGGCGTACGAGCGACACCGGCTTGCCGTCGACCAGGAAACCGCCCGGCTTGTAGCGGAAGTGGCGGTGGTTGCCGGCGCGGTCGCGCAACGTGACCGCCTCGACGGTGATCTTCACGACGTCGCCGCAGAAGCCGGTGGCGCGATCCTCCACCACCATGCCGGTGCGCACCGGCACCTCTCGGTAGCGCGGCTTGGTGCGCTGCTGCTCGAACTCGTCGAGGATGTCGCGGCTCATCGATTCACCCACCACCGGCTGCCGCGTGAGGGGGAGGTGGCGAGCACCTGGTCGATCCGTCGTCCGTCGTGGCGGCGATAGGGGGCGCGCACCCCACGCGTGTCGTTCGGCATGGCGAACGATGTTGGCAGGTACGGGGCACCCCACACGTGCACCCGTTCGCCCGGACCGGTGAACGAGACGATCCCCTCGGTGAGCTCGATACGGACGTCGACCTCGCCCTCCTGGCGGTACCCGTCGGCGCCGGGGACGAGGTCGTCGAGCGTCGTGGCGGTCGACATGGCGTACCACTCGACGTCGAAGGTGACCGGCACCGGCGTGCCGTGGGCGCGCTGCCAGGCCTCGAGCGGGTCGTCGAGCAGCACCCCGTGGGCCTCGTTGCCGAGGCTCCACTGACGGAACGGCGCGTCGCACTCGTGGCCGGCCCACATCTCGGGTGGCTTGATCTCGAGTCCCTGGCGCAGCCCCGTGCCGTCGAGCTCCTCGATCAGCAGGTACGGCTCTCCCTCGCGCACGAGGCCGGCCCAGTAGTCGAACCGTCGTCCGCGCAGCTCGAACCCGACGAACACACCGATCAAGGCCCCGGTGACGTGATCCGTGCTCGATCCCCACCACCACCAGGCCTCGACGGTGGCGTCGGGGTGGCGCCGCTCGTCGGACGCCGGGCGGCCGCCGCTCAGGCCGGGCGGCAGGTCGGGCGAGCGCTCCCCCGCGCCGATCGGGTCCACATCGGGCAGACTAGGCGGCGATGGTGCGGTACCTGAGTCTGGACTGGATCGATGCGCTCGCCGCCGAGGTGGCGGGCAACCCCGACCTCGCGTCGCTCGCCCGAGTGCACGAGATCGGTGTCACCCAGGTGGTGACCGACGGACCCGAGGGTGACGTCGTGTACCACCTGCAGGTGGGCGACGGGTCGGCGTCGTTCGGTGCGGGCGCCGCGTTCCCCGAGCACGTGCGGATGCAACAGACGTGGGACACCGCGGTCGCCGTCGCCACCGGCGCCCTCGACGCGCAGGACGCGTTCATCGGCGGCCGCATCCTGCTCTCCGGCGACCAGCAGAAGCTGATGTCGTCGCAGCCGGTCTTCAAGGCGCTCGACGCCGTGTTCGCCACGGTGCGCGAGCGCACGGAGTACGTGTGATCTCGCCGGTGGGGTGCTGACGTGCCCGAGCTGCCCGAGGTACAGGCGCACGCCGAGCGGCTGACCGAGCAGTTCCGCGGTCGCTCGCTCACCCGCTTCGTGCCGTTCAACTTCACCGCGCTGAAGACCGCTGTGCCGGCCCCCGATGCCGCCTACGGGCTGCCGCTCGTGGAGGTCGGCCGGCGGGGCAAGTACCTGTTGTTGCGCTTCCAGCCGGTGACGTTCGTGGTGCACCTGATGCAGGGCGGGCGGCTGCTGGTGGACGACAAGCAGTCGCTCAAGCCGCGCAACGGCCAGGCGCGGTTCGTGTTCGACGACGGGCCCGCGCTGTTGCTCACCGAGGCCGGCAAGGAACGCCGCGCCGGGGTGTGGTGCGTGGCGGCCGATCGGATCGACGGCCCACCGCTCGACCGGTTGGGGCCCGACGCGCTGTCGTTGTCGGCCGACGACCTGGCTGCTCGGTTCGCTGCGCACAACATGCGGCTGCACGGCTTCCTGCGCGACCAGCACATGATCGCCGGGCTGGGGCGGATGCTCGCCAACGAGGTGTGCCACCGGGCGAAGGTGTCGCCGTTCGCGATGACCGGCAAGCTCGGCGCCGAGGGCGCGCAGGCGGTGCACGACGCGATCCACGCCTGCGTGGCCGACGGCCTGGCGTACGAGCGCACCCGCACCGACATGAGCTCGTCGGCCGACCGGCCGGGCGCGGTGCACGGGCGAGCCGGCGAGGCGTGCCCGGTGTGCAGCGACACGATCCGCTCGGTCAGCTACAGCGGCTACACCGTGGCGTACTGCCCCACGTGTCAGACGGGCGGCAAGGTGCTGGCCGACAACACCACGAGCAAGTTCCTGAAGTAACCACCCGGTTGCTTCGTGAGCCGGATGCGCAGCATGTGCGCATCGCGCTCACGGACGGGATTGGTCCGTGAGCCGAATGCGCACTATGTGCGCATTCGGCTCACGAAGCGGCCTGTCAGAGGTCGGCGGTGGCGACGTCGCAGGCGACCTGCATCATCTGGTCGACGCCGGCTTTCAACTCGGCGTCGCTGATCCGCACGCTGTCACCCTCCTCGCCGATCATGTCGCTGACGGTCATGATCGCGAGCGCCTCGAAACCGTGGATCGCAGCGAGCGTGTAGAGGATGCTCGCCTCCATCTCGACCGCCAGGTGACCGCGATCCTTCCAGCGCTTCATGATCCCCGGCCGGGGGTCGTAGAACACGGCGCTCGTGACGATCGGTCCCACGTGCACGGTGGCACCCCGCTCACGAGCCAGGCGGGCCGACATCTCGACCAGACGCCAATCGGCCGTCGGCGCGTGCGGATCGCCACCGGTGAGGATGTCGATCATCGGGTCGTCGCTCGTGGCGCTCACCGCGACCACGGTGTCGCCCATTCGCAGTCCGGACTTCAGACCGCCGGCGGTGCCGACGCGCACGAGCCGGGTGGCACCGAGCTGCTGGGTGAGCTCGGTGTAGTAGATCGCCGCGCTGGCGCCGCCCATCCCCACGCTCTGCACGCTGAGCGGCCGCCCCCGATAGGTGCCGGTGTACCCGAGTTCGCCACGCTCGTCGTTCACGAGCGTCGCACCCGGATCGAAGAAGGTCTCGGCGATGTACCTCGCCCGCTTCGGATCACCGGGGACGAGGACGGCGGGCGCGAAGTCGCCCGGGTTGGCACGCACGTGGATCGGCATGCCGCCGAGCGTACCGCTGACCCCACGCGCCGACCCGAGTGCCACCGGCCCATCCGAGTGACACCGGTACACCCGGGGGTGCCGCCACCACTCGGGTGGGCGGCTGACACTCGGGTGGCGACGCCGCGGGATCGGGGTCAGACCAGGCCGAGTTCCTTCACGGCGTCGCGCTCCTCCGCGAGCTCGGCGGCCGAGGCGTCGATCTTGGCGCGGCTGTAGTCGTCGATGTCGAGGCCCTGCACGATCGAGTACTCGCCGCCCGAGCACGTGCACGGGAAGCTCGAGATGAGGCCCTCGGGCACACCGTACGAGCCGTCGCTCGGCACGGCCATGCTCACCCAGTCACCCTCGGGCGTACCGAGCGACCACGAGCGGATGTGGTCGACCGCGGCGTTGGCGGCCGACGCCGCCGACGACGCACCACGCGCCTCGATGATCGCCGCGCCGCGCTTCGCGACCGTGGGGATGTAGGTGCCGTCGACCCACGCATGGTCGTTCACGAGCTCGTAGGCGCTCTGACCGTTCACCTTGGCGTGGAACAGGTCGGGGTACTGGGTGACCGAGTGGTTGCCCCAGATCGTCATGTTGGTGATGTCGTTCACCGTGGTGCCGGTCTTGGCGGCCAGCTGGCTGATCGCACGGTTGTGGTCGAGCCGGGTCATCGCGGTGAACCGGCGCGGATCGAGGTCGGGGGCGTTCTGCTGGGCGATGTACGCGTTGGTGTTGGCGGGGTTGCCGACCACGAGGATCTTGACGTCCTTCTTGGCGCTGGCCGACAGCGCGGCGCCCTGGGGCTTGAAGATGCCGCCGTTCGCGGTGAGCAGATCGGCACGCTCCATGCCGGCCTTGCGCGGCATCGCGCCGACCAGCAGCGCGACGTCGGCGTCGCCGAACGCGACGTTCGCGTCGTCCGTGCACACGATGTCGGCCAGCAGCGGGAACGCGCAGTCGTCGAGCTCCATCCGCACGCCCTCGAGCGCCTTCAGCGCCGGGGTGATCTCGAGCAGCTGCAGGATCACCTGGGTGTCCGGACCGAGCATCGAGCCCGAGGCGATACGGAAGAGGAGGCTGTAGCCGATCTGGCCAGCAGCACCGGTGACGGCGACGCGCACAGGAGAAGTCATGGCCGCGAGCGTACGCCTCCGGGAGCGGCGCTCACCAAGCCACACATGCCCGGCCGGCGTGCTTCTGGTCGCGCATCGTCACGGCACACGTGAAGATGCGCGACCAGAACGCAGTGGGGTCAGTCGGTCGGGACGGCCACCTGGAGGTCGCGACGCCCGATCATGTCGAACACGTAGTTGGCATAGGTCTGCTTGGCGGCGGAGTCGCCGAGGTGGATGCCGTCGCCGGCCATGCCCGGGATCTGGCCGCTCGACACGAGGCCGGCCCAGTCGAGCACCTTCACGTTGGGGTACCGGCCCTGCAGTCCCCAGATGAGCGCGTTGTTGCCCTCGATCCAGTTGCGGCCCGGCGCCCACACCGTGAGGAAGATCACCTGCTCCACGGTCTCGGCCGGGAGGAACGACATGATCCGGTCGTAGGTCTCCTGCGACACCGGCCCGTTGGTGCCCACCTGCAACACGGCGATCTTGCCGATCTCACCGGCAGCGGCGTGCTGGCCGACGATCTCGGCGGTCGCATTGCCCTGGCGGCTCACGTCGGCGTTCACGAAGAACCCACCGGCCTGCAGCTGCGCCACGGCGCCGAGCATCACCGACTCACCGATCGCGATCGGCGGCCGTTCCGCCACCGGCACCGTGGTCTCGGGCGCAGCGGTCGCGACCGGCGCCGTCTGCGTGGGGTCGAGCGTGGCGTTCGGGTCGCCGGCGACGGTGGTCTGCGTGGGGTCGAGCGTGGCGTTCGGGTCGACCGTGGCGTTGGGATCGACCGTGGCGTTCGGGTCGACCGTGGCGTTCGGATCGGTCGACGCCACGGCGCCACCGTCGGCCACGGTGGTGGTCGATGCGTTCTCGAGCAGCTCACGTCCCTCTTCGCTCGCGCACTCCACCGTGCCGACGCACTGGTTGGGTGCCATCGCGATGCTCACGCCGGCCCAGCCGACGAGCACGGTGAGCGCCACGGCGCCGCCGGTGAGCTGGCGTCGGCGGGCGAGCGCCTGCGACGACGGGCGCCGCCGCTCGCCCTGCATCCACCGCCCGATCGCGCCCTTGCGGATCGGCATCTCGACGTACCGGTAGCTCGCCTCGGTGAGCGCACCGGTGATCAGCATCGCGACGACGAACTGCCACAGCGGCAGCGTCTTGCCCGCCTCCTGGCGGAAGATCTGGTAGATCGGCCAGTGGTACAGGTAGAGCCCGTAGCTGCGCGTGCCGATCCACGACAGCACGGGCGTGCCGAGCAGCACGCCCGCCATCGCCCGCTGGTGGGTGACCGCGGCCACCACGAACAACGTGCACACGCCGGTGAGGAACAACCCACCCCGGAACAGCCACGGGTCGAACCGGCTGCCGGTGAGGATGTTGAGCGCCGGGTCGGCGAGGTGGACGAACCAGGTGAGCGCGGCGAGGCCGACGAGGCCGACGACGGCCAGTACGTCGAGCTCGCGGCCCTTGTCGCGCATCGGCCCGCGCATGATCGCGACGGGTCGCCACACCATGGCGAACGCAGCCCCGAGCATCAGCCCGCCGGCGCGGGTGATCGTGCTGAGGTACAGCGTGTCGTTGATGCTGATGCAACGATCGGCGACGATCCAGTAGCCGTGGTGCGCGTCGGGCGTGCACGTCGAGTCGATGTCGCCGCCGACGAACAACACCGACGTCAGCGCGGTGATCGCCACCGCCACGCCGAACAGCCAGAGTCCCATCTGCGGCAGCCGGCCCCGACCACGCCGCAGGATGGCCACCATGATCAGCGGCCACAGGAGGTAGAACTGCTCCTCCACCGCGAGCGACCACAGGTGCCGCAACGGGGCGAAGTCCTCGGCGGCGGTGTACCCCGCGCCCACCCACACCTGGTACCAGTTCGACACGTACCCGAGGCCGGCGAGGATGTCGCCGCGTGCACGGCCACGCGCCTCGGTCTTGAACAGCGCCAGGTACACCATCAACAGCGCGAGCATCACGAACAGCGCCGGCAACAGGCGCCGTGCACGCCGGATCCAGAACTGCTTCAGGTCGACGAACCCGCTGCGCTCGTGCTCGGCGATCAGCAGCAACGTGATCAGATACCCCGAGATCACGAAGAACACCTCGACGCCCAGGAACCCGCCGTGCAGCCAGTTCTTGTTCGCGTGGTACACCATCACGGCGACCACGGCGATGGCGCGCAGGCCGTCGAGACCCGGCAGGTGCGGGACTCGGCTGATCTGCCCTCGGGGCGTGCGCGGTGGAGACCAGTCGGTCATCGGGTGGCCATTCTTCCAGTTCCGGTACGCGAACCGGCGGCAGACACACACGGTGCCTGCCGCCGGGCCGATCGATCGGACGACCTCGGGGTCGGTGCCGGGATCAGAGCTGGAGCGACTTGACCTCGAGGAACTCCTCGAGGCCCATCGTGCCGGCCTCACGGCCGAGGCCGCTCTGCTTGTAGCCGCCGAACGGCGCCATCACGTTGAACGCACCACCGTTCACCTCGACCTGACCGGCGCGGATCTGGCGGGCGACGCGCTTGGCACGCTCGGGATCGCCGCTCCACACGCCGCCGGCGAGGCCGTAGATCGTGTCGTTGGCGATGTCGATCGCCTCGTCCTCGGTGTCGTACGGGATGATCGACAGCACCGGACCGAAGATCTCCTCGCGGGCGATCGTCATGTCGCGGGTGACGTTCGAGAACACCGTCGGCTGCACGAAGTAGCCCTGATCGAGCCCCTCGGGTGCCTCGGTGCCACCGACGAGCAGCGTGGCGCCCTCGTCGATGCCGGTCTGGATGAAGCCCTTCACCCGGTCGCGCTGCGCGGCCGACACGAGCGGCCCGAGCCGGCTGGTCTGCTCGAACGGGTTGCCCGGGGTGAACGCCGCCGCGGTGGCGGCGGCGATCTGCTCGGCCTCGGCGAGGCGCGACCGCGGCACGATCATGCGGGTGAGCGCGGTGCAGGTCTGGCCCGAGTTGAGGAAGCACTTGCCGACGCCGTCGGCGACCGCCTTGGTGAAGTCGGCGTCGTCGAGGATGACGTTGGGGCTCTTGCCACCGAGCTCGAGCGCGACCTTCTTCACGGTCTGGCTGGCGACCTCGGCGACACGCTTGCCCGCACGGGTGGAGCCGGTGAAGCTCACCATGTCGACGTCGGGGTGCGCGGCGATCGCCTCACCCACCACCGGGCCGACGCCCGTGACGAGGTTGAACACGCCGGCGGGCAGACCGGCCTCGTCGATCACCTCGGCCAGGACGAACGCGTTGATCGGCGCGACCTCGCTGGGCTTCACGACGACGGTGTTGCCGGCGGCGAGGGCAGGCGCCACCTTCAGCGCGATCTGGTGGAGCGGGTAGTTCCACGGCGTGATGCAGCCGACGACACCGATCGGCTCACGCACGACGAGCGAGTTGCCGACCTCCTTCTCGAACTCGTAGCTGGTGGCGAGACCCGCGGCGATCTGGAAGTTGGCCTTCGGCAGGCCCACCTGTACGAGGTTGGCGAGGAACAGCGGCATGCCGACCTCTTGCGCGATGGTCTGCGCCAGCTCGTCGGTGCGGGCCTCGAGGCCGGCATGGATCTTGGCGAGGTACGCGGCACGCTCCTCGCGCGGCAGCTGGCTCCACGCCGGGAAGGCCGCCTTGGCGGCTGCGACGGCGGCGTCGACGTCGGCAGCCGTGCCGTTGGGCACCGAGGCGATCACCTCCTCGGTCGCCGAGTTGGTCACTTCGAGCGAGCCCTCACCGGAGGACGGGACCCACTTGCCGTTGATGTACACGTTCTCGTATGCGCGCATGGGCGCACCCTACGCCCGTCCCGTGACACGGGTCGAGACGGCGCCCGGGGGTCAGCCGGCGACGCGGTCGAGGCCGAGGCTCGACCACAGTTGCCGGGTGGGGCCGCTGCGGTTGAGCGTGTAGAAGTGCAGGCCGGGCGCACCCGCTTCGAGCAGCCGGACGCAGAGCTCGGCGGCGATCTCCACGCCGATCCGGGTGGCCTCGTCGGGATCGTCGCCGGCCTTGCCGACGCGCTCGATCAGCCACCGTGGCACCTCGGCACCGGACATGTGCGCCATGCGGCTCACCTGCGCCAGGTTGGTGACGGGCATGATCCCGGGCACGACCGGCTTGTGCACGTCGTGTGCGGCGAGTTCGTCCATCATCGCCAGGTAGTGATCGACCTCGAAGAAGAACTGGGTGATCGCGAAGTCGGCGTCGCGAAGCTTCGCCGCCAGGTGGTGGCGATCGGTGCGGAGATCGGGTGAGCGCGGATGGCCCTCCGGGTGGGCGGCCACCCCGATCGCGAAGCCGCCGAACGCGCGGACGTCGTCGACCAGCTCGCCCGAGAAGCGATAGTCGCTCGCAGCGTGCGAGCCGTCCGTCGGCGGGTCGCCACCGAGGGCGAGGATGTTCTGTACGCCCTCGGCCCGGTAGTCGGTGAGGATGTCGCGGATGTCGGCGCGCCGATGCCCTTGACAGGTGAGGTGCGCCATCGGCGGGATCGGCGTCTGGCGACGCACCCACGACACGAGATCGGCGGTCTTGGTGCGCGTGCTGCCACCGGCGCCGTAGGTGACGCTCACGTAGTGCGGCGACAGGTGCTCGAGCTCGGCGATGGTGCGCCCGAGGCTCAGCCACCCGGCCTCGTTCTTCGGAGGGAAGAACTCGAAGGAGTAGGTGGTCCCCGCCGCCAGGAGGTCCGAGATCCGCGCCATCGACGAACAGTGTGCCAGTTCAGTGGCGGAAGTGGCGCTCGCCGGTGAACACCATCGCGATGCCGTGCTCGTCGGCAGCGGCGATCACCTCGCCGTCGCGCACACTGCCCCCGGGCTGGATGACGGCGCGGATGCCGGCCGCAGCGGCCGCGTCGAGGCCGTCGCGGAACGGGAAGAACGCGTCGCTCGCGCACACACCACCGTTCGCCCGCCCGGCCGACCGTTCGGCCGCGATGCGGGCGCTGTCGAGCCGGTTCTGCTGACCGGCGCCGATCCCGTAGGCCTGACCGTCCTTCGCGTACACGATCGCGTTGCTGCTCACGGCGGCGCACACGGTCCACGCGAAGGCGAGGTCGTCGAGCTGATCCGCGGTGGGCTGCGCGGTGGTGACCACACGCCAGTGGCTGCGGTCGAGGTCGACGGTGGCGGCCTGTTGCACCAGCAACCCGCCGTCGATCGAGCGCAGATCGAGCGCTGCGCCGTACGGCTGCGGGCCCGACAGCACGCGCAGGTTGCCCTTCCGGGCGAACACCTCGAGGGCCTCGGGCGTGTACGACGGGGCGACGACCACCTCGGTGAACACCGGGGCGAGCGCCTCGGCGAGCTCGGCGGTGACCTCGCGGTTGAGGGCGACGATGCCACCGAAGGCGCTCACCGGATCGCAGGCGTTGGCGCGGACGTACGCGGTGGTGACGTCGGCGGCCACGGCGACGCCGCACGGGTTGGCGTGTTTCACGATCACGCAGGCCGGGTCGTCGAAGCGATGCACCAGCTTCCACGCGGCCTCCGTGTCGTAGAGGTTGAGATAGCTCAGTTCCTTGCCACCGTGCTGCACCATGTCGTCCCACCAGCTGCGCCCGCCGTCGACGACGTACCGGGCGCCCTGTTGGTGCGGGTTCTCGCCGTAGCGCAACACCTGCCGGCGGGTGAGCGACAGCTGCAGCCCGGCCGGCAACGGGTCGCCGGCACCGTCGCCCAGGTGGTCGCCGCTCGCATCGAACCAGTTGGCGATCTGGGCGTCGTACGCCGTGATCGTCGCGAATGCGTCGCGGGCGAGCCGGCGACGAGTGGCCGGGGTGATCGCCCCGTGGTCGCGGACCTCGTCGACGACGGGCCGGTAGTCGGCCGGGTTCACGACGACGGCCACGTGATGGTGGTTCTTCGCCGCGGCACGCACCATCGCCGGTCCACCGATGTCGATCAGCTCGATCGACGGGTTCGACGAGAACGGGTAGAGGTTCACGACCAGCAGGTCGATCGGCGAGATGCCGTACTCGGCCATGTCGGCCTGGTGTGCTGGCTTGGTCGGATCGGCGAGCAGGCCACCGTGCACCTTGGGGTGCAGCGTCACGACGCGGTGGTCGAGGATCGCCGGTACGCCGGTGAGATCGGCGAGATCGGTGGCCGGCAGCCCGGCTGCGGTGATCGCCGTCGCGGTGCCACCGCTGCTGACGATCGACCATCCGAGCTCGTGGAGCGCAGCGGCGAGCTCGACGATGCCGGTCTTGTCGTACACGGAGAGGAGGGCGAGTGGCATGGCGGCGACGTTACGGCTCGTCGATGGTCGCACTGCAGCCGCTTTGACAAGGTGTACGTTCGCGTGCCGGACGGGGTGATCCGGCACGAACGTTCTCGGGAGGGACGAATGGACTTCAGCAAGTTCAAGACGAGCGATTGGATGAAGATCGGAGGTGCGCTCGGGTTCTTGATCTTCGGGTTCTTCCCCTGGATCAAGGTGTCGGCCTTCGGGTTCAGCGATTCCGGCGAGAACGTCTTCAGCTTCTTCTTCACGGGCACGATCCCGTGGTTGCTCATCATCGCCGTGGGCGTGATCTCGTTCCTGCTGTTGCAGGGCACGTTGAAGCCGGGACAGCTGCCGTGGCCGCTGATCATGCTCGGCGCGAGCGGGTTGGCTGCCCTGCTGCTGCTGATCCGGCTGATCTTCAACCCGATCGACGACGGCGGCTTCGACCTCGGCGACAGTGGGATCGACGTCGGTCGTGCGTTCGGCATGTTCTTGTCGGTGATCTCCGGACTCGTCGTGTTCGCCGGTGCCTTCCTCGGGTTCAAGGAGTCGGGTGGCGATCTGAACGACCTCACCGACGTGAACAAGATCAAGGGTCAGTTCAACACCGGTGGCGGTGCACCGGGAGCCGTGCCGCCGCCACCGCCCGGGTACGGCGCCACGCCGCCCCCGCCGCCGCCTCCCGGCCCGGGGACGCCGCCCCCGCCGCCGCCGCCGGCCGGCTGAGCGAACCGATACCGCACGCGACGGAGCCCCGCCTCACGGCGGGGCTCCTCACGTTTTCGGGGGTCCGGCGGCGGGGCCGACTCGGCGGAGCGGTCAGAGACCCTTGACGATCTCGGCCATCAGGTCGCCGGCTTCGGTGGGGTTCTGGCCCACCTTCACGCCCGCCGCGGCGAGCGCCTCCATCTTGCCCTTCGCCGTCCCCTTGCCGCCGCTGGTGATCGCGCCGGCGTGGCCCATCTTCTTGCCCTCGGGTGCGGTGACACCGGCGATGTAGGCGCTCATCGGCTTGGTGACGTTGGCCTTGATGAACTCGGCGGCCTCTTCCTCGGCCGAGCCGCCGATCTCACCGATCATGATGATCGCGTGGGTCTCGGGGTCGGCCTGGAACTCCTTCAGGCAGTCGATGAAGTTGGTGCCCGGTACCGGGTCGCCGCCGATGCCGACGCAGGTGCTCACGCCGATGCCGCGCTGCTTCAGCTCGTACAGCGCCTGATAGGTGAGCGTGCCCGAACGGCTGACGATGCCGACGTTGGGGCCGCTCGCCGTGGGCGGCTGGGCGATCTCGCCGGCGGTGATGCCGATGTTGCACTTGCCGGGGCTGATGATGCCCGGGCAGTTGGGGCCGAGCAGGCGGGTGTTCGGGAAGTCGCGGACGAGGATGTTGTAGACCTTCGCCTCGTCCTGGGCCGGGATGCCCTCGGTGATGCAGACGATGAACCCGATGCCCGCGGCGGCCGCCTCGAGGATCGCCGCGCCGGCGGCCTTCGGCGGCACGGCGATGAACGACGCGGTGGCGCCGGTGGCGGCCACGGCCTCGGCCACGGAGTTGAACACCGGGATGCCTTCGACATCGGTGCCACCCTTGCCGGGCGTGACGCCGCCGACGACCTGGGTGCCGTAGGCCTGGTTGCGCAGACCGTGGTACTTGCCCTGCCCGCCGGTGAGGCCCTGGACGATCACCTTGGTGTCGGCGTTGACGAAGATGGCCATGATCAGTTGCTCCCGTTGGCGATCGCGACGGCCGCGCGAGCGGCGTCCAGCATGGTGGGCTTCGAGATGAGCTTGTCGGCGGAGATGCCGGCGTTGGCCAGGATCTCGCGGCCCTCCTCGGCGTTGGTGCCGTCGAGGCGGATGACGATCGGTGCGCGCAGGTCGACACGGCTCATCGCCTCGACGATGCCCTTGGCCACCTCCTCGCCGCGGGTGATGCCGCCGAAGATGTTGATGAAGATGCTCTTCACGTTCTCGTCGAAGTTGATCACCCCGAGGGCCGCCGCCATCATGTCGGCGTTCGCGCCGCCGCCGATGTCGAGGAAGTTGGCGGCCGTGCCACCCACCTGGTTCACCACGTCGAGGGTGCTCATCGCCAGGCCGGCGCCGTTGGCGATGATGCCGACGGTGCCGTCGAGGCCGATGTACTGCAGATCGTGGGTGCGGGCCAACTGCTCGCGCTCGTCGAGCTCCTCGGTGGCGCGGAACTCATCCCACTCGGGGTGCCGGAACGCCGCGTTGTTGTCGAGGCTCACCTTGGCGTCGAGGGCGTGCACACCACCGTCGGGGCGCAGGATGAGCGGGTTGATCTCCGCCAGGTCGCAGTCGCCCTCGGTGAAGCAGCGGTAGAGCTTCACCAACATGTCGGCCACACCGTCGACCGCCTCGTCGTCGATCTTCGCCCGCACCGCGGCGTCGCGGGCCGCCTCGGACGAGATGCCGTCGACCGGGTCGATGTGCAGCATCACGATCGCGTCGGGGTCGCTCTCGGCGACCGCCTCGATCTCCACGCCGCCCTGGGCGCTCAGCATGAGGAGGTGCTTCTTGGCGGCACGATCGAGCGAGTACGAGGCGTAGTACTCCTTCGAGATGTCGCTCGCGTGCTCGACCCACACCCGCTTCACGAGGTGGCCCTTGATGTCCATGCCGAGGATGTTCCCGGCGTGCAGGCGCACCTCGTCGGCCGTGTCGGCGAGCTTGATGCCGCCGGCCTTGCCGCGACCGCCGACCTGCACCTGGGCCTTCACGACGACCGGATAACCGGCCGCGTCGGCGGCGGCGACGGCCTCGTCGACGGTGTAGGCGACGTCGCCGGGCGACACCGGGATGTCGAAGCGGGCGAAGTACTGCTTGCCCTGGTACTCGAACAGGTCCACTGGTTCAGTCCTCTCTGGCGTCGAGCGCCGATTCCAACCACTGTGCGATGCCCTTGAGCGAGGCGCCGGGCCCGAAGATCTCGGCGACGCCCTGCTCGCGCAGGATGCGGGCGTCGGCGTCGGGGATCACCCCACCACCGAACACCATCACGTCCCCGAGGTCGCGGTTGCCGAGCTCTTCCATCACCCGCGGGAACAAGGTGAGGTGGGCACCGCTCAACAGCGACAGACCGACGGCGTCGACGTCTTCTTGCAGCGCGGTCTCCGCGATCTGCTCGGGCGTCTGGTGGAGGCCGGTGTAGATGACCTCGAAGCCGTGGTCGCGCAACGCTCGGGTGATGGTCTTGGCTCCGCGATCGTGGCCGTCGAGACCCGGCTTCGCGACGACGACTCGGTACGTGCGCTTCACGAGTGCGTGACCCTACGCCGTCGAGCGGCCCGCGGACCAACTGGTGTTCCACGTGGCGGACCTCCCGAGCAGCGACGACGCGCGGTGAGCCGACACCCGGCGGTGGAAGGAGCGGCGGTGTCGACCAGACTGGTCGCCGTGGAACCCCGCTGGCGCGAACGTTCGACCCTGCGCCGGGCCGTCGTCCCCGTGGTCGGCGGCATCGGCTTCTTCGCCCTCCTCGGGCTCACGACGTGGGGGATCGCTGCGTTCATGTCCCGCAATCCCGAGCGGGTGGAGGAGCGCCTGGCAGCCACCACCTTCGAGGTCGGCGGCATCGAGTTCGTCGCCGACCAGATCGACCAGGGTGGACCGATCCTGTTCCAGGGTCTCGTCGGTGACGACGCCGAGCGCAGCGTGGTGCTCAACCACACCGGCGACGATCCCGAGCGGGGCTGGTCGGTGCGGTATGCGTTCCCGGCCGACCGCGACGACTCGTGCCCGGTGCGCCAGGTGGAGGGCACGGCCAGCTTCACCGACTGTGCGGGGCGCACCCTCGGCTACGACGATCTGGCCCGCCCCGAGCGGGTGCGGCCGCTGATCAGCGACGTGGTGGTGCTCGATCTGCGCGGCGCCGCCGACGATCTCACCGATCAGGTGGGAACCACGTCACCACCCGCGACGTCGGAGTCACCGTGACCGATCCACGCCCTGCACCGTTCGACCGGCGACGGTTCCTCGCCGTGCTCGCCGCTGCCCCAGCCCTCGCCGCGCTGTTGCAGGCGTGCAGCGACGACCTCGGGGTGCGAGCCCGATCGAGCGATGGTCCGGGTGCGAGCGGCGAGACCGGCGAGCTGCGCTCGTCGCTGTCGCGCGATCCCGCCGATGCCACCCTCGGTCCGGCCGCCGCCGACGCCGTGAACGCGTTCGGGCTCGACCTCTATCGCCTGCTCGCCGCCGACCGGCCCGACGACAACCTCGTGCTCTCACCGGCGAGCATCGCCCTGGCGCTCGCGATGGCGGCTGCCGGCGCGGCCGGCACCACCCTCGACGAGATGACGTCGACGCTGCACGCGGACGACCTCGACCTGCACCGTGCGATGAACGCGCTGTCGAGTGCGCTCGACGCCCGCAACGCCGCCGGGGTGCAGGTGTCGATCGCGAACGCCACCTGGCTGCAGGCCGGCATGACCGTCGGGTCGGCGTTCCTCGACACCCTCGCCGGTCAGTACGGATCGGGCGCGGCGACGGTCGACTTCCGCCGCGAGGCCGAGCAGGCCCGTGTCGACATCAACGCCTGGGTCGCCGAGCGCACGAACGACCGGATCCCCGATCTCATCCCGCCGGACACCCTCGACGAGGCGACCCGGTTCGTGCTCGTGAACGCGGTGTACCTGCTGGCCGACTGGGCCGAGCCGTTCGACCCGCTGCTCACCCGTGATGCGCCGTTCACCACGGCGAGCGGCGACACCGTCGACGTGCCCACGATGGTGAACGAGACGACCCTGCCCTACGCCACCGGCGACGGGTGGCAGGCGATCGAACTGCCCTACCGCGGCGACGAGCTCGCGATGCTGCTGTTCCTGCCCGAGCCCGACTTCCTCCCGCTGTTCGAGGAGATCTTCCTCGTCACCGACGCCACCACGTATCTCGAACCCGCCCTGGTGCGGGTGTTCCTGCCCCGCTGGGACACGGCGTCGTCGTTCGGGCTGGCCGACCAGCTCGGGGCACTCGGCATGCCGACCGCGTTCACCGCCGACGCCGACTTCACCGGCATCACCACCGACGAACCGCTCTACGTGGGCGCGGTGATCCACCAGGCGAACATCACCGTGGGCGAGGAGGGCACCGAGGCCGCCGCAGCGACCGCCGTCGCGGGTGAGGCCGGCGCGGCGCCGCCGGTTCAGGAACCGATCGTGCTGCAGTTCGACCGCCCGTTCGTGTTCGCGTTGCGCGACCGGCTGACGGGTGCCGTGCTGTTCCTCGGTCGGGTCGCGGACCCGCGCGGCTGATCCCGCTGCCTGGCAGCTCGTTCCGGCCGCGGCCGACGGTTCAGCGCAGCGCGGGCGGCAGGTTGGCGAGCAACCGATCGACGAAGACCTCCGCGTGCTCGTCGAGCTTCGACCGGTTGAGCGCGACGCCCCCGAGCACGTCGGCGCCGCGGTCCATCACCGCCGTGGTGAGCTTGTCGAGGGTCTTGCCCGGGTTGAGCGCGAAGGTGCAGAACGTGGCGGCCTTCTTGCCGCGCATCATCGGCAGCTGGCCGATCGAGCCGAGACCCCAGGGCGCCTGCCCGACGACGAACAGCCCGTGCACCCAGGTGCCGACGATCACCAGGTCGGCCTCCTGGATCGCGGCGTGATCGGGTTGGCGCACCCGATCGAGCCCGGTGATCGTCCACCCGTCCTGCTGGAGCAGGGTGCCGATCTTCTCGCCCGCCTTCCACGTGTTGCCGGTGAGGCTCTCGACCAGGAGTGCTGCCTTCATGGGGGGAGATTCAATCACGCGCGACCGGCGCGGTCCGCCTTCCGCGTCGAGCGCCCCCGACGCCGGGACATCGGTCCCCGGCGCTCCGGGCACGTGGCACCCCGTCCCTAGGATGGCCGGGTCATGTCCGACCTCCGCCTGTTCGACGACGTCCCGCCACCCGACGAGCCCGCGCCGCGGGGTCCGCTGGTGCTCGAGGGCCTCAACCCCGACCAGCTCGACGCCGTCGTGCACCGGGGCGGACCGTTGCTCGTGGTGGCCGGCGCCGGCTCGGGCAAGACCCGCGTGCTCACACACCGCATCGCCCACCTGATCGACGAGGGCGTGCACCCGATGCAGATCCTCGCGATCACCTTCACCAACAAGGCGGCGGGTGAGATGCGCGAGCGCGTCGCCGCGCTGGTGGGACCGGTGGCGATGAAGATGTGGGTGAGCACGTTCCACTCGGCGTGCGTGCGCATCCTGCGTGCCAACGCCGACCGCCTCGGCTACCCACGCACCTTCAGCATCTACGACCAGGCCGACGCCCAGCGGCTCACCGGCTACGTCATCCGCGACCTCGGCCTCGACGCGAAGCGGTTCACCCCGCGTGGCGTGCACGGCATCATCAGCCTCTGGAAGAACGAGCTCGTCACGCCCGACGACGCGGCCACCAAGGCCAACAACATCTTCGATCGCAAGCACGCCGAGGTGTACCGCGAGTACCAGCTGCGCCTGCACCGCGCGGGGGCGATGGACTTCGACGACCTGCTGATGCAGACCGTCGAGCTGTTCCGCCACCACCCCGACGTGCTCGCGAGCTATCAGCAGCGGTTCCGCCACATCCTGATCGACGAGTACCAGGACACCAACATGGCGCAGAACGAGCTCGCCGTCCTGCTCGCGAAGGACACCGGCGAGATCACCGCGGTGGGCGACTCCGACCAGTGCCTGCCGTGGGGAACGGTCGTGCGGTCGTCGTCCGGATCGATCCCGATCCAGGAGGTCGAGGCCGGTCTCGCCGTGATCGGCACCGGTGGCCACTCGCGCACCCTCGAACGATCCGTTCGCCATCGGCAGGAGGGCGTGTACCACGGCTCGCTCGTGCGCATCACCACCACCTCGGGGGCCTCGCTCGCGGCAACGCCCTGGCACGTCCTCCCCGCCAGGATGGACGCGCCCGCCGGCATGTGGTTCGTGTACCTGATGCACCGCTCCGATCGCGGCTACCGCATCGGCGTGACGACGACGTCCCGGTCCGGGCACCGTGGTCGACCGGAGCTCGGCTTCTTCGTCCGGTCGAACCAGGAAGGAGCCGACGCCTTGTGGATCCTCCGCGTCGTTCCCACTCGGGCCGAGGCGGCCTACTGGGAGTCCTGGTTCGCCGCCCGCTACGGGCTCCCGACGGCATGCTTCCACGCGATCGGCCGAAATGGCATGGCCATGAACGACGCATGGCTCGCCAAGCTCTACCACGCTCTCGACACCACCACCCAGGCGAAGTTCTTGATGGAGGACGAGTTGCTCCACCCGGAGTTCCCCCACCATCGCCCGCAGAACGGGGCACGCCGCCAGACGCTGAACCTCACCATGTTCGGCGATCAGCGCACGGACGTGGGGTCCCACCGCATCCAGTGGTCGTCGAACCGGGCGGAGATCGCAGATCGCCTGAGAGCGGCAGGATTCGCCGTCCGGCCGGGAAAGGGTCCGGGCCAGCGATTCGAGACCACCCGAACGAGCTATCGCAATGCCCTCGTGCTCGCCAGGTCGGTGGCCGACGCAGGGAGGATGACGCTCCGGCGGCGGATGTCGATCGACGGGGAGGTGGTGGATCTCATGCCGATCAGCCACGTGCGGGTCGGGATGTCGGTGTTCGTCGAGCAGAACGGCCGTTTCGCCGCCGAGGAGGTCACCGCCGTCGAGTTCGAGGACTACTCGGGCCCGGTGTACGACCTCGAGGTCGAGGACACCCATACGTACGTCGCAGACGGGATCCTCGTGCACAACTCGATCTACGGCTTTCGCGGCGCCGACGTGCGGAACATCAACGAGCTCGAGGGGCAGTTCCCCGACCTCACCACGATCGTGCTCGACCAGAACTACCGCAGCACCCAGGTGATCCTCGACGCGGCCAACGCCGTGATCGCCAACAACCAGTCGAAGACCAAGAAGCGGCTGTGGAGCGAGCTCGGCACGGGCGACCGGATCGTTCGCTACCAGGCCGACGACGAGCGCGACGAGGCGCAGTGGGTGGCACGCTCGATCCACACGCTCCACGAGAGCGACGCCCAGCAGTGGCGCGAGATCGCCGTCTTCTACCGCACCAACGCCCAGGCCAGGGTGCTCGAGGAGGCGCTCATCCGGATCGGCGTCCCGTACAAGGTGGTGGGTGGTACCCGGTTCTACGACCGGCGTGAGATCAAGGACGCCATGGCGTACCTGCGCGCCGTGGTGAACCCGGCCGACGAGGTGAGCGTGAAGCGGGTGCTGAACGTGCCCAAGCGAGGAGTCGGCGACACCAGCGTCGGGAAGCTCGATGCGCTCGCCGCCGCGGCCGGGATCAGCTTCACCGAGGCGATGCGCCGTGCCGCCGACGCCGGGGTGAGTGGCCCGGCGCTGCGCGGCATCGGTGCGTTCGTGCAGCTGCTCGACGACCTCGGGCAGATGGTGGTCGAGCCCGCCGAGGGCGACCCCGACGATGTGCCGCCCGCCGGGCCGGCGGACGTGCTGCAGAACGCACTCGAGTTGAGCGGCTATCTCGCCGAACTGGAGGTGGAGAGCTCGGTCGAGTCGAACGGCCGGCTCGAGAACCTCGGCGAGTTGATCGGCAGTGCTCGCGAGTTCACCCGGATCGACGAGTTCCTCGAGCAGGTGTCGCTCGTGGCCGACACCGACGAGCTCGACGAGGACAATCGCGTGGTGCTGATGACGCTGCACTCGGCCAAGGGCCTCGAGTTCCCGAACGTGTTCCTGCTCGGCCTCGAAGAGGGCGTGTTCCCGCACACCCGGGCGCTCACCGAGCCGACCGAACTGGAGGAGGAACGACGGCTCGCCTACGTCGGCATCACCCGGGCTCAGCGACGCCTGCACCTCACCCACGCCTGGAGCCGCAGCCTGTTCGGCAGCACCCAGTACAACCCGCCGAGCCGGTTCCTCGACGAGATCCCTGCCGAGCTCGTCGAGCTGAAGGGCAACGCGGTCCGCACCCGTTCGAGCTACCGGGATCGCGACCGCGACCGCAGCTACGGCGACCCGCCGCCCTACCGCCGGCGGGCTGCGCTCTCGTCGTTCGACCCCGACGACGACGCCGCCGAGGCACACCGCGAGCGAGTGGTGGAGGCCGCGATGCGCGCCGGCCGCTCGCAGCCGCAGCCCTCGGGGGCCGAGTCGCTCGGCCTGCAGGTGGGCGACGACGTCGAGCACCCCACCTTCGGCGAGGGGATCATCCTCGAGGTGCGCGGCGACGGCGACCGCGCCGAGGCCACGATCCGCTTCCGCGGCGTCGGCACCAAGCACCTCTCCCTCGCCTGGGCCCCGCTGAAGAAGCTCTGACGTGGGGCCGTCCTCGCTGCGACTGCGCCACGTGCGCCAGGACGCGCTGCTGGCGGTGCTCGGTGCGATGTCGGGCGCACTGGCCGGCATCGCGTCGTACGTGTTCCTCGAGCTGCTCGAGTGGGCCACGAACACCCGAGGCAGGAACGCCTGGCTCGTGTGGTGGCTGCCGGTCGCGGGCCTGGTGATCGGGATCGTGTACCACCGTTGGGGTGGCCGGGCGCGAGGCGGCACGGCCCTGGCGGTCGGCGAGGCACACGCGTACACGGTGGGAGCGCCGGCCCGCATGGCGCCGATGGTGCTCGTCGGCACCGTGGTCGGGCACCTGTTCGGTGCGTCGGTCGGCCGCGAGGGCACAGCGGTGCAGATGTCGTCCTCGATCACCGAGGGGCTGGCGCGAGCCGTCCGTCTCGACCACGCCCACCGCGCCACCCTCGCTCGCGCTGCGCTCGCGGGTGGGTTCGGTTCGGTCTTCGGCGTGCCGTTCGCCGGCGTGGTGTTCGCGATGGAGGTCGCCCGGCGGCGCACCGTGCGCGCCCTCGTCGCCTGCGTGCCGGCTGCGTTCGTCGGTCATGCGGTGGTGTCCGCCCTCGGTCACCACCACGACGCCCGCCCGCACGTCCAGGTGCCGTTCTCGTTCGGCAACCTCGTCCTGCTCGTCGCGCTCGGCTGGGTGTTCGGGGCCACGGCTCGCGCGTTCGCGCTCGGCGTGCCGGCACTCAAGCAGATCGTCGCGCGCCTGATCCGTCCGGTGCCGTTGCGTCCGGTGGTCGGTGGCCTCGCCACCGCAGCGCTCTTCTGGCTCGTCGGCGGGGACTACCTCGGCCTGTCGGTCCATCTGCTCGACAGCGCGTTCTCGGGCATCAGCCGCGACTGGTACGACGCCCCGCTGAAGCTCGTGTTCACCGCGATCGCCCTCGGCACCGGCTTCGTCGGTGGCGAGGTCACGCCGCTGTTCGTGATCGGCGGCACCCTGGGCTCGGCGCTGGCCGACCCGCTCGGCCTGTCCCCCGTCACCGCCACCGCGCTCGGACTGGTGGCCGTGTTCGGTGCCGCCGCCCACGTGCCGTTCACGTGTGCGGTCATGGCGGTCGAGCTGTTCGGTGCGCACGCGTTCGTGCCCGCCGTGGTGGTGTGCGTGGTGGCTCGGGTCGTGGCCGGTGGCGAGAGCATCTACGCCCACCCGGTGGTGGTCGCCCCGGCGCCGCACCCGCCGGATCGAGCACACTCGGTGTAACCGCTCGGCATCGGGCAGCGTCGTGGGAGGAGCCGGCGCCGACCGACCCGGCCCCCCACCGAGAGGAGCACGCGATGCACGACGCGGACGATCGAGCGGGCGTCGAAGCGGCCGAACGACTGCTCTCGAAGCTGCGCCTGTTCACCTCCGCGCTCACCGCCGACGAGCGCGAGCTGTTCGCCGCGCTGGTCGGTCCGGGCATCGCGCTGGCACATCGCGAGGACGAGGTCGTCGGGCACGCGGCGACGTGGGAACCACAGCGGCTGCCGGCCCACCTGGCCGCCGTCGTCCGGGCACACGAGGTGTACATCAGCGGACTGTGACCGGCCGTACCCGCCCGGTTCGGAGCAGCCGGTTCGGAGCAGCCGGTTCGGAGCAGCCGCTGGGCGCGCCGGAGCGCCGCCGAGGAGGCGGCTCGACGGGGGCGGGTCAGCGGGCTCAGGCGGGGACGCGAGCAGCGGGGTGGAGCAGTTCCTGGCGGACGAGCGCCTCACGCAGTCGCTGCCGGGCGCGATGCAGCACCACCTTCGCGTTGCCGTAACTGATGTCGAGTGCCGCGGCCACCTCTGCCGGCCCGAACCCCATGTGCACCACCATCGAGATCGCCGCAGCATCACGAGGGGACAGGTTGGCGATGCCGGCCTGCACGGCGGCCGCCAGCACTTGCAGCTCGGCCGTCGACTCGGGATCGTCGCGGTCGTCGCCGCCGAGGGCCGTCTCGTCGAGCGGCTCGAGGCGCACCTGCACCCGAGCGCGGAGGTCGTCGATCGCCGCATTGCGCGCGATCTGCAGCACCCAGGGTCGGAAACGGGACGCGTCGCGCAGCAACCGGAGTCGCGAATGCGCGCGGGCGAAGCACTCCTGGACGAGCTCGCGCCGTCGCTCGGGATCGTGGACGTTGTCCGACAACGCGCGCCGCACGGCACCCTCGTGACGCCGGTACAGCTCCGCGAACGCATCGTCGTCGCCATCGAGCACCCATGCGACCAGTGTCGCGTCGTCGGCATGACCGAGCGACGCCGCCGTGGCGACCCGCCATCTCCCCATGGCTCCTCCCTCCTGAACCGCCATCCCACGACAACCGCGTTAACCGAGCGCTAACGGCGAGCGCTCACGGCGAGCGACTGGCTGCGCATGCGCGAAGATGCGCGCCGTGAGACGTCGCTCGGTGCCCGACCCCGTCGACGACGAGCTCGCGCGCCCGCAGCTCCTCGAGCGACTCCACGACCGCTTCCGCGTGCCGGTCGTGTGTGTGGTGGCCGGCGCTGGCTTCGGCAAGTCGACCGCGCTGGCGCAGGCGGTGCGCCACAATCACGTCCAACCACTCGGTCTCGACGCCTGGGTGACGTGCCGGCCCGGCGACGAAGACGCCGAACGTCTGGGCCACGCGCTGCTCGACCAGCTCGGCGTGGAGGGACCGCGCGGCATCGCGACGATCGGCGCCTGGCTCGACGCCGTCGCCGCAGCGGTCGAACGGGCGATCACCGATGTCTCCCCCCTCGACCTCTGCCTCGTGCTCGACGACGTCCACCTGGTGCCGGCAGGGTCGTCGGCCGAGCGGTTGCTGGTGGAGCTCGTCCGACGGCTTCCCGCCAACGGACACCTCGTGCTGGCCTCCCGTACGCCGATCTGCCTCCCGCTGGCACGCCTGCGCGCAGCCGGCGGGGTACTCGACCTCGGCGAGGCCGACCTCGCGTTCAGCACCGCCGAGGTGGAGGCACTCGCCCGCTCGGCCGGTCGTGCCGCCACGGACGTCTCCTCTCTCGGTGGTTGGCCGGCGCTCGTCCGGCTCGGTCTGGCGGCGCCGGCCGGAGCCGATCGCGATTTCCTGATCGAGGAGGTGCTCGCCTCGCTCGACGACGACCGTCGCCTCGCCCTGCTCGCGCTCGCACTCGTCGGGCCGGCCGACGACACGTCGGTGTCGCTGGTGGTGGGGCGCCAGGTGGAGGTCGCCGACGTCCTGCGCGGCGTCCCGCTCGTGGCGCGCACCCCCGACGGCCGCCACAGCGCGCACCAACTCTGGGACGAAGCGCTCCGCACCTCGTTCCCTGCTCAGGTGCTGCGTACCCTGCAGGACCGAGCGATCGAGCATCTCCTCGACCTCGAGCAGCCGGCGCGGGCGGCGCAGATCGCGCTCGACACCGGCGACATGGCCTTGCTCGATCGCATCGCCCACGCGATGGTGCGCGCGAACCTCAACCACATCCCGATCGACACGGTCCGACCGTGGCTGCGCCGGATCGCCGAGCGCGGCCCGGCGATCCGGTTGCTCGACGCACTGGTGCGGTACACGATCGACTCGAAGGACCCGTCGGTCGGCCCGGCCGTCGACGACGTGCTGCGCGCCGCACGTGCGGCGGGCGACCTCGACCTCGAGACCACGGCGCTCGCCTCGGCCGCGGTGATCGCCCATGCCCAACAGGACTTCGGCGCGCTGTTCCCCCTGGCGATGCGGGCCACCGAGATCGCACCGAACGGCGATCCGGTCCTCGACCTGCTCCGCGCCGGTATCCCTGCGGTGGGCGCCGACCTCGCCGGCGACCCGGACACCGTGATCACCACCGTACGCGACCTGCCGTGGGCGAGGCTGCCGCTGGAAGGCACCCGACTCATGGGACGCCTCTATCTGCAGGCCCTCTGGATGGCCGGTCGCGCCCACGAGTCGATCGCGTTCGCGGACACCTGGTTCCGCGGTGGCGAGTCGTACCTCGGCGGCCTCCCGGCGCTCGCGCGCTGGTTCGCCGGTGATCCGACGGCCGCGTATCGGAGCGGGATCGGCATCAACCGACTCGACGCCGCCAACGACCGCGACACCTTCGTCGGCAGCTGCATGACCACGGTGATCGACGCCACGCTCGGCGATCGTCGGGCGCTCGAGGCCATCTGGGCCGACGGGACGATCGCCGGGCTGGCGTTCGACAACGGGCGCGACTCCGCGCACCTCACCTACGCCTCGGCCGTGCGCCACGTGATGGCCGGTGACGAGGCCCTCGCTGCGCAGGTGTACGACGAACACCTGGCCCGGTATCCGGTGACCGACCAACTCGCCGAACGCCACCTCCGACGTTTCCCCGCGATCGGCTGGGTGCTGTCGCCGGTGTTGCGTGAGTACTGGGGTTCGGTGCTGCTCGGCCCCGACCACGTCGCGGCGTGCGCGAGCGCGGCGGCCCTGCTCGCCGTGCGCGCCGGACGCCGTCCGGGCCCGCTCCCACCGACACCGGCCGTCGTGAGCCATCTGCCGTTGCCGTGGACGGTGGAACTGGTGGCCGGGCTGGTGACGCTCGGCGATCCGCGAGCCGACGAGGTCTGGCGCGAGGTGTGCGGCCTGGTGGGACCGGCGGCGATGGACGAGCTCGCCCGACGAGCCGTGCCAGGTCGTCATCACCTGCACGGCGCCGCCGAGCTGCAGGCCCGGCTGCCGAGCACGCCCGCGTCGACGTCGGAGATCCTGGTGCTCGGCCCGTTGGAGGTCCGGCACGGCGGGGTGACGTCGTCGGCTCCCGAGCTGCGGCGCGGTCGGGTGCGGCAACTGCTGGAGGTGCTGGTGCTCGAGCGCACCATTGCTCGCGATCGTGCCCTCGCCCTGCTCTGGCCCGATCGTGCACCCGACGCAGCTGCCAAGAACCTCCGGGTCACGCTCACTCACCTGCGAAAGGTGCTCGAGCCCGACCGGCCGACCGGCGCGCCGGGCTTCCACCTGCGAGTGGACCAGACCTCGATCGCGCTGCACGCATCGCCGCAGCTGCGCATCGACGCGTGGGAGGTGGACGAACTGGCACGACGTCTCGACCGCGCCTGCGAACTCGCCACCGAACGCGAGGTGCTGACGACGATGGTGAGCCACTGGCGCGGCGTGCCGTACGCCGACCTCGA
This sequence comes from Acidimicrobiaceae bacterium, assembly GCA_020637235.1. Taxonomy (GTDB): domain Bacteria; phylum Actinomycetota; class Acidimicrobiia; order Acidimicrobiales; family Ilumatobacteraceae; genus VFMC01. The sequence goes on along the minus strand of JACJWG010000004.1, from coordinate 262,036 downwards.
CGACGTGGTGGATGTCGCCGGTGCGGTCGAGCGCGTCCGGCAGCGACAGGTGGAATCGTGGTTGCGCCTCGGCGAGTTGCACATCGCTGCGGGCGCCGCGTCGGAGGCCAAACGCCTCGCGCTCGAGGTGCTCGACATCGACCCGTATCGTGAACAGGCGCACCGGCTCGCGATCGCCGCCGACCTGCGGCTCGACGACGCGGCCGGCGTGCGCCGCTCGGTCGCCCGTCTCAGCGAGGCGATGGAGGAGCTCGGTGTGGAGGTGAGCGCCACCACCCGGGTGCTCCTGCACCGGGTGACGATGCGACAGGTCGAACCGGTGCCGGTACCGTCACCGCCTGCTGGACCTGGACCGGCGGACGTCGCGCCGCTGCCAGCGCCGACGGCGATGCCGTGGTCGACCAGGAGGGGCTGAGCGGGTGAACGACGACGTGGCGGTGGCGCTGCTGCTGCCGCCGAGCGAAGGCAAGGCGCCCGGTGGCCGTGGGCGCTGGGACCCGGCGAGCGGCGCGGCACGCTGGCGGCTCCTGGCCGAGCGGCGCGAACGAGTGGCACGAGCGCTCGCCGCAGCGGGTGGGGGTGACGAACGACTGCTGGGTGTGGGCGGTGGGCATCTCGCCAGGGCGCAGTCGTCGAACTCGTCCCTCCTCGGCGCACCCGTGCGCCGCGCCGGCGAGCGGTACACCGGCGTGGTGTGGGATCACCTCGCCCTCGCGAGCCTCGACGACGATGCACGTCGACGGGCACACCGCTCGATCGTCGTGGTCTCGGCACTGCTCGGCGTGGTGGGGGTCGACGACCCCGTGCCGGACTACCGGTTGAAGATGGGCGCGAGCCTGTCCCCGCTCGGCCGGATGGCCACCTGGTGGCGTCCGGCGGTGTCCGACGCGATCAACGGGTGGGCTCGCCGCCGGTTCGTCGTCGACCTGCTGCCGAACGAGCACCGGGCCGCCTGGGTGCCCGAGGGCGTGCGGGGCGTGTCGGTGACGTTCGTCGAGCGCGACGGCAAGGTGGCCGGCCACGACGCCAAGGCCGCCAAGGGTCGCCTCGCTCGGCACGTGCTCGCCACCGGCGGCCATCCACTCGGGGCGCTGGAGCGATGGCAGGATGCCCGCTTCGACGTGTTCCTCCACGACCTCTGATCCCGTCCCGGGATCGGGGGCGTCAGGCGAGGGAACGGAGTGCGTCGACGCTGCCGGCGGCCGACAGGTCGATCACGGCGGCGACGGCACGTCCCGGGCCCGTGACCGAGTCGATCGCCCGGCCTCCCGATGCGGCGCTGGCCCGACCCCACGCCAGCACGGCGTAGCGGTGGTCGGGTGCGATCGCCTGCACGATCGCACCCTTCGCGATCGCCTTCCACACGTGCTCCTGCCGGGCGAGGCCGGGGCGCGATCCGGTGCGGCCGCCGGCGACCTCGAACCACCAGGTGGTGCCGTCGGGCGCCTGCGCGCGAAACGTGGGCTGGACGCCGGTGGTGACCGTCGCGTCGTCGGTCACCTCGGTGAACCCCGCCTCCAGCAGGCGTCGCCGGGCGACGTCCTTGGCGGCCCAGCCGGCGCGGATCGGGTCGCCGTCGCGGGCGTCGCCCGGCGCGAGCTCCACCGGAGCCGGGCGCACCTGCTCGGCGAGCACGAGGCGTTCGCGGGCCACACGCGCGTCGGCCGCAGCCACGTACCCCGCGTCGGTGTCGTACCCCACGTAGTGACGACCGGTGCGCAGGGCGGCCACCGCGGTGCTCCCCGACCCCATGAACGGGTCGAGCACCACGTCGTCGACGTAGGTGTGCAGGTGGATGAGCCGTTCGGGCAACGACACCGGGAACGGTGCCGGGTGACCGACACGCGAGGCGCTCTCGGCCGGCATCTCCCAGATGTCGAGCGTGGCCTCCATGAACTCGTCGCGGGTGAGACTGCTCACCGCCGGCAGCCCACGACGGGCCCGCTTCTTCGCGTCGACCGCACGGTCGAAGCGGCCCTTGCTCGCCACCACGATCCGTTCGCTCACGTCGCGCAGCACCGGGTTGCCGGGCCGCTGGAACGATCCCCAGGCGCACGATCCGGACGCACCGCGCTGTTTCACCCACACGATCTCGCCCCGCAGCAGCATCCGCAGGTCGTCCTGCAGGATGGAGGTGACGTCGGCCGACAACGATCGGTACGGACGCCGGCCGAGGTTGGCGACGTTCACGGCGATGCGGCCACCGGGCTCGAGCACCCGGACACATTCGGCGAACACGTCGCGCAGCATCTGCAGGTACTCGAGATAGGTGGCCGGGATGCCGCCCTCGCCCAGCGCCTCCTCGTACGCCTTGCCCGCGAAGTACGGCGGTGAGGTGACCACCAGGGCCACCGAGTTGTCGGCCACGTCGTGCATGTCGCGGGCGTCACCGACCACGATCCGGTCGACGACGGCGGCCGGCTGGATCGTCTCGTCGGCGCTCACCTCGGGGGCGTGGAAACGGGCGTAGAACGCCGAGGCGTCGTGGTTCTCGCGCTTGGAGACCCCGAAGTTCGACGTCGCCGTGCCGCGAGCGCGAGCGGTGCCCGGGACGACCCCGGGGATGCCAGGGTGCGGCACGGTGACGGAGCGCGTGCGAGGACGGCTGGGTTGGGGCGTGGTCGTCCCGCGCGTACGTTCGGCCATCCGGCCGATGGTACGGCATGGGCCGCGCGCAACCGAGCACCCTCCGCGCGATCGTGGGTGACGCCGGCCCCGTCCCGCCGTGGCACACTGCGGCGATGGGAACCCCGAGCCGTCGTGACGTCCTGCGGTGGGGCCTGCTCGGTGGCGGCGCCGCGCCGATCGCCGCCTGGCTGAGCGGCTGCGCGTCCGACGACACCACCGCGCCGGCGACCACCGAGCGCGCGACGTCCACGTCCGCCCCCGCCACCGCCGCACCGACGACCGCCGCACCGAGCACCTCCACGGCGACGACGACGGTCCCCGCCAGCGCGCCGCCCGCCACCGCGGCGATCGACCCGTCCCGGCCGTGGTGGATGCAGGGCAACTTCGCGCCGGTGACGAGCGAGGTGGAGCAGGCGACGCTCACGGTGCGCGGCGCGATCCCGCCCGAGCTCACTGGCACCTACGTGCGCAACGGTTCGAACCCGGCGAGCGGCGACTCGCCCCACTGGTTCTTCGGCGACGGCATGGTGCACGGCGTGCACGTCGAGCGCGGCGAGGCCGTCTGGTACCGCAACCGCTACGTGCGCACGCCGCTCTACGACGGTGGGCTCGGGTTCGGCCAGGGCGCGCCCGGCGGCGCCTCGAACCAGTCGAACGTGTCGGCCATCTGGCACGGCGGACGGCTGCTCACGAGCGGCGAGGTCGGCTTCCCGTACGAACTGTCGGCGCGCGACCTGTCGACGGTCGGCCCTCACGACTTCGGCGGCGCGCTCACGTCGTCGTTCACCGCGCACCCGAAGATCGACCCGGTCACCGGCCGCCTGCACTCGTTCGGGTACGGCTTCACGCCGCCCTACCTCACGTACCACGTCACCGAACCCGACGGCACGATGGTGCACACCGAGGCGATCGAGCTGCCCAACAGCACGATGATCCACGACTTCGCGATCACCGAGACCGACGCCGTGTTCTGGGACCTGCCGGTCGTGTTCGACATCGACGCAGCGATCGCCTACATCGAGAACCCCGCCTCGGGTGCGTTCCCGTACCGCTGGACACCCGAGGCCGGGGCGCGCATCGGTGTGATGCCGCTCGCCGGCGGCGCCGATCAGCTGCGTTGGTTCGACATCGAGCCGTGCTACGTGTTCCACGGTGTCAACGCGTTCCGTCGCGGCGACCAGGTGGTGCTCGACGTGTGCCGGCTCAGCCGGATGTTCGCCGAGGGCGACCTCTTCGGCGGCGAGGCGTCGCTGCGACGCTGGACCGTCGACACCGCAACCGGCTCGGTGACCGACGACGTGCTCGAGACCGAGAACCCGGGCGACCTGCCGAGCCGGGATCCTCGCGTGCTCGGGCGCGACTACCGCTACGGCTACCTGGCCGGCACCCGCGAGAACGACGCCACCGTCGATCTCGGCGGGCTCATCAAGCACGACGTCCGCGACGGCACTCGCGTGACCTGGGATCCGGGGCCCACGTCACACACCGGGGAGTGGCTGTTCGTGCCGGCCGGCAGCGACCCGGCCGAGGACGCCGGCTGGCTGTTCGGATTCGTCCACGACGACGCCACCGACACGACCGAGCTGGCGATCGTCGACGCGACCGACGTCGGCGCCGGCCCGGTGGCGCGGATCGAACTCCCCCAGCGCGTGCCGTACGGGTTCCACGCGACCTGGATCCCGGGCTGACCCGCCCGAGCGGGTCAGCTCAGGCCGGGTTCTCCTGGCGCTCGGCGCGCTCCATGCGCTCGACGGGCAGGTGGCGCATGTCCTCGTGGGTGAGGATCCAGAACCGGTCGGCCCGCACCGCGTCGAGCACCTGCTCGGCGACGAGTGACGCGTCGATGCCCGACGCGATGCCCTGCTTCAGCGCCTCGTCCACCATCACCTGCACCGGCGCCGACGTCGGCGCCGGCTCGGCACCCAGTCGGGCCGACCACTGCTGGGTCTCGACCAAGTTGGTCTGCACGAAGCCGGGGCACAACACGCTGACGCCGACCGGTGAGCCGCTGCCGCGGAGCTCGATGAACAGGCTCTCGCTCAAGGCCACCACCGCGGCCTTCGAGGTGCCGTACGGCGCGTTGCCGGGCACGGCGACGAGACCCGCCATCGACGCGGTGTTGACGATGTGGCCCTCGCCCTGGTCCTCCATGATCGGGAGGAACGCACGGATGCCGTGGATGACGCCGAACACGTTGATCCCGATCATCCATTCCCAGGTGCTGAACGAGCCGCGCCACGCATCGCCCTTGCCGAGCACGCCGGCGTTGTTGCACAGCACGTGTGCCGCGCCGAAACGCTCGATGGTGGCCGCCGCCAGTGCCTGCACGTCGGGCTCGAGCGAGGTGTCGGCCTGCACGGTGAGCACCTCGGTACCGCCTTCGGCGAGCTCGACCTCGGCGGCGCGCAAGCTGACGTCGTCGATGTCGGCGAGCACCACCTTCATGCCCTCGGCCGCGAAGCGGCGGGCCAGCGCGAGCCCGATCCCGCTCGCGCCCCCGGTGATGACCGCGACCTTGCCGTTCAGCTCCTGCATGAGCGGCACTGTACGACGGCCTACGGTGCGGTCATGAGCCGAGCTGAAGCGAACCCCATCCCTGTCGAACCCGTCACCGCCGACGCGGCGCGTCGGACCTGGCGGAGCCTCGAGGCGGTGCACGGCATGATCTACTTCAGCCCGGACGGGCCGCCGCGCTACGCCGAGGTGGGCGTCACACACCACCGCAGCGCCTACTTCGGGTCGCGTGCGGCGGCGATGGGCACCGTGTCGGCGGAGGTGGTGATCGCCACGTTCTTCAACTTCCACCCGGGCCTGGTGCGGCGAGCCACGAACGGGCTGTGGGACACGACGACCCCCGACCAGTTGCTCGTCGCCCGCCTCGCCGCCGCCGACTCGTCGCTGCGGCGGGCCTTCGGCGACGAGGTGCTGGCCTCTGCGGCGCTCGCCGACGGTGCCGCCGCGCTGCGCCGCGCGGCCGAGGCGGCGTGCGAGCGGCCGGAGGGCCGGCCGCTGTTCGCCGGCCATGCCGGGCTGCCGTGGCCCGACGAGCCGCACCTGGTGCTGTGGCACGCGCAGACCCTGCTGCGCGAGTTCCGCGGCGACGGCCACATCGCCGCGCTGGTGGTCGAGGGCCTGTCGGGGCTCGACGCCCTGATCTCGCACGCCGCGTCGGGCGACGTGCCGGCCGCAGCCCTGCAGGCCACCCGAGCGTGGAGCGACGACGAGTGGGCGGCCGGCGTGGCCTCGATGGCCGAGCGCGGCCTGGTGCACGCCGACGGCTCGTTCACCGACGCCGGACGGGCCCAGCGCGAGCGCATCGAGTCCGCCACCGACCGTCTCGCCGCGGCCCCCTGGGCGGCGCTCGGGGCCGAGGCGTGCGCGTCGTTGCGCGAGCTCGGCAAGGACCTGACCCGGCGGGTGGTCGACGCCGGACTGCTCGCCGTCGACCCGAAGCGCTACACCGAGGACTGACCACCGCCCGGCGATCCGGGCGATCCGACCGACGTCACGCGGGCTCGCTCGAGCGTCGTTCGGCGTTCGCGGCCCGGGCTCCCTACGATCTGCCCCATGGCGTACCGGTACCTCTGGACCCCGCTCGAGCTCGGGCCGGTCACCACGCGCAACCGCATCGTGTTCAGCGCGCACCTCACCAACTACGCGCGCGACGGCAAGCCCACCGAGCAGCACGCCGCGTACTACGCGGCCCGGGCCGCCGGCGGCGCTGGGCTGATCATCACCGAGGAGCACTCGACCCACCCGACCGACTGGCCGTACGAGAAGCTCATCCACGGCTTCCATCGCGACGTGATCCCCGGCTACCGCCGCATCACCGATGCCGTGCACCGCCACCGGGTGCCGATCTTCGCCCAGATCAACCACAACGGCGGGCAGGCGTCGTCGATGTTCTCACGGTTGCCCGTGTGGGCGCCCTCCGCCGTGGCCGACCCGCTGTTCCGCGAGGTGCCGAAGGCCGTCGACCAGGCCGAGATCGACGAGATCGTGGCGGGCTACGCCCGCGTGGCCGAGCACTGCGCCGAGGGCGGCTTCGACGGCATCGAGCTGCAGTGCAGCCACTCGTCGATCGTGCGTGGCTTCCTGTCGCCGGCCACCAACCGCCGCACCGACCACTACGGCGGCTCGCTCGCCAACCGCACCCGGCTGCTCACCGAGATCGTCGCCGCCGTGCGCCACGTGATCGGCAACCGGCTCGCGCTCGGCGTGCGGATCTGCGGCGACGAACTCATCGAGGGCGGCACCACGATCGACGACGCCGTCGAGGTGGCGCGCATCGTGGAAGCAACCGGCCAGGTGGACTACGTGAACACTTCGATCGGCGTGGCCACGGCGAGCCTCTACATGATCGAGGCGAGCATGCACATCCCGCCCGGGTACGCGATGTTCATCCCGAGCGCGTTCCGCAAGGCGATCGAACTGCCGGTGGTGGGTGTCGGCCGGTTCAAGGATCCGCTGCAGGCGGAGCGTGCGCTGGCGGAGGGCCACTGCGACCTGGTCGGGGTGGTGCGCGGCCAGATCGCCGACGCCGACTTCGCCGCCAAGGCGCGCGCCGGTGCCACCGACGAGATCCGGCTGTGCCTCAGCTGCAACCAGGAATGTGTCGGGCGGATGGGCCTCAACCGCTGGTTGGGGTGCATCGAGAACCCGCGCACGGGCCGCGAGGCCGAGGGCGCCGGCACCGTGGCGCTCACCCCGAAGCCGAAGGACGTGATGGTGGTGGGTGCCGGGCCAGCGGGGTTGCAGGCGGCGATCGCCGCGGCCCGCAACGGCCACCGGGTGACGGTGTACGAGAAGGAGGCGCAGGCGGGCGGCCAGGTTCGGCTCGCGGCGAGCGTGCCCAACCGCGCCGAGTTCGGCGACATGGTGCGCAACCAGCTCACCGAGTGCCGGCGCCTCGGCGTGCAGGTCGAGTACGGCGTCGGCGTGTGGCCCGGCCTGATCGACGAGCGTCGCCCCGACCACGTGATCGTGGCCACCGGCGCCGAGCCCGCACGGCCCTGGTGGGTGCAGGGCGAGGCGCCGAACGTGCTCGACGTGCGCGAGGTGCTCGCATCGCCCGGCGAGGGTCCCCAACCCGGCGACGCCGTCGTGGTGATCGACGAGATCGGCTTCCACCACGCCACCTCGGTGGCCGAGCTGCTCGCCGACCGCGGCTGCCGTGTCGAGGTCGTCACCCCTGGCATGGTGGTGGGTCAGGATCTCGGCATCACCCTCGACATGGAGCACTGGTGGATGCGTGCCGGGGCCAAGGGGATCGTGCAGTCGACCGACCTGGTGCCGATGGGATTCGCCGGCAACGAGCTCACCTTGCTGCACCATCCCACGGGTACGAACCAGACGCGGATCGTCGACTGGTTGGTGCTCGCCGTGCCCGCCAACCCGGTCGAGTGGCTCTATCACGACCTCGTCGCCGCCGGGGTGAGCGTGGAGCGCGTGGGCGACTGCGTGGCACCACGACGCGCCCACGCCGCCGTGGTGGAGGGCGAGCGGGCCGGCGCCGCCGTCTGATCGGCCAGAATGCTGTCGTGACCGACACCTCCTCCCGCCCGGCGCGCGTCGCGATCGTGATGGGCTCGTCGAGCGACTGGCCGACGATGTCGCGCGCCGCCGAGGTGCTCGAACGACTCGACGTGCCGCACGACTGCCGCGTGCTGTCGGCGCACCGGATGCCCGACGAGATGTTCGCCTTCGCCGACGGCGCTCGCGATGCCGGCTACCGGGCGATCATCGCGGGCGCCGGCGGCGCCGCACACCTGCCCGGCATGCTCGCGTCGAAGACGACCGTGCCGGTGCTGGGCGTGCCCGTGGCGTCGCGGCACCTCGCCGGGCAGGACTCGCTGTACTCGATCGTGCAGATGCCCGCCGGCATCCCGGTGGCCACGTTCGCGATCGGCGAGGCCGGCGCCACCAACGCCGCGCTGTTCGCCATCGCGCTGCTCGCCGCCGACGACCCGACGCTGTCGGCCGCGCTCGACGCCGACCGGCGCCGCCGCCACGACGAGGCCGCTGCCAGCGTGGTCCCGCCGCCGGCATGACCGCGCATCACGCGACCCCGATCCTGCCACCCGCCACCCTCGGCGTGCTCGGTGGCGGGCAACTCGGCCGCTACTTCGTGATGGCGGCCAAGACGATGGGCTTCCGCGTCGTGGTGCTCGAACCCGACCCGGCCGCCCCGGCCGGAGCGGTGGCCGACGAGCACCTCGTCGCCGCGTACGACGATCCGGGCGCGCTGGCCCACCTGGCCGCCACGTGCGCCGTCGTCACCACCGAGTTCGAGAACCCGCCGGCGTCGGCGCTCGACGAGTTGGCGGCGCACACGCTCGTGCGCCCCGCACCGGCGGCGATCGCGATCGCCCAGGACCGTCGGCTCGAGAAGCGGTTCCTCGCCGGTGCCGGCATCCCCGTCGGCCCGTTCGCCGTGGTCGAGTCGGTGGCCGACCTGTCGGCACCGCTGTTCGAGCGGGGCGTGACGTTCCCCGCGATCGTGAAGACCGCCCGGCTCGGCTACGACGGCAAGGGCCAGCGGACGGTGCACGACGACGCCGAGCTGTGCGAGGCGTGGCACGACCTCGGCCAGGTGGCGTGCGTGGTGGAGCAGCGATTGCCGCTCGACCGCGAGGTGTCGGTGGTGCTCGCCCGCGGTGTCGACGGCGAGTGCGCCGTGTTCCCGACCGTGGCCAACACCCACGTGGGCGGCATCCTCGATCTCACGGTGGTGCCCGCGCCCGATGCCGACGACGACCACCATCGTGCCGCCGACCTCGCCGTCGCCGTCGCCGAGGCGCTCGACTACGTGGGTGTCCTCGCGGTCGAACTCTTCGTCGTCGGTGGTGAGCTGGTGGTGAACGAGCTCGCCCCCCGCCCGCACAACAGCGGCCACTGGACGCTCGACGCCGCCGCCACCAGCCAGTTCGAACAGCAGGTGCGTGCCGTGTGCGGGTTGCCGCTCGGCGCCCCGGCCGCCACGGCGAGCGGTGTCGCGATGGTGAACCTGCTCGGCGACGAGTGGGCGGACGGCGCCCCCGACTGGGCGGCCGCGCTCGCCGACCCGGCCGCCCACCTGCATCTGTACGGCAAGGCCGAGCCGCGTCCTGGCCGCAAGATGGGTCATCTCACGGTGAGCGCCCCGACACCGTCCGAGGCGGCAACCGTGGCGCTCGCCCTGCGCCGGTCCGCCCGCGGGGCGGCCTCACCCGAATCGCACTAGCCTCACTCCTCGTGCTCGCCGGGATCTTCAGCTGGATCACCGATCTCACCGACACGCTCGGCGACTGGGCGTCGAACTGGTGGTTCCTCGCCGTCGTGTTCACCATCGCCTACTTCGACTCGATCCTGCCCGTCGTGCCCAGCGAGACGACGGTGATCATCGCGGGTGTCGCCGTCAGCGTCGGCGAGGCCGACTACTCGCTCTGGATGGTGATCGTCTGCGGCGCCGTGGGCGCGTTCCTCGGCGACAACACCGCGTACCAGATCGGCAAGGTCTTCTCGCCGCGGTTCGAACGGCGGGCCGAACGCAAGCCGAACTTCGCGGCGAGGTTGCGATGGGCAGCGGAGCAGATCCGCGCTCGCGGCGGATTGCTGCTCATCACCGCCCGGTTCATCCCCGGCGGCCGCACCGTGCTCACGCTGTCGAGCGGCATCACCCGCCAGCCCCGCGCATGGTTCGTCGGATGGGTCGCGATCGCCTGCACGATCTGGGCGTCGTACGCAGCCGGCCTCGCCTACGTGGTGGGGCAACCGTTCAAGGACAACCACACCGCGGCGTTCTGGGTGGCGTTCGGCACCGCGCTGGGGGTGAACGTGGCGATCGAGATCGTCCGCCACGTGCGGGCACGCAAGCGGGTCCGACAACTCGAGCAGGTGTGATTCGAGCAGGTGTGACCGCGCCGGCGCGACGCGCGCCGGGGTCAGTGGTGGTGGCGCGCGCCGAGCGTGTCGTCCGTGCCGATGCGAGCGACCACCACGGCGGCGGCAGCGAGCACGACCACGACGGCGATGCGCAGGCCGAGATGGAAGCCGTCGACGTACGAGTCGCGCACGGCCGCCGACAGGGCGGCCGCACGTTCGGGCCCGAGCACCGATTCGGCCCGCTCGGCCACGCCGAGCGCCTTGGCCACGTTGTCGCGCGCCACGTCGGCCAGCTCGGGTGGCAGCTCCGCGAGCACCGGCGACAGACGATCGCGGTACACCGACGACACCACCGAGCCGACCACGGCGATGCCCATCGCGCCGCCCACCTCGCGGGTGGTGTCGTTGACGGCCGAACCGACGCCGGCCTTGTGCATCGGCACCGACTGCACGATGCCGGCGCTGAACGACGGCATCGTCGAGCCCACGCCGGCGGCCGCGAGCACGAGGCACAGCGCCACGTAGCCGTAGGGCGTGCCCTGGTCGGCGAACGACAGCAGCAGCATCCCGATGGCGAACGTCACCATGCCGGCGCCGACCACCTTGCGCACCCCGAGCCGGGCGGCGAGATCCGCCGAGCGTGGTGACACGACGATCATCGTGGCGGCGAACGGCAGTCCACGGAGACCGGCGCCGAGCGGCGTGTACCCCTTCACGTACTGCAGGTACTGGGTGAGCACGAAGAAGGTGGCGAACATCCCGAAGAACGTGAACGTGATGCCGAGCGAGCCCATCGCGAACCGGGGCGTGCGGAAGTAGGTCATGTCGAGCAGCGGCTCGGCGGTGCGGCGCTCGTAGACCACGAACCCGACCAGGCCGAGGGCGGCGACGGCGAAGCCGAGCACCACGAGCACATCGGTCCAGCCACGCTCGGGTCCCTCGATGATCGCGAACAGCAACGCGCCGAACCCCAGGATCGACAGCACCGAGCCCAGCGGGTCGAGCGCGGCACCGGCACCCTCCTTCGATCGGGGGGCGAGGACGGCGCTGGCCACGAACGCGACGGCGGCGATCGGCACGGCCACGAAGAACACCGAGCCGTACCAGAAGTGCTCGAGGAGGAAGCCACCCATCACGGGTCCGATGGCGCCCCCGGCACCGGCGAACCCGGCCCACACCGCGATCGCCTTCGCTCGCTCGGCCGGCGGGAACGAGGACTGGAGCAGGCTGAGCGTCGAGGGCATGATCAGCGCCGCTCCGACGCCCATCACCGCCCGCATCGCGAGCAGACCCGTGGCCGATCCCATCACCGCCGAGAGCGCCGACGCCGTGGCGAACACCGTCAGACCGACGAGCAGCGCACCCTTCCGGCCGAATCGGTCGCCGAGCGCACCGGCGGGCAGCAGCAGCGCGGCGAACACGAGCGCGTACGAGTCGACGATCCACAGGATCTGGGTGTCGGTCGGATTCAGGTCGGAACTCGCGAGGCTCGGGATCGCCACGTTCACCGAACTGACGGTCGCGACGATCAGCACCAGGCTGAGGCACATCGTGGCGAGGATCGCCCAGCGCCGGTGGTACACGTGGGGGTCGATGCCGCCGGGTGTCGCTGCGGCCGCGGGCGCAGGGGTGCTCATGCCCTGGTTCTACTCCACCGGAGCGACATCACCCGCCACCGGTTGTCCACCCGACGGCGCGTGCTCCTAACCTGACCGCCGTGTTGGCCCTGATCCCCGTCCGCGACGCGACGCTGCCCGCCGGCGCGCTCGAGGCAGCCGCCGAATGCGGCGACCGCAGCCTGCTGATCGGCGAGCGGGTGGGCGAGGCGCTCGGACACCTCGTCGGCGAGGTGCACTGCTGCGAGGCGGGCCGTTTCCGACCGGGAGCGTGGGCCGAGGTGCTGGCGCACGCGTTGGCCGACGAGCCGGTGGTGGTGTTGCCCGCCTCGCCCGATGGTCGCGATCTGGGACCACGTCTCGCCGCGGCGCTCGACCGCCCGTTCTTCGCCGGTGCGGTGCAGGTGAGCACCACCACGGTGGTGGTGCCGCGCGACGGCGGACGCTCGATGCACACGATGGCGGCACCCGCGTCCTTCGTGGCCACGCTGCAGGTGGGCGTGCGTGGTGTCGAGCCGAGCGATGCCGTGCCGACGGTGACACCCGCTGCGTTCTCCGTCACCGATGCCGACGTCGAGCCCGGCGGCGCCGGCGCAGGGTGTCCCGACGCCCGGGTGGTGGCCGTGCTCGCGCCCGACGCCGCCACCGTCGACCTCGCCGAAGCCGGACGCATCGTCGGCGGCGGCGCCGGTCTGCACGACGCCGCACAGTTCGACCAACTCGCCGCCCTCGGCGCACGGCTGGGCGCGAGTGTGGGCGCGACGCGCGTGATCACCGATCGCGGTTGGATCGGCCACGAACGCCAGATCGGCACCACCGGCGTGGTGGTCGACCCCGATCTGTACCTGGCCTTCGGCATCAGCGGCGCGGTGCAGCACACCAGCGGCCTCGGCCATCCCGATCACGTCGTGAGCGTCAACACCGACGCCCACTGCCCGATGATGCAACTCGCCGACCTCGCCGTCGTCGCCGACGCGAACGAGGTGCTCACCGAGCTGCTCGCCCTGCTGGAGACCGGCGATGGATGACCGATCCCTGACGACCACCGATTGCGACGTCGTGGTGGTGGGCGCCGGTCCGGCGGGAACATGCGCCGCGATCGTGCTCGCGCGCGCCGGACTCGACGTGGTGCTGCTCGAGCGCGGGCCGTTCCCCGGCAGCAAGAACATGTACGGCGGCGTGGTCTACCCCCGGATCCTCGACGAGCTGATCCCGTCGTGGTGGGAGGAGGCGCCGGTGCAGCGCTGGGTGACCCGCCGGTCCACGATGGTGCTCACCCCCGACCAGGCGCTCACCGTCGACTTCCGCAGCCAGCGGTGGGGCGCACCGCCCTACAACGGCGCGACCGCCTACCGGCCCGATTTCGACCACTGGCTGGCCGCGCACGCCGAGGCCGCCGGCGCACAGCTGGTGTGCAGCACCACCGTCACCGGCCTGCTCCGCGACGCCGGCGGTCGTGTGGTCGGTGTCCGCACCGATCGCCCCGACGGCGACCTGCGCACCCGGCTCGTCATCGCCTGTGACGGCGTGAACAGCTTCCTCGCGAAGGAAGCCGGCCTGTATCCGCCGGTCGACGCGGCCAACTACACCCTCGGGGTGAAAGAGACGTTGGCGTTGCCGAAGGACGTGATCGACGAACGCTTCGGCGTCCGAGGCCGCGAGGGGGTGGACATCGAGATCCTGGGTGGGACCGGCGGCGTGAACGGCGGCGGCTTCGTGTACACCAACCTCGACACCGTCGCCGTGGGCGCCGTGTTGAAGCTGCCGAAGCTGGCGGCTCAGCGACGCCGTCCCGAGGAGATCATCGCCGGGTTGAAGTCGCACCCCGCCATCGCTCCCCTGGTCGAGGGCGCCGAGGTGAAGGAGTACTCGGCGCACCTCATCCCCGAAGCCGGCCTGTCGATGATGCCGCGATTGGCGGGCGACGGGATGCTCGTCGCCGGCGACGCTGCGGCGATGTGCCTCGCCGCCGGCATCTGGCTCGAAGGCGTGAACTTCGCGATGGCCAGCGGCATGTACGCCGGGCGAGCGGCGGTGGAGGCACTGCGCGCCGGGGACCTCTCGACCGCCGGGCTCGCCGGGTACGAGCGACGGTTGTCGTCGACGTTCGTGCTGCGCGATCACCGCAAACTGCGTCGGGCACCCTCGCTGGTGTTGAGCGATCGTGTGCAACACGTGTATCCCGAACTGATCACCAGCGTCGTCGAGCGCATGTTCCGGGTCGACAACCCCGCGCCGAAGCCCGGCCTGCGACGCATCGTGCGCGACGAGACCAAACGGCTGGGTGTGCGCACACGCGACCTGGTGCGCGACGGCATCGACGGACTGCGGAGCTTCGGATGACCGCTCACGGGACCCCCCGGAACCACGACCACGCGCACCGCTGGCCGGAGATCTCGTTCCAGGACCGGATGGACACCGTGCGTTTCGACGTGCACGAGCGTGCCCACATCGTCGTCGACGGCTCGAAGTGCGAGGGGTGCAGCACCCAGCACTGCGTGGTCGCCTGCCCGGCCAACCTGTTCGTGCCCACCAGCGACGGTGGCATCGTCTTCAACTACGAGCAGTGCTTCGAGTGCGGCACCTGCTACCTCGTCTGCAACGTCGAGGGCGCGATCACCTGGACCTATCCCGACGGCGGACACGGCGTCGTGTTCCGGAGGACCTGAGGTGACCGCCGTGCCGTCAACGGCTCCTGCGGTCGTCGCCGTGTGCCTGAAGTGGACCCCCTCACCGTTCGACGGTGGGCCGCTCGGGCCCGACGAGGGTGACGACCGGTTCGCCGGCGTGTCGCCCGCCGATCGGGCAGCACTCGAGCTGGCGTTGCAGTTGTCCGACGCGATCGGGGCTTCCGTCACCGCGATCGCCGCAGGGCCGTCCGCCGCCGACCGGGTGCTGCGCGACGCCGTCGCGGCGGGCGCCACGCGTGCCGTGCGCCTCGACATGGCGGCGGGCAGCGACTCGCGCGACGTCGCGTTCGAACTCGCACAGGTCGTCGCCGACGCGTGCGTGGTGCTGTGCGGCGACTACTCGCTCGATCGGGGCAGCGGCGCGGTACCGGCCTTCGTCGCCCATCACCGCCGGTGCGCGCAGGCACTCGGCCTGGTGTCGGTCGACGTGACCGCCAGCGCCTCGAGTGTCGCTGGGGCGCCCGACGGCGAGCTCACGATCCACGCCGTGCGCCGCCTCGACGGCGGCCGCCGCGAGGTGCTCGCCGTCCCCACGCCGTGCGTGCTCTCCGTCGAGGGATCGGTGGCCAGCCTGCGTCGGGCTCCGTTGCGGCGGGCGCTCGCCGCTCGCTCGGCACCGGTCGAGGTGATCGCCACCCCGCCCGCGCACCACCATGGCGCACCTGCGATCGTCACCCCGTACCGCCCCCGGGCGCGCACGATGCCGGCGCCTGCCGGCGAGGACGTGCTCGGACGGCTGCGGGCGCTCACCGACGCCGGCACCTCGGGCGGCCGGGGCGAGACCGTCGAGCTCGCGCCACGCGAGGCAGCCGCCCGCATCGTCGACACCCTGCGCGGCTGGGGCTACCTCGACTGAACCCCCGACCTTCGTGAGCCAGATGCGCAGCCGGTGCGCATTCCGCTCACGAAGCAACATGGTTCGTGAGCCAGATGCGCAGCCGGTGCGCATTCCGCTCACGAAGCGACGGGGTTCGTGAGCCAGATGCGCAGCCGGTGCGCATTCGGCTCACGAAGCGACGGTGGGGGCACTTGTAGCGTGGGTCCGATGGCGGCTCGGCTCGGTGACGGTGCGTGGACCGACCTCGCCGACGCGCCCACGCTGGTGGTGGTGCCGGTCGGTTCGTGCGAGCAGCACGGCCCACACCTGCCACTCGACACCGACACCCGCATCGCCGTCGCCCTGGCCGCAGGGCTCGCCGACGCCCTCGCCGCATCACCGGCGACGCCGAGCAGCTTGCCGACCGCGCGCGTCGCACCCGCGATCTCGATCACGGCGAGCGGTGAGCACCAGGGCTTTCCCGGCACGCTGTCGATCGGTGCCGCCGTCACCGAGTCGGTGATCGTCGAGCTGGTGCGCTCGGCCGACTGGTCGGCCGGGGTGGTGCTCGTGAACGGGCACGGGGGCAACGCCGGCCCGGTCGGTCGCGCCGTCGCGCAGTCGCTGGCCGAGGGGCGGCGCGTTCACAGCTGGTGGCCGCGGGTTCCCGACGGCGACGCGCACGCCGGTCGTACCGAGACCTCGTTGATGCTCGCGATCGAGCCGTCGGTGGTGCGGCTCGGCGACGCCGTGGCGGGACGCACCGAGCCGATCGCCGCACTGATCGACGACCTGCGCGCACGCGGCGTGCGGTGGGTGAGCCCGACCGGTGTGCTCGGCGATCCGGCCGGCGCCACGGCCGACGAGGGTCGTGCGTTGCTCACGACGCTCGTCGACGACCTGGTCCGATCGACGCGATCGTGGTGGAGCGTCGCGGCGCGACCACCGGCCCGGCGCGCATGACCGCCGCACGAACGTTCCGCCTCGACGGCTCGTGGCGGCGGCCCGCCGACGGTCGGGTGATCGTCGGCGGCTCGCCACTGCGCCTCCTCACCGTCGCTGCGGCGGCGCTGCCGATCGTCCGCGAGCTCGAACGATCCGGCGCGGTGACCGCGCACGGTCGCGGCGTCGACCGTCTGATCGACCGGATGCTCGATCTCGGCATGATCCATCCCGCGCCCGCAGCGCCCGACCCCCGCGACGCCGTGGCGCCGTTCGACGACGGGCTCGTCACCGTGGTGACGCCGAGCCGGTGCGATGGCACCACCGGCACGCGCGGTCGTCGGTGGTCCCTCGCCGCCGTGCTCGTCGACGACGGCTCGTCGCCGCCGCTGGTGGGGCCGGAGGGCACCACCGTGGTGCGTCAGGATCGCAGCTCCGGCCCAGGCGCCGCGCGGAACTCCGGGCTCGAGTACGTCCGCACCCCGTTCGTCGCCTTCGTCGACGACGACGTCGAGATCGACGAGGCCGCGCTCGTGTCGCTGCTGCGGTGGTTCGACGACCCGCAGGTCGCGCTGGTCGCCCCGCGCATCCGGGCCGTCGACACCCCCGGCGCGCTGGCGCGGTTCGAGGCGACGCGCTCGCCACTCGATCTCGGTCCGGCACCGGCGCGTGTGGCACCGACGACACGCGTGTCCTACGTGCCGGCGGCCGCGTTCGTGTGCCGCACCGACGCGATCCGGGCGATCGGGGGCTTCGATCCGGCGCTGCGTTACGGCGAGGACGTCGACCTGGTGTGGCGCCTGGTCGGGGCCGGGTGGCGCTGTCGGTACGAGCCGTCGATCGAGGCCCGACACCACACACGCCCGAGCCTGCCGGCGTGGCTCGAGCAGCGTGTCCGGTACGGCACTTCGGCCGCGCCGCTGGCGACACGCCACCCCGGCGCGCTGGCGCCGATCCGGATGAGCGGGTGGAGCGCCGCGGTGTGGGCACCCGCGGTGTTGGGGTTCCCGGTCGTCGGGGCGGTGGTGGGTGCGGCCACCTCCGCAGCACTCGTGCGGAGGCTGCCGCAACTGCCCGCCCGCGAGGCGCTGCGGATCGCGGGACTCGGCAACCTCTTCGCCGGCCGGCTCGTCGCCGCCACGCTCACGCGAGCGTGGTGGCCGGTCGCCGCACTCGCGGCGCTCGTGTCACGTCGGGCGCGACGGGTGGTGGTCGCGGCCACCGTCACCGCGCTCGTCCTCGACGCCTGCGACGAGCGACCGCGCATCGACCCGGTGCGGTGGGCGGTGCTGCACCTGCTCGACGATCTCGCGTACGGCGCGGGCGTGTGGATCGGGGCGTGGCGGGCCCGATCGGTCGCGGCGCTGCGGCCGGCGTTCGAGTCGTGGCCCCCGAGCGACCGCGCCGGCTCGTCAGACCTGTGAGAGTTCGCGCGAGCGTGCTGCGAGGTGGGCGCGCACGTCGTTGCACGACTCGCACACGTCGGCGGGGATCACGCCCCACGCCATGAGCCGGCGGAAGGCGATGCACCCGAGGCAGAGCGCGAACAGGGCCTCGAGCGACGCCGCCACCGTGAGCCCGGCGATCAACACGATCGCGACGTGGGGCGCGCCGGCCAGGTGCGCCGCGAGCGCGCCGGCGCTGAACACCAGGCCGACGCCCTGGGCGAAGCGCTTCGGTGGACCCGGCACGAAGCGATGGTCGACTCGCAGACGCGGGGTGATCACCTCGGTCACGAGCCGGCCGAGCGGGCTGAACCGTGGCCCGGCGATCACGCGCGCCGCGAAGCCGAACGCGAGGGGCACCAGCACCCACCACTGCCGGACCACGAGATAGACGATCGACTGCAGCACGGCACCGGCCGCGACCAGACGTGCCGACGACTCGTTCACCGGGTTCGGGAACCCGGGCCGGACGAGGGTGCGGACGTGCCGGAGGGGGGTCGACCACGAGCGAGCGGACATGTGCAGCAGGCTAGGGCCACAATTCCGATCAGACAAGTCGGAATTCATCGGCCGCACCCGGCCGGGTACCGTGGCCGGCGATGACGCTCCGGCTCACCGTCGACCGCGACCGCTGGTCCGCGCACGTGGCCTCGTACGCCGCGGCCATCGGCAGCGCACGACTCGTGGCCGTCGTGAAAGGCAACGGGTACGGCTTCGGGATCGACACCCTGGTGCCGATCGCGGCGCAGGTCTCCGCCGCCCTGGCCGTCGGCACGGCGCACGAGGCGCATCGGCTCGGCCCGGTCCCGGACGGCGTGGAGGTGCACGTGCTCACCCCGTCGTGCCAGCCCCTGGACGTCGGCCCCCACGTCGTGCTCACCATCGGCCACGCCGATCACCTGCCGTCGCTCGACGGCCACACGGGCGCGGTGTCGATCAAGCTCCGCAGCAGCATGCGCCGCTACGGCGCCACCCCCGAGGAGGTGCCGCGGCTGGTCGATGCCGTCCACGCCCGAGGCCTGGAGGTGTGCGACCACGTGCTGCACCTGCCACTGCGCTCGACGTCGCGCACCGACGACGACCAGGTGGCGGAGATCGAGTCGTGGCTGGCGGTGCTGCCGGCGCACGCCCCGGTGTCGGTGAGCCACCTCACCCCCAGCACCTTCGACGCGCTCGCGCACCGGCACGACGATCGCCGATGGCGCCTGCGAGCCGGCACGGCGTTGTGGCACGGCGACAAGAGCTTCGTGCGCCTCGACGCCGACGTCGTCGACGTGCATCCGATCGCCGCCGGCGAACGCGCGGGCTACCGACTGGTGCCGATCGACGCACCGGGTCACCTGATCGTCGTCGGTGCCGGCTCGTCGCAGGGCGTGGTCCCGCTCGCCGACGGCCGCAGCCCGTTCCACTTCCGTCGCACGCGTCTCGAACTCCTCGAGCCACCGCACATGCACAGCGCGATGTGCGTGGTGCCCGCCGGCGCGGCCGTCCCGGCGCGAGGCGAGGTGGTCGACGTCCAACGTCCGCTCACGACGGTGCAACCCGACGAGGTGGTGTGGCGGTGACCCACGCGGCCGCACCCGATGCCGAGCCGGCGGACGCCGCGCCGAGCGCGGGGCGGCCGGCCGAACGGCGGGTTCGGCTGGTGGGACCCGACGTCGTGCGGGCGCTGGCGCTGGCCGGCGTGGTGGCGATGAACTATCACGGGTACCTGAACGGCTCCGGGGCCGCTGCCGGTCGTGGCGCGTCGCTGCCCGAGCGCTGGTTCGATCCGTGGAACGGCGTGCTCTCGACACGCTTCGCGGCGACGTTCGTGGTCGTGGCCGGCATCGGCGTCTCGTTGCTCACCGAACGCAGCCGCGCCGCGGCCGATGCCGCCGCGATCACCGACCACCGGTGGCGTCTCGTGCGCCGCGGGGTGCTGCTGTACGCCGGCGGGTTCGTGCTCGACTGGATCTGGCCGGGCACGATCCTGTTCTTCTACGGCGCGTACTTCGTCGCCGGCGCGCTGCTGTTCACGCTGCGCACCCGGTGGCTCGTGATGATCGGTGCGATGGCGGCCGTCGCCGCCGCCGCGATCGAATGGTGGGTGCAGGTGCGCCGGAGCGACGGCCGGGCAGTGGGCTGGCTCACCGACCCGCGGACCCTCGAGACGACCTCACCACGCGGTCTCGTGCTCGACACGCTCGTGAACGGCACCCACCCCCTGCTGCCATGGCTGGCATTCATCTGCGCCGGCATGGTGCTCGGCCGCTCGGTGCGAACCGCTCCGTTGCTGCGGCTCGCGGCGATCGGTGCGTCGGTCACCGCGCTCACCTACCTGCTGAACCACACACTCACGAACGGACGTGCCGGCGACACGGTGTGGGTGACCGTGTGGTCCACTCGTCCGTTCGATCGTGGCCTGCTCTACACCGTCGGCACGCTCGGCTCGTCGCTGGCGGCGTGCGGTGTCGTGATGTGGGCGGCGCAACGGTGGGCGTCGTCGCCAGTGGTCGGGGTGCTCGCGCGCGCCGGCCGCACCACGCTGTCGATCTACCTGGCGCACGTGCTCGTGTTCCGCGTGCTCGTCGACCGGACGGGCATCGTCGATGCGTCAGGGCTCGGGGCGGCGCTCGTGTTCGCGGTGGGGTTCTGGGTGGTGGCCGTGCTGGCCGCGGCCTGGTGGGTGCGCGTGGTCGGGATGGGCCCGCTGGAGCGGGTGTACCGACGCTTCGGCGGCTGAGCCCGACGCGTCGGAGCACCTCGTCAGAGCACCTCGTCGAAGGTGTTGCAGCGTGTGGGATCCATCGTGTTGAAGCCACGCATGAACCAGTCCTGGCGCTGCTGCGACGAGCCGTGGGTCCACGACTCCGGATCGATGCGTCCCTGCGTCTTCTGCTGGATCCGGTCGTCGCCCACGCCTTCGGCGGCTGCCAGCGCCTCGTCGATCTCGCTCGACGATTCGAGCAGGCCGCGCTGGGCGATGTCGCCGACCCAGACCCCTGCATAGCAATCGGCCTGCAGTTCGAGTGCCACCGAGTACTGGTTCGCGAGGTCGGGCCGGTTCTGCTGGGCCTGCTGCACCTGCGCGTTGGTGCCGAGCACGTTCTGAACGTGATGGCCGTACTCGTGGGCGACGATGTACTGCTGCGCGAGGTCGGTCGACTTCCCGATCAGCTGCTGTTCGAGGGCGACGAGGAAATCGAGGTCGAAGTACACGAGATTGTCGAGCGGGCAGTAGAAGGGGCCGGTCTGCGAGGACGCCTGGCCACACCCGGTGGACGTCGCGCCGCTGAAGAACACGGTCTGGGTGACCTGGTACTCGGTGTCGAAGAACTCGGGGAGCGCCGACTGCCAATAGGTCTGCACGTCGACGGTCGCACCGCACAGCACCTGCTCCTGTTCGCTCGAGCAGGCGCCGTCGGCGGCATCGGCGTCCTGGGTCACGTCGCCCGACGAGAGCGTGCTCGACGTGCCGCCCGAGCCGAGCAACTGGGGGAGGACGACCGCCGCGATCACGACGATCAGCCCGAGCAGTCCGCCACCGGCCTTCATCGGGAACGGCAGGCCACCGCCACCCCCGAGGCCGGGGAACCCACCCCCACGACCGCCGCCACCGCGGCCGCGGCGATCGTCGATCATCGAACCGTCGGACGAACGAACCTTGGTCATGTCACCACCCAGAGGAGAGCCACTGCCTGCAACCCTGCCAGATCCGGCGGAGTGCTCGCGCCCCGACGGGCGCAGAAGTCCTGACGTGCGCCGCCGACGATTCGTCGCGTCCGCCCGACCGTGATCATGCGGGCGATGCGCCCGATGCGCCCGACGTGCCCGGCTCGTCGGGCTGCGCCGGCACCGCCGGCTCCGACGACGAGCTCGCGGCGCCGGACGGCCTCGAGTCGGCAGCACCTGCCACACCGCCCGCATCGGTCGCCGCCACGTGCGCCACCGGCGCGACCGGCGCGACCGGCGCGACCGGCGCCGGTGTCTCGGCGACCCCGTCGGCCACCTCGACGCCGTCGGCCGCGACCTGATCGACCCGGTCGACCTGGTCCATCTCGTCGGCCTCCGGCGCGCGGCGGCGCGGCGGCACGGGGCGCAACCCCTGGCGCCGCAGCCCGCGCAGACCGAGTGCACCCGCCCCGAGGAGTGGACCCCGATCGCCGAGGCGAGCCGGGGTGAGCCGCGCACCACGCGTGTGTTCGACACGTGAGTGGCGATCGAGCGCCGCCTGGGCCGCGTTGAAGAACGTGGCCCCGAACCCGAGCGCCACCTGACCGCCGACCACGACGAGATCGAGGTCGAGCAGATTGCAGCTCGACGCGACCGCACGGCCGACGAGCTCGCCCGTGCGCTGCATGATCTCGTAGCTCGGTTCGGTGGGTGGGCGACCGGTGATTGCCTCGATCGATCGGCCCGATGCCTCGGCGTCCAGGCAACCCCGTGCGCCGCAGCTGCACCGACGCCCGTTGGGTTCCACGACGACATGCCCGATCTGGCCGGCGCCGCCGGTCGCGCCCTCCACCAGCTGCCCGTCGAGGACGATCGCCCCGCTCACCCCGCTCGACACGACGACGGCGAGGAAGTTCGACCGGCCCTGCGCCGCCCCGAGCCATCCCTCGGCGAGCGCGAGCGAGGTGGCGTCGAGGCCGCCGTACACCGGCAGCGAGACGGCAGCCTCGAGGCGTGCCCGCAACGGGAAGTGGTGCCACATCGACAGGTTGGCCGGTGACACCGACTCGACGTCGGCGGTGAGCGGACCCGCGCAGCCGACGCCGATCGCGATCGGATCGAGGTGGTGGTGCTCGTCGGCCCGCACGAGCATGTCGTCGACGAGGCCGACGAGCGCATCGAACAGCTCGTGCTCCGACGCGGCCTGATCGACGGGCGCCTGGGTGCGATCGATCAGATCGCCGCGCAGCGTCATCAGCCCGGCGGACATCCGTGTGCCGCCGATGTCGACGGCGACGATCAGGCGGCGATCGGCGTTCACCCCCACGACGGTAGCGGCGCCGGACGACGACGGCCGGGTCTCGCCGTGCGAGCGCGGTCGATGCCATGATCGTCAGCCGTGACCGGCACGCGCACCGACTGGAACCCGCTGCTCCGCGGCGAGTTCGACGAGCCGTACTGGCACGACCTGCAGGCCTTCGTCCGCAGCGAGCGCGAGCGGTTTCCGGTGTATCCACCCGTCGACCAGGTGTTCCGGGCCCTGCATCTCACCCCTCACGAACGCACACGGGTGGTGCTGCTCGGCCAGGACCCCTACCACGGGCCGGGTCAGGCCCACGGTCTGTGCTTCTCGGTGGCGCGCGGCGTGAAGCCGCCACCGTCGTTGGTGAACGTGTTCCAGGAGCTGCGCACCGACCTCGGGATCGATCCACCGGGTCACGGCGACCTCGCACATTGGGCCGACCAGGGGGTGTTGCTGCTCAACACGTGCCTCACCGTGCGCGGTGGCGCGGCCGGATCGCACCACGGCAAGGGCTGGGAGCGGTTCACCGACCAGGTGCTGCGTGCGGTGAACGACAAACCCGACCGTGTGGTGTTCCTGTTGTGGGGTGCGCCGGCTCGCCGCAAGGCGTCGCTCGTCGACACCACCCGGCACGTCGTGATCCAGAGTGCTCACCCGTCCCCGCTCAGTGCACACCAGGGGTTCTTCGGCAGCCGCCCGTTCAGCCGCACGAACGCGGCGCTCGACGAGGTGGGTGCGACACCGATCGACTGGCGGCTGCCCGCCTGACGTCTCTCGAGTTCACGACCGCGTGAACACCACGATCGAAGGTGGCCCGCACCACGAGCACCGCTCTACGCTTCGGCCCCGCATGGCTGCCAAGGTTCCCTGGACTCGTCGCCCTCAGGTGACGGCACTGCGTCGACGGTCGCGTCTCGCCGATGCCGCCGTCGGCACGCTCGACGGCTTCCGGGTGCATCAGAGCAGCACCGGGTCGGCGCTCGTCACCTACTTCGGGTTCATCTCCATCTTCCCGTTGTTCCTCGTATTCACGACGGTGCTCGGCTTCGTGCTCGAGGGCAACCCCGATCTGCGGGAGGACATCGTCGACTCGGCGCTCGCCAAGTTGCCGCTGATCGGTCCGAAGCTGGCGGCGAGCCCGGAGGCGCTGGAAGGCAGCGTGGTCGCCCTCGTGGTCGGTCTGCTGCTCGCGTTGTGGAGCGGGACGAAGGCGTTCATCGCCCTGCAGACGGCGCTCGACAACACCAACGAGGTCCCCGTCGACGATCGCAACTCGTTCGTGCAGGTACGGGTCCGAGCGCTCGGCGGCATCGTCGTGATCGGCCTGGCGCAAGCCGGCAGCGCAGCGCTGAGCGGCATCGTCGCGGCCGCAGGTCTGCCGGCGCTCGGCAACGTCGGCCTCGTCGGCGCTGCCGCGCTCCTCAACGCCCTGGTGTTGTCGTTCAGCTATCGCTGGCTCACGAGTCGAGCGCTCACGTGGCGGTCGGTGGTGCCCGGCTCGGTGTTCGCCGGTGTGCTGTTCTCGTTGTTGCAGGTGGTGGGATCGTCGATCATCACCCGGTCCCAGTCGAACGCCGAGAGCATGTACGGCGACTTCGCGACGGTGATCGCGCTGCTCGGCTGGCTGAGCCTGCACGCCACGGTGGCGCTCATGGGCGCCGAGCTCAACCGGGCGCTGGCCACCTCGCCGTACGACGGTGACGGCGAGGGCGCGTTGCCCGTGGCTCCCGAGACCTTCGGGACGGTGGACGAGGCGGCACCCGCCGCGGCACCCGCCGCGGCGGTCGCCGCCGGGTCAGCAGAGCCCGGGGTGCACGGCGACGAGCGAGGCGTCGACCGGGCGGGCGAGGGTGCTGCAGCACCGGTCGCGGTCGAACTCGCGCACCTCGACGAGGCCGGGCACGAGCGAGGCGAGGCGGACGTCGTCGGCGTCGTCGGCGTCGCCGCCGGCCGATCGGTCGGGCAGGTGCAGCACGACACGGTGGCCGGCGCCGAGGTGCGTCCACAGGGCGCGCAGGGCAAGGGCCGCACGGCGGCGATCGTCGGCGTCGCGCTGCTCGCGCTCACGGCGCTCGTCGGTGTCGTCACCGGTCGTCACACGGACGACGTGGGCGACCCGTTCACCTGAGCGCCTGCCCGGCCCGGGGTCGACGCGCACCGCGGCCACGGCGCCGCCGTCCAACGCCAGCAGCGCGGCACCGGTGGAACGCAGGTGTCCCCAGAGCTCGGTGCGGGCGAGGCGTCGCAGTCGTTCGTCCGACACCGTCGGGCTCGGACGTGGCTCGCTCGAGCCCGCCACCACACCGCGGAGGTATCGCACCGGCCAGCGTTCGTGCATCCCCACCCGCCGGTAGGCGGCGAGCGCGGCCGGGTGCGACGTGCTGAACGTGGTGCGCACCGGCCGGTCGTCCACCAGCGCGCCGAGGATCGCACCGCCGGCCCCGCGGCCGTGGTGGTCGGGGCGCACGAACAGGTCGGTCACGAACGCGGTCGCGGCGAGGTCGATCACCCCACCGACCCCGACGACCTCACGGCCGGCGACGGCCACGATCAGCGCACCGTGACGGGCGACGTGAGCGAGGTATGCGTCGAACGAACCGCCGGTGTCGGCGCCGGCGGCGACGCACACCTCGCGGATCGCTGCGATCTCCGAGGGGTCGGTGGGATCCGCCGGACGCAGGCGCATCGCCGCAGTCTGCCTCGTCGGATCCGGTCTGCGGACGTCGATCGGCCCCCGAGGCCGTTCGTGAGCGCGATGCGCTGCCGGTGCGCATCCGGCTCACGGATGACGCGAACGACCCCCGGGGCGAACCCCGGGGGTCGTTCGGTGGTGGTCCCGTCCGACGGGCCGGGCGGGCTCCGTCGGCGAGGTGTGGTGTCACACCGTCACGGGCTCCCGCACGGGCTCGTGGGCCACGAACAGCACGGTCTCGTCCTTCTTGGTGGTGAAGGCGTGGACCAGACCGGCGATCGCCAGCAGCACCATCACCGCAGCGAAGATGTAGACGATCGTGGCGGCCAGGGCGGCCCGCTCACCGAAGATGCTGAAGCCGTAGGTGGTGAGGAGCAGGCCCCGGAGGGTGTCGCCCTTGAACATGGTCTCACGGAGACCGTTGACGGCGTCGAGGCGACCCTGGATCTCCTCGGTCGGATCGCCGGCGTCCGTGGCGGCCTGGAGCTCGGCGCGGATCTCGCGCTGCACGCCACCGAGCGTGGCGTAGGTGGCGCCTTCGTACCCGGCGCCCGTGGCGCTCTCACGCATGTGCAGTGCGATGTAGTCGTTGGCGTAGCACTCGGCCTTCGCGCCACTGTCGAGCGGCGTGCCGGCGAATTCCACGAGGCAGGCGGAGGCCGCCTCTTCCTCGCTCAGCGCCTCGGCGGGCGTGAAGGAGATCTGCTGCTCGGAGAGCTGCTCGGTCACGTAGTCCTCGGCGAAGTTGGCCTGGTTGGTGAGCACCAGTCCCAGCACCAGCAGCAGCACGCCGAAGAGCAGACCACCGACGCTGAATGCGATGTCCAATGTGCGACGCTTCATCTTGTTCGACCCCTTTGTCCGTCGACACGTTCGTGTCGTCGGATTGATTGTCTGCGCAATCAATTTCGAACACCCGGGTACGAGGTCCCGACGTCGCGGGGACCTACGCGTCACCGATCGAGTGACCCTCCGCACGGGTGACGACCCGTGTCGAGCAGGGTGGTGCGCACGTGGTTCGTCCGTCGAGCGGGCTCTGCCAGACTCCGGGCATGCCGATCGACGTCGACGAGATCCTCGCCCGCCTCACCCTCGAACAGAAGGTGGCGCTCATGTCCGGTGCCGACAGCTGGCACACCGCAGCGGTCCCGGGCGTGCCGGTGCTGCGGTGCAGCGACGGTCCGGCCGGCGTGCGCGGCACGTCGTGGAGCGGCCCGGCCTCGGCGTCGTTCCCCTGTGGCACGGCCCTCGGTGCCACGTTCGATCCCGAGCTCGTCGAGGAGGTCGGGCGGGCGCTCGGGCGCGAGTGCCGTTCGAAAGGGGCACAGATGCTGCTCGCTCCCACCGTCAACCTCCATCGCACCCCCATCGGCGGCCGCAACTTCGAGTGCATGAGCGAGGATCCGACGCTCACGGCGCACCTCGCCGTGGCCTACGTCCGCGGGGTCCAGCACGAGCGGGTCGCGGCCTGCATCAAACACTTCGTCGCCAACGACACCGAGTTCGAGCGGATGACCATCTCGAGCGAGGTGGACGAGCGCACCATGCGCGAGCTGTACCTGGTGCCGTTCGAGGCGGCGGTGCGTCCGGTCGACGAAGGTGGCGCCGACGCGCGCTCGATGATGAGCAGCTACAACCGCGTCAACGGTCGCTACGTGGCCGACGACCTCGGGTTGATGCGCAGCCTGCTGCGCGACGAGTGGGGATGGGACGGCGTGGTGGTGAGCGACTGGTTCGCCCGCCACGACACCGTCGCCTCCGCGCTGGCGGGGCTCGACCTCGAGATGCCCGGACCCACCCGCGAGCGGGGCGAGCAGTTGGTGCGGGCCGTCCGTGACGGCGAGGTGGATCCCGCGCACGTCGACGAGTGCGTCCGACGCCTGCTGCGGTTGTTCGACTGGTGCGGCCTCGACGCCGATGCCGCACCGCTGCCCGAGGCCACCGACGACTCGGCCGACACCCGCGACGTCATCCGACGCGCCGCCATCCGCGCATCGGTCCTCCTCACCAACCGCACCGGCGACGACGGCGTGGCGACGCTCCCCCTCGCCCCCGGGCGACGCATCGCGCTGATCGGTCCCAACGCCGCGCGCGGCCGCATCCAGGGTGGGGGCAGCGCGCAGGTGCGGGCCAACCGCCCGTCCGCACTGCTCGAGGTGTTGCGCGAGCGCGGCGTCGACGTCACCCACGTCGAGGGGTGCCGGATCGACAAGCGGCTGCCCGCACTGCGCGGCGAGTTCGACGTCTCGTACGTCGACGTGCACGGCAACGAGGCCCGCCAGCACGTCGAGCGGTTGACCCTCGTCTGGATGGACGAGCCGGCGCCCGGCATCGACCGCCATCACTTCGGCGCCGTGGTCAGCGGCTCGTTCGTGCCGGAGACGGCGGGCACGTGGACGATCGGCGTGGTGGCGGCCGGACCGGCCGTGGTGCGCGTCGACGGCGAGGTGGTGGTCGACCTGTCGACGCCGCAGACGGGCGGCGCGCTGTTCGGCAACGCGAGCCCCGAGATCCGTGCGCGCGTCGAGCTCGACGCCGGGGTGCCGGTGCAGGTCGAGGTGGACCTCGGGCTCTGGCCGTCGCCGATGATGCGCGGGCTGATGATCGGCGTCGAGGGGCCCGAGCCGGACGACGGTGTCGAGCTCGCCGTCGCCGCGGCTCGCGATGCCGACGTGGCCGTCGTGGTGGTGGGCACCAACGCCGACTGGGAGACCGAGGGCGAGGACCGAACCACGATGGACCTGCCGGGCCGCCAGGACGAGCTCGTGCGCCGCGTCGCCGAGGTGAACCCGTCGACGATCGTCGTGATCAACGCGGGGTCGCCGGTGTCGATGCCCTGGCTCGAGGACGTCGGCGCCGTGATGCAGGTGTGGTTCCCCGGTGAGGAGATGGGCAACGCGATCGCCGATGTGCTGTTCGGCGTGGCCGAGCCGGGCGGCCGCCTGCCGATGACCATCCCGGCCCGCCTGGAGGACACACCGGCGTACTTGTCGCACCCGGGCGAGGGCGGCCTCGCTCGCTACGACGAGCACCAGTTCATCGGCTACCGGTGGTACGACGCCCGCGAGATCGAGCCGCGCTTCCCCTTCGGCCACGGGCTCGGGTACACGACCTGGGCGATCGGCGGCGCCTCGATCAGCGGCACCGTGGCCGACGGGATCACGGTGACGGTGCCGATCACCAACACCGGCTCGCGCCCGGGATCGACGGTGGTGCAGTGCTACGTCGAGGCACCCAGCGACGGTCCGCGCCGGCCGCGCCGCGAACTGCGCGGCTTCGCCCGCGTCGACGTCGCGCCGGGCGACACGGCGACCGCCACCATCTGGTTGCCCGAGCGAGCGTTCGCGATCTGGGACGTGGCGAGCCACGGCTGGGTGGTGCCGGGCGGCGCCTACCACGTGCTCGTCGGCGCCTCGTCCCGCGACCTCGCCCCCGCCGGCTCCGTCGTCTGCTGAACCCGATGGGCTGAACCCGATGGGCTGAACCCGATGGGCTGAACCCGATGGGCTGGACCCGATGGGCTGCGCGCGACCGGCTCGTCAGCCGGACGGCGGCACGCTGCGGTCGCTGACCCAGTTGCCGTGGAAGCCGTACGGCACGCGCTGGGGCAGCGTCACCTGGGCCACGTAGCCACGGCCGAAGTCCTGGGCGTCGATCACGACGAGCTCGGCGCCGCCGTTCGTGGCGTCGTGCACGAAGGTGATCAGCCAGCCGTCGTCCTCGACGGTCGAGCCCTGCCGACCGACGAACACCGGCTCGCCGGCACTGCGCCCGGGCCCGTGGTCGAACACCTGTCGCTCGCCGGTGTGCAGGTCGTACTTCAGCGTCGGCCAGCCCGGCTGCAGATCGGGGCTCGCGCAGTAGCCGTAGCGGTAGGGCTTGGCGGTGAGCGAGCCGCGGTGGCGCGGGAACTCGGAGCGCGACTCGTCGATCACGACGGTCGAGGTGGTGCGTGTCGCCGGGTCGAGGGTCCAGCGCTCGAGCCGGGCGAAGCCGTCGCCGAAGGGGCCGAGCAGGTCGTGTTCGAACATGCGGTCGTACACGCACAGGTCGATCACCACCTTGCCGTCGTCGGGCCCGCCGACCACGTCGTACGCGTTCATCGGGTGGAACACGTAGCTGATCGGCACCTCCACCCACACGATCTCGTCGGCAGCGCCCTCGCGCGGCAGCAGACCGAGACGGCTGCCGTATCCGGGGTTCCAGCGGAACGGGAAACGCCCGGCGAACGCGAGGTCGAAATCGACCGTCACCGGCATGTCGTACACCACCGCGTACTTCTGCGTGAGCGACATGTCGTGCACCATCGACATGCCCGGCAACGGCACGTCGACCGTGCGCCGCACCCGCCCGTCGGCGCCGACGACCACGTACTGCACGTGATCCATCCACTGCGGCCAGGCGTACACGACGGCGTGCATCTCGCCGGTGTCGGCATCGACCTTCGGGTGTGCGGTGAACGCGCCCGGCAAGGTACCCGCGAAGTCGTTCCGGCCGATCGTCTCGAGCTCGTAGGTGAGCTCGACGGGCACGCCGCCCGCTTCCACCATCGCCCACGTGGTGCCGGCGAACCCACCGACGTTGGTGTTGGGGCCGGAGTCCGAGGCGTTCCAGTTGGGTCCGGGGATGTCGGGCAGGCCGCGGTGTGCGCTGAGCGCCGTGCCGCCGACGTAGCGGTTGCGGTACCACGCTGCCCTGCCGTCGGCGAGGCGGACGCCGTGCACCATGCCGGCGCCCGTGAACCAGTGATGAGCCGCAGGATCGACGTCGGCGAAGGGGTTGGGGCCGTTGCGGAGGTAGCGGCCGTTCAGCTCGGCCGGCAACTCACCGACGACGGGCAGGTCGAACGCGGTGACCTCCTCGGTGACCGGTGCGTAGTTGTCGTTCAGGTAGATCGACGTGGTCGTGGACATCGGCGCCTCCCCCAGGCTGCTCGGACGACGGCCGTGATGCGGTGTCACCGGGTGACGGTGGCCGTCGGCCCGACGCTCGCACACCCGCCACGAGGTGTCAACGTGTCGCGCGCCGGGCAGGGGTCACACCGGCGATGCCGGCGGCACCGGTGATCCCCACGTGCCCGACGCGTCGGGTGGGTGCGGCGCGACCGGCAACCGGAATCCGATCGTGGCGCCGCCGCCGTCGCGATTGGTGGCCGACACCGACCCGCCGTGCGATTCGGCGAGGTCGCGGACGATCGCGAGCCCGAGGCCGCTGCCGGGCAGCGCACGTGCCTCGTCGCTGCGGTAGAACCGGTCGAACACGCGCGGCAGGTCGGCCTCCGTGAGGCCAGGACCACGATCGCTCACCATGACCGCTCCGGCGGCGACCACCACGTCGATCGGTCCGTCGCTGAACTTCAACGCGTTCTCGACGAGGTTCGACACGGCGCGCTCGAACGCCTGCGGGCGCACCACCGCCGAGGCGTCGTCGGCGACGAGGTCGATCGCACGGCCTGACCGGCGACGTGCCCGGTCGACGACGACCGCAACGGCCGCGCCGAGCTCGATCGTCGCCGGCAGCTCCTCGTCGCGTCGGTCGGTGGCCAGCTCGACGAGTTCGTTCACGAGCGAGGTGAGCTCCTTCGTCTCGGACTCGACATCGGCGAGCAATCGTCGTCGCGACTCTGGCGAGAGGTCGTCGTAGCGCTGCATCACACGCACGTTCGTTCGCAGGCTGGTGAGCGGCGTGCGGAGTTCGTGGCCGGCGTCTTGCACCAACTGTTGCTGCGCGCGCTTCGATCCGGCGAGCGACGACAGCATCCCGTTGAACGCCACCCCGAGGCGACCCGTCTCGTCGCGGCCGTCCACGGGCACCTCGACGGTGAGGTCGCCCGATGCGGCGACGGCGGTCGCCACCTCGGTGAGTCGCACCAGACGTCGTGTCACCTGTTGGGCGATGAGCGCGCCCACGAGTGCGGCGACGACCGAGACGCCGAGCACGATCACGAGGGTCTGGTCGCGGATGGTGTCGAGCGTGTGCTCGGTCTCCTCGAGCGAGCGGGCGAACTGCACGGCTCCCCCGTCGACGATCGCGACGGTGAGCATGCGATAGGCCTCGCCGTCGATGGTGACGTCGTGACGGACGTTGCCGCGTGCCACGGAACCGGCGGCGACTCGCCGATCCGCGTCGCCGACGGGGAGTTCGCCGCTCGACGGTGACTGCTGGATCGCACCGTCGTCGTCGATGATCTGCACCAGGATCTGGGTGAAGCTCCGGTACCGGCCGTCGCCGTCGGCGTCGCCACGTCCGCCGGGCAGCGGCCGTTCGCCCGGGAACTCCCCGACGGCGAGGCGCTGGGCGGCATCGACGAGCGACGAGTCGACCTGACGGCGCAGCTCGCGGTTGGTGGCGAAGTAGCTCACCGCGCCACCGGCGACGGTCGCGCCGGCGGCGAGCGCCACCATCGCGATCGCGAACTTGAGTCGCAGGCTCATCGTCGGGCGCCGTTCGGGAGGTCGTTCGCGAGGGCGGTCACTGGGCGCGCACCGTGTAGCCCACCCCGCGCACGGTGTGGATCAACTTCGGCAGGTCGCCGGCGTCGATCTTGCGCCGGAGGTAGCTGATGTACACGGCGAGGTTCTTCGAGTCGGGCCCGAAGTCGTAGTTCCAGATCCGCTCGTAGATGGTGGTGTGGTCGAGGACGATGCCGCTGTTGCGCACGAGCAGTTCCAGCAGATCGAACTCGGTCTTCGACAGCTCGATCTCGGTGTCGTTGCGCCACACCCGCCGCGAACTCGGATCGACGCGGAGATCTGCCACCTGCAGCGCGCCGGTGCCCGTCGGGTCGTCCTCGTCGGGACGAGCGCGACGGAGCAGTGCCCGCAGCCGGGCCAGCAGTTCGTCGAGCTCGAACGGCTTCGGCAGGTAGTCGTCGGCCCCGGCGTCGAGGCCGGCCACCCGGTCCTGGGTCTCGGTGCGCGCGGTGAGCATCAGCACCGGCAGCCGGTCGCGCTCGGCGCGCAGCACCCGGCAGACCGTGAGCCCGTCGATGTTGGGCATCATCACGTCGAGCACCGCGACATCGGGCCGCCGCTCGCGGATGGCGGCCAGCGCCGCAGCGCCGTCGGCCGCGAGCTCGACGTCGTACCCGTCCAGCTCGAGCGCTCGTGCGAGCGACTCTCGGATCGCTCGATCGTCGTCGACCACCAGCACTCGCCCGCTCATGGCCCCCATTGTGGTTCCTCCTGACGAGGCGGGTCACGCCATCGCGTGACCCGCCTCGATCGTGTCCGTGTTCGTGGCGCCGGTCAGGCGCCGGTGGTCGAGCCGGTCGAGTCGGTCGAGTCGGTCGAGTCGGTCGAGTCGGTCGAGTCGTCGGCACCGCCGCGACCGCCAGGCCCGCCCATGCCACCGTGGCGGCCACCGGCCGGGAACGGCTGGTCGGCACCCTCGGTGAGGCGGGTGGTGAGCTCGGCGAGGCGCTCGTCGGCTTCTTCCTGGGTGAGCTCGCCGGCGGCGACCTTCTCGCTCAGGTGCTCGCCGGCGGCCATCACCATCGCGTCGATCACCTGCTGCACGTCGATCCCCTGTGCGGCCGCGACGTCGGCGAGCGTGCCGCCATCGGCGAGTGCCGTGCGGAGTTCGTCGACGCCGAGCCCGAGCGCCTCGGCGGCGGCGTCGAGACCGGCGCCGCGGCCGAGGCCGCCGGGTCCGCGCCCACCGTGCCCACCGCGGCCGCCCATCGGGCCGGCGGCGTCGAGCGCTGCCACCACGGCGTCGCGCTGGGCTTCGGTGAGGGTGCCGTCGTCGACGAGGGGCTGGAGCACCTCGGTGAGGCGGTCGACGCGAGTGGTGTCGGTCGAGTCGTCGGTGGTGCCGGTCGAGTCGTCGGTCGTGTCGGTCGTGTCGGTCGGGTCGGTCACCGAGACGGTGGCCGGGGCCGCACCGACGAGCCCGGACGATTCGAGCACGACGCCGGCGCCGGTACCGGCGACGAGACCGAGGAGGAGACCTGAGGTGAGGAGCTGTCGTTTCATGGATCACAGCGTGCGCCCGCAAGGTGAGACGCCGGCCCGCCGAAGGTGAGACGCGGGTGAGATCCGCTGCCACGGTGCGTGGCGACCCCCTGGTGGCACGCGACGTCGGGGCGACGTGACGCGCCGGAGCGCCGACCCGCGGTCGACAGCAGTGGTGTCGGTGGCTAGCCTGCCGCGGTCGTTCCGGACCCCCGTCCGGTTCGCGGATCCCACCCATGACCGACCGTCCCGAGATCGTCTCCTCGTTCCGTTGTTCGTGCTGCGCCGGCGACGCGGATCCCGGCCTCGCCGGGCCTCGCGAGCCGTCGCGCGCGAGCCGCCGGGCGCTGCTCGTCGGGACCGCAGCGGTGGTGCTGGGCGGCGGCGTGCTCGCCCGTCGCCGTCCGAGTGCTGCGGCGGTCGGGGCCCCGGTCCCCGCCACCACGGTCGCCGACCCGGGCGCGGCGGCCGTCGCCGCGACGCCACCGCCGATCGAGGGCGCCGCCACGGTGGCGGCGCCGGCCGAACGGCTCGGTCTCGAGCCCGACCTGCTGTTCCCGATCGGGCCCGAACCACGGTGCTACGTGCTCGACAACTACGGCGATGCCCGCTCGGGCGGGCGTCGCCACGAGGGCATCGACATCCTGGCCGACGTCGGTCAGGACGTGTACGCCGTCGTCGACGGCACGCTCGTCGGGCAGACCGACGCATCGGCCTCGCTGTCGGGCAACTCGTGGGGGCTCACCGCCGACGACGGCGTCTACTACTTCTTCGCACACCTGTCGGCGTTCGCCGAGGGCCTGCAGGTGGGCGATCGTGTGCGTCGAGGTCAGGTGATCGGGTACGTCGGCGACACCGGCAACCCGGGTCCCGGCAACTACCACCTGCACTTCGAGGTGCACCCCGGCGGATTGCGGGCCGCGCCGGTCGACCCGCTGCCGCTGCTCACGGTGCCCGACGTCTGCACCGTGTGGTGACGATCAGCCGGTGACGATCAGCCGGTGACGAGCTGCTCGATCCGCTCGAGCGTCTGCTCCATGTTCTGCTTCGTCTTCGACCGCATCGGCCGCACCATCGCCGGCAGTCGCTCCTTCGAGATGTCCCACGTCTCGCGCACCAGCGTGCCGCCGCCTGCCACCGGTTCGAGTTCGTACCGCCAGATGCGGCCGCCGACGAACAGGCCCAGCACCTTCACCGGCGACGTCGACTGCCAGGCGATCCGGCGGTTCTCCTCGAACTCGACGACCTCGCTGACCATCGAGTACCCGATGCCCATCTTCATGTCCATGCCGAACCGGTCGCCGAGCTGCAACCGCCGCGATCCCTCCGGAGCGCGTTGCACGGTGCCCGACCCGTCGATGTCGTGATGGCGGGCCGGATCGGCGAGGAGGTCGAAGATCGCCTCCGGCGGCGCGGCGATCACGCGCTCGACCGATTCGTGGTTCTTGCTGCTGAGAGACGTGCTCGACATGGGCCGACCGTACCTCCGGTCGCGAGCACGTGCGTTACCGTCGGCTCATGTCTTCGGGCACGCACCCGCAATCTGCCGCCGACCTCACCGACGCCGGCGTCCTCCACGGTGTGGACGACGTGGTGGAGTTGTTCGAGCGCTGGGGCAGCGTCCATTACGACGATCGGGTGAGCCAGCTCGATCACGCGCTGCAGTGTGCCTCGCTCGCCGAGCGCGCCGGGGCCGCGCCGCACCTCGTCGTGGCCGCGCTGCTGCACGACATCGGCCACCTGATCGAGCTCGACCGCACCGACGGCACCATCGGTGATCTCGCCGTCGATCGGGGCCACGAACACGTCGCCGCCCGTGCACTCGCCGCGCTGTTCGGGCCGGAGGTGCGGATGCCGATCGAGCTGCACGTCGAGGCCAAGCGCTTCCTGTGCGCCATCGAGCCGGGCTACGCCGCCACACTGTCCGACGGCTCGGTGCGCAGCCTCGCGACCCAGGGCGGCGCCATGACCGCCGCCGAGGTGGCCCGGTTCGCTTCGCGGCCCGATGCGAGCGACGCGGCCGACGTGCGCCGCTGGGACGACGCCGGCAAGGTCGAGCAGCTCGTGGTCGCGCCACTCGCCCATTTCGTGCCGCTCCTGCGGTCGCTCGCCTCGTCGGCGGGCTGAGCGCCCCGGGCGCGCGGTGATACCGTCCTGCGCCATGTCCGCCGTGCCCGCCCTGCGTGATGCGATCGCCCTCCCCGACCGGCTCGAGCTGCGCTGGGACGACGGGGTGGTCTCCACCGTGCCGTGGATCTGGGTGCGCGACCACGCCCACGACGAGCAGTCGTACCACCCGGTCACCCTGCAGCGTCAGCTGTGGACGGCAGGCGTCGACCCCGGCCTCACGGCCTCGTCGGTCACGATCGACGCCGACGACGTGGTGGTGGCGTGGTCCGACGGCTCCACGAGTTCGCTGCCGATCGCCTTCGTCGCGGCGCACCGCGTCGCCCGAACGGCGACGGCGCGGGTGGACGAGCCGCGGGTGATGTGGGATGCCGCGACGATCGTGCCGCACCCCACGATCGACCACGACGAGGTGATGGCCGACGACGACGGGGTGGTGCGCTGGTTGCGTCTCGTGGCCCGCACGGGCTTCGCCATCGTCACCGGGACGCCCCCCACCGCAGCGGCCACCGAAGCGCTCATCGCTCGCATCGCCTACGTGCGCGAGACGATCTTCGGTGGTTTCTGGGAGTTCACCGCCGACCTCTCGAAGGCCGACACCGCCTACACCAACCTCGAACTGCGACCGCACACCGACGGCACCTACTCCCACGACGCGCCGGGGCTGCAGTTGCTGCACTGCCTGGCCTTCGACGGCACCGGCGGCGAGAGCACCATGGTGGACGGCTTCCGCATCGCCCACGAGCTGCGCGCCAGTGCGCCCGAACAGTTCGCGCTGCTGGCGAGCGTACCGATCCCCGGTCAGTACCTCGGCGACGGCGCGCACCTGCGTGCCGCTCGCCCGGTGTTCCGCCTCGACCACGACGGCGAGCTGGTGCAGGTGTCGTTCAACAACGCCGACCGAGCGCCGTTGGTGTTGCCCCACGACGAGTTGGTCGCCCTGTACGACGCGCTGCGGGCCTTCGACCTGATGGCCAACGATCCCGCGTTCCAGTGGCGTCACGTGCTGCGACCCGGCGAGGCGATGCTGTTCGACAACTGGCGCGTGTTGCACGGCCGCACCGCCTACACCGGCAACCGGCGGCTCTGCGGCGCCTACCTCAACCACGAGGACTTCGAGAGCCGGCTGCGTCTCGCCGGGCCGACGGTCGCATCCACCCGCGCCTGACGCCGGCGCGCCCCCGCGCACGCGCCGTTCGCAGGGTGCACGCGGATGGGGCAAGCTGTCGACAGCGCATCGATCCCGTCCGGTGCGCTGCTCGTCAGGAGGCACGATGAACGATCGAGACCACCCGTCCGCGATCGGCCCCGTCGTGGTCGACAACCGCGAGGCGTCGCGCTTCGAGGTGCTGGTCGACGGCGACGTGGTCGGCTTCGCCGACTACGTCGACCTCGGCGATCGCGTCGAACTGCCGCACACCGTCGTCGACCGGGCGATGCGCGGCCGAGGCATCGCTGCGCTGCTGATCGAACGCGCGCTCGACGACGTGCGCGCGTCGGGCCGCACCGTGATCCCGTCGTGCTGGTACGTCGCCCAGTACATCGAGAGCCATCCCGACTACGCCGACCTCCTGGCCGGCTGATCGTCACCCAGCGGCGGCGGCGAGCGCCTGGTCGAGGTCGGCCCACAGGTCCTCGACGTGCTCGACGCCCACGCTCATCCGGAGCAGGCCGGGCGGCACGTGTGCGTCGCCGGCGTACTTCTGGCGCCGTTCGATCGTGGTCTCCACGCCGCCGAGACTGGTGGCGGGCACCAGCAGGCGCACGTGCTGACACAGGGCGTCGGCCACCGGCGCGCCACCGTGCACCACGAACGACACCATGGCCCCCCACCCGGGGTGGCGCACCTCGGCCACTGCCGGGTGGTCGGCGAGCCGCGCCGTCAGCACCGCCGCCGACTCCTGGGCTCGCGCCATCCGCAGCGGGAGCGTGCGCAGACCACGCAACGCCAGGAACGCCTCGAGCGCCCCTGGCGTGGCGCCGTTCACGAGCCGGGCGTGTCGGATGCGGTCGTGGAGCACGTCGTCCGCCGCGACCACCAGGCCGATCATCAGATCGCTGTGCCCGCCGATGAACTTCGTGCCGCTGTGCATCACCAGGTCGGCGCCCGACGCGAGGGGCCGGGCACACACCGGAGTGGCGAACGTGCTGTCGACCACGACTCGCGCGCCGGCGACATGTGCGGCCGCGGTGATCGTGTCGAGATCGGCCACGTCGAGCGTGGGGTTGGTCGGCGACTCGATCCACACCACGTCGGCTCCGTCGCAGGCCTCCACCACGGCAGCGGTGTCGGTGATGTCGACGAACCGCACCTGCAGTCGCGCCTGCTCGACCAGATCGTTCACCAGCGCACGCACCCCGAGGTACGAGAACGTCGGCAGCACCAGCACCCGCGGAGCCAGCGCGAACAGACACGCCGAGGCTGCGGCCATGCCGGTGGCGAACGCCGTGGCCTGCCCGCCTTCGAGCGCACCGACGGCGTCCTCCAGCCCGACCCACGTGGCCACCCCGTGCGTGCGCGCGTACGCGCCCTCGTCGCCGCGGAAGTTGGAGGCCAGCACGATCGGGTGGCTCAGCGGATCGCCGATCTCGGTCGGGCGACCGGCCGACACCGCGATCGTGTCGGGATGACGGGCATCGTGGGACATGGGCTCACCCTTGCACCCCCGCCTGGTCCCGCACAACGACGAGGCGGGGCGCCGCGCTCACTCGTCGAGCAGACCGTCGCGGCGAGCGATCGCCACGGCCTCCAGGCGCGAGGTCGCGCCGAGCTTGGTGAGGATGCGCTGCACGTGGTTGCGCACCGTGTTGGGTGCGATGTGGAGCTGGCGGGCGATCCGCTCGGCGGCATGGCCGGCGTGCAGCATGCGCAGCACCTCGAGCTCGCGAGCAGTGAGCCGTGTGGGATCGCCGCCGCTCAGTTGCTCGAGGATGCCGCCGAGCAGCGACGGGTCGACCGTGGCCTGGCCGCGCCAGACGGCACGGATGCCGGCCAGCAACTCGGGCAGCGGCTGCTGCTTGGTGAGGTACCCGGACGCCCCCGCCTCGATCGCTCGAGCCGCGTGGCGGCGATCGTGGGTGGCGGTGAGCAGCACCACCTTCGAGCCCCCACCGGCCTCGACGAGCCGGCCGATCGAGGACACGGCGTCGTCGCCGCCGAGTCGCAGGTCGAGCAGCACGACATCGGGGCGGCACCGCTCCACGACCACCAGCGCGTCCGCGATCGATCCGGCGGTGCCGACGACCTCGAGGTCGTCGTGGGACTGGATCGCCCCGACCAGGCTGTCGATCAGCAGCCGGTGGTCGTCGACCAGGACGAGGCGGATGGCCGTCGTGGTCCCCGACTCCGGCGGTCGAGGCTCCGACGGCGTCATGACATTCAGTATGGTCGATGAGCGGTGACGTCGGACGACCTCGCTTCGACACCGCGTCGGAGCCACGAGCGGCAACGGCGCGGACGCGTCGGACGATCGTCGCTGCGCCGAGGCGTCGCCGTCGTCGTCGCGGTGCTGCTGGTGGTGGCCGTGCTGATCGAGGTGTTCTCGCTCCGGGCCTACGTGGCCGCCGGACGGGTGCAGGACACCCGGACCCGTCACCTCATCCCGGCACTGGCGGCGGCCAACTCGTTGATGCAGGCGGCGATCGACCAGGAGACCGGCATCCGTGGCTACGTGATCACCGCGGACCCGGTGTTCCTCGAGCCGTACGCCGAGGGCCGGCAGCAGGAGGCCGATGCGCTCGCCGAGCTCGACGCCGCACTGCGCGACAGGTATCCCGAGCTCCGCGCGCTGGTCGATCCGGTGGCATTCGGGCTCGTTCGCTGGCGCGACTCGGTGGCCGACAGCGAGGTGGCCCTGGTGGACGAGGGGCGGCTCGAAGCGGCCGCCGACCTCGTGGCCACCGGGCGCGGCCGGTTGATCTTCGACGCCGTCCGAGACGACCTCGACGCGCTCACCGCGGCGATCGAGGCCGAACGCGCGGCCACACGCGACGAGCTCGTTCGCCGTACCGATCAGCAGTTCGTCGTCGCGCAGGCCGCCGCCCTCGCGGTCCTCGCCGTCGGCGTCGCCGTCTTCTCGATCGCCCGCCGTCGGGTCACCGCACCCCTCGATCGGTTGGTGCACGAAGCGACGTCGGTCGCCTCGGGCCGGCTCGACACGCCGATCACCCCCGGCGGCGCCGCCGAGATCCGCACCGTGTCGGACGCGGTCGAACGGATGCGGCTGCAACTCCTCGGCGAGGTTCGCCAGGCATTCGCCTCCGGCATGGTGCAGGCGGAGGGGGCCGAGCGGGCCCGCCTCGCCGGCGAACTGCACGACGATCCGATCCAGGTGCTCGTCTCCGCCCAGTGGCAGCTCGAGAGCCTCGCGCTGCGTGTCGGGGACGAGGAACGGGCGGTGCTCGGTCGGATCACCGCGTCGATCGTCGAGGTGCAGTCTCGGTTGCGCACCCTGATGTTCCGCCTCCATCCACCGGCGCTCGACGACGAGGGCTTGCAGACGGCGCTCGACGACCTGATCGCCGACACCTTCGACGACGGTTCCGGCGCGGGGTCCGGACGCGGAGCTGCCCGCAGCGGCGTGGCCACGCACCTGGAGGTCGATCTCGGCGAACCGTCGACCCCGCTGTCGGAGGCGACGACCACCCTGGTGTTCCGCATCGCCGCGGAGGCCATCCGCAACGTGCGCAAACACGCGCGCGCCGGTGAGGTGACGGTGTCCGTCCGACACACCGGCGACGGTGTGCAGGTGCGCGTGATCGACGACGGGGTCGGCTTCGGCCCCGACGCGCTGCCGTCGGGCCCGCACGGGAACTCGATCAGCCGAGCTCTTGCTGCGGCGGCCGGCGGGTGGTGGCACGTCGCCGGCCGGCCCGGACACGGCACGATCGTCAGCTGCTGGTTGCCGGCGCTGCCCGAGCGCCCCCGGAGCGGGGCCGACGTGGATCCACCGGATGGGTTCGACGTCGATGCCGCACTCCCGCACGCGGACGTCTGATCCGCCGCGTCGTGCCGATCGCCGCGCTCAGCGCACCTCGGATCGCCATGCAGCCTCGACGACGCTCGGCGGCATCGGCGTCTCGAGGGTGATCAGCTGCCGGAGCTCCTCGACCGCACGGTCGGCCGCTGCGGCGGCCTGCCGGGTGCGGTCGAGCTGGTGCAGACGAGCGCGCAACTCGCAGCGGTTCGAGGCGAGCGATGCGAGGTGCACGAGGGTGTCGAGCTGCTCGGTCGTCAGACCGTCGCGACGCCGGTGGTCGAGCACACAGACGGTGCCGAGCGTGATCCCGTCCGACGACACCAGCGGCACCCCGGCGTAGAACCGCAACGCGGGTTCGGCGGGGTCGAGCGGCTGGACGAGCGGGTTGCGGGCGAAGCGGGGATCCTCGAGCGTGTCCGGCACCACCATCGGATCGGGCGTGCAGATCGTGTGTGCGCAGAACGCCATCGACCGATCGATCTCGCGACCGTTGGTGGGGCCGAACGAGGCCTTCACGAACACCCGATCGACGTCGACGAGGTTGACCATCGCGAGCGGTGCGTCGCAGGCCCGCGCAGCGTCCGCCGCCAGCCGATCGAACTCGGCCTCGGGAGCCGAGTCGAGCAGACCGGTCTCGTACACCATCGCGAGCCGCGACACCTCGTTGCCGGGCACGGGATGGGTGCGGCGTCCGCGCAGCGGCGTGTCGTGGGCGTTGGTGCGGTGCAGGTACGGTCCGAACTCACCGAAGATCGTGCCCGAGCCGAGCGAGCAACCGAGGCGTCGCAACACGCGGTCGTGACTCGGGGAGTCCACCCCGTCGGCGATCACGTCGAGGTTGAGGTCGCGGGCCAGTGCCACCACCGCGCGCACGATGGCCTGCTCGCGCGGTCGGTCGACGGCCGAGGTGCAGCACCGACCCAGTTGGAGGCGGTCGAG
Organism: Acidimicrobiaceae bacterium; assembly: GCA_020637235.1. GTDB lineage: Bacteria > Actinomycetota > Acidimicrobiia > Acidimicrobiales > Ilumatobacteraceae > VFMC01. Next base: position 220,386 of record JACJWG010000004.1, on the reverse strand, counting down.
CGGCAAGGTGCGCAACCGGGTGAACGAGGTGTCGCCGCACGCGACGTCGCTCAAGGTGATCTTCACCCCGAGACGGCGGATGTCCTCGAGATGCTCGGCCAGCGTCGGAATCGCGTCGGCGGGCACCGGTCCCGACACCTCGACGAACAGGCGGTGCGGTGCGACGCGGTGGTGTTGCAGCGCGTCGGCCACCATCGACGCGACGCGGCCCGTCGCCAACGTCGGCAGCCCGAACGGGACCGACATCGTGGGACGGGAGCGTCGGTCGGTGCCGTCGAACGTCGCGAGCGCGGCGAGCGCGGCGTGGAGCACGACGGCCTCCACGGCCACCGTGGCGTCGGCCTCCGTCGCCAGGTCGGCGAACGCCTCCCGGCGCAAGACGCCCCGCCGGGGGTGATCCCAACGTCCGACCGCCTCCCAGCCGACGACCGCCCCGGTGGCGAGGTGCACGACCGGCCGGTAGCTCGCGCGGATCTCGTCGGTGTCGAGCGCGTCGAGGAGTTCGCCGATCGACGGCTGCGGCCCGGACGGAGAGGTGTTGATCACACGTCCATGGTGCAGAACGGGCCAGTCGCGCGACAGGCCCGAACGAACCCGATCGGAGGACGCGGGTGCGGTGCCGGCTGACGCGATCGCGTCAGTGCCGCGAGTGGTGTCGTCACTGGTCCTCGCCCCGCATCCCCGCCGAGGATGTGCGCATGGCAGAGCCAGGCGTCGCTGCTGCGCACCTCGGGGACCCCGGCGGTCTCGACGCGCCCGAACACACCGTCGCGATCGCCGACGACGACCAGGGGGTGCTCGCCGCGATCACCGAGCTGTTCCGCTCGCGAGCGGGATGGCGCGTCGTGGGCACCGCCCCGACCGGCGACGGGCTCGTCGACCTGGTGGAACGGGAATGCCCGCTGGTGGTGGTGAGCGACGTGTACCTGCCGGGCGGCGACGCCCCCCTGTTCCGCAGATTGGACCGGCTGGCGGAACGACCCCAGGTCGTGCTCGCGATCAGCGCGCGTGCGACGGCGTCGATGCGGCGCCGGCTCCGCGACGCCGGCGCCGACGAGGTGATCCGCAAGGGCCTCGACGATCCGGTCGACACCGTGGAGCGCCTGCTCGCGGGCCGCCATCCCGACGCACGCTGAACCGCCGCACGTCGAGGTGCGTCACGACCCGGTGCAGACCTCGCAGCGGACGTCGTCGACGGGGTCTCCCGCCACCAGATCGGTCACCCAGTCCACCAGCGGCACCCCGCCCGTGGCCTCGTCGTAGAACCGTCGCGACGACAGCACCGTGTGATCGGCGCCGGGGGACACATAGCTCGCGAGCGGCACACCTGCGGCTTCGATCGACGCCTCGTTCGCGTCGATCGACGTCAGCAGGTCGGCCACGCCGAGTCCGGCGAGCGCGGCGAACAACGTCTGCACCCGGTCGTACGCGTAGTCGTGCCGGGCGAAGACGATGTCGGGGCGGTGCCGACCGGCCTGCACGAACAGATCGGGGAAGCTCCAGTCGGCGGCGGTGAGGCCGTCGTTGACGGGCCAGTCGGGGATCGCCGCCTCCGTCCCCCACCGTGCACCGATCGACGCGTTCACCGCCGGCACGTCGGGATACGCCCCCGAGCCGTCGGCGAGCACGGTCAGCCGTGCATCGGGCAGGTCGTCACCGACGAGCCCGGCGTACATCGGCGTCGCGATCGCGCCGGCGCTCTCGCCGGCCACCACCACCTCGGTGGCGTCCGGGAACCGGTCGACGAGCTCGGCGACGGCCGCGCGACCGTTGACGGCTCCCCGGTGCTGCACCACCAGGCCGTCGCCGTAGTCGGCCTCGGCGTCACCGAGGTGCACGTCGCCGGTGCAGTACGGGACGAAGACGATCGAGTGGTCGCGGAACGGGTTCCGCTCGTCGTCGAGGTCGAACACGCCCCCGTCGCCCGACGGGTCGTCGCCGGCGTCGGTGGTCGGCCGGTAGGTCGGCGCGCCGAACGCACAGGTCTCGGCCGAGAAGCACGCGCCACCGCCCTGGAAGAAGAGCAGCACCCGTTCGGGGTCGGCCTCGCGCACCCAGAACGCGAACTCGCTGCCATCGGCGCACTCGCAGTCGCCACCCGGCACCACCCGTTCGAACGTGGTGTCGAACCCGCCGGCCACCGGGCCGACCGAGGTCGCCGCTGCCGCGGCGGTCGTGTCCGGCGCGGCGGTCGTGTCCGTCGCGGCGTCGTCCCCACCGCAGGCCACGAGGACGAGCGCGGCGGCGACGATCGCTGCCACGACCGTCCTGCGGCCTCGATCGTTCGTCCCTCGTCGCGTCGACTCCACGACGTCAGGGTACGCCGAGGTGCTCGGCGGGCGGCCGCGCTACGGTCGCACGGTCGTGTCGAGTCGCCTCGCCTCCCTCACCGTCTTCGTCACCTCCGGTGCCGTGCTCGTGCTCGAGACACTGGCCGGTCGCCTCCTCGCGCCCTACATCGGCGTGACGCTGCAGACCTTCACCGGCATCATCGGGGTGGTGCTCGCCGGCATCGCCGCGGGCACGTTCGTCGGCGGACGTCTGGCCGATCGCTACGAACCACGCCGGTTGCTGCCCGCGACCGTGGCGGTCGGCGGGGCGGCGTCGGTGGCCACGGTGCCGCTCATCCGCCTGTTCGGCCCCGGGGCCGACGGTGGCGTGGCGTCGATCGTGCTGCTCGCCACCGTGTCGTTCTTCCTGCCCTCGGCGGTGCTGAGCGCGGCGTCGCCGCTGACCGTGAAGATCACCCTCGACGCCGTCGAGCACACCGGGCACGTGGTCGGTCGGCTGTCCGCGATGGGGACGGCAGGGTCGCTCGTGGCCGTCTTCGTCACCGGGTTCGGTTCGTCGCCGCGTTCCCACCACCGGTCATCATCGTGGCGGGATCGGGCTCGTCGTGCTCGGCATCGTCCTGTGGTGGCGGCTCGCCGACGGCGACCCCGACGACCCGGACGAGCGGCGCAGTCGCGACGTGGTGGTGAGCTCGGGCTTCGCGGTGCTCGCACTCTCGGGGTTGGCGGTCGGTGCCGGCACGCCGTGTGACGTGGAGAGCACGTACTTCTGCGCCGTCGTGCGCACCGACCCCGACCGTCCGAGCGGCCGTACGTTGCTGCTCGACGACCTGCGCAACAGCTACGTCGATCTCGACGACCCCACGCATCTCGAGTTCAGCTACTCCCAGATCGTCGGCGACGTGATCGAGGCGGTCGCACCCGGCACCACCCCGGTGCGTGCCGCACACATCGGCGGCGGCGGCTTCACGATGCCGCGCTACCTGGCGGCCACCCGACCGGGATCGACGAGCGTCGTGTTCGAGCTCGACCCGTCGGTGGTCGAACTGGCCGAGGACCGGCTCGGGCTCGTGTTGTCACCCGAGTTGCGAGCCGTCACCGGCGACGCCCGGGTCCACCTGCGCGATCTGGCGACCGGCTCGATCGACCTGGTGATCGGCGACGCCTTCGGTGGCGAGGCCGTACCGTGGCACCTGACGACCCGCGAGTTCGTCGAGGAGATCCACGACGTGCTCGCACCGGGCGGCGTGTACGTCCTCAACCTGATCGACCACGGTGGTCTCGACTTCGCTCGCGCCGAGGCGGCCACCCTGCGAGACGTGTTCGCACACGTGGCCGTGATCGCCCCGCTCGCCCGGCTGCAGGGCGACACGAACGGCGGCAACTTCGTGCTCGTCGCGAGCGACGCACCGCTGCCGGTGGCGGAGATCGCCGCCCGCAACGCCGGCCGGGGTGACGACGACACGGTCTGGTCGTCCGATGCCGACCTCGGCCGGTTCGTCGATCACGCCGTCGTGCTCACCGACGAGTACGCACCCGTCGATCAGCTCATCACGCCAGCCGGCTGAGAGCCGGTCGCCACGCTCGGCCGCGGCTCGATCGACCAGTGCACCGTCCCGCCGACGGGCGGGGCCTCAGGCCTCGCGAGCCGTCGCGTCGATCACCGTGCGCAGGTCGGGCGGCACGGCGAGCTCGGTCCCCGCCAGGCGCGACGCCACCCGCTGCCCGAGTCCGCCCTGATCGACGATCGCTCTGGCCACCATCGATCCGAGGCGACCGCCCACGCCCAGCTGCCCCGACGCGACCGCCGTGATCAGCGCCGTCGACACCTGCGCGGCCACGGGCTGCACCTTCGCCCAGTCGACCTGTTCGGCCATCGACCGCACCGTCTGCGCGGCGTCACCGCTGCGTTCGGCGGTCGCGGCGCGTACCCGACCCCAGTCGACGCGACGGAGCGCCGCCGCCACGTCGTCCGCTTCGTCGTGTGCGGCCGCTTCGTCGTGTGCCGCCGCCTCGTCGTGTGCGGCCGGTTGCCCCGCGTCCGCGGCGTCGCGTGCACCTCGAACCAGCGAGAGCACGGCGTCCAGCTGCTCGCGCGGTGACGCCCACAGGGGCTGCGCCGGCGCGTCGTCGCCACGCCGGCCGGCCTCGTACTCGTCGCGCAACGTTCGGGCGGCCCGCGTGGCCCGGCCACGCCAATCCGTCTGTCTCGCCTTGCCGGCCAGGCGGCCGGCCATGCCGGCAGGATCGAAGCGGCCCACGTCGACACGCTAGCGAAGCGCCGTCGTGCGCACGACGGGCCGCTGGCAGACTCGCGTCGATGACCGAACTGCTCTACCTCCGCGACGCCTATCTCACCTCCTTCGACGCGCGGGTGCTCGCGGTCGAGGCGGGCGACGACGACACCGTCCGTGTCGCCCTCGAGCGGACCGCGTTCTACCCGACAGGCGGCGGCCAGCCGCACGACACCGGCACCCTCGCCGGGCTCACCGTCACCGAGGTGCGCAAGGAGGGCGACCACGTGTGGCACCGGCTCGTGGTCGCGGACGGCGAGGCGCCGGCAGTGGGCGACACGGTGTCCGGAGTGGTCGACTGGGATCGGCGCCACCGGCTGATGCGCACCCACACCGCGCTCCACGTGCTGTGCGGGGTGATCTGGAACGAGTGGCGGGTGCCCGTCACGGGCGGCAACATGGAGCCGCTCGCCGCGCGGATGGACTTCGAGTTCGATCCCCTGCCGGAGGGGTTCGGACCGCGGGTCGAGGAGTTGGTGAACGACGAGCTCGCCGCCGACCGTCCGATCGAGGTGACGTTCCTGCCACGCTCGACCGCGGTGATGGACGAGGACCTCATCCGCACGAAGGTGTCGATGATCCCGGACACGGTGCCCGAGATCCGCGTCGTCGACATCGTCGGCCTCGACAAGCAGGCCGACGGCGGCACCCATGTGCGCTCCACCGGCGAGGTGGGCCGGATCCGCGTCGTCAAACTCGAGAACAAGGGCAAGGGCAACAAGCGGGTCCGGCTGGAGATCTTCGACGCGAGTTAGCCTTCGCGGCCACGGGCGGTCGAGTCGTCGGGCCGCGTTCTCACGAAAGGAGACCGGTGGCGCCGGACACGTTCGCCGAACTCCACGGAGCGACGTGCCTGCACTGTGGACACCGCACGGCGGCCGCGGTGTGTCCGCGTTGCGCCACCGACACCTCGCTCGCGGCGCCCGTGCTGGTACGCGACGACACGGTGCGCGTCGGCTACCTCGGGCGTGGCGGCACGGCCACCCCGGCGATGTGGGTGCAGCGCTCGCGTGTCGCTGCGAGCGAGGTGCTCGTGGCGAGCGACGGACGCGTCCTCGACGCAGCTCCCGACGGCGGCCAGGGTTTCGTCGGGGTCCACGGGTTGCACGACCTGCGCTGCGAGGTCGCCGCCGGGCTCGTCGCGGCGAACACCCCGGCCCTGGCAGGGTGGGGACACACCCAACTCGAGGCCACACTCGTCGCGCACTGCCTCGGTGTGGCCCCGGCGGTCGAGGTCGCGCTGGCTCGTCGGACCGCCTGCGAGCTCGCGACGGCCGGCCGACCCGACCTCGTCGCCCTGCTGCCGCTCAGCACCGGGGAGGTGACGTGGTGGACGGCGCTCGGTCATCTCCGCCTCGGCGACCGTGATGCGGCGGTGCAACACCTCGGCGAGTTGCCCCTCGACGGCTACGCCGTCGTCGCCGTGGTGCTCCGGTGGGCGTCGCAGCGATGGGTCGGCGATGCGGCGAGTGCTGCTCGGTTCCTCCTCGGCCAGCGGGTGCAGGGCACGCCGACACAACGCCTGGTGCAGGTGAGCGTCGCGTGCGGCATCACGCCGCTCGCCAGGTTCCTGCTCCAGCCCGGCGACGACCTGCCGGCCGAGCTGCAGCAGGTGCGCGACGTGGTACCGAGCGTCTCACGTGCCCTCGCGCTGCACGGCGCCACGCTCGAGGGGCCGCTCGACGTGGGTCCGAGCGTGAGTCTGTCGGTGCTCGACGACCTCGTCGACCGCCGTGTCCCACTCGACGACACGACGCTGTCGGACGACCAGCGCCGCCACGTCGTCGCGCGCACTCGTCCGGAGCGGCTGAGCGACGACGACGTCGACCGGCTCGGGCTCACGTTCGAACGCGATCGACGACGGCTCGCCGCCGGGCGACTCGCCGACATCGATCGGGCCCTCGCCGACCCGCACGTGCGCGGCGTGCTCCACCTCGTCGAGCACGGCGAGGTGGACGACGACCTGCGCGCGGTGAACCCGGCACTGGCCGATCAGCTGGCCGACTTCCTCACCTCGCCGACGGCCACCACGCTCACGAGCGAACTGGTGGCCGACCCGTCGCTCTGGCCGCTGCTCGCCGCCCGGCTCGACGTGCCGTTGTGGACCTGGCGCGACGACCTCGAACCGGCGATCCAACGCTTCGTCGGGTGGCACGCCCTGCGCGCGACCTTCGAGCGGCTCGTCGAGAGCGATTGGGCCAACGCCCTCGACGCCGGGCACCACGCTCACCGCCTCGCGGCGGGCGACGACCAGCGACGTGACGCACTCAACCTCATCGCATTCGCGCACTGGCAGCGCGACGACGGCGACGCCGCCCGCGACACCCTGCTCGCTGCGATCGGCGGCACCGACGACGTGCCGTTGCGGGTGAACCTGGCGATCGTGGCGTCGAGCCTCGATCCCGACTCGGCAGCGCTCGAGCTCGCCCGGCTGGTGCGCGAGTCGGACTCCGCCGATCTGCGCTGCGCGGCGGCGATGCGAGCCGTGCACCTGTGGGCGACGGACGATCTGCCGTGGACGCTCCGGCGATTCCGGCCCGTGCCATCGGCGCTCGTCGAGGCGCTCCGCGACCTCGTCGTGTCGGAGATCGACCTCGGCATCTTCCGCTCGATCCTCGGCATGCAGTCGAACCTCGACCGCGACTGGCTCTGCCGTCCGGTCAACCTGAGCACCTCACCACACCGCCAGTCGGTCGAGGCGAAGGTGTTCCAGGCCCGAGCCACCGGACCACGCGAGTACGTCGACGCGCTCACCTACGTGCTGCGATCCGGCACCGTGCCCGGCTGGGTCGAACACGAGCGCGACCGTGCGATCGAGAGTGCGGCGCGACACGTGTTCGACGACGACGGGTCGTCGGCGCTCTTCGCACTGTTCGCCATCCAGCGCAAGATGCCGATGGGCGTGGAGCATCGGGCGGTGCTCGCGCCGTTGGCGGTGCTCGCGGTCAGTGAGCATGCCGAGCCCGGGGGTGAGCCTCCCCCGGACGTGTACCTGCAACTGCTGGAGGAGGCGGACGCGTTCTGGACCGAGCACCGCCCGTCGGCCCACATGGCGCGCGTGCTCGACACCGCCTGGGAACGGCTCGCGGTCTGCCACGTCGGGTTCCTCGATCGTGTGGTCGAGCGGATGGTCCGCGCCGTCGACGACCTCGATCGCCGCATCCGCCGCGATCCACGACACCGGCGCAACACCCCGGCGCTGCGAGACGCCCTCGAACCGATCCTCGACGACGCGATCGCCGCGGACGACGTGCTGAGCGAGTTCCGACCCCACGTGGTGGGTGCTCCGGTGGCCCGCGAGATCGACGACCTGCTGCGCACCGTGCGCGACATCCGCCGCATCTGCATGAGGATGCTCTGACCCGATGAGCACCGACGACGACCGCCGCAACCCGTACGTGCTGCTCGGCCTGCCGTACGGTGCTTCGCTCGCCGAGGCGACGCGCGCGTTCGAGCGCCGGGCCCGCACCGCACGATGGGGCGATCGCGGCGGTCCCGACCTCGGCGACCTCGAGTGGGCGCTGCAGCGCATCGAGTTCGAGCAGACCGAGCCCGCGGCCGAGTACGGCACCTATCGCGTTCCCGCCGATCCGTCCGTGCTCCGGCCACCTGCCGGGTTCGGCCTGCTCGCGCCCCCACCGCGTGCCACGCCGCGTCGGTCGGCCCACGCTCCCGACGACGAGCTCGCGGTGATCTACGACGCGGCCCGCCTCGACGCTGCGCAGCACCAGCTCGACCGTACCGCCGCAGCGGTCGGTCGTCGCCTGGAGCGGGTGAGCGACGAGCCGCTGCCGACGGTCACCGTGCCCACCCCGCCCGAGCGCCGTCGTGGGTGGCTGCCGATCGCGGTGGTCGTCGCCGTCGCAGCGGTGGCGCTGGCCGTGGCCGGGATCCGGGCGATCACGGACGGCGACGACGGCGAGGTGGCGCCCACCACCGTGGCCACCACCGAGCCCGCACCGGCGTCCACGGTCGCGGCCACCTCGACCCCGGCGACCACCGTCGTCGACAGCGCCCTGCCGGGCCTCGGCGACCCGATCGAGTACGGCGGGATCGAGGTGACGCCGTCCGACCCGCTCGACGGGTTCGGTCACCTGTGTCTGATCTTCACCATCGACGGTGACGTCCCGCTCGGCTTCATCCGCGAGCAGGTGACCCTCATCTCCGCAGGACTCGCCGTCGAGCCCTCGCTCGGTGTCACCACCGGACGTGCCGCGAACAACGACGTCTTCGGCGACCCGGCGCCCGCCGAGCGCGAGATCTGCTTCCCGATCGAAGGATGGCAGCTGCAGGACACCGACCTGGTGTACTCCACCCAGGTGGGCAACTACCGCTGGCGGATCAGCGAGGCCTGACCCATTCTGGTCGCGCATCGTCACGCCAGGCGTGACGATGCGCGACCAGAACGAGGGGTGTTGCTCGATTCAGTCGGCGGCGCGAGCCACCAGGTCGTCGAAGGTGGCGACCACCGGCGCGTTGGTCGCTGCGCTCGAGAGGTACACCCACATGCCCACCCCACCAGCGGCCTGCAACGCCGCCGTCGAGTCGGTCGTCGACACCAGCCACGCCGCTGGCTCCGCCGCGCCCACCTTCCACACCTTGGCCCGCACCGTCGTCGGGTTCGTCCCGGTCACCTGGAACCGCACCTGCAACCGCTCGTTCGCCGCCACCGTCAACCCGGCGACCGACGTCACCGGACCGAGCGTCGTCTCCGCACCACCCGTCGTACGGACCAGCGACAACTGCACCGACCCGTCGGACAACACCCGCACCTTCGCCCGGTAGTCGTCAGCACCCACCCGCCGACCGATCACCGACGCGAACGCACTGCCACCGCTGACGAGCTTGTCGAACCCGACCGACACATTCACGTCGGTGTCCGTCGACGCCACCGGCAGCACCGCGTAGCTGCTCGACGCCGGACCACTCATCGTGATCCGAGCCTGCCCACCGGCGACCGCGAAGTTCGCGCCCGCACCCGTCGTCACCCACACCCCACCGGTGTCGGCCGACCCGAGACCACCGTTCACCGTCCGACCGAACGCGTCGACCGCGAACTCGGCCGCAGGCGGCGGGTCGGCGACGCTGGGGGCGGCGACGAGGTCGTCGAAGGTGGCGACCACCGGCGCGTTGGTCGCCGCGCTCGACAGGTACACCCACATGCCCACCCCACCAGCGGCCTGCAGCGCCGCCGTCGAGTCGGACGTCGACAGCTGCCACGCGCCGGGTTCGGCAGCACCCGCCTCCCACACCTTGGCCCGCACCGTCGTCGGGTTCGTCCCGGTCACCTGGAACCGCACCTGCAACCGCTCGTTCGCGGCCAGGTTCACCCCGGCCACCGTGGTGATCGCGAGCGTCGTCTCCGCACCACCCGTCGTACGGACCAGCGACAACTGCACCGACCCGTCGGACAGCACCCGCACCTTCGTCCGGTAGTCGTCGGCACCCACACGACGGCCGATCACCGACGCGAACGCACTGCCACCGCTGACGAGCTTGTCGAACCCGACCGATACCCGCACCTCGGTGTCGGTCGAGGCCACCGGCAAGATCGCGTAGCTGCTCGACGCCGGACCGCTCATCGTGATCCGAGCCTGCCCACCGGCGACCGCGAAGTTCGCGCCCGCACCCGTCGTCACCCACACCCCACCGGTGTCGGCCGAACCGAGACCACCGTTCACCGTCCGACCGAACGCATCGACCGCGAACGGCTGACCCGGCTGAGGTGCGGTCACCGTGACCGACCTGGTGGTCGTGGCCGTCGCGCCGTCGTCGTCGGTGACGGTGAGGGTCACCGTGTACGTCCCTGCTGCGCCGTAGGTGCGCGAGGTCGTGGCACCCGTGCCCGTGGAGCCGTCGCCGAAGTTCCAGGCGTAGGCGGCGATCGTGCCATCGGCATCGGTCGACGCCCGGCCGTCCACCGCGACGGTGAGGTTGGTGGGCGTCGCCGTGAACGACGCGGTCGGCGCCTGGTTGGGCGGGGCGCCGGTGCGGCCGACGTCGAAGTGGCGGCGCACCACATCGGCCGGGATGGCCACCGAGTAGACGGCCGGTTCGTCGATCGTGCCGGCCAGGTTGTCGCTCGACGGACGCGACGACCATCCCTGCAGGGTGCCGCCGCCCACTCGCCACACGCCGTTGTAGGAGCGCAGGTTGCCGATGCCGGACCGTGATCCCACCTCGACCCCGTCGACGTACAGGCGCATCGTGCCGGCGGCGAAGGTGCCGACGACGTGGTGCCACTGGTTGTCGTTGATCGCCGACGGCGACGTGACGAGCACGTTCGAGCCGGCGTTGACGCCGAAGTTCACCCGTCCGTCGTTGCCGAGGTACAGGTGCCGATCCGGCGTCGGTGTCTGGAAGAAGCCCGGGTTGTTGTCGGAGCCGATGATCTTGCCGCCCCGGGTCGACGACGTGCGCACCCACGCCTCCACGCTGAACGTGCTGGGGGTCGTGGCCGAGCCCGTCGACGCACGACCACCGTTGAAGGTGACGGCACGGTCGGTGTCCGCGGCGATCGCGCCGGCGACGCCACGGCTGGCCGAGCCGCTGAGGCTCATCGCCCGCGACCCGACGAGGTCGGCGAAGTTCCCCCCGGTCTCGTTCAGGCGCCAGTAGTTGGTGAGCCCGCTCGTCGACAGCATCGCGTCCGTGTAGGCACTGCGGTTGCCGGCGTTCGACACCGTCACCGTGATGGTCTGCGACGGCGCCTCGTTGTCGAACGGATCGACCGCCACGACGCGGTACGAGACCCGCGAGCCGGGGGTGGCCGTCGTGTCGAGGTACGTCACCGACGGCCGGGAGAAGAACGACGAGTCGGCGGTCACCGAACCGACCACCTGTCCGTCACGCTCGACACGGTACGTGAGGGTCTCGTTGTCGTTGTCGTAGTTGGCGGGGAAGGTCAGCCGCACGGAGCCGGCGAACGTGGACGACGCCGTGGGTACCCACCCGTTGCCGAACAGCTTCGGGCCCTGGTCGTTCGGTGCGATCGAGGGCACGGCGAAGCGAACGAGTCCCTGCTGCGGGCGGAAGTTCACGTTGCGGAACTCGCCACCGATGACGACGTACTCGCTGTTGCCCGTCACGTGCCACGGACCCTGGTTCTGTCCGGTGAAGGTGCCCTGATCGAGGTCGGGGTACCACAGCAGCGGCGAGGGTGCCGGCTGCCCCTCGTAGTTGAAGTAGTTGCCGGTGGTGTTCCGGGCGACCGTGCCGGTGGCGGCCTTGCTGAAGCCGAGCGCACGGTGGTAGGTCCACAGCGACGAGTTGTCGCTCCCGGTCTGCGGGAAGCCGCCGATGTTGCCGCAGAAGTGGGCGTGGCCGACGGCGTACACGGCCTCGCTCGACGCCCAGGTCGAGTAGTGGTCACCGTGGCAGTCGGCGATCCAGCGCACCGTGCCGCCGTTCCAGGAGGCCGCGAAGACGCCCTCCATGTTGCCGATGTTCGCCGACACGGTCGCGAAGCCGGTGCCGTACACGTTGGTTCCGTCGCTGTGCAGCGAGGTGATGCCGGCGCTGTCGCTCGCGTTGCGCGCGACCGAGTTGATCGCCCACGGCACGAGCGCGCCGGAGGTCGAGTTCACCGCAGCGAGGCCGTAGCCCGGGTTGCTGGAGCCGTTCATCCGGTTGAACCGGCCGCCGACGACGACGCGGTCGCCCGTCGGGGACACCGCCAGTGCCGACACGAGTCCGCCCTGCGCGTTGGGAGCCCAGTTCAGCAATGCGCCGTCGGAGGTGCGGAACGACGCGAGCTTGTTGCGCGTCTGGCTGCCGACCGCGTTGAAGTTGCCGCCGACGTACAGGGTCTGGCTGTCGGGCGACACGGCCAGTGCGTAGACGTGATAGGCGACCGGGGGCAGGAAGGTGCCGATCAGCTGCATCCCGGGCAGCGTGAACGCAGCGAGGCGATCGCGTCGCAGGCCGTTCACGGTAGTGAAGTCGCCGCCGACGTAGAGGCGCGAGCCATCAGGCGACACCGCGATGGTGCGCACCTGGGCGTTGAACGATGCGTTGATCGAGCTGATCAGCTCGCCCGTGCGGATGTCGTAGGCGAGGAAGTTGGAGCGCGGGGTCTGGTTCTGGCCCACCGCTGCCCCGGCGGGACGAGCGTTCCCGAAGCGTCCACCGACGAACACCGTGTTCCCGGCGACCGCCTGCGACCACACCACGCCGTCGATCTGTACCGTCGGCAGCGCGTCCGCCGTCACCGTCGGCGGCGTCGCCGGGTCCGTCGGGTCGGTCGGCCGGGAATCGGCCCGCAACGCGTCGTTCGGCGTCGCCGCGAGCGACGCGGTCAGTGCGAGCGTGCAGGCGAGCGCGAGCACGCGCCGGCGATGGGAGGACTGCATGGGTTGTCACCTTTCCGCCAAGGTGATTCCGTTGTAGCAAGCCCGCCGGACGGCGGGCTCAAGAACCCTTCAAGACTTCGACGGGCCGTCGACGTTCGGTGGCCGCGGGCGCGCCGGACGTGCGATCTCGGGGCCGGAGCCGCTCGCCGTAGCATCGAGGCCGTGACCGATCGACCCGTCATCGCCCTCCCCGGACGCCGCAAGCGCGGCCAGCACATCGCCGACTTCCCGGACAGCCTGGACGGCGTCGACCTCGACCTGTACTTCGCCGACTATGCCCGCGGCGTGCTGCACGCCGGCGGCCTCGCGGTGCACCTGCCCTTCGACGCCGACCCGGCGCAGTACGTGGGGGTGTTCGACGGGATCCTGCTGCCGGGCGGTGCCGACGTCGATCCTGCGCACTACGGCGCCGAGCCGCTCGACGGGCACCCCAACGAGCCCGAGCGGGACGAGCTCGAACTGGCGTTGCTCGCGCTCGCCGAACTCGACGACCTGCCCGTGGCGGGCATCTGCCGGGGACTGCAGCTGCTCAACGTGCACGGCGGCGGCACACTGCACCAGGACGTCCCGACACATGCCCACTTCGACAAGGTGCCCAACACGCTCGTGCACCGCGTCGAGTTCACGACGGGCTCGGCCTGCGCACGCCTCTACGGGCGGCCCGTCCACGTCAATTCGCTCCACCACCAGACCGTCGACCACGTGGCGCCCGGTTTCGTGGTCGCCGGCCGCTCGGAGGACGGCACGATCGAGGCGATCGAGTCGCTCACGCGTCCGTGGATCGCCGTGCAGTGGCACCCCGAGATGATGGACGACGGCCACGACGACCCACTGTTCGACTGGCTGGTGGCGCGCGCCTGCGAACGCCGGTCGCAGCGCGCCACCCGAGCGCACGTGTGATCTTTGATCAATGATAGGTTTCGCCGGAGCGGGGCCGGCCGGGCGAACGCGTGGACACCGATCGGGGGGTCGGAGATGAGAGCCGTCGAGCTGCAGGGATTCGGGCAGCCGCTCGTCGTCGTCGACCGACCCGAGCCCGTCGCGACCGGGGCACAGCAGCTGATCGACGTGACGGCGTGCGGCGTGTGCCACAGCGACCTGCACGTCGCCGACGGGCTGTTCGGCAGCCCGCTCCCCCTGGTGCCGGGCCACGAGGTCACCGGCACGCACCCCGAGCTCGGACCGGTGATCGTGTACGCACCGTGGGGATGCCGCGACTGCTGGCTCTGCGCCGAGGGTGACGAGATGATGTGCCCGGACGGGCGTGAAGCCGGCCTGTTCCACGACGGGGGCTATGCCGAGCGGATGCTCGTGCGCAGTCGCGCCGACCTCGTGCCGCTCGGCGACCTCGATCCGGTGCGTGCAGCCCCGCTCGCCTGTGGTGGGCTCACGGCGTTCCGAGCCACGAGCCACGCGCTCGGCACGCTGCGCCGTCGCGGGTCCGCCGCCCGGGCGCTCGTGATCGGCGCCGGCGGGCTCGGACAGTTCGGCCTCCAGTACCTGCGCCTGCGCAGCGACGCCGAGGTGTGGGCCGCCGATCCGTCCCCCGACAAGCAGCGTCGGGCAGTGGAGCTCGGCGCCGTCGGTGCCGGACCGCTCGACGAGATCGAGGGTCGCTTCGACGCGGTGCTCGACTTCGTCGGGGCCGACGTCACCCTCGCTGGCGCGACCGCACGGGTACAACGACGCGGCATCGTCGTCGCCGTCGGCCTCGCCGGCGGACGGGTGCCCTTCGGCCTCGGCGCCGTCCCGCACGAGGCACGGTTCATGTCGAGCATCTGGGGCACCGTCGCCGAGTTGCGCGAGCTGATCGCGTTCGCCCACGAGCACCCGCTCGAGTTCACCGTCGAGACGCTGCCGCTCGACCGGGCCGAGGAGGCCCACCGTCGCCTCCGCGCCGGACAGGCCGCCGGCCGTCAGGTGCTCGTCCCCTGATCCAGCCCTCGCCGTCCCACCGAACACCCAGCACGAGGAGACCCCGCGATGCCGTCACCCCGACTCGACGAGATCGCCACCACGATCGCCGAGCACCACTTGCACACCGTCGAGCTCGCCACCGTCGACACGTACGGTCACCTCCGCGGCAAGCGCGTGCCGGCGCAGCGTTTCGCACGCACCGTCGCCGAGCACGGCGCGCACATCGCCGACGCGATCTTCGTGTTCGACGTGCAGTGCGAGATCGTCGACAGCCCGCTGATCAACATGAACACCGGCTTCCTCGACATGCACCTCGAGCCCGACCTCGCCACGTTCCGGGTGATGCCCCACCGTCCGGGCTACGCGACGGTGATGTCGCGTGCGTTCGCGAGCGACGGCGCGCCTCATCCGCTCGACCCGCGAGCGGTGCTCCAGTCGCAGATCGACCGGGTGCGGGGTCTCGGGTACGACGCCGTCGTCGCGACCGAACTCGAGTGCTACGTCTGCCTCGACGACTGGTCGCCGATCCAGCCGCACGTGCAGTACTCGTCGTTGATGGACGCATGGCCGCTCGAGCGCTGTGTGCAGGAGATGCGCCAGGCGATGCTCGACCTCGACATCCCGGTCGAGTCGTCGAATCCCGAGTACGGCCCCGGACAGCTCGAGATCAACGTGTCGTGCGACGATCCCATGCGGACGGCCGACAACACGGTGCTGTTCAAGATGGTGGTGAAGGAGATCGCCCGGCGCCACGGGCTGCGGGCGACCTTCATGCCGAAGCCGTTCGCCGGCCAGTCCGGCAGCGGGATGCACGTGCACACGAGCCTGTCCGTCGACGGCCGCAACGTGTTCGACGCCGGGGACGACCACCCGCTCGACGACGTGTTCCGCCAGTGGGTCGGCGGACTCGTCCGCCACGCGCCGGCGATGAGCCTGATCGGCATCCCCACCGGCAACGGGTACAAGCGCGTGCGCGAGTACACGTTCTGCCCGACGCACGTGCACTGGGGCGGCGACAACCGCACCGTGTTGTGCCGGTGCACCACGGGGCAGGGCCAGGCCAACCGCGTCGAGTTCCGCAGCGCCGGGGCCGACGCGAACCCGTACCTCATGATCGCTGCCGTGCTCGCCGCCGGTGCCGACGGCCTCGAGCGGCAACTCGACCCCGGCCCGATCGGTGTGGGCGACCTCTACACCGAGCCCGGCGACGCGGTCGCGTTGCCCGCCACCTTCGCCGCCGGCGTCGCCGCGTTCGAGGGCAGCGAGTTCACCCGTGTGCTCGGCGAGGCGTTCTCCACGAACTTCCTGGCGCTCGCCCGCAACGAGCTCGCCCTGTACGAGGCGAACGCGTCGGGTGACCCCGACGACGTGAGCGCGTGGGAGTTCGCCCGCTACGCCGAGTTCACCTGAGCCGCGTCTGCCCGGGGGACCTCCGACCCATTCCCGGGTCGACGGTCGCCGAGGCCCCGGCACCCGCGCGTACGATGGCTCGCATGAGTGAGATGTTGGAACGCGTCCGGAGCGGTGCCGGTTTCATCGCAGCCCTCGACCAGAGCGGCGGCAGCACCCCCAAGGCACTGCGCCTCTACGGCGTCGAAGAGAGCGAGTACTCCTCCGAGGCCGAGATGTTCGACCTGATGCACGCGATGCGCTCGCGCATCTGCACCAGCCCGGCCTTCACGGGCGACCGCGTGCTCGGCGCGATCCTGTTCGAGATGACGATGGACCGCCAGATCGAGGGCATGGGCTCGGCTGCGTACCTGTGGGACGTGAAGCGCGTCGTGCCGTTCCTGAAGGTCGACAAGGGCCTCGCCGACGAGGTCGACGGTGCGCAGGTGATGAAGCCGATGCCCGACCTCGACGCCCTGTGCGAGCGCGCCGTCGCCGCCGGTGTGTTCGGCACCAAGATGCGTTCGGTGATCCAGCACGCGAACGCCGCCGGCGTCGAGGCCGTCGTCGCGCAGCAGTTCGCGGTCGGCGCACAGATCCTCGGCCACGGCCTGGTGCCGATCATCGAGCCCGAGGTCGACATCAACAGTCCGACGAAGGCGGAGGCCGAAGACCTGTTGCAGCGGTCGATCCTCGCCCACCTCGACGAGCTCGGTGCCGATCAGCAGGTGATGCTGAAGCTCACGCTGCCGACGACCGACGACTTCTACCGGCCGCTCGTCGAGCACCCGAAGGTGTTGCGCGTCGTGGCGCTGTCGGGCGGCTACAGCCGCGACGACGCCAACGCCAAGCTCGCCCGCAACCACGGCATCATCGCCAGCTTCTCGCGAGCGCTCACGGAGGGCCTCACCGCGCAGATGAGCGATGCCGAGTTCGACGGCGCCCTCGACCAGGCGATCGCCGGCATTTTCGCCGCCTCCACCACCTGAGCCCGGCACCGCCGGCGAGTCCGGCGACGGCCACCGAGCCGCAGAAGGCGCGCCGAGGAACACGACGTCGGTGTCACGCAGCGATCGCGTGGCACCGACGTGCGCGTCCGGCCACGGAACGGCACGCCGCCACCACGGCGACGCCGAACGACGCCGGGTCGAAGCACGCCGCGTGTCCCCCGTCGACCTCGTGCACGGTCGCGTCCGTCAACCGGCGCGCCATTGCCCGCTGCCGATCCGCCGGCACCACCTCGTCGGCCGTGGTGACGACCACGGCCGACGGACCGTCGAGCCGCCCGAGCCACGAGCGGGCGTCGTGGCGGCCGAGCGCTCGTCCGGCCTCGAGCACCGCGAACCAGTCGTGGCGGGCGATCTGCTCGAGCGCTCGCGCGCCGGGCGCCCGGGTGCGGGCCTTCGCGGCAGCGAGGCCGCGTAGCACTCGCTCGACACCGTGACGCAGCGAGCCGACCCGAGCCGCGGCGGCGAGCCCGTCGAGCACCCCGAACATCCGGCGGTCCCGGGCGGACACGGCGAACACGTCGGCGGTCGAGCACAGCACGGCGCCGGCGACGAGGTCGGGGTGGCGACGCCACACCAGCTGTGCGATCGGGCCGCCCATCGAGTACCCGACCACGACGACGGGGCCGACGCCCCAGGCCCGCACCAGCGCGGCGACGTCATCGGCGCACTCGGCGAGCGAGAACGTACCGGCGCTGCGGATGCCGTGCCCGTGGCCGCGGTGATCGAGCGCGACGACCCGGAAATGAGCGGCGAGGCCGGCGACGCTCGCCGACCAGTTGAGCTGTGCCGTCGCGGTCCAGCCGTGCAGCAGCACGACGGTGGGTGCTCCCACCGGCCCGGCGACGTCCCAGACCACGGTCGTCCCTCGGCCCGGCAGATGCACCGGGCGACCGACGCCGAGCGGACCCGGCAGATGATCGCCGGTGCACCCCTGGTGCGGTGACTGCGGTGTCGGATCGTTCATCGGTGGCCCCCTCTCGGTCGTGCGTCCGGTCGTCGGTCGTACCGATGAGCGTGGGCGCTCGCGAGTTCCGCGGCATCGGGGATCACCCCGTCCGGCGACCCCCTCGTTCGGGTAGCGTCGCGAGCGGTGAGCCGCTTCGTACGCTTGTCCGACGCCGCTCGTGCGGTGCTCGCAGCACCGGACGACGGCTTCGACGCCGCCGCGACGGAGGCACTCGTCGCCCTGCGGCACTTCGTCGGCGGCAACGGGATCCACTTCGTCATCGACGAGCGTGTGTTCCACGGTCATCCCTCGCTGCCGACGAGCCCACCGGGCGCCGAACACGGGCACGCCGTCGTCGGGACCGACGTGCTGCGCACCTACGTCGGGCACGAGCCGATCCCGGCGATGCACTGCATCGTCGACCTCTTCGCCGCCGACCCGCGCTGGCAGCACCTGGTCGACGTCGCCGTGCCCACCGTGTACACCACCGACTCGGCGATCTTCCCGGAACTCCGCGACCGTCTGGTGGCCGGCGAGGTGCGGTCGATGATGGTGGTGCCGTTCCACTATCGCGGGAGTCGCGCGGGCTACTTCGCACTCTTCGCGAAACGCGACGCGTTCCGGCTCCAGCCGTCGGACACCGCAGCGCTGAGCGCCACCTGCGACGCCGTCGGGCAGTCGATCATGCTGCGATCGCACCAGATGGCACTCGACCTGTCGTTGCGGCGCTACGAGTCGCTGATGGAGATGAGCGACGAGTGCGTGTTCGAGCTCGACCGCCGCGGACACCTGACCTTCGTGGCCCCCTCCTGGCAGCGCCTCGTCGGGCGGCCGGGACCCGACAGCCTGGGCATGGCCTTCCTCGACCTCGCCATCGAGCCCGGCGAGCGGCTCGTGCGCTTCCTGTCCGCGCCGCGGCCGGGCACGTCGATCCGTGAGCGGGTGCGCCTGCGCGCCGCCAACGGCGAGGTGCGAGCTGTCGAGATCCTGCTGCAGCACCGAACGTCCGACGAGTTCGCGACGGCCGTCGAAGGGTGCCTGCGGACCGTGGACGGCGCACCTCCGGAACCGGCTGCTCGCCGCGACGTGCTGGACCGGCTCACCTCGAAAGAGCAGGAGATCGTGCTGCTCCTGCTCGAGGGCCACCGTGTGCGCGGCATCGCGAGCCAGCTGTTCCTCAGCCAGCACACCGTGCGCAACCACCTGAAGCGGATCTTCCGCAAACTCGGGGTGTCGTCGCAGGGCGAGCTGGTGGCGCGGTGCCGCGCAGGTGGTTGACCGATCAGATGGCGCCGCAGCTGCGGATCGACACCCGAGCGATCTCGGCCACGGTGCGGATCGACGCCAGCTCGAGCGGCGTCCAACTGCGCTCGTCGTCGCGGACCACCAGCACGAACGACGGATCGGTCGAGACGTCGCCGGTCTGCACAGGAGCCACCACGTACGACGTCGACCCGACCAGCGCCACGCGGCGGTCGAACTCGGCCAGGGTGTCCACGGCATCCGGGTCGGGCGCCTCGTCCCCCTGACCGCCGACGGCGCGCACCGTCAGCACGTCCGGGAGGTCGCCGAGCGCTCGCCGTGATCCGCCGGCCCCGACGAGCCACGTCATCTCGGTCGCCTCGTCCGGAGCCCAACCCAGACGGCGCCGGTCCTGCCCCCCGGCGACCACGACGGCCGCCCGTCCGTCGACGACCGCCAGCACGAGGCGAGCGAGATCGGCGAGGACACGGCTGATCGAAGTGGTCGCCGGCGGGTGGGACATGGCGGCCGACAGGTTGGCGGACGACGGTGCCGCGCCCACGTCACCGGACGAAAAGGACGCAAAATGAGCCCGCCCTCGGCGCCGGCGCGAGCCCGCCCGGTGTGGATCAGGGCACCAGCGAGTCGAGCTCGGTGAACAGTTCGGCAGGCACGTGGGCGGTGGCCGCCACGACGTTCTCGTTCACCTCGCCGGGCGACCGGGCACCGATCACCACGCGTGTCACCGCCTCGTGGCGGAGGGCGAAGCCCAGTGCCGCGGTCGGGAGCGCGACACCGAAGCGTGCGCACGCGAGTGCCATCGCCCGCGCCGCGGCCAGCAGGCGCGGACCGGCGGGTGCGTAGTCGAAGGTCGCGCCCGGCCGCGGGTCGGCCAGCAGGCCGCTGTTGAACACCCCGCCGACGAAGACGTCGACACCTCGCTCGGCGCACCGCGGCAGCAGCCGATCGCCGGCGCGGCGATCGAGGAGTGTCCACCGACCTGCGATGAGGATGCAGTCGAGGTCGACGCGCTCGACGAACCGCTCGAGCATCTCCACCTGGTTCATCCCGCACCCGACCGACCCGATGACGCCCTCTGCCCGCAGCTCGAGCAGCGTGGGGAAGGCGGTCGCGAGGGCCTCGCTCTCGTGGTCGTCGGGGTCGTGCACGTGGACGACGTCGAGTCGGTCGACGCCGAGGCGGGCGAGGCTGTGCTCGATCGAGCGGAGCACGCCGTCGCGGCCGAAATCGAACACGGGGTCCACGTCGGGGACGTCGCGGAAGATGCTCGCGGGCCGAGCGCCGGCGGTGGGCGTGAGGACACGGCCCACCTTGGTCGCGAGCACGTACTCGTCACGCGGGCGTGCGCGCAGCGCCCGGCCGAGTCGCATCTCGGCGAGCCCGTGACCGTAGAGCGGCGCCGTGTCGAAGAACCGGATCCCGGCGCCCCACGCGGCGTCCACGGTGGCCTGTGCCGTGTCGTCGTCGACCGCCGAGTACAGGTTGCCGAGCGGAGCCGTGCCGAGCCCCCATCGGGTCAGCGCCACTCGGCGCCGCCCGGGAACGTCAGCGCGGCGATCGACTCGGCACGCATCTCGATCGAGTAGCCGGGCGCCTCGGGCACCACGTACGCCCCGTCGCGCACCTGCACCGGGTGCACGAAGTGCTCGTGCAGGTGATCGGCGTACTCGGTGGTGCGGTCGACGAGCGAGCCGCTGACACAGAGGTGATCGATGATCGAGATGTGCTGGACGTACTCGCACAGGCCGATGCCGCCGGCGTGCGGGCACACCGGCACGTCCCGCGCAGCGGCGAGCAACAGCACCGAGAGCACCTCGTTCAGTCCACCCAGCCGGCAGGCGTCCACCTGGCAGTAGTCGATCGCCTCGGCCTGCAGGAGCTGCTTGAAGATCAGCCGGTTCGCGGCGTGCTCGCCGGTGGCCACGCCGACCGGCCGCACACCCCGCCGGATCGCGGCGTGCCCGAGCACGTCGTCGGGATGGGTGGGTTCCTCGATCCAGCGCAACCGGAACGCCGACAGCTCGTTGGTCCAGTCGATCGCCTCGCGCACGTCCCACACCTGGTTCGCGTCGGCCATCAGCTGGCAGTCGTCGCCCAGCTCCTCACGCATCACCTCGCATCGACGCCGGTCGGACGCCACGTCGATGCCCACCTTGGTCTTGAAGCTCCGCCAGCCATCGGCCATCGCCGCCCGGCAGCGGCGCCGCACCTCGTCCTCCGAGTACCCGAGCCAGCCCGCCGACGTGACATATGCGGGATACCCGTGGGCTCGGAGGTGCGCGAGCCGCTCGTCGCGACCGGCGCGTGCCGAACGCAGCATGTCGAGCGCCCGGTGTTCGTCGACCTCGTCGCGCAGATAGCGGAAGTCGATGCAGTCGACGACCTGCTCGGGTTCGAGATCGGCGACCAGCTGCCACACCGGCACACCCTTCGTCTTCGCCCACAGGTCCCACACCGCGTTCACGAGCGCGGCGGTGGCGAGATGCATCACACCCTTGTCGGGGCCGAGCCAGCGGAGTTGCGAGTGGTTGGTGACCGAGCGCCAGAACGCACCCATGTCGTCGACGAGGTCGCTCAGCCGCCGACCGACCACCAGCGGTGCGAGTGCGTCGATCGCCGCACAGCACAGATCGTTGCCGGCACCGATGGTGAACGTCATGCCGTGACCCTCGAACGGTCCGTCGGTGTGCAGGACGACGTAGGCGGCCGAGTAGTCGGGATCGGGGTGGTGTGCGTCCGAGCCGTGCAGGAACGCCGAGGTGCGCGCCCGCAGGTCGTGTGTGGTGGCGGACGTGATCCGCGTCATGGTTCCCCCTCGATCGATCGGCTCGCGGACTCCCCCGTCCGGCGGCCGAACCCTACCGGTGGCCTGTGTGTGGCGCGAGACTGCACGCCACGTGTGGAAGTCGACGAGGGGGTCGCGGTGAGCGGACGGGTCGTGGTGGTGACGGGTGCAGCCGGGGGGATCGGATCGGCGATCGTGGAGCGTTTCGCCGCGCTCGGCGACACGGTGGTCGGTCTCGACGTCGCCGCCGTCGCCGACGGCGAGACGATCCACGAGGTCGACGTCACCGACCCGGCGAGTTGCCGACGCGCCGTCGCACGCGTCGTCGACGTGCACGGCGGCATCGACGTGCTGTGCAACAACGCCGGCATCAGCGCCGTCGGCGACGTGGTGCAATCCACCCCCGACGAGTGGGAGCGTGTGTTCGCGGTGAACGTCTTCGGCGTGGCCAACATGTCGCGCGCCGCGCTGCCGCACCTCCGCGCCCGAGCCGGGGCCGTGGTGAACACCTGCTCGATCGTCGCGAGCGTCGGCCTGGTGCAACGAGCGGTGTACGGCGCCTCGAAGGGCGCGATCCTCGCGCTCACCAAGGCGATGGCCGCCGACGAGGTGGCACACGGCGTGCGGGTGAACTGCGTGTCGCCGGGCACGGTGCACAGCCCCTGGGTCGAGCGGCTCGTCGGGGCAACCGACGACCCCGAGGCCACCTACGAGGGCCTCCGTCGCCGTCAGCCGCTCGGTCGCCTGGTGGGCACCGGCGAGGTGGCTGACACGATCGTGTTCCTGGCGGCGCCCACCACGTTCACCACCGGCGCCGACATCCTGCTCGACGGCGGCATCTCGGGTGTGCGGATCGTGTCGTGACACTGCGCGTGGCCCTGGTCGGCGGCCCCATGTACGACCATCTCTACCGGCTGCTCGATTCGCCGGATGCGCCGGACGTCGAGGTGGTCGTGCACGCCGATCACCCCACGCTGAACGCTCAGGTGGCGGCACGGTTGGCTGCGGGTGAGCGGTTGGACGTGATCGCCACCCACAGCAAGTACGCCCCCTCGCAGGCGGCATGGCTGCGGCCGCTGGACGAGTCGGTCGACACGGGCGAACTCGCGCCGCTCGCCGTCGAGCTCTGTCGCTTCGACCACCGCCAGTACTGCGTGCCGCGCCTGATCGACGTACGCATCCTGTGGGCGCACGCCGATCGGGTGGCGGCCGCACCCGACACCTGGGCAGCGATGCTCGCCGGCGACACGGTGATGGGCTTCCCCGGCCGGGAGTCCGGGCTGTTCGGCACGTTCTTCGAGTTGGTGGTCGGCGCAGGCGGGCGCCTGTTCGACGACGAGGGCCGGCCGTGCATCGACTCGCCGGAGGCCGTCGCGGCGGTCGACACCCTGTGCCGGCTGGCGGTACGAGCGCCGTCCGATCTGCCCGACTGGCACTACGACCAGGTGGACCGAGCCCTGCTCGACGGACGCGTCGACGCCGCCGGTGCGTGGCCGGGCGGGTGGGGCACGATCCGCGAGGTCGCATCGCTCGAACCGCACCCGTACCCGGCGGGCGCGCACCGTCGCGTCAGCTACGCCGGCTGCCACGCATGGGCGGTGCCCACCACCTGTGCCGACGTGGACGGCGCGCTCGATCTCGTGCGGTTGCTCACGTCGTACGAGGCCGGGGCGATCGACGCCGCGGGTGGCAGCGTGTGTGCGCACGTCCAGGCGTTCGCCGACGTCGAGCCGGTGGACGACCGCGACCGGCGGCGGCTGGCGATCACCACCGACACGATCGCCACGGCGATGATCACCTATCCGCCGCACGTGCGGTTCCCCGAGGTGGAGGACGCCGGCTGGTTCGCCATCCGCGCGGCCCTGCGGGGCGAGTGCTCGGCGGCGGCAGCGGTGGCCGACGTGCAGCGCATCGCCGAGTCGGTGCTCACCGATCCGGTCTGAGTCCCGGCGCGCGTTTCGGCGTCGGACCGGTCGGTCCCTACCATCGGCGTCGACCCCCACCCTGGAAACGAGGCAGCCATGTTCGAGTGGAGCGACGAGCACCGGATGATCCGTGAGGCGGTACAGCGCTTCGTCGACGAGGAGGTGCGTCCTCACGTCGACGAGTTGGAGCACGGCGACCTGCCGCCCTACGACATCCTCCGGAAGATGTTCGCCACCTTCGGCATGGACGCGATGGCGCGCGACCGGTTCGCGAAGCAGATCGCCCGGGAGCAAGCGGCCCTCGATGCCACCGCTCGCTGCGAGGAGCCGCCGGCCCGCACCGAGTCGGGCGACGACGGGGGCGGGCTGTCGCTCATCCCGATCATCGAGCTCTGCCGCGTGTGCCCGGGCATGGTGACGGCGATGGGCGTCAGCATGGGGCTCACGTCGGCGGCGATCATGTCGAAGGGCACGATCCGCCAGAAGCAGCGCTGGGCGCTCGACCTGCTGACGATGGACAAGGTGGGCGCGTGGGCGATCACCGAGCCTGGCTCGGGCAGCGATGCGTTCGGATCGATGCGTTCGACGGCGCGTCGTGACGGCGACGAGTACGTGCTGAACGGATCGAAGACCTTCATCACCAACGGCCCGTACGCCGACACGATCGTCTTCATCTGCAAGCTCGACGAGGGCAACCCTCCCGAGCAGCGCAAGGTGCTGAGCTTCGTGCTCGACCGGGGCATGCCCGGTCTGGTGCAGTCGAAGCCGCTTCGCAAGATGGGCATGCACTCGTCGCCCACCGGCGAGCTGTTCCTCGACGACGTGCGGGTGGGTCTCGATCGGCTGATCGGGGAGACCGAGGACCTGCCGTCGGGCGGCCGTGACGGCGCGAAGGCGACGTTCCAGCAAGAGCGTGCCGGCGTGGCGGCGATGGCGCTCGGCATCATCGAGGAGTGCCTGCAGCTGAGCGTGCAGTACGCGAGGGACCGGGTGCAGTTCGGCAGGCCGATCGGCGAGTTCCAGCTGATCCAGGAGAAGCTGGCCCGCATGGAGGTGGCCCGCATGAACGTGCAGAACCTCGTCTTCCGCACGATGGAGATGGGCGCCGCCGGCCGTTCGATGACCCTGGCCGAGGCCAGCGCGATGAAGCTGTACTCGGCCCGCGCCGCCACCGAGGTGGCGATGGAGGCGGTACAGCTCTACGGCGGCAACGGCTACATGAGCGAGTTCCGCGTCGAGCAACTCGCCCGCGACGCGAAGGTGCTGCAGATCTACGCCGGTACCGACGAGATCCAGATCACCCACATCGCGAAGGACCTGCTGCGCACGTGAGCGCGGACATGATGTGGCGATGAGCCTGCTCGACGAGCTGCGTGCCCGGCTGCCCGACGACTGCATCCAGGCCGACCCCGACGTGGTGGCGGCGTACGCGCAGGACCGTGCCCTGTTCGAACGACCCGGCACCGCAGCGGTGCTGGTGATGCCACGCGACACCGCCGACGTCGTGGCCACCATGGCCGCCGCTCGCGCCGCCGGGGCGCCGGTCGTCACCCGCGGCGCGGGCACCGGCCTGTGCGGCGGGGCCAACGCCGTCGACGGGTGCGTCATCCTGTCGATGCACCGGATGGATCGGGTGCTGCACGTGGACGACGCGAACCGGACGGTGCGCGTGCAACCCGGTGTGTTGAACGGTGCGCTGAAGCGGGCGGTGGCCGAACACGGCCTCTTCTACCCGCCCGACCCGGCGTCGTACGAGATCTCGAGCATCGGCGGCAACATCGCCACCAACGCCGGCGGGCTGTGCTGCGTACGTTACGGCGTCACCCGCGACTACGTGATGGGACTCGAGGTCGTGCTCGCGTCCGGTGAGGTGATCCACACCGGTCGGCACACCATCAAGAGCACCGCAGGGCTCGACCTCACGGGGGTGTTCGTCGGGTCGGAGGGAATACTGGGCGTGGTGACCGAGGCGACGCTCAAGCTCGTGCCGCTCCCGCCCCTGCCGTGCACCGCCGTCGCCTACTTCGCCGATCTGCCGGCGGCGGGACGGGCGATCCTCGACATCTTCCGGGCGGGCCACGAGCCGAGCCTGATGGAGATCGTCGACCGCCGCTGCCTCGAGCAGGTGAACGAGGTGTACCACATGGACCTCGACACGTCGGCCGCCTGCCTGCTGCTCATCCAGTCGAGCGGCGATCGTGCCGTCACGGCGATCGAGGCGATGGCCCGGTGCTGCCTCGACCAGGGAGCCACCGACGTGCTCCACGTCACCGACCCGGCCGAGGGCGACATGTTCGTCGAGGTGCGCCGGCGTGTGTGGCCGGCGTTCGAGCGACTCGGCACGGCGATGCTGCCCGAGGACGTCGCCGTCCCTCGCGAACGGCTGGCCGAGCTGCTCGCCGGCATCGTGGCGATCGGCGATCGCCACCGGATCGACCTGCCGACCGTCGGCCACGCCGGTGACGGCAACATGCATCCCGTGCTGGTGTTCGACGGCGCCGACCCCGACGCGGTCGCCCGCGCCGAGGCGGCGTTCGCCGACATCGTGGCGCTCGCGCTGTCGCTCGGCGGCACCATCGCCGCCGAACACGGGATCGGCACGTTGAAGCGCCGGTTCCTCGCCGACGAGATCGAGCCGGCGCACCTCGCCTGGCAGCACCGGGTGAAAGCGACCTTCGATCCCACCGGCATGCTCAACCCCGGCAAGGCGATCTGACGCAGATCCGGGGCCCGGGCGACCTTGGCGGCTGTCAGGCGGCCCGGAACACCGTTCGACCCTCGAGCACGGTGCGCTCGACACCGACGTCGCGGGCCTCGTTGCCGTCCATCGCCGTGATGTCGGCGCCCAGCACCACCAGGTCGGCCGGGGCACCGACACCGAGCGAGGTGCGATCGTCGTCGAAGGCCTGATGGGCCGACCCGGCGGTGTAGGCGGCGATCGCGGTGAGCATCGGCACCCGCTCCCGGGGGCACCAGCCCTCCACGGGCCGACCGTCGGCGGTCTGTCGCGACACGGCGACGCCGAGCCCGTCCAGCGGGTCGACGGTGGTGACGGGCCAATCGGAACCGAAACTGATGCGCGCGCCGGCGGCGACCAACGACCCGATCGGGTACTGCAGCGCCGAACGCGCCGCGCCGAGGCGGGGGATGGTGAGCTCGAGCATCACCGGATCGAGCTGCGCCCAGAGCGGCTCGAAGTTCGCGATCACCCCCGACGTCGCGAAGCGGTGCCGGTCGTCCGGGTGCACGAGCTGGGTGTGGGCGATCACCGGCCGTCGATCGGCCGGGCCGTTGCGGCGGATCGCGTGCTCGATCGCGTCGAGCGCCATCCGCACACCACCGTCGCCGATCGCGTGGATGTGGATCTGGAACCCGTCGGCGTCGACGGCCGCCACTGCCTCGTTCAGCTCGGCCGGCGCCCAGTTGGGCAGGCCGCAGCTGTGCGGCGCATCCTCGTACGGCTCGACCAGGAATCCCGTGCCGGCCTCGATCACGCCGTCCGCGAAGAACTTCACCGTGTTCGCGCTCACACGACCGAGCGCGGCTGCGTGTGTGCGCACGCGCTCACGTCCGGCCACCAGGTGATCGCGCTGGTGCAGCCACCGACCGGGCTCGGCACGGAACGCCGCGTTGAACCTGCAGGTGAGCAGCCCGTCGTCGGCGGCGGCCAGGTAGGTGTCGAGCAACGTGTCGTCGACGATCGCGTCCTGCACCCACACGATGCCGTGGCGGGCGAGCTCGTCGAGCGCGGCCACGAGACCGGCGCGGGACACCTCGGGATCCGGACCGGGCATCACGCGTTCGACGAGTTCGATCGCGCCGAACTCGCGCAACGTGCCGACGGGACTGCCGTCGGCATGGCGGACGATCTGCCCGACCGCCGGCTCGGGCGTCGAGGCGTCGATGCCGGCGAGCTCGAGCGCCCGGCTGTTGGCCCACATCACGTGGTGATCGTTCGAGAACAGCGCCACGGGCCGATCGGCGCACGCCGTGTCGAGCCAACGGGCGTCGCCCACCCCGTCCGGCAGGATCGAGGAGATGTAGCTGCCACCGCTGATCCACGCGTCGGCCGGGTGCGAGCGGGCCCAGTCGCAGACCGCACCGAGCACCTCCTCGACCGACGAGCAACTGCCGAGCTGCAACGACAGCGACTCCTCGCCGGCGTGCACCGGGTGGGCATGGCCGTCGCGGAAGCCGGGCACGACGCATCGTCCGCGCAGGTCGACCACCTCGTCCCACCCGGCCGACCAGTCGCGGGCCTCGTCGCCGAGGGCCACGACCCGTCCGTCGGCCACGGCGATCGCGTCGGTGGTCGCCATCGCCGGCAGGTTGGTGACCACCGTGCCTCCGGCGAACAGGGTGCGGGTCATCGCTGGCAACCTCCTGCGGTCGAGTCGGCGAGACAGTAGCGTCGGCGCATGCTCACCTGGACCGAAGTGCTCCGGCGCGCCGACGAGGGCAACGCCGCGCCGCCGCGCCGCGACGACCGCACCGACGACGACTGGCGCGCCGTGCTCGACCCCGACGCCTATCAGGTCACCCGCCATGGTGCGACCGAACGGCCGTTCAGCAGCGAGATGTGCAGCCTGTTCGGGCCCGGTCGGTACTCGTGCGTGTGCTGCGACACGTTGCTGTTCGACGCCTCGGAGAAGTTCGAGTCGGGCACCGGTTGGCCGTCGTTCACGCTGCCGATCGAGCACGACGTGATCGCCTACCACGTCGACCGTTCGTTCGGCATGGTGCGGGTGGAGACGGTGTGCGCCGTGTGCGACGCCCACCTCGGCCACGTCTTCCCCGATGGCCCGCCACCATCCGGACTGCGTTACTGCATGAACGCCCTGGCACTCCGCAAGCTCACCGACTGAGCCGTCCGCCGACGTGGCCCGGCTCGTCTCGGGCAACGGACCTTGGTCCCTGGGCGACGCGGGCACCCGTCGATACCGTCGCTCGCCGGAGGTACCCATGGACCAGGCGACGATCGATCAGCTCCGCGCCGAACTGGCCGAGCACAGCATGTTCGAACTCCTCGGCGGCGCCGACGGCCTGCGTCGCGTCGTGGACGACTTCTACGACCTGATGGACACCGATCCGCTGTTCGCGCCCATCCGCACCATGCACGACAGCGATCTGACGGCGATCAAGGACGGCCTGTTCGCCTACCTTGCGGGCTGGCTCGGCGCGCCGCCGCAGTACGCCCAGCGACCCGGAGCGAGGTGCATCGGCGCAGCTCACGCGCCCTTCATGATCGACGAGCGGGCACGCGACCTGTGGGTCGAGTGCATGCACCGGTCGATGGTGGCCGGTGGCCTGGCCGATCGCTACCGCGAGGCGCTCATGCCGGCGCTCGCGCAGATGGCCGACGCACTCCGCAACGTCTGACCGCCTGCGCGGCATCCGACGACGCGCCCCGACGCTCCGGTACCCACGATCGTCCGGTCGCATCCGGAGACGGGTGCCACTCCCGTTCGGCCGGAACGGCACCGCGCGACGCGCCAAGATGGCGAGGTGCTGCACGTCGACCGGATCCGCAAGCGCTTCGGCGACCTGCTCGCGCTCGACGACGTGTCGCTCGCCGTACGCCGCGGTCAGGTGGTCGGGTTCCTCGGTCCCAACGGCGCCGGCAAGACCACGACGATGCGGGCGATCATGGGGCTGATCAGCGTCGACGGTGGCGTCGTGCACTGGGACGGCACCCCGATCACCGACGCCGTCCGACGCCGCTTCGGCTACATGCCCGCCGAACGCGGCATGTACCCGAAGATGCGGGTCGGCGAGCAGATCCAGTACTTCGCCCGTCTCGCAGGTCTCGGCGCCGCCGATGCCCGCGCCGCCTGCGGCGAGTGGACCGACCGGTTGGGCATCGCGGCGCGCCTCGACGACGAGGTGCAGGCGCTGTCGAGCGGCAACCAGCAACGGGTGCAGCTCGCGATCTCACTGGTGCACCACCCCGAGCTCCTCGTGCTCGACGAACCGTTCTCCGGTCTCGACCCGGTCGCGGTCGAGACCATGAAGCGGGTGCTGCGCGAGCAGGTCGACGCCGGCGCAGCCGTGCTGTTCAGCAGCCACCAGCTCGACCTCGTTGCCGACCTCACCGACCAGGTGGTGATCGTGGAGAGCGGCCGCGTGGTGCTCGACGGCGACGTGCGCGAACTGCGCCGCAACTCGCCCGTTCGCCTCGTGCGCGTCGCGTACACGGCACCGCCGGCCCCGGCGGACGTCCCTGCCGGATGGGAGGCCGAGGTCGACGGCGTCGATGCGACGGTGCGCGTCCCCGCCGACGTCACCCCGGCGGAGGCGCTCGCGACCACCGGTCGCTGGGGTGACCTGGTGTCGTTCGATTTCGCCCCGCCCGACCTGTCGGACGTGTTCCTGCAGAGCGTGGGTCGATGACGAACGCCGCCACGTCCACCCTCGGCACGATCGCGCTGGTGATGGGTCGCGAGGTCCGCCAGCGGTTGCGGTCGAGGTCGTTCCTCGTCACCACCGGGTTGTTGGTGCTGGCCGTGCTCGGTGCGGGCCTGCTCAACCGCATCGTGGACGACGACCCCCCGACGTACCGCTACGCCGTCGCCGGCGATGCCCCCGACGGATTCGAGGATGCCCTGGACGCGGTCGCGGCCCAGCTCGACGTCGAGTTCGAAGCGGTCGACGTCGCCGGCATCGACGCCGACGACCCCGACACGGTCGCTCGAGCCCTCGACGACGACGAGCTCGACGCCGTGGTGCGCATCGATCCCGGTGACGACATGCCCACCGGCGTGCTGGTCACACGCGAGGAACCGTCCGCGCAGCTCGTCGATGCACTCGATCTGGCGTGGCGCACCACCTCGTCGCTCTCTGCGGCCACGTCGGCCGGCCTGACCGGCGACGAGTTGGAGGCAGTGCTGAACCCGCCCCCGCTCGCCGGCGAGGTGCTCGAACCCGACGACGACGACGATCCC
Source organism: Acidimicrobiaceae bacterium (assembly GCA_020637235.1). GTDB lineage: Bacteria > Actinomycetota > Acidimicrobiia > Acidimicrobiales > Ilumatobacteraceae > VFMC01. The sequence goes on along the minus strand of JACJWG010000004.1, from coordinate 189,274 downwards.
GTCGCCCTGCTCACGGGGTTCGTGGCCGCCATCCTGCTCTTCTTGTCGATCAGCATGTTCGGCGGCACGGTGCTCACCGGCGTGGTGGAGGAGAAGTCGACGGGTGTCGTCGAGGTGCTGCTCGCCCACCTCCGTCCCCACCAGCTGCTGATCGGCAAGGTGTTCGGCATCACCGTGGTCGCTCTGGTCCAGTTCGCGGCCGCGGTTCTCGCCGGCGTGGTGGCACTCGTGCTGTCGGGCCGATCGGTGCCCGGCGACGTGTGGGTGGCGTTGCCGTCGTCGGTCGGCTGGTTCGTGGGCGGCTTCGTGCTCTACAGCACCCTCTTCGCGCTCGCCGGCTCGTTCGTGTCGCGCCAGGAGGACGCGCAGGGCGCAGCGGCGCCGGTCACCGCGATCGCCTTCGCGGCGTATCTGGCCGTGTTCTCGCTCGGCATGGAGCCGGCGTCCACGGCCACCCGGATCGTGTCGCTGCTGCCGCCGTTCGCACCGCTGCTGATGCCGTTGCGCATGGCGACCGGCTCGGCCGGTGCGCTCGACGTGGCCCTGGCGGCGATCCTGCTGGTGGCCGCTGTCTACGGCATGCTGCGCCTCACGGGCGCCGTGTACGGGCGCACGATGCTGCACCGCGGTGCCCGCCTCCGCTGGCGTGAGGCGCTCCGGATCGCACGCTCCCGCGATCACGGGTGATGCCGAGGAACAGGACCTCCGGCCCTCCAGTTCCGCGACACACCTGCCGATGTTCCCGTCCGGCGCCGTACGTCCGAGCCGCGCCATGGAGCCCCCACGATGGACGATCGTCCGACACCCCTTCCGAGCCGTCCGGCCACCTCGGCCGCCGGCACCGACCGACGCGTCCGGGGACTGCGTGTCGGCACCGTGCTGCTGCTGGTGGCGCTGATCCCGCTGGCAGGCGTCGGTTGGTCGACGTGGCGGTCGATCGACGAGGCCCGCGCGGTCGCCCGGGCCGCCACCTCCACCGAGCGGGCTGCGCAGGCCACTGCGGCACTGGTCGAGTTCGACGCCGCCGTGTTCGACGAGATGGTGTGGGCCGCGATGATGTCGGTGATCCGCACGATCGACGCCCCGACCGAACTGATCACCACCTTCCTCGGCTCGGACCCGACCGCCGACTTCGCCGAGGTCGTCGCTCGCACCGACCAACTCGCCACGGCGGCCGGCCAGCTGGACGCGCTCGACGCCCTCGCCGTGGCACGAGCCACCGACATCGACCTCCGCGAGATGGTCGTGCGGTACCAGGCCGTGATCGACCCGATCCGGGCGACCCTCGAGGCGCAGCTCGACGACCTGGCGACGTCCCGGCCCGGCGCGTCGGGCGCCCGGTTGCGCGACACCGTCGACCTGCTCGAGGTGGCGGTGCGCACACGTGGGGCGATCTCCCAGCAGTTCACCGCGTCGTTCGCGGTCCGCTTCGACGTACGTGGCGCTCCGGCGGACGAGCTCCGCCGGTTGATCGGCCTCCGCGACGACATCGAACGCGGGCTCGCGACCCTGGCGACCGCCGAGTCGACGCGGCTGCCCGACGTGCTCGACGCGATCGCCGCCGAGCCGAACCTCGCGTCGTTCTCGACGTCGGTCGAGGCGCTCGTCGCCGATGGGCTGTCGCAGGGTGTGCCGACGGTCGGCGCGCCGGTCTCGCTCGAGAGCATCGTGGGTGATGTGCAGGGCTTCGTCACCGTGTACCGAGCGGCCACCGAGTCGACCGACCTCACCGTGTCGCTGCTCGACGCCACCGTGGCCGACGTGCTCGATGCCACGGCCGACATGGGCACCGACGCCGACGAGGCGATCCGGGCTGCCTACGAGCGGTCGACGCTGCTGACACTCGCCTCGCTGCTGACCGCGCTCCTCGCCGCACGGTTCATCGTGGTGCCGCTGCGTGCCCTGCGCCGATCGACGCACGACCTGCAGAACAACCAGGAGTCGAGCGCCGTCGCCGTCCAGGGGCCCGTGGAGGTGAAGGCGGCTGCGATCGCGATCCGCGACGCCTCGGCACACATCGATCTCGTCACCCAGCAGGCTCGGGCGTTGGCGATCGGCGACCTCGACGCCGACGTGCTCGACGCGACCGCGCCGGGTGGCCTCGGTCTCGCGCTCCAGCACGCCGTCGGCACCTTGCGCGCGGCGCTCTCGCAACAGGACGAGTTCCGTCGCCGCCTGGCGCACGAGGCCTCGCACGACGGGCTCACCAAGCTCCCCAACCGCAGCGCGTCGATGGCACAGCTCACCCGCTCGCTCGCCCGCACGACGCGCTCCGGCGCCGAGCTGGCGGTGCTCTTCGTCGATCTCGATCACTTCAAGGACGTGAACGACCACCACGGCCACCACGCCGGCGACACGGTGCTCACCACGATCGCCCAGCGCCTCGTGAACCACGTCCGTGAGGGCGACCACGTGGGCCGTCTCGGCGGCGACGAGTTCGTGGTGATCGCCGAGCCGGTGGGCGGCATCGACGACGCCGTCGAGCTCGCCCGACGGATCGTCGCCGCCCTCACCGAACCGATCGAGCTGACCGGCGTGCGGGTGACGGTGGGTGCGAGCATCGGCATCGCGCTCGCATCGCAGAGCGACCTCACCGCCGACGAGCTCCTGCGCGACGCCGACCTCGCCGTGTACCGAGCGAAGGAGGTCGGGCGGGGCGGCATCGAGATCTGCGACGAGGACCTCCGCAAGCAGATGGCCGAGACGGCCGACCTGTCGCTCGCGATCCGTCGTGCGATCGACCACGACGAGCTGGTCGTGCACTACCAACCGATCATCGACGTCGACACCGGCGACCTGCACGCGCTGGAGGCGCTGGTCCGGTGGGCCCGACCGGGCGAGCAGGGATTGGTGCCGCCGGACACCTTCATCGGCTTCGCCGAGCGGAGCGCGCTGATCATCGACCTCGACCGCTGGGTCATCGAGTCGGTCGCACGCCAGGTGGCGACGTGGCGACGTGATCCCGGCTTCGCCGACACCCCGGTCGCGATCAACGTGTCGGGACGCCATCTCGCGCACGACCGCTTCGTCGACCACGTGCTCGAACCGTTGGAGCGCCACGGGGTGCCGCCCGAGACGATCATCGTCGAGATCACCGAGAGTGCCCTGCTCGAGGATCTGGCCGCCGCTGCGGTGAAGCTGCAACGTCTGCGCGACCGGGGCATCCTCGTGTCGATCGACGACTTCGGCACCGGCTACACCTCGCTCGCCCACCTGCGATCGTTGCCCGTCGACATCTTGAAGATCGATCGGTCCTTCACCGCCAACGCGGCCACCAACCCCCACGAGGCGTCGATCGTGAAGTTGATCATCGACACCGGACACCTGCTCGGCGCCACGATCACCGCCGAGGGCGTGGAGACCGCCCACGAAGCCGACCGCCTGAGCGGTCTCGGCAGCGACAACCTGCAGGGCTTCTACTTCGCCCGGCCGCAGCCACCCGAGCATCTCGTGTTCGACACGCCGATGCGCACCGGTGCCGAGGGCACACACTCGGACTGAGACCACCCGACCTGCTACGACAGAGGGGCCGCCCGGCCCCACAGCCGGCCGCCGTACCCGCTCGTCGAGGAGGACTCCATGCTGCGCCGTCGTGCCCACCGTCCGGATCGGATGGTGTCGACACCTCGCCGGGTCGCCGTCGTGGCCCTCGTGCTCACCACCGCGGTGACGCTCGCCGCCTGCAGTGACGACGACCAGACGTCGGACGGCCCGCCGGTCTCGCCGGCTCCCGCCGTGTCGGCGGCCCCGAACGCCACCGCCGGCAGCGACCCGAGCAGCACGGCGGAGCCGATCGAGGTGGCCGACTGTGGTGGCACCACCCGCGTGACGGCCCGTGTGGAGCGCGCCGTGGCACTCGACCAGGGCGCAGCCGAACTGTTGGTGTGGCTCGGGTTGCGCAGCCGCATCGCCGGTGTCGTGCTGTACGAGGACGCCGAGGCCCGCTGGCCGAGCACGAGCGGCCAGATGGCGTTCCTCCAGGTGCTGAACGACCTCGCGACCGCCGCACCGGCCGATGCGATCGCTGCCGTCGAGCCCGACCTGCTGGTCGTCGCCGACGCGACCGCCGTCGGTGGGGACCTCCCGGCTCGCGCCGACCTCGAGGCGCTCGGCACACCGCTCCACGTCGGCACGGCCACCTGTCCCGGCGCGGACGGCACGGAACTCGTGGCCGATGCGCTGTCGGCCTGGTACGGCGACGTGCGCGATCTCGGCGTGCTGTTCGACGTGCAGCTGCGAGCCGAGGCGGTCGTGTCCCAGGTGCAGGCCGACATCGCCCGCCTCACCGGCACGCTCGACCCTGCCGCGGTGGCGAGGCTCACCGTGTGGGCGACCGACGGCAGCGACGACCTGCACACCTTCGGCGGTGCCGCCATGGTGGACGCCCTGCTCACGACCGCCGGTACCACCAACGCCTTCGGCGATCTGGCGAGCGCCGGCTCCTCGGTCACCGCGTCGGAGGTCGCCGACCGCGACCCCGACGTGGTGTGGCTCGTGCTGCCGACCGGCACCACCGACCTCGCCGCTGCGGCCGACGAGGTGCTCGCACGCTTCGCCGCCGACCCGGCACTGTCGCAGGTGACGGCGGTGCGCACCGGTGCCGTGGTCGTGTCGTCGGTCCACGACGTCGCGCCCTCACCGCGGGTGGTGGAGGGCGTCACCCAGCTCGTCGAGGGGTTGGCACGCGCCTCGTCGTGACGCGGCGGTGCGCGGCTCGTCAGTGCGCAGCCGCGTCGCGGTGCTCTGGTGCGTCGCCGTGGCCGGCGGTACCACCGTGACCAGCGATCGGCAGTCGTCGCACGACGGTGAGGACGAGGAAGCCGACGGCGAGCCCCACCACGGCCGACAGCACGGTGTTCACCGACCAGCCGAGCACGCCACCGACGACCGCCAGGTCGCGCACCGGGTCCTCCACCGAGTGCACCTGATGGTACGGCCACGCCCAGCCGAGCTCGTCGGCGCCGACGAGCAGGATGTGCCCACCCACCCACAGCATCGCGGCCGTGCCCACGGTGGACAGCAGGGCCAGCAGCTTCGGCATCCCCGACACCAGCCGGCGCCCGATGCCCTGCGCCCGCGGACGTCCGCTCTCCACCATGCGCAGACCGACGTCGTCCATCTTCACGATCAGCGCCACCACCCCGTACACCACCGCGGTGATCACGATCGCGACGATCACCAGGATCACCGCACGCGAGACGAACCCCTCGTCGATCACGTCCTTCAGCGCGATCACCATGATCTCGCCGGATAGGATGAAGTCGGTGCGGATCGCGCCGGCGACCGTCTGCTCTTCCGCGTCCGCGTCGAGCGCGACGGCCGGCAGGTCGTCCTCGTGCTGTCCTCGGTGTGCCCACTTGTGGTGGATCTTGTGCGCGCCCTCGTAGCTGAGGAACGCACCGCCGCACATCAGGATGATCTCGACCAGCACCGGTACGAACTCGCTCAGGATCAGCGCGGCCGGCAGGATGAACAGCAGCTTGTTCCGCAGCGACCCCGTGGCGATCCGCTTGATGATCGGCAACTCGCGCTCGGCAGCCAGCCCGTGCACGTACGTGGGGGTGACGGCCGTGTCGTCGACCACCACACCGGCAGCCTTCACGCTCGCACGCCCGGCCGCCGCGCCGACGTCGTCGATCGAGGCTGCCGCCAACTTGGCGAGCGCGGCGACGTCGTCCAACAGGCCGACCAGGCCTCCTGCCATCTGTTCCCTCCCGATGCGAGCGGTCGCGGTCCACGCAGCGCGACCGGGCTCGACACTACCGGTCGACCGCATCGGCACGTGGAGGGCGATGCCGCCGCTCGCCGACGTGACAGGTGCGACGAGCGGTGTGCCGCGCCTGCCGCGCCGGGCTGTGCTGGACTGATCGACCGGTCCACCGCCTCCCACCAGGTCCGCGGCCTCCGGGAACCACCCGATCATCACACAGGAACCCTGCGAGCAACCGAGTGTCCACCTCCAGTGCCACCGCCACCGCGTACGACGCGTCGTCCATCCAGGCCCTCAGCGGGCTCGCCCACGTGCGTCACCGCCCGCTCATGTACCTGGGCTCGGCCGGCATGGGCGTGGCCGGACTGCACCATCTGATCTGGGAGATCGTCGACAACTCCGTCGACGAGGCGATGGGTGGGCACGGCGACCGGATCGTGGTGATCCTGCACCGCGACGGCTCGGTGGAGGTGCGCGACGAGGGCCGCGGCATCCCGGTCGACCCGTTCACGGACGGGCCGCACCGGGGCCGGTCGGCACTCGAGGTCGTGCTCACCGAGACCAACGCCGGCGGCAAGTTCGACGGCGGTTCGTACAAGGTGTCGGGCGGCCTGCACGGCGTGGGCGCCTCCGTGGTCACCGGCCTGTCGACACGCCTCGATGCCGAGGTGTGGCGCAACGGGCGCCGGCACGCGCTCAGCCTGCGGCTGGTGAAGGAGCGCAACGGCACGTTGCTGCCGGGCGTGGTCGACCAGCCGTTACGCGACGTCGGCCCGGCGAAGTCGAAGTCGACCACCGGCACGATCATCAGGTTCTGGCCCGACCTGTCCCTGTTCAGCGACGAGCACGGTGTGCCGTTCACCAAGCCGCAGTGGTCCACCCGCATGATCGGCGAGCGGTTCCGGCACAAGAGCTTCGTGCACCCGGGCCTCGCGTTCGAGTTGCGCGACGAGCGCGACCCGGCCGACCCGGTGGTCACCGAGTGGTGCTCGCAGGGCGGCGTGGCCGATCTGGTGGCCGAACTGACCTCCGAGAGCGATGCGGTCTCGCCGGTGCTGAGCTTCCACGGTGAGGTCGACGACACCGCCGTGCACGCGGCACTGGCCTGGACGGTCGACGGCCGCGACACCTCGATCGGTTACGCCAACGGGGTGTCCACGCCCGAGGGCGGCATGCACATCACCGGCTTCCGCACCGCGATCACCGAGGCGGTCCAGCGCTACATCACCGACCGCGGCCTGCTGAAGGACAAGGAACAGGTGCCCAACACGCGCGACATCTTCGGTGCGGCGATGACCGTGGTGTCGATCATGATCCCGGGCCCGCAGTTCGCCGGGAACTCGAAGTCGAAGCTGATGAACTCCGAGGCGAGCGCCCGCACCCGAGCCGTGGTGCTGCCGATCATGACCCGCTGGCTCGAGGAGAACCCGGGCGACGCGAAGCGCGTGGCCGACCTCGCCGTGTCGGCGATGCGCACCCGCACGAAGTCGAACGCCGAGCAGCAGGCGGCCCGAGCCTTGTTGTCCAAGGGGTCGAAGTCGCGCAACGGGCTACCGCCGAAGCTGCGCGACTGCACCGGCAAGACCGACCGGCCGAAGGAGCTGCTGATCGTCGAGGGCGACTCGGCGGGCGGCACCGCGCTCGACGCGCGCGACCCGTCGTTCCAGGCGATCCTGCCGCTGCGCGGCAAGCCGCTCAACACGTACAAGGAGAGCGTCGACCGCGTCGTGAAGTCGCTGGCCGACCTCATCTTGTCGATGGGCTGCGGCATCGGCGAGGACTTCGACCTCGACCGGTTCCGCTACGACCGCATCGTCGTGGTGGCCGACGCCGACAACGACGGACTGCACATCCGTTCGCTGATCGAGGCGTTCCTGTACACGTGGTGCCCGGGCTTCATCGAGAGCGGCCGGCTGTTCTACGCGATGCCGCCGCTGTGGTCGACCATGCTGCGCGGTGAGCGCATCTACCTGGCCGACGATGCGGCGCTGGCGGCGTTCCGTGCCGAGCACCCCGACCACCGGGCCCACGTCAGCCGGATGAAGGGGTTGGGCGAGATGGATCACCAGGAGCTGCGCCTCGTGATCGGCTCCGGGCGCACGATCGGACGGGTGGTGGTCGACGACCCCGCCGGTCTGGCGAAGCTGACCGAGAAGCTGTTCGGGCCGAAGTCGGAGGCGCGCAAGGCGTGGTTCCTGGAACGAACGGGCGAGACGCTGAACATCGGGGTGGCCACCGCTCGGAACGAAGGGAGCAGCTGATGGCAGCGACCAAGGGCAAGGGCGCCTCGAAGGGCAAACCCCGGGTGGTGCCGACCGCCGACTTCGAAGAGGTCGTCGTCGAGCTCCCCGCGGTCGAGCAACTCGATCGCGACTACTTCGCCTACGGCCAGCAGGTCATCGAGGACCGGGCCGTCCCGTCGGCCGCCGACGGGTTGAAGCCGGTGCACCGCCGGATCCTGTGGGACATGCACATCCAGCGTCTGTTCCCCGACCGGCCGTTCGTGAAGACGGCCCGCGTGGTCGGCGACACCATGGCGCTGTTCCACCCGCACGGCGACCAGTCGATCGCCGATGCGCTCACGCGTCTGGCGCAGCCGTTCGCGAACCTGGTGCCGCTGCTCGACTTCCACGGCAACTACGGCAGCCCCGACTTCGCCCCGGCTGCGGCTCGCTACACGGAGACCCGGTTGGGCTTCGCCGGCATGCTCATGCTCGACGACATCGATCTCGGCACCGTGCCCATGGCCGAGAACTACGAAGGCTCCACCGAGGAGCCCGTCGTCCTGCCGGCCGCGTTCCCGCAGCTGCTCGTCAACGGCGCGAACGGCATCGCCGTCGGCCTGTCGTCGTACCTGCCGCCGCACGATCCGCGCGAGGTGATCGCGGCGACGCTGCACCTGATCGCGAACCCGAAGGCCACGGTCGACGAGTTGATGGAGCTCCTGCCGGGGCCGTCGTTCCCGCAGGAGTCCACGATCACCAACGGCGACGAGATGACCGACATCTACCGCGCCGGGGTCGGCCGGGTGGTGGTGCGTGGTGCGTGGACGGTGGAAGAGCTCGGTCGTGGTCGCCAGCAGCTGGTGATCACCTCGCTCCCCTATGCCGACACCACCACCGGCTCGACCGAGAAGTTCATCGCCGCCGTGGGCGACGCGCTCGACGAGGGCAACCTCGCCGGCATCGTCGACTACAACGACGAGTCGAGCGACGGCGCCACCCGCCTCACGCTGGGGCTCGCGTCGGGCATCACGGCCGAGCAGGTGATCCCGGCGCTGCTGCGCTGGACCAACCTGCAGGTCACCAACAAGGTGCAGATGCACTTCCTCGACGAGCACGGGTCGGTACGCCTCTACAACCTGCGCTCGGTGATCCAGGCCTGGATCGACCACCGCGTGCGTGTGGTCGTGCGCCGGTCGGAACGACGGCTCGAGAAGATCGAGGATCGCCTGCACCGCCTGCGCGGCTTCCTGGCCGTGCTGCTCGACATCGACCGCACGATCCAGATCGTGCGGACGTCGAAGACGCGTGCGATCGCGCGCACGTCGTTGATGGCCGAGTTCCAGATCGACGAGGGCCAGGCGAACGCCGTGCTCGACCTCAGCCTCGGTCAGCTCACCGAGGACGCGGTCATCGAGTTCAGGAAGGAGGCCGTCGAACTGGAGAAGGAGGCGGCCAAGCTCCGCAAGCTGCTCGCCTCCCCCACCGCCCTGCGCCGTCAGGTGGGCACCGAACTCGAACAGGTGCTGCCCCAGTTCGAGGGGGTGGCGCCGCGCGTCACCACGATCACCACCGAGGTCGCCCAGCGCGTGTCGAAGGCGGCGATGGTGCTCGACGAGCCGATCACCGTGATGGTCGACGCCAACGGGTACGTGCAGGCGCTGCGGGCCGGGTCGAAGGCGAAGCCGAAGCTCGAGCCGTTGCGCACCTTCGACACCTCCACCGCGCAGCACCTGGTGGTGATCACGTCGTCGGGTCAGCTGCACCGCGCGCTCGGCACCGCCGTGCCGACCGACAAGCCCACGGCGGCGGTCAATGTGTTCGCCGGCCTCGACCCGGCCGACAAGGTGCTCGGCTGGTGGGTCGACTCGTCGTTCCCAACCGATCTGCTGTTGGTGACGAGCGACGGCCAGGTGAAGCGGATCGAGGGCGACGACCTCGCCGGCGGCGACCGCAAGGGCGGCATCTCGCTGGTGAAGGTGGCGTCCGGCGCTCGGGTGGTGCACGTGTTCGAGTTCCACGGCGACCGGCCGGTGCTGATCGTCACCCGCAACGGTCAGGCGGTGCGGTTCGTGCCCGACGACGTGCGCCCGATGGGCCGATCGGCGGCCGGCGTGCGCGGCATCAAACTGACGCCCGGCGACGAGGTGGTGGGTGCGGTGCACCCGGCCGCCGACGACCACCGTTTGTTGGTCGTGCAGGGCAAGGGTGGCGCACGACGGGTGGCGATCTCGGAGTTCCCGGTACAGGGCCGTGCGAGCAAGGGCGTGAAGTGCGCCCAGGTGACCCCGAAGTCGGGCTCGGTGGTGGCCGTGATCGGCACCACCGACGCGGATTCGGTGACGGTGCGCGACGCCGACGGCAACGTGTCGGTCGTGTCGTCCGGTGCGTTCGCGCTCTCGGCGAGAGACGCCGCCGGCGCCAAGGTCCGCAACTTCGCCGGCACCATCACCGCCTTCGAACAGGTCTGACCCGCCAGACCTCGGCCGTGTCGGAAGTTCGGCGCTGTCGGTGGACGTCGGGTGCGCTCCAGGTCGCTGAGCGAGCAGGAGCGCACCCGACGTCCGACAGCATCGGCGACGGCTCGGAGCGGACGCGACCCACATGGCAACCTGTCAGCGGGGACGACCGCACGGTCACGACGCTGAAGGGGATCGAGATGAAGGTGGACGCAGCGGGCGCAGGGCTCGACGAGGGGCGGCTGCAGCGGATCGGGCAGCATCTCCGCCGCCGCTACCTCGAGCCGGGCAAGATCGCCGGTGCCCAGGTGGCCATCGTCCGCGCCGGCACGGTCGGGTACTTCGAGAGCTTCGGCCTGCAGGACCGCGAGCGCAACGTGCCGGTTGCCGACGACGCCATCTGGCGCTTGTACTCGATGACCAAGCCGATCACCGGTGTGGCGATGATGACGCTCTACGAGCAGGGCCACTTCCAGCTCGACGACGCGATCGACCGCTGGATCCCCGAGTGGAAGAACATGACGGTGCGCGAAGCCGACCCGAACGGTGGCGCTCGCATCGTGCCCGCCCACCGGCCACCCACGATCCGCGACATCCTCACGCACACGTCCGGCATCGGCTACGGCTTCGAGAACGGCGACCTCGTGCTGGGTGAGCGCAACTGGCTCGACGGACAGGACCTCGCGTCGATGGCGGCGATGATGGGCGGGTGGCCGCTCCGGTTCCAACCGGGTCAGCACTGGCTGTACTCGCACGGCATGGACATCGCCGCTCGCCTCGTGGAGATCATGTCCGGCCTGCCGTACGACGAGTACCTGCGCACCTCGATCTTCGAGCCACTCGGCATGGTGGACACCGACTTCTGGGTGCCGTCCGACAAGGTCGGCCGGTTCGCCGCCAACTACGGCCGCAACAGCCGCAAGGAACTCGTCCTGATGGACGACCCGACCAAGAGCGCCTACCTGCGCAAGCCCAAGCTGTTCAACGGTGGCGGCGGGCTGGTCGGCACCACGGCCGACTACCTCCGGTTCGTCACGATGCTCGCCTCGGGCGGGGCGGTCGACGGCCGGCGCGTGCTCGGCCGCAAGACGATCGAGCTGATGGCCACCAACCACCTCCACGGCGACGCCGACATGAGCGAGCTCGCGCTGCCGATGGGTTACGGCGAGGTGGGCTTCGAGGGCAACGGCTTCGGCCTCACCGTCGCCGTGTCGAAGGGCCCCGGCCCCACCGGCGTCGTCGGCACGAAGGGTGCGTTCATGTGGGGCGGCGCGGCGTCGACGACGTTCTGGGTCGACCCGGTCGAGGAACTCGCCGTCGTCTTCATGACCCAGCTGATGCCGTCGGGCACGTTCGACTTCCCCGGACAGCTGCGCTCGCTGGTCTACGGCGCCCTGCAGTGATCGCGCCACGGAGCACGACGTCGTCGTGCTGGTGACCGATCTCCAGCTCGCTGCTGCGGGCGGCGACTCGACCGATCCGTGGCACGTGCTCGGCAACTCGTACGCCGAGCGGCTCGCGATCGTCACGTTGGCCGACCTCACATTGCTGCGCCTGCTGCAGGTGGCACCGGCCGCGGACGACGAGAGCCCCGCTGCGAGGCGACTGCACCTCGTGCCGTCGCCAGCAGCACCCGGGGTGATCGGTTGGGCCTTCAGGGCGCTCGCCTCGGTGACCAAGCGGCTCGACGTCGACCGTGCGGTTCGGGCGCTGCGCGACGTCGCGCCGGTGGTGGAAGCGCAGCTCGTGGCCGACGGCGCGCTGGTCGAGCAGGGGCAGAAGGGACTGCTCCGCACGCGCACCGTGCTCGCCCCCGACCACGTTCGGTTGGCTGCGGCCCAGCAGCGGGTGCGCTGCCCGGGGCGTCCGCTCACGGCCACCTCCCGGGCCATGGTGGTGTTGTCGACGTTCGGCCTGCCGCGCGACCGTCTCGCACGGCTGGCCGGCGGCGCGCTCGATGCCGATGCACTGGCGATCGGCGCGTGGGACCCGTTCGACCCGGCGCTGCTCGCCCCCGACGGTCACCCGCTGGGGCCGAACGCAGCCGATCTCCTCACCGCGCTCGTGTACGTGCTGGCCGGCACGCACGACACCACCGGCTGGGTCGACGAGTGACCTGATCCGGTTCGCTCAGGCGTTGTCGATGGCGGCGTTCAGCGTGGCGCTCGGGCGCATCACGGCAGCGGTCTTCACCGGGTCCGGGGCGTAGTAGCCACCGATGTCGGCGGGCGAGCCCTGCACGGCGAGCAGTTCGTCGTTGATCGTCGATTCGTTCGCGCTCAGCAGTTCGGCCAGCGGCGCGAACCGGTCGCGCAGCGCGGTGTCGTTCGACTGCGCGGCGAGCGCCTGCGCCCAGTAGAGCGCGAGGTAGAAGTGACTGCCGCGGTTGTCGATCTGACCCACGCGGCGCGCCGGCGACTTGTCGTTGTCGAGCAACTGCCCGGTGGCCGCGTCGAGCGCGTCGGCGAGCACCTGCGCGCGCTGGTTGCCCGAGAACTGGGCGAGGTGCTCGAGGGAGGCAGCCAACGCCAGGAACTCGCCGAGCGAGTCCCACCGCAGGTAGTTCTCCTTCACGAGCTGCTGCACGTGCTTGGGTGCCGAGCCGCCGGCACCGGTCTCGAACAACCCGCCACCGTTCATCAGCGGCACGATCGACAGCATCTTCGCGCTGGTGCCGAGCTCGAGGATCGGGAACAGGTCGGTGAGGTAGTCGCGCAGCACGTTGCCGGTGACCGAGATGGTGTCGAGGCCGTCCTTGATCCGATCGAGCGAGAACTGCGTGGCGGCGGCCGGCGCCATGATCTCGAGCTGCAGCCCCGTGGTGTCGTGGTCGCCGAGGTACTGGCGCACCTTCGCGATGAGCTGGGCGTCGTGCGGGCGCTCCTCGTCGAGCCAGAACACGGCCGGCGCGCCGGTGAGCCGAGCGCGGGTGACGGCGAGTTTCACCCAGTCCTGGATCGGGAGGTCCTTCACCTGGCACATGCGCCAGATGTCGCCGGCCTCCACCTGGTGCGCCATCAGCACGGCGCCCGAGTCGTCGACCACGTTGACGGTGCCCACGGCCGGGATCTCGAAGGTCTTGTCGTGCGAGCCGTACTCCTCGGCCTGCTGCGCCATCAGACCCACGTTGGGCACCGAACCCATCGTCGACGGATCGAGCGCGCCGTTCGCCCGGCAGAAGTCGATCACGGTCTGGTACACGCCGGCGTAGCTGGAATCAGGGATGACGGCGAGGGTGTCCTGCTCCTCGCCCGCCGCGTTCCACATGTGGCCCGAGGTGCGGATCATCGCCGGCATCGACGCGTCGACGATCACGTCGCTCGGCACGTGCAGATTGGTGATGCCGCGGTCGGAGTCGACCATCGCGAGCGCCGGACCGGCCGCGATGGCTGCCTGCAGATCGGCCTCGATCGCCGCCTGCTGGTCGGCGGGCAGCGTGCCGATGGCGGTCAGCACCGCGCCGAGGCCGTTGTTCGGGTTGGCACCGGCACCGGCGAGCGCCTCGCCGTGCGCGGCGAACACGTCGGCGAAGAACACCTTCACGGCATGACCGAAGATGATCGGGTCGGACACCTTCATCATGGTCGCCTTCATGTGCAGCGAGAACAGCACCCCCTCGGCCTTGGCCCGCGCGACCGCACCCTCGAGGAACGCGACGAGCGCCCGCTTGCTCATGAACGTGCCGTCCACCACCTCACCGGCGAGCACCTTCACCGACGGCTTCAGCACCGTCACGGTGCCGTCGGCCGCCACGTGCTCGATGCGCAGCGACCCGTCGGAGGCGACGGTGACCGACTGCTCGTTGTGGCGGAAGTCGCCGGCGTCCATCGTGGCGACGTCGGTCTTCGAGTCGCTGCTCCACGCGCCCATCGAGTGCGGGTGGCGCTTCGCGTAGTTCTTCACCGACAGCGGCGCACGGCGGTCGGAGTTGCCCTCGCGGAGCACCGGGTTGACCGCCGAGCCCTTCACCTTGTCGTAGCGGGCCTTCACGTCGCGCTCGGCGTCGGTGGTGGGATTCACCGGATAGTCGGGCAGGGCGTATCCCTTGGCCTGCAACTCCTTGATGGTCGCGTCGAGCTGGGGTTGCGACGCCGAGATGTTGGGCAGCTTGATGATGTTGGCCTCGGGCAGCAGCGCCAGCTGACCGAGCTCGGCGAGGTGGTCGCCGATGCGCTGCTCGGGAGTGAGCAGCTCGGGGAACTGGGCGATCGTGCGACCGGCGAGCGAGATGTCGCGCGTCTCGATCTCGACGTCGGCGGCCTTCGCGAACGCCTGGATGATCGGCAGGAACGAGTACGTGGCGAGCAGCGGCGCTTCGTCGGTGTGGGTGTAGATGATCTTCGAGGTCATGTCGTGCTCGCCTTCGTCGTCGGTTCGTGCCGGCGCCGTCGCGCCGACGACGAGTCTAGACCAGACAAGTTGAAGACAACCTCTCGGGCGCCGGGCGAGCTGTGGCAGGCTCGTACCGCAACGGCACGACGGGCACGACGGGCACGACGGGCACGAGGGGGTCGAGGTGTGACGGGAACGCACGGGGCGGCATGGCGCGTGATCGACGGGATGCGCGCCGAGTTCCGGTCGGCGCAGTACACCTCGTGGATCGCTGCCGTCGGTGTCGCCATTGCGTCGGCCCTCGTCGACGAGCCGTGGGGCATCGCCGTCGGCGGGGTCGTCGCTGCGGGCGCGCTCGCGAGGCTGACTTCGCGGCCGGCGCTGGACCGTGGTGACGTGCGGACCGCCGTCTGGATCGCGACGGCCAGCAACTGGCTCGTCACGCTCGCCGTCGCCGCGATCGTGCCGGAGGCGTTTCCCGTGCTGGTGGTCAACGTGGCCGGACCGCCGGTGCTCGGCGCGCTGGCCTTCGACCGCAGGGAGTTGCGCCCGCTGGTCGGTTGCGGTGTGGTCGTCTCGATCGCGCTCGGGGTGATCGGCTTCACCGCGCCGGGCACGGGACTCGCCGACGCCGTTCCCGCCTGGTTCTTCGAGGGTGTGCTGGTGCTGTTCCTGGCGGCGCACGTGATGGTGATGAGTTCGACCGTCGCGTCGTCGAACCAGCAGTACGGCAACACCGTCGACGAGGTGCTGCTCGCCAACGCCGCGCTCACCCGGAGCGACGCCGAGTTGCGGGCGTCGCGGCGCCGGGTGCTCGCGGCCGGCGATGCCGAGCGCGAGCGGCTCGAGCGCGACATCCACGACGGCGCGCAACAGCGACTCGTCGCCCTCGCCGTGCAGCTGCGCCTCGCCGCACAGCTCACCGAGCGGGGATCGACCGCGTCCGCAGCCCAGCTCGAGGCGATGCACGACGAGTGCATCGCCGCGCTCGACGAGCTGCGCGAGCTGGCACGCGGGATCTACCCGCCGGCGCTGGCCGAGCGCGGCCTCGAGCACGCGCTCCGCTCGGTGTCGGCCCGCATGCCGAACGACGTCTCGGTGCGCTGCGCCGACGGGATCGAGCTGACTCGCGAGGACGCCGCAGCCGTCTACTTCGTGTGCCTCGAAGCGCTGCAGAACGTGGCCAAGCACGGCGGTCCGGCCGTCACCGCGTCGATCTCGGTCGATCGCCGCGCCGACGACCTCGTGGTGGAGGTGACCGACGACGGGCCCGGCTTCGATCCGGAGGCGGCGAGCCATCGCCGAGGGCTGCTCAACATGGCCGACCGAGCGGGCGCGCTCGGGGGCGAGCTCGCGGTCGAATCGGTGCCGGGACGAGGCACGAGGGTCACGATGCGGCTCCCGCTCGGCGACCGGCGAGGAGCTCACGCATGAACACACCGGTGCGGGTCGTCGTCGCCGACGACCACCTGCTGATCCGCCAGGGCGTCGTCGCCGCGCTGACGGCGCTCGGCGACGTCGACGTGGTCGCCGAGTGCGCCACCTACGACGACCTGATCGAGACCGTCGATCGTCTGCTGCCCGACGTGGTGGTGACCGACATCCGGATGCCGCCCACGCACACCGACGAAGGGATCCAGGCGGCACGGGTGCTGCGCTCGCGTCACCACGACCTCGCGGTCGTCGTGCTCAGCCATCACGCCGACCCCGAGTACGTGCTGAGTCTCTTCGACGACGGCTCGGAGCGTCTCGGCTACCTGCTGAAGGAGCACGTCGCCGATCTCGACGACCTCCGACACGCGATCCAGGTCGTCCGAGCCGGCGGATCGTCGATCGATCCCTCGGTGGTGAGCGTGCTCGTGGGGCGGCGCACCGGCCGAGCCGATCCGATCGACGACCTGTCTCCGCGAGAGCGGGACGTGCTCGCCCTGATCGCCGAGGGGTTCAACAACGCGGCGATCGCCCAGCGCCTGGTGATCGCCGAGAAGTCGGTGCAGAAACACATCAACACGATCTTCTCGAAGCTCCACCTCACGGAGGAGACCGACGCCCATCACCGCGTCCGCGCCGTGCGGATGTGGCTCGCCCGCACCTGACCCCACCGTTCTGGTCGCGCATCGTGACGGATTCCGCAACGATGCGCGACCAGAAGCGACCTCACAGGCGCACGCACGCGGGGAGCCCCAGGATCGTGGCACACACCTCCACCACCGGTGACAGCGTCACCGTGGCGCCGGCGAGCGGCGAGCACGAGCCGTCGCGGCACCAGGTGAGCGCGGCGTCGGCGGCGATCCCGCTGGTCCCGACCGTGAACGTCACCGCCCCGTGTGCGCTCCCGTCGACGCCGAAGGCGTCGAGCACCGCATCCGCACCGGAGGCGATCGTCGCCACCACGGCGCCGGCGAGCCGGCCGAGGTAGGCCTCGGTCTGCAGGGCCAGCAGCGCGTTCAACTGCTCGTCCCAGCCGACGATGCCGATCGCGACCTGTTGCGCACCGGAGATCACGGCGTTGGCGACGTCGATCAAGCCGTACTGGAAGGAATTCGCTGCCTGCAACGCCGTGATCTCGGTGAGGATCGCGCCGAGCCGGAGGGCGTGCGGTCCGTTGTCCCAGAAGCGATCCCACTCGTTGAGCGACCAGTGCCAGTCGATGTCGGCCTGGTGGGCGACCCAGAGGTCGGCGATGCGGGCGTCGTTGTCGGCGATCGTGTCACGGATCGAGGCGATGTCGGCGAAGGCCTGTCGCATGTCGGCGACCGTGTTCCGCAGCTCGTTGCCCTTGGCGCGGTCTCGCGCCCCGATCTCGTCGATCCGCTGGTCGATCTGGCGATCGAGCATCGCGATCGTCTGCCCGATCGAGGTCTGGTCGACGAGATCGGCCGCCACCCGGTCGAGGTCGCCGATCGGTAGCACCACCTCGGTCGTGCCGGTGAGCTGGAACCCGTCCGCCCCGAGCCGGCCCTCGACCTCGACCCCGACGAGGTTGCCGAGTGCGATCTCGCCGCGGGCGAACGCCCCCGTCCGGTCGATCCGCAGTTCGGCGGCCGCGCCGAGCGCCGTCCCGCCGGCGCCCAACTGCCCCGCCATGGCGAACGAGCTGTCGAGCGGGTCGGCGAAGGGGATCCGCAGCTCGATCACCGCCGAGCCCTGAACGTCGAGCGCGGGCAGCGGCGACGCGTGCATCGCTCCGCTGGCGGTGAGCCCCGTGGTGTCGATCCGCACGACGGCGTCCGCGACGAGCAGGTCGTCGACCGCGACGCCGGCGGCGCTGCGCAGCGGATCGGGGGCGATCGACAGCTCGCCGCTCAGCTGCAGGAACGACGACGCCTCGATGGTGGTCCCGACGATGTGCAGCTCGCCGTCGACCGCTGCGGTGCCGCGGATCGGGGCCAGCTCCTCCAGCAGTGTGGCGGCCGCACCGTCGGCGAGCGACGTGCCCGCCGTCGCGGCGAGCCAGGCGTCGATCCGCCCGGCCGACCGCTCGAACGCGAAGGTCCCGCGGACCGCCGGCAGGGCGACTTCTGCTGCGCCCTTGGCGAAGGCGAGGGCGACGTCGAGCTCCCCGTTGGCCCGGATCGAGGTGCCGGTCGTCTCGAAGCGGTAGAAGAGCTCGCCGTCGAGCGACAGCATCGCGGACAGCGGCACGGTGCCGTCGACCACCAGGTGGGCGCCGGCGGCGGCCGGCATCGTCACCTCGGTCCTCGTCACGAGCGGGACGAACGGCACGCTGCCCGACGCCGACCAGCCGATGCCGCACCCGCCCGGGTCGAAGCCCGACAGGTCGACGGAGACGCCCGGGATGTCCGACGCGTCGTCCTCCGCGTGCGGGTTGTCGCGCCGGCTCGGCTGCGACGTCGCCGACGCATCGTTCGACGGGATCATCGCGGCACAATCGACCGACAGGTAGGCGTAGTCGCCGGTCAGGTCGGCCACGAACAGCGACGCCGCCGAGCCACCGCCGGCCGAGATCGTGCCCGGCAGCCCCTCGCTGCCCTGGTGATCGTCGAGTGCGAGGCCGACGTCGAACGGCTGGTCGCCGAGGTCGACGTACAGGTAGCGACGATCGTCGATCAGGTGCGCCCCCAGCTCGCCGAGTTCACGTCCGGTCGCCACTCCGACCCGGCCGCGCAGCTGGCGATCGACGACGGCACCGGCGAGCGGGCCGACGGCTGGCAGCTCGAAACTCGCCGTGCCCGTCGTGCCGGTGCCGAGCGTGCCGTCGGCGCGGAGCTGCACCTCGAGCGAGGCGTCGCTGAGGACGAGCTCGCCCGATCCGGTCGCCACCGCAACGGCCCCCTGCACCTGTCCCGTGGTCCCCGGTGGCACCAGTTCGGACACGCGAGCTGCGCCGTCGGTACCGGCGCCCGTCGGCGCAGCCCCGCCGGACGCGTCGGGCGTGGCGGACGCGTCGGAGGGATCGTGCACCTCCGACGCGGTGCCGCCCGCCCGTGCCGCACCGGAGCCGCTGCGGCCGGCCGCCGTGGCCGGTTCCGACGCCGTGGACGTGCTGCACGAGCACGCCAACAGCGCGGCCCCGATGCACGCCGCGACGACACGTCCGCCTCGGGGTCGCAGGTGGTTGGGCATGTGGAGCATGCGATCAGGGTGCCGAAAAACGCAGCAGCGCAGGAGGGCGCACCCACCTCGATCGGAAGTGGTGCTGACACCACCTCACGACACGCCTCTGCACCCCGGACACGCGCGCGGTGGCGGCCCCGCCGGGGGTACACCGATCGTGAGGGCGCGTCAGCGCCGGTCGAGCGTGGCCGCCACGGAACGCACCCACGCGCGGTCGGCGGCGATGTCCACGTCGGGACGACCTGCCTCCCGCACCGAGAGGGCACGTCGGACGACCGCCGGTTCGAGCCCGACGCCGAGCGCCCACCTGCCACCCTCGCTCTTCGCGCACAGCGTCCCGTCAGCGACGAAGCGCAGCGCTCGGCAGGCGTTGAGCACGGCGTACGACGTCGGCGCCCGGTCGGCCGCCCACCACAGTTCGGCGACGAGTTGGGCCTCGATCGTGGCTCGATCGATGTCGCCGACGATCTCGACCGGCGGCGCTCCGGCGCCCGCCCAGCCGTGCTGCTGCACGACGGCGTAGTGCAGCACCAGATCCGGGTCGCCACGGTCGCCGTACACCACCTTGCGACCCCCACGTGGTTCGTCACGTGCACCAGGTACGGCCATGGGGCACGAGGTCGCGCCGCCGTCGACCGGGTCACCACGGACACCTCGACACCGATGGCAGGTCGCGCATCACACGAGACGAGCGTCTCGGCGATGGCACCGAGCACGTCGCGCTCGATGTCGTCGTCCACCACGACGAGCACGTCCAGGTCGCTCTGGCCGGCGACGAAGTCGCCCAGCACGGCCGATCCGTGCACGTACACGCCGACGATCTCGTCGCGCGCGACCGCCACCAGCTCGTCTCGGAGGCGCAGCGCCGGCGCAGCGGCACGTCGATCGATGTCGGACGCCATCCACCGAGTCTCGCGGGACACTCGACGACGTGCGGCCCGACATTTTCCAGCGTCCGCCGATCAGGCGTCGGGCAGCCAGCTCCCGTGGGCGCCGTAGGGCACGCGGCGGGGAAGGTGGACCACGGCCACCGGCGCACCACTGAAGTCGCGGGTGTCCACGATGCGCAGCGTCGACTCGCCGGTGACGGTGTCGTGCGCGAACGAGATCACCCAGCCGTCGTCCTCGGCGGCATCGGGCGACCGGGGAGCGAACACGGGCTCGGCACCGCGCACGCCGTCACCGAGCCGGTGCTCCCAGCACTGGCCCGAACGCAGGTCGTACTTCAGCAGCGACGAGCCGTACACCGGCTCCTCCACCACCCCCTCACCGGCCATCGCCATCAGGTAGCCGTAGCGCGCATCGAGCCCGACGAGGCGGTCGTCCACCCGACCGAAGTCGCCCGGCCGGTCGTCCACCTGCTCCTCGTGCACCGTGCCGGCGACGAGGTCGATGGTCCACTTCCACAGCCGGCCCACCTCGGCGTAGTCGTCGTTGCTGGAGCCGAACGCCTCGGGCTGGCGCGACACGAACAGCGTGATGAGGTCGCCGTCCTCGAACGCGTTGACCGGGTGGAACACGTAGCACGGCTCGATCTCGAACCAGCGCACGTCGGCGTTCGTGCCGTTGCGGGGCATCACCCCGAGGCGTGCACCCGCGTCGCGCCGGAACTTGAAGGGCATGCCGGTGGCGAGCGCGTCGAGGTCGAAACACACCGGCAGGTCCATGAACACCACATGGTTCCGGGTGACGTTGAAGTCGTGCATCATCACCATGTTCGGGATCTCGATCGGCTCGAGCTGGGCGAGCGCCCCGTCGGCTCCGATGCGGATGTAGTGCAGGAACGGCGGCCGCGGGCTGAGATAGCTGAACGCGAGCAGTTCGCCGGTGACCGGGCACACCTTCGGGTGCGCGGTCATCGACGTGGTGAGGGCGCCGTCCCAGTTGACGCAGCCGATGGTGTTCAGCTCGGCGTCGATCTGCCACGGCCAGTGCCCTTCCTCGAGGCACAGGATGCGGTCCTGGTGGCGCAACACGTGGGTGTTGCCCGTCCCGCGCTCGAGACGGCCCATGTTCGCCATCACGTCACCGTCGGCCTCGGTGACGTTGGGTGTCTGCACGAACCGGTTGCGGTACCACTGCGCTCGGCCGCCGCCGAGGCGGACTCCGTGCACCATGCCGTCACCGAAGAACCAGTGGTCGCTGCGACCCGACTTCGGATTCGGGCCCGTGCGCACGTACACACCTTCCAACTCGGGCGGCACGGCGCCGGTGACCGCCAGATCGGTGACGGTGAGCTCGTCGTGCACCGGGGCCCAGTTGCCCCGCAGGTGCCAGGGCGTCGCCTGCGCGGCGTGGTGGTCGAGTGCGGTCATGGTCGCCTCCTCCGGGTGCGGGCACCCCCTGCCCGACACGTCGACCGTAGCAGCGTGTCGGCGGTGAATCTACTCGTGGTAAGTATTCGACGAGAGCCCGGGCCACAGCAGATCGGCCAGCCGTTGGGCGAGTTGCTCCGCGGACTCGTCGCCCGACTCGAGCCACCACATCGCCACCAGGTGCAGCATGCCGATGGTGGCGTACGCCCACGGCTCGGCCGATGTCGTCGGCAGACCGAGCGACGACCGCCAGGTCGCGTACAGCGCAGCGAGACGCGGGGCGGACCGTCCGGCCAGGTGCAACGTCCGCTCCGCCAGGTCGTCGCCCCCGCCGCTCACGAACACGAACAGCGACCGGTGCTCGCCGATCGTCTCCAGCGTGGCGCGCACGATGCCAACCAGCGCACCACGGCTCGGCTCGAGATCCACCACTCGATGCCGCGCCGAGCTCACGAGACGGTCGGCGAACCGCGCGGCCAAGGCGTCACACAGATCGGCGCGAGCGCCGACTCGTGCGTAGACGATCGGCTTCGTCACGCCGGCCTCTGCGGCGATCGACTCGATCGAGGCGCCCGGCCCGTCGCGTGCGATCACCCGCTCGGCCGCGTCGAGCAACGCCTCACGATCGACCGGGAGCCGGCCACCCGCGGGACGACCCGGACCTCGACGGGCGCGAACGTTCACGACCACAGTCTGACGCCCGACGGGGCCGGTGCGATACCTCGCACGCGCCGGACGGCGCCCTCCGGCTCGCCGTCGTGGCGACATCGATGCCTACGCTCGACCCGTGGGTGCTCGCCAGTTCGTCTTTCCTCAGGCCGGTGACGACCTCGCGTCGATCGCCGATCGGGTGCTGCCCGACACCGAGGGTGCCTCGCAGCAGCTGTTGTCGTGGAACCTCCACCTCGCAGCCCGTGCCGGCCAGGGTCGCGGTGGCCTGCTGCCGAGCGACATCGTGTTCACCGAGCCGCCGCAGGCCTGAGGCGCCGCCCGCCGATGACCGCGATCATCACACGCGCCTCGGTGGTCGGCGGCCACGACGGCCGGGCCGAGATCGAGGTCGAGCTCACCTACGACAACGGCGGCACCGCCACCATCTCGCTCGACGAGGAGGCGTGCCTCGCCTCACTCGACCACGCGGCCGTCACCTCGATCGACCAGCTCGTCGGGCAGCCGTGGAGCGCCGTGCTCCCAGCGCTCGAACGACACGCCGCACGACGCCACGATCCAGATCACGAACCACCAGGGGAACATCATGCTCGACCTCGTCATCCGTAACGGCCTGATCGTCGACGGCTCGGGCCTGCCCGGCCGCCACGGCGACGTCTCCATCCGGGGCGGCAAGGTGGTCGCGGTCGGCGGCCGCGCCGGCGACGCCCACCGTGTGCTCGACGCCACCGGCAAGGTGGTCGCCCCCGGGTTCATCGACCCGCACACGCACTACGACGCTCAGCTCTGCTTCGACCCGTACGCCTTCCCGGCGATCGAGCACGGCGTCACCACCGTCGTGCCGGGCAACTGCTCGCTCTCGCTCGCGCCGCTGCGTATCGACCAGCGCGACGCGTTCAGCAAGATGTTCCGGCTGATCGAGGAGATGCCCGAGGCCGCCTTCGACGCCGGCGTCGACTGGCGCTGGGGCGAGGGGTTCGGCGGCATGCTCGACACCCTCGCCCAGGACATCGCGCTCAACGTCGCACCGCTCGTCGGGCACTCGGTGCTGCGCATGTTCGTGATGGGTGCCGACGCGCAAGCTCGTGCGGCCACGGCCGACGAACTCGCCGCGATGTGCGACGCGCTGCGCGAGTGCCTCGACGCCGGCGCCGTCGGGCTGTCGACGAGCTTCGTCGACATCGACGAGACCTACCGGCCGGTGCCGAGCCGGTGGGCGGGCCCCGAGGAGCTCGACGCGCTGTCGGCGGTGCTCGGCGAGCGCGACGCGATCCTGCAGATCGTGCACGAGTTCTACGACACCGAGCTCACCATCGCCCGGATCCAGCAGCTGTCCGAGCTGTCGCTGCGCCACGGCATCACCACCACCCTGTCGCCGCTGTTCCACTCCGACGCCAACCAGCGTGGTGTCAGCCGCGTGATGGAGGCCGTCGAGGTGGCCCGCGACCGCGGCGCGGCCGTGTGGCCACAGGTGCAAACCCGACCGATCGACATCAGCTTCACCCTCGACCAGCGCAGCCTCATGCTGCTCACCATGCCCGCGTGGTGGCAGGTCGCGTCGATCCGCGACCACGCCGACAAGATCGCCGCGATCGCCGATCGGCGCCAGGCGCTGGTCGACGAGATGAACTCGCTCGCCAAGCGCCCGAACGGCGGCCTCGGCGCCGGTGGTTTCGTGGTGCGCGACGTGGTGCACGACCGCAACGACGACCTCATCGGTCGCAGCATCGACGACATCGCCCGCGAACGCGGCGGCAGCCACGGCGACACGATCGTCGACCTCGCGCTCGACGAGGACCTCGGCACCTGGTTCATCCGCGCCAACATCGGTCACGACAACTCGCCCGTCGTCGGCGATCTGCTCGCCCATCCGTACGTGCACGTCGGCGCGTCCGACGGCGGCGCCCACGTCGGATCGTTCTCCACCTTCGGCGACACCGGCTACCTGTTCTCCGAGTTCGTGCGCAGCACGAAGTCGCTCAGCCTCGAGGCCGCAGTGAAGAAGATCACCCTCGATCCCGCGCAGATCTGGAAGCTCCCGGGTCGTGGCCTGCTCGCCGCCGGCAACGCGGCCGACGTCGTCGTCTTCGACGCCGACACGATCGGCCGTGGTCCCGAGATCGCCTCGGACGACTTCCCCGGCGAGGGGGTCCGCTGGATCCGCCGCCAGGAGGGCGTCGACACGGTCGTCGTCAACGGCGAGATCACCTGGACGGCCGACGATGGCTACGTCCCCGATGCCCGCGCCGGGCAGATCGCGACCCGATGAGCATGTCCGACCACCTGCCGCCCGGCAGCCGATCGCACGTGGTGCGCGTCGGCGATCACCGGGTCCACTGCGTCGAGGCGGGCGAGGGCCCGCTCGTGATCCTCGTCCACGGCTATCCCGAGTCGTGGTACTCGTGGCGGCACCAGATCCCGGCGATCGCGGCAGCGGGCTTCCGCACCGTCGCGATCGACGTACGCGGCTACGGCCGATCGTCGAAGCCGCTCGCGGTGGAGGACTACCGCATGGTGCGACTCGTCGCCGACAACGTCGGCCTCGTGTCGGCCCTCGGCGAGACCACCGCCACGATCATCGGACACGACTGGGGCGCCCCGATCGCGTGGAACTCGGCGATGCTGCGCCCCGACGTGTTCACCGCCGTGGCCGGCCTGTCCGTGCCCTTCGCGCCGCCTGGCGAGGTGCGCCCGAGCGTGGGCATGCGGATGATGGCCGGCGACGAGGAGTTCTACGTCGAGTACTTCCAGGAGCCAGGGCGCGCCGAAGCCGAGATCGAGGCCGACGTACGCGGCTGGCTCCTCGGCTTCATGTTCAGCGGTTCCGGCGACGCCCCGCCACCCGACCCGTCGACGGGAACCATCGCCACCATTCCCCACGGGGCGAAGATGCGCGACCGGTTCAGCTTCCCCGAGTCGATGCCCGCCTGGCTCACCGACGACGACGTCGACGTGTACACCCGCGAGTTCGAGTACAGCGGGTTCCGGGGCCCGCTGAACCGCTACCGCAACGTCGATCGCGACTGGGAGGACCTCGCCGCGTACCGTGGCGCTCGCATCGACGTCCCGTCGTTGTTCATCGGTGGCGACCGTGACGGCCCCACGGTGTGGGGCGCCGGTGCGATCGCTGCGTTCGGTACCACCCTGCCGAAGCTGCACCGCTCGATCATCCTCGAGGGATGCGGCCACTGGACCCAGCAAGAGCGCCCCGCCGAGGTGAACGAGGCGCTGATCGACTTCCTCCGGAGCATCTAGCACCATGACCGCGACCACCCCCCTCCCCACACGGTCCCCTCGCGCTGCACGTTCGAGCGACCCACAGGACGTGGCCGTCGTCGGCGGCGGCATGGCCGGCATGCTCGCGGCGCTGATGCTCGCCCGCGACGGGCATCGGGTCACCGTGTTCGAGCGCGACGACACCGACCTCCCGGCCACCGCCGACGAGGCCTTCGACGGCTGGGACCGCCGCGGCGTGCCGCACGCCCGGCAGTCGCACGCGCTGCTCGGTCGGCTCCGCAAGATTCTCACCACGTGGGCGCCCGACGTGCTCGACGAGCTGCTCGCGCAGGGCGCCACCGAACTCACCTTCGAGCGGGTGCTCCCACCCGAGATCAGCGACCGCACGCCGCGCCCGGGCGACGAGGACCTCGTCGTGTTGTGCTGCCGACGGCTCACGATCGAGTGGGTGCTGCGTCGGGCAGCCACCGCAGAGCCGGGCGTCACGTGGCGCGGTGGTGTCGGCGTCGCCGGTCTGATCGCCGACGGCGCCGACGTCCGGGGCGTCCGCCTCGAGGACGGCACCAGCGTGCGGGCCGATCTGGTGGTGGTGGGCGGCGGTCGCAACTCGCAGGTGATGGAGTGGATCGCTGAGCTGGGCGGCGAGGTGCAGCCCACCGAGGAGCAGAGCGACGCCGGGATCATCTACCTGTCGCGCTTCTACCGCTTGCGCGACGGCCAGGAGCTGCCATTGCTCACCAAGGACGGCGCGGGCGGCGACCTCGGGTACCTGGCTTTTGCCGGCTTCTACGGCGACAACCGCACGTTCTCGATCACCTTCGGTGTGCCGACCGGTGATCGCGAGCTGATGAGCCGGCTCCGCGAACCCGACGCCTGGGAGCGTGCGATCCGTGCGCTCACCCCGCTCGCGCCGTGGACGGCCGACGGCCTCGCCGACCCCATCACCGGCGTCGAGTCGATGGCCGGCCTGCGCAACCGGCTGCGCCGCTTCGTGGTCGACGGCGAACCGGTGGTCACCGGTCTGGCCGTCATCGGCGACGCGCTGCAGGGCAGCAATCCGTGGTACGGGAAGGGCTGCGCGCTCGCGGGGATCGCCGCCGAGGGGCTCGCCGACGCCCTCGTCGAACACGGCCGCGACCGCGCCGCGATCGCACGAGCGATGGATGTCGTCGTCCGCAGCGAGATGGAGCCCCACTACACGCTCGCCTGCCGCCAGGATGCCGACCGGATCAAGCTCCACACCTCGATGCACGACGGTTCCGAGCCCGACCCGATCGCAGTTGCGACGCGCGACTTCGTCCTCAACGGGCTGCTCCCCGCGAGCCGCACCGATCCCGACGTCTTCCGCGCCTTCTTCCGCTCGCTCAACATGCTCGAGGCACCCGACGCGCTGATGACCGACCCGGTGGTGCTGCAACGTGCGGCCACCGCACACGCGGCCAAGGACCAGCGCCCGCCCGCGCCGACGCTCGGCCCCGAACGCGACGACCTGCTCGCGCTGATGTCGTTGGCGGGCTGACGTCGCTGCGCGCTCGACGCGTACACCGCCCGACATCGCGTTGCCGATGATGGAGCGGTGCTGCTCCGCCTCGTGCTCGCCGTCGCCACCGCCGGATGCTTCGTCGCCGGCAGCATGTTGATGAAGCCGGCCGCCGGTTTCGCTCACACGACCGCCACCCTCGCGGTGTTCGCCTGCTTCGCGCTCGGCGTCACCCTCGACCTGTTCCTCGTGCATCTCCGCGGCGAGGTCGGGTCGGCGGTGGTGTTGATCGTGGGCCTCGAGGCGGCGGTCTCCGTGGTGCTGGCGCGCTGGCTGTTCGGCGAACGCGTCGACCTGGTGCGTCTCGTGGCGGTCGGCCTCGTGCTCGCCGGCGTCGCGCTGCTCGAGTGGCGGCCGGGGGACGGCACGCCCGAGGCGTCAGTCGCTCCCGGCTCGCACACCGGTGTCGTCGAGCCAGTCGCGGAGCTCGGCTCGTCCGGAGATGCCGAGCTTGGCGTACACCCGCTGCAGGTGCGAGTCGATCGTCCGTCGTGACACGACGAGCGTGGCGGCCAGCTCGTCCCGGCTGGCGCCGGCGGCCACGCCTCGCGCGACCTGGAGCTCGCGAGCCGACAGGGTGGGCAGCGTCGGGGTCACGACCACCCACGGGCGCAGCGGCTGATCGAAGCCGTCGACCACGGTTCGGATGGTCTGGAACAGCCGCGTCGAGCGCAGCGGGTCGTCGATCCGCAGCCGCTCGGCAGCACGCGCGAGGATTCGCACGCCCAGCACGCTCCAGTCGAGCCGCACCAGCTCGGTGCCGGCACGTTCGAGGTCGTCGGCGGATCCGGCGAGCGCGGTGCGGCAGGCGTCCAACACCGGTCCGTCCGCCGCGTCGTCGTCCGGTGGCGCGCCCGGGGTGACGCCGAGCAGCAACTGCTCGATCGCCACGAGATGACCGGTCAGCACCTCGCGCTGGACGCACGCCACGTCGAGGGCCTCGCGCAGCCGTGCCGCGACCTCGGCCTGGCCGGCACCGGCGGAACGCGCCTGCATGGCGAGTGAGAGCAGGGCGTCGGCGCGCTCGGCTCGCACGGCGTGACGGGGATCGGCGAGCACGTCGACGTCGACCGCGTCGACCGCGGCGCCCTCGTGGAGCGCTGCGGTCGCGACCGCCGCCGCGAGCGGCCAATCGGCGAAGCCGGGTCGATGTGCACGGCGGAACGCGTCGACCGCGGTCCGGAGCCGGCGGGACGCCGACACCGAGTGGCCGCGCCGGGCGTCGAACTGGCCGGCGACCCACCCGGTCCATCCGATGTTCCAGTCGTCGCCCCGACGCAACGCGCCCTCGTACAGGCGCCGGAGCTCCTCGGACAGCTCGGTCCGCTCGTCGGGCTCGGCGCCGCCCGAGCGAGACGACACGAGCGATCGGACGAACCGGTACCGATCCGCCGTCAGGTTCATCCCGGGGTGCAAGCTGCGTTCCAGCTCGTCGTCGAGTCGGCCGAGGACACGGGCGTGACGACCGCGAGCGAGATCGGCCAGCGCCAGCGCGTGCAGTGCGAACGACGTCGGAGCGCCCGGCGTCGGCGGCCGATCACCGACACGCCGCTCGACGGCGTCGGGATCGCCGGTGTGCAGATCGACGGTGGCGAGCCCGTCCTCACACAGCTCACGGTGCGTCGACACCGTCTCGAGCACCGTCTCGAGCAGCTGGCGGGCGGCATCGGGGCGGTGGTCGACGTAGAGCAGCCAGAGCGCCCGGCTGAACGTTGCGGTCACCCGGACGAGCTCGTCGTCGGGATGCGCGGCGAGCAACTCGTCGAGCAGTGGCGTCGGCGCCGATCGGGCGAGTGCGGCTGCCACCCCCACGGCGGCCTGAGGCACTCGCGTGGTGCGCCACAGCCGGGTGGCGAGCCGGCCGACGGCGTCCCACCGACCCACGTCCGCTGCCACGAGCACGCCGGCGAGCAGGGCCTGCAACTCGGGGCCCGTCAACGGGACGTCGACCTCGGACGATGCCGCCAGCTCGCACCACCAGGCCGCGACGGTCACCTGCTCGTCCGGCGTGAGCGCTCCGGCCTCGACGGCACGGGCTTCCTCGCACAGCGCCTGCAGCACGTCTCGGCGCGTCGCCGGATCCATCGAGTCGCGAATCGCCACGGCGTCGACGGCACGCAGCCCGCCAGCCGGTCGGTACCCCACAGCGAGCGTCGCCACCCGCTCGGCGGTCGCGACCGCCCAGCGTGCCGTCGTGCCGTCGGCGGCTCCCGGTGCCTCGGCCAGCCTCGCCGCGGTGGGCGCGAACCCGCACAGCCGGAGCGACCGTGCGGCGTCGGTGCCGCCGGGTCTGCGAGCCGACACCAGGTGTGCAGCCACGTCGACCACGTCGCCCAACCGCCCCTCGGTCGCCACGAGCACGTTCGACGCGAGCTCGTCCGTGCACGGCTCGCCGTCGACGGCTGCGTCGAGGAACAGACGCACCTCGTCGAGGCCGAGCGCCGGCACGTCGACGACCTGTGGGCGCAGGTAGTCGACCAGTGCTGCGAGACGCGGCGGCACGTCGTCCTCGGTGCCGAGCAGCAGCACGTGGGTGCGGCGGCGCGCCCTCAGCTCGAGTTGCGCATCGGCGTCGAGGGCGGACAGCGAGGGCACGACGATCGCGTGGATCTCCGCCGCGTTCAGCGTGTCGGCGGCCGTGCGCACCACCCAGCTCGCGCCACCACCCGGAGGCGAGCGCACCAGGACGGGTCGCCGCGACGCACGACGCGCCAGATCGACGATCTCGTCGACGACCGTCGGCCGGTGACGGACGGGGTCGGGCATGTGCCCGAGGGTAGCGGTCGTGAGGTGCGAGCCCGCCTCCGGTGCGCGAGCCGGTGGTCTCGTCGTTCTCACCCGCCGCTCGCGACCGCGACGAGCACCGCGACGTACACCGCCAGCACCAGGACGGCATCGGGCTCGAGGCGACGGATGCGCGTCTCGGTGCCGCCTACGATCGCTGCGAGCCCGAGCGCCATCAGCAGCACCGCGCCCATCGCTGCGGTCACCTGCGATGGGTCGACCGCGGCGAGGATCGGTCCGTCGGTGTGCACGACGTCGAGCACCAGCAGCACGCTCATGTTGGCGACGTTGCTGCCGAAGAGGTTGCCCACGGCCAGATCGTGGGCCCCGATCCTCACCGCCGCGAGCGCGACCACGAGCTCGGGCATCGAGGTGGAGATCGCCACCAGGGTGGTGCCGACGGCCGTCTCGCCCACACCGGTCTGCTCGGCGATCTCCTTCGCCGAGAGCGCCACGAGCGGGGCGGTCGCGACGATCCCCAGCGCCGCCACTCCGAAGCGCACGGCGGCACGGTGTCTCGGCGGGTCGGACTCGACGGTCGCCAACCCGACCGGCTGCTCGAGCAGCAATCTCGACGGCCGCTCGGCTCGACCGGCCACGGGCGTGCGGCGCAACCACGCCATCGCCGCGACGTAGCACCCGGCGATCGCGATCGTGTCGATGCCGACCCAACCGATCGACACCGATGGGGGCCGCACGATGCCGAGCACGGCGATCGAGGTGAGGACGATCGCGAGCGCGGCCACCCGGGCATGACCCAGTTCGACGCCCGGCCACACCCGGCCTCGATACCGCAGGTCGATGATCGCCAGGATCGCCATGTTGGCCATGCTCGAGCCGAACAGGTCGGCCACCGCCAGATCGGGGGCACCGGCCACCGTGGCGGTGACGTCCGTGGCCACCTCGGGCAACGAAGTCGCGAACGCCACCAGGAGGGTGCCGACGAACACGGCACCGAGGCCGGTCTGCTCGGCCAGCTCGTCACCCGAGCGTGCAAGGGACGACCCGACCCGCACCAGCAGTGCAGCGGCCACGACGAACACCACGATCGCGATGCCGAGCGTCACGTCACCGCTCCCGCGCCGGCTGGCGTCACTGCCAGCGCTGCGGTCGTCCGGCGGCGCGTCGTCGTGCGGGTGTCGCGCATGGTCTCCTCGATCGTGCTCGATCGTGCTCGTGCCGACCAGGCTTCCCGGCGCTCCGGTGATCACGGTACGGACCGCCACGCACGCTCGCCAGGGGCCGAGGTCCCCGATCGACACCAGCGGCGTGGTTCGGCGTGCGGCTCGTTCGCCGGCGGGCCGTGCTCGTAGGTTCGGCACGCAGACACCACGACTTCGAGGGAGACACGAGATGCAGATCGAACAGGGCGTCACCGCAGCGGTGGTCACGGGCGCGGCGTCGGGCCTCGGCCGGGCCAGTGCCTACGCGTTGGCCGGCGCCGGGGCGAAGGTCGCGGTGTTCGACATCAACGAAGAGGCCGGCCGTGCGGTCGCCGACGACATCGGCGGGCTGTTCTGCAAGGTGAACATCCTCGACGAGGACAGCGTGCTCGACGGGTTCGCGCTCGCCCGCGACGCACACGGGCAGGAGCGGGTCCTCGTGCACTGCGCCGTCGCCGCGAAAGGTGGCAAGACCGTGGGCAAGGACCGCGAGACCGGCGGCTGGAAGCGGCTGTCCACCGAGGACTACGCGTTCGCAGCGATGGGCGTGCTCGTCGCCAGCTACCGCATGGCGTCGATCTCGGCGCTCGGCATGGTGGAACACCTCGAACCGCTCGACGACAACGAGCGCGGCGTGATCACGCTCACCGCATCGGTGGCGGCGCAGGACGCGCAGGTGGGCCAGGTGGCCTACGGATCGTGCAAGGCGGGCGTCAACGGCCTCGTGCTGCCGATGGCACGCGATCTGATGGACGTCGGCATCCGCGTCAACTCGATCATGCCCGGCATCATGGCGACGCCGCCGATGCTCGGCGTGCCCCCGAAGGTGCTCGAGGTGCTGAGCAACTCGGTGCCGTTCCCGAAGCGGCTCGGCAAGCCGGAGGAGTTCGGTTCGCTCGTGCTCGAACTGGTGCGCAACGGCTACTTCAACGGTCAGAACATCCGCCTCGACGGCGCCATCCGGATGCCGCCGCGCTGATCGGCGCGATCAGCGGCAGGCGGCGCCCGTGGCGGCGACGTCGAGATCGGCGGTCACCTGGGCCCGCACCTCGTCGGTGAGGTCGGGAGCCGACAACACCTGTTCGAACAGCTCGACCGCTGCCGACGCGTCGCCCGCACCGCACCACAGCATCTGTCCCTTGATGTAGATCGTCTCCGCGTTCGCGGGATCGATGCGCAGCGACTCGTCGATGCGGGCGAGCGCCGCGTCGGTGTCCTGGTCGCCGAGCCAGGCGATCCAGGCGATGCGCGCCAGCGCCACGGCGAACTGCCGAGGTTGGGTGCGGTCGTCGGCCACGATCTCGGCGTACAGCTCGAACGCACGGTCGTAGGCCTGCTCGCCGAAGTGCCGCTCGGCGAGCACCAACGCGACGCCCGGCATCTGGTCGGCGAACTGCGGGTCGTCGCGGTAGGTGGCCACCAACGACTCGAGCGTCTCGGTCGACACCGAGTCGATGTCGACCGAGTCGGGCGTCTTAGCCGCGGTGGCCGCCGCGTCGCCGGCGGTGTCGTCCCCGGTGAGCCGCACCACCAGGAAGGCGATCGCGGTGATCACCACCACCACCTGCACGGCGATGAACAGCAGCCGACCGCGCGAGCGCGACGGCGATGCGTCGGCCGGCCGGTCGAGCGGTGTGCCGCCGGCGGTGCGGTGACCGTCCACGTCGGTCATCGTCACTCGACCTCCACCCTGATCGTGTGATACCCGGTCGCTCCGCTCGGCACGGCCGGACGCAGCTCCGACGTCTGGGTGACGCCGTTGCCGTCGGTGGCGCGCACGCTGATCGTGTGTTGGCCGGGGACGGCGACCCACGGGATCCGCCACTGTCGCCACGCGTGACGGCTGAGCGGCTCGGAGAGCTCGGCCTCCACCCAGTCGGTGTCGTCGATCTTCACCTCGACCTTCGAGATCTGCAGGAACGGCGCCCAGGCGACACCCGCCACCATGCGGGGTCCGGCGGCGAAGCTGAGCCCGTCACGCGGCGCGTCGATGCGCGACTGGGTTTCCACGGGTGCGTGCTTGGCCCAGCCCATCTGCACCCAGTACGAGTCGTGGTCGTCCCAGGTGGTGAGCTCGATCCGCTGGATCCACTTGGCCGCCGACACGAAGCCGTAGTAGCCGGGCACGATCAACCGGGCCGGGAAGCCGTGCTCATAGGTGAGCGGTTCGCCGTTGTGCCCGATCGCGAGCAGGGTGTCGCGGTCGTACGCGGCGGCGAGCGGGAAGCCGGTGCTGAAGCCGTCGACGGCATGGGCTGCCACCTGTTCCGCACGAGGGTCGACACCGGCGAGCTCGAGGATCTCGGGCAGTGGCACACCGAGCCACACGGAGTTGCCGACGAGCCGGCCGCCCACCTTGTTCGACACGCAGGCGAGCGTGGCGTACTTCTCGACGTGGTCCATGTCGAGCAGGTCGGCGTAGGTGAGGGTGACCTCGCGGTCGACCATCCCACCGATCGTCAGTGTCCAGTCGCTCAAGTCGATCTCGGGTGGGTTGAGCGCGTCGATGTCGACACGGAAGTGGCGCTCCGTCGGGGTGATGATCGGCTCGAGACCCTCGATCACGAAGTCCTGCGCCGGCGTGACCGGGGCGACGGTCGACACCGCCTCGGGCAGCACCACCTCGTCGCGACGACCGATGCTCTTGCGTGCCCGCTCGAGCAGTTGCCGCCCACCCACCGCGGCGGCCACCGCCACCGCACCGAGCATGCCGACGGTGCCGAGGAAGGCACGGCGAGAGCCGTCGTAGCGAGCCGTCCGTGGCCGCCGGAACCAGGTGTCGGTGCCGATGCCCACCGCAGCGGCCAGCAGCCCGTTGGCCAGGCTCGGCCAGAACGTCTCGGTCTCGCCGTGGGCGGTGGCCAGCGCGCCGAGCACGCCGACCGCGACGAACAGCGTGCGGCGGATCCATCGAGGCAGCTCGGCGGTGAACATCGCCGTGACCACCAGGACGGTGGCGACGCCGACGATGAGCACCGACCGGGTGTGCTTCTCGAGCGTGCGGATCGCCCACTCGGCCATCCCCGCCGGTGCGGCGTCGATGATCCACGTGGCCGCACCCGACATGAGCGACGGCAGCGTCCGGGTGACACCGGCTGCCAGTTCCTGCGCGCCGAGCGCGACGGCGGCCGCGACCCCTCCGATGATGGTGTCGCGGCCGAGGTGCCGTCGGGCGACGCTGGACCCGTCCGCCTCGACAGCGATGTCGGCGGTGTCGGGCCCGAGGTCGTCCGAGGCGTCGGCGTCCGTGTGGTCGGAGATGGTCATGGTCGGATGGGGATCTCGCTCAGGACGTCTGTGGTGGACAGGAGCGGGCGCTGCTCCTGCCGAGTGGTCGGGAGGAGCAGCGCCCGGGTGGTTCAGGTCATTCCTCGAACTCGTAGGGGCCAGGGGTCTCCGGGCCGTTCTCGGGCAGTTCGGGCACGGCGATGAAGTCCGTCGGGACGTCACCGGTGAGTGCGCCGAGGAAGGCGACGATGCTCGCCACCTCGCCGTCGGTGAGGGTCTTGCCGAGCTGGTACTCGGCCATGATCTTCACGACCTCGCTCAGATCGGCGAGCTCACCGTTGTGGAGGTACGGGCCGGTCTGGGCGATGTTGCGCAGGCTCGGCACCTTGAAGACGTTCTTGTCGGCGTCGAGACCGGTGACCTCGAAGCGACCGACGTCGGTGATGCCCTCGTAGGCCTTCACCACACCGAGCTTCGAGTACAGGCCGCCACCCATTGCCGAGCCGCTGTGGCACGTCGTGCAGCCGGTCGAGATGAACAGGTTGAGGCCCGTCTTCTCCTCGTTGGTGAGTGCCGAGTCGTCGCCGCCCAGGAACGCATCCCAGCGGCCGGGCGTCATCAAGTTGCGCTCGAAGGCGCCGATGGCCGTGGCGACGTTGTCGTAGTTCACCGGATCGGCGTCGTCGGGGAACACCGCTTCGAACAGCGGCAGGTAGCCCGGGATCGACCGCAGCACGTCCTCGACGTACTCGGGGTTCGGCATGCCCATCTCGCCCGCGGCGAGGATCGGGCCCTTGGCCTGTGCCTCGACGTCGGCGGCACGCCCGTCCCAGAACTGGGCGATGTGCAGCGCGGCGTTGTACACGGTCGGTGAGTTGCGGCCGACGGGGATGCCCTCGTGGCCGAGGGAGAACTGCAGGCCGTCGACGCCGTAGTTGTCGAGCAGGTGGCAGCTGTTGCAGCTGATCTCCTGGCTGATCGACATCCGGTTCTCGTAGAAGAGCATGCGGCCGAGGTCGACCATCTCGTCGGTCATCTCGTAGGCGGTGGGCTTGACCACTTCAGGGAGGGGGCTGAAGGCGACCAGCGTCGCACGGTCCACGGTGACGGCCTCGCCGCCACCGTCGGTCTCACCGCCGGAGGCTCCCGACTCGGGGGGCGCACCGACGTTGTCGGGGGCGTCGTCGCCGCAGGCGACGATCGTCAGGGCCAGTGCCGCTGCGGGGAAGATCCACGCAGTCCGTCTCATGATGTCCTCCTCCCTCGGCCCCACACGGCCGAGACGGGATCATGCTGCGTGACCGTGTCGTAGATCGGCAGGGCCCAAGGACCCAGTGATATATGAGCCAGATGTCACGGCGTGCCCTTGGTGACGGACGCGCCGAACGCCGGAGCCTGCGGGTTCTCAACCCATGGTCTTCTGACCGTCGATCGTCTCACGGATGATGTCGGCGTGACCGGCGTGCTGCGCGGTCTCGGCGACGAGGTGGACGAGCACCCGCCGGGCCGACCGAGTGGCCCCCGGCGGGAACCACGGTGCCACCGGCAGCGGCTGGCGGGCGTCGAGATCGAGCCCCGAACGCACGAGGTCGTCGGTACGCGCGGCCACCTCGTCGTACCGGGCGAGCAGCACGTCGACGGTCTCGTCGTCGCCGACGCGCCACTCCTCCGCCCATGCCTCCGGGTCGCTCGCCATCGCCTCGGCATCACCGAGGACGAAGCGGATCCACGACGCCTCCGTGGCGGTGACGTGCTTGACGATCGACGCGAGCGACAGTTGGCTCGCCGTGGGACGCGAGCGAGCCTGGTCGTCGGTGAGGCCGCTGATGGTGTGACGCAGGAATCCGCGATGTGCCTGCAGCGCCTCGAGCAGATCGGCGCGCTCGCCGGTGAGGTGATCGACGGGGTCGTGGCTGGAGAGGACGTTGGTCTCGGTCATGTCGACCATCGTGAACGGTCTACCTGGACATCTCGTGTCCAGTTTTCCATTCGTCGTGATCGACGTCGATCAGCCCAGGCCGAACAGCGCGCGGGCGTTGTCGCCGATGAACGCGCGGCGCTGGTGCTCGGGGAACATCGCGACGAGTTCGTTCAGGTCGTGCACGTACTCGGGCGTGTGATCGGCGTGCGGGAAGTCCGACGCCCACAGGAATCGCTCCACCCCGAAACGCTCGGCGAGGGCCGGGATCGTGCGCTCGTCGGGGTCGGCGCTGATCCAGATCCGCTCACGGAAGTAGTCGCTCGGCTTGTGCTGCAGCGGCACCCGGGTGCCGATGAAGGTGTGCGAGTACACGGCGTCGATGCGGTCGAGCCAGTAGCCGATCCATCCCGCACCCGACTCGAGCACCAGCACCTTCAGTCTCGGGAACAGGTCGAACACGCCGTAGTCGAACAGCGTGGTGAACTGGTGACGCACCCCGTCGGACGCGGTGACCGACGCCAGCAGCCGCAGCTGCTTCACGTGCTCCCAGTCGCCCATACGGGTGCCCTTGGTCCACTGCGGCTCGAAGGTCGGGTGGATCGCGAGCGGCACGCCCAGGT
Source organism: Acidimicrobiaceae bacterium (assembly GCA_020637235.1). Taxonomy (GTDB): domain Bacteria; phylum Actinomycetota; class Acidimicrobiia; order Acidimicrobiales; family Ilumatobacteraceae; genus VFMC01. Next base: position 152,496 of record JACJWG010000004.1, on the reverse strand, counting down.
CTTGTGCGGCGGCGAACAACGGATGGTGGTCGGGATGCCCGAGCGGCTTCGCGTCGTGGGTGAACGGTGCGACGTACCCACCGATCGCTCCCTGGCCGACCGCGCGCTCGAGCTCCTTCGCAGCGGCCACCGGATCGGAGAGCGACAGGTGAGCCGTGGCGTGCAGCCGGGGCTCATCGGCGCAGAACTCGCAGATCCAGCGGTTGTAGGCCGTGGTGTACGCCTGCGCGAGCGCCGGGTCCTGCACCTCGGCCTCCCACAGCAACCCCACGGTGGTGTAGAGGATCGCCTCCTCGATGTGCTCGGCGTCGAGCACGCGGATGCGCTCAGCGGGGTCCATCGACCCGTACGGCGCCTCGCGCAGATAGGTGCGCTCGGGATTCTTCTGGATGTCGCCGAGGTCGGGGGCACCCATGGCCCCGAGGGTGGCCGGGAAGCCGGCGCGACTCATGCGCGAGCGGCGGCCGTCGATCTCGAGTTCCTCGAGCCCGTGCTCGTCGATCCGGAACCGCAGGGCCCGGTCGCGGAACGCGGGGTCGATGTACTCCTCCCACAGCGTCGGCGGTTCGAGGATGTGTCCGTCGGCGTCGACCGCCCCGTCCTCGACGACGGCGTGCGTGTCGTGCATCGGCTGCTGCGCGGCGATGGTGAGTGCCATGGACGTCGACCCCCGGTGTCTCGGCTCGACGCCGACCGTACGGCCACGAGCCCGCGCACCACGCACCGGAGCGAACGGGACCTTGGTCGCTTCCTGCTCCGAAGCGGAACCAGCCGGCCGCCCTCCGGCACCTCAGGTGCAGAGATCGTCACCGACGACCCGGGGAGAAGGAGATCGGCATGAAGAACAAGGTGCTCGCCATCGTCGCGGCCGTGGTGCTCGCCATCGGCGTGGTCGGTGTCGCCGCCGGCGGCGGCACATCCGCAGGAGCCGCGCCCGCAGCCGAGGGTCGTGGGTTGTTGGTGAACGTCACCACTGACGACACCTGGAGCGCCAACATGGCCTTCAGCCTCGCCACCAACGCCGCCGGACAAGGACTCGACGTCATCGTGTTCCTCAACGTCCGCGGCGTCTACCTCGCCGACGCCGAACGCATGCCCGCCACCGAGGGCAACAGCGACCAGAACCTCCACGAGAAGATCGCCGCACTCGTCGACGCCGGCGCGAAGGTGATCGTCTGCCCGTCGTGCGCGATGGAAGCCGGCCTCACCCAGGACGACCTCGTCGACGGCGCCGTCATCGGCGAGCCCGGCGGCATCCTCCCCGTCCTCGCCGACCCGAACTACAACGTCATCTCGTACTGAGCCGGCCCGACCACGCGAAGGAGGTCCCGATGCGAACGGGACGACTGTGCGCCGCCGCGCTGGCGGTCGTGCTGGCGCTCGGCGGATGCTCGGACGACGAGTCCACCGGTCACGTCACCACGGCGTCCACCGCCGGTCCGTCGACCACCGAGGTGTCGGCGAACGAGACGACCGCACCACCCGCGGTCACCGACGCCACCGAGACGTCGTCGGCTCCGTCGACGGACGCGATGCCCGTCGAGGGTCGTGGGTTGTTGGTGAACGTCACCACTGACGACACCTGGAGCGCCAACATGGCCTTCAGCCTCGCCACCAACGCCGCCGGACAAGGACTCGACGTCATCGTGTTCCTCAACGTGCGCGGCGTCTACCTCGCCGACGCCGAACGCATGCCCGCCACCGAGGGCACCAGCGACCAGAACCTCCACGAGAAGATCGCCGCACTCGTCGACGCCGGCGCGAAGGTGATCGTCTGCCCGTCGTGCGCGATGGAAGCCGGCCTCACCCAGGACGACCTCGTCGACGGCGCCGTCATCGGCGAACCCGGCGGCATCCTCCCCGTCCTCGCCGACCCGAACTACCACGTCATCTCGTACACCGAGCCGACCGAGAACTGAGGCGCCTCGACCACCGAGTCGTCCCGGCGACGCCCGTCACCAGCGCAGGATCGCCCCCATGCGGTCCTGCACCGGTGACGCCGCCGGGACGATGCGGATGGCGGCGCCGGTGCCGATCGCCGCCCGGATCGCGACGTCGGCGAGGCGACCCTCGCGTGGTTCACCGACGCCCAGACCCTCCAGGTCGGCCCGATCGACCGCCACCAGCGCGGGATCGTCGACCAGATACCACGCGGTGCGCTGGTCGTCGGGGTCGTCGTGCAGGCACAACACGTCGACCCGGCCTTCACGGAGGGACGCGAGCGTGGCGGCTGGGCCGTCGGCGGCCCGCTCACCCTGGCCGCGTTCACGATCGAAGGCGCGCAGCACCCGAACCGTGTCCTCGGCGACCGCCGTGTCGATCCAGCGCCGCACCTGGTGGTTCCGGCGCTCGGCAGAACCGTCGTCGGCACGGCTGCCAGGCAGCTCGCGGACGAGATCCGCGAGGTCGTTCGGGAGCCGTTCGCACACCAGCGCCGTCGTGCGCGCATCACCGCCGACGAGCACCACACGTGGACGCACCTCGGTCGCGAGGCGGACGACCTCGGCCGCGATGTCGCCGGCCGTCGCCTCCCAGGTGTTCTCGGCGCGTTGCTGGTAGCGACGCTGCGACCACCCGCCCGCGGCGATCTTCGTGATCGGCCCGTCAGCACCCGGCACGTCGACCGCCGAGGGCTCGCCACCGTCGGACGAGAAGTACACGTCCGCGCCCTGGCGGTCGCAGACGACGATGACGAACGGCACCTGGGACTGACGGTGCTCGAGCAGCGGCGCGAGCGACGGCAGCGGATCGACGCGGACGAGATCGGCGCGAGGCGCGTCCGGCAACGGTTCGGCCAGCAGGACCTGCGTCCGATCGGCCACGACGACGAGCCCAGCCGCTGCGGGGAAGGCCCCGTCGAGGCGGGCCGACACCAGATCGAGGACGTCCTCGAAGCCATCGGGCGTCGACTTGGCTGCACGGATCGTCGCATCGGCGGGCGCGCCGGCGTTCAGCTGCTCGGGTCGCGGCGAGGTCGCCCAGATCGTGAGCAGTGGACGGTCAGCCCCGAGCACGGGTACGAGATCGGCGTGCTGCATCGACGCAGCGGCGAGGGATCCGGATCGTTCGGTGGCGGCGCGTTCCATGGACGCCCGGTACCCGAGAGATCGGTCCCACGGACGTGGTTCCACCGGCCCCGTTGCGGGTACTGCGAGCGGGTGACTCTCGTACTCCTCGCCGTCGACGAGACCCCGGCGTCGGCCCACGCAGCCCGCATCGCCCGCGACCTGTTCGGCGACGACGCCCGATATCTCGCCGTCAGCGTCACCGAGCAGGCGGTGCCCTGGTTCCCGATGCCGATGTCGTGGGGTGGCGTCTATCCGTACTGGCCGCCGAACACGGCGATCGGCGTCGACACCGGCGAAGGCGCCGAGGAGGTGGAGCAGCGGGCGCGAGCCGTGGCCGGCGAGGTGGCGGCCGACGCCGGGGTGTCGGCCACCACCGTCGGCGCGTTCGGCGATCCGGTCGACGCGATCGCCCGGACGGCCGAGGAACACGCGGTCGACGTGATCGTCGTCGGCTCGAACGACAAGGGATGGTGGCGCCGGCTGCTGGAGGGATCGGTGTCGACCGACCTCGTGCGCCACGCAGGCCGTCCGGTCCTGGTGGTGCACGCCGACGAGGCCGATGAAGACGCCGACGGAGGCGCCACTCGGGACTGATCCGGCTCGGGTGGCAGCTCCTGGGTGCCACGCTCCGGCGAACTCGCTGGACATCCGAGATCACTGGCACCCAAGACGTTCGGTCCCCGTTCTCGGGTGCCAACGAGTCCTCACCGACGCAGGTCAGCCCGACGTCGTGGCACCCAAGACACGTCGCCCCGTTCCTGGGTGCCACGCGCCGACGAACCCCCAGAAAGTCGCGGATCTCTGGCACCCGAGACACGTCACCCTGCTTCTGGGTGCCACGCTCCGACGAACCCCTGGACATCGCGGATCTCTGGCACCCAGGACACTTCACCCCGATTCCTGGGTGCCAGTGAGTCCTCACCGACGCAGATCAGCCCGACATCGTGGCACCCAAAAGGTGTCGGCCGGGCGAGCGAGCTGCCGCGCAGCCGACCCCGTCCGGACGTGAATGCTTCGGTCGCGTGGGCGGCACCTCACCGGTCTGCCAGCATGTCGCCGGTGGGCGAGTCGATCGACGAGTGGAGCACGCTGTTCACGGCGATGGTGCTGCAGGCGTTGCCGTTCCTGGTGCTCGGCGTGTTGCTGTCCGCCGTCGTGGCCGTCCTCGTCCCGATGCGCGTGTGGCACCGGCTGTTGCAGCGCCGCACCGTGGTGGCCGTCCCGATGGCCACCGCATGCGGCGTGCTCGTCCCGGGGTGCGAGTGCACCACGGTGCCGATCGCCGGCCGACTCACCGAGCGCGGCGTGCCGTTCGCGGCGGCGATGTCGTTCGCTTTGGCCTCGCCGGCACTCAATCCGATCGTGCTGCTCGCCACGGCGGCTGCGTTCGCCGGGCAGCCGCAGATGGTGGTCGCCCGGTTCGCTGCGTCGTTCCTCGCCGTCGTGATCGTCGGCAGCTATCTCGCCGCCGCCGGCGTCCGGCCCGTCCCCAAGAGCGGACATCACCACCACGACCACCCGGGCGGCACCGCGGCGCAGCTGATCGCAGCGGCTCGCCACGACTTCACCCACACGGCAGGCCTGGTGGTGGCCGGCGCGGCGATCGCCGCCACGATCCGGGTGGCGCTGCCCGACGACCTGCTCTCGCGCCTCGGCGACCACGGGGTGCTCGCCGTGCTGACGATGGCCTTCTTCGCGATCGTGATGGCGCTGTGCTCCGAGTCCGACGCCTTCATCGCGGCGTCGTTCGTGACGTTCTCACCCGTCGCCGTGCTCACGTTCATGGTGGTCGGCCCGCTCGTCGACCTGCGGCTGCTGCTCATGTACCGCGCCACGTTCGGCACGCGCGCCGCGTTCGCGATCGGCGGACTCGCGCTTGCCGGCGCGTTGGCCGCAGCGGTCTCGATCGGGAGCGTGCTGCTGTGAAGCACCTCCCGCGTCTGGCCGACGGGCTGCTGCTCTGCGGCCTCGGGATCGCGATGATCGTCGTCGCCGCCACGGGCGACAGCCTCCTGTACGTGCGCGACGTGATGACCGTGCCGCTGATCCTGGCCGGTGCGGTGGTCGCCGTCCTCGGGATCTCGATGCTGGTGTCGAGCGACGCCGACCCACACACGCCGCGGTCGTTCGCGTTCGTCGGCGTCGCGATCGCGTTCTTCCTGGTGATCCGACCCGGTCCGCTGTCGGTGTCGGCCGGCATCGCGTTCGATCCCGACACCCGCACGCGCGTCCAACAGGAGTTCGAGATCCCGCGGGAGTCGCTGGTGGGCGCCGACGCGTCGACCGCGGACATCGAAGCGAGCGCGTTCGAGCTGCACGCCGGCCAGCTGTACTTCGCGGCCCAGCAGCTGCCCGCGGTCTTCGACGAGATGGCGATCCGGATGATCGGCCAGTTCGAGCTGTCCGACGACGGCGACACGCGCCTCGTGCGGTTCCGCATCAACTGCTGTGCCGCCGACGCGCTGCCCCTCGTCACCCCGCTCGACGGTGACCTGACCGGCGTCGCCACCGGAGACTGGGTGGAGGTGTTCGGCCAGTGGGACGGCGATGCGGACGAACCCGGCCTCGACGTCGTCTCGATCCGGTCGATCGACACCCCCGATCACCCCTACCTCACGATCCGCGACCCCTGACCCGGCGACGTCGCCACGATCGTCGGAGCGCACTCGGTCGGCGGTGCACCTCGGGCTAGCTTCGGCATCATGAGCAGCCGACACGACGACGTCCATCCCCTCGTCGAACAGCGACTGCGCGCCGCCGAGCTCGTGTACACCAAGGGCCGGCGCGAGCTGGTGGAGCTGCTCGCCGGGCTCACCCGCCCGGCCACGATGCCCGAGCTCCTCGAGCTGCGGCCCAGGCTCACCCAGAGTTCGATGTACCGCAACATGACCGACCTCGAGGGCGTGGGCGTCGTGCAGAAGGTGATCGGCACGGACGACCGCACCCGATACGAGCTCGCCGAGGAGTTCATCGGGCACCACCACCACGTCATCTGCACCCAGTGCGGTGCGGTCGATGACTTCGTCGTGCCGGCGCGCACCGAACGATCGCTCGAGGACGCCCTCGTCAAGGCACTCGCCTCGTCGGGCTTCCGCCCGACCGGCCACCGTCTCGACGTGGTCGGCGTCTGCGCGACCTGCGCCTGACGCTCGCACGCCGGCTCAGCGGCGAGCGAGGTCGCTGAACAACCGGGTTGGGTGCGCCACAGCTGAGGTATCGGACACCTCGACCGAGAGGACCTGCCGTTGCCCGCCGCGTTGAACCACCTCCTGGCCGCCGAACCGGACGCACTGCTCCCGGCGCGTTGGCAGATGACCCTCACGCTCGGCTCGCACATCGTGCTCGCCTCGTTCGGCGTGGCGCTGCCCGTGGTGATCTGGGTGCTGCATCGTCGCGGCATCCGCCAGCACGACCACGTCGCGCTCGGCCTGGCCAAGCGGTGGGCCAAGGCGTCGGCCGTGTTGTTCGCCGTCGGTGCCGTGTCGGGCACGATCCTCAGCTTCGAGATGGGCATGCTGTGGCCCGGGTTCATGCGCCGGTACGGCGACGTGATCGGCCTGCCCTTCGCCTTGGAGGGCATTGCGTTCTTCGTCGAGGCGATCTTCCTCGGCATCTACCTGTACGGCTGGGATCGGCTGCCGCCACGGGTCCACCTCGCCACCCTCGTCCCGGTCGGCCTCGCCGGTGTCGTCGGCACCTTCTGCATCCTGGCGGTGAACGCCTGGATGAACGGTCCCACCGGCTTTCGCGAGGTCGACGGTCGTGTCGTCGACGTCGATCCCTGGGCGGCGATGTTCAACCCTCGCGTCTGGCTCCAGTTCGCGCACATGTGGGTGGCGACGTTCATGGTCGCCGGCTTCGTGACGGCTGCGGTGTACGCCGTCGGGCTCTTGCGCGGACGCGACGACCGGCACCATCGTCTGGGCTTCCTGGTGCCGTTCGCCTTCGCCACCGTCGCCGCGCTGGTACAGCCCGTGATCGGCCACGTGCTCGGCGCCCGCTTGCACGCCGAGCAACCCGCCAAGCTCGCAGCGATCGAACTGGCGGTCGAGACCGAGTCACCCGCACCGCTGGTGCTCGGTGGGGTGATCGTCGACGGCGACCGACGGTGGGCGATCGAGATCCCCGGGCTCGGCTCGCTCATCAGCCGGGGCGCGACCGACCGCCCGATCACCGGTCTGTCCGAGTTCGCCGACGACGAGCGGCCGAACGACGCCCTCGCCACGCTGGTGCACTGGTCGTTCCAGTCGATGGTGGCCATCGGGCTCGCGCTGGCCGGGGGCAGCGCCGCGTTCTGGTGGGCCCGCCATCGGGGGCACGACTGGCTGCGACGACGATGGTTCCTCCGCGCTGCAGTCGTCGCCGGTCCGGCCGCCGTCGCAGCGCTCGAACTGGGGTGGATCACCACCGAGGTCGGCCGGCAGCCGTGGATCGTGTACGGACACCAGCGAGTCGCCGAGGCGGTCACCGACAACGACGGTGTCTGGTGGTCGCTCGCGATCGTCACCGTCGTGTACACGGCGATGCTCACGGGCGCCGCGCTCGTGCTGCGGTCGATGAGCCGGCGTTGGCGCGAGGGTGCGCCGCTCGACCTGCCCACGCCCTACGACGTCGATCGCGATGTCGCACCGTTCGACGGGGGCCTGTCGCGATGAGCCTGGCCGATGTGGTGGCGGCGCTGCTGTTCCTCGGCGTGCTGGCGTACGCCGTCCTCGGCGGCGCCGACTTCGGGAGCGGGTGGTGGGACCTGGTTGCCGGCGATGCGACGCGTGGCGGGCCGCTCCGCACGTTGGTCGACCGGGTGATCGGGCCGGTGTGGGAGGCGAACCACGTGTGGTTGATCTACGTGCTGGTGTACCTGTGGACCGGTTTCCCGACCGCGTTCGCCGCCGTCATGGACACGCTGTTCGTCCCGTTCGGACTCGCCGGCCTCGGCATCGTCGCTCGCGGCAGCGCGTTCGCGTTCCGGAAGTTCGCGCCGACGGTCGCCACGGCGCGCGTGTTCGGCGTGTTGTTCGCGACGTCGTCCGTGGCCACCCCGTTCCTGTTCGGTGCGATCGCCGGTGCGATCGCCTCGGGCAGGGTGCCGGCCGACGGCGGCGGCGATCGATGGACGAGCTGGACCGGACCCACCTCGCTCGTCGGTGGCACCTTGGCCGTGCTCACGTGCGCCTTCCTGGCCGCGACGTTCCTGACGGCGGAGGCCACGCGCCGCGACGACGTGGAGCTGGCCGCTCGGTGCCGGTCGTGGGCGCTGGGCTCCGGGCTCGTGACGGGTGCGGTCGCGCTGGTGGGCATCGTGCCGCTCGGGCGCGACGCGCCCACGCTGTTCGACGGGCTCACCGGACGCGCGCTGCCGCTGGTGATCGGGTCGGCGATCGCCGGCATCGCCTCGCTCGTCGCGCTGGCGCTCCGGAGGGACACGATCGCCCGGGCCGCAGCGGTCCTCGCCGTCGTCGCTGTCGTCGCCGGGTGGGGGGTCGCGCAGCACCCGTGGCTCCTCACCGACTCGACGACCATCGAGCAGGCCGCTGGTGCGCGAGCGACGCTGTGGGCGCTGGTCGCCACCTTCGCCGTTGCCGGCGTGTTCGTCATACCGTCGCTCGCGTGGTTGTTCTGGCTGACGCAACGCCACGGCTGGGCCGCTGCGGAGTTGCGACATCGCCGCGAGTGATGCGCGTCTGGTCACGAACGCGTCGATGTGACGCGAAAGCGACCAGACGCACGCTCTGCGGACGACGGAGTCGGTCCGCAGATGGTGCGAGCATGTCGGCATGCTCCGACTCGGGATCTCGCCGTTCGCCACCACCCGCACCGGAGCTCTCGACGTGGCGCGAACGGCGGTCGCCGGCGGGCTCGGCACCCTGTGGCTCGGCGACGGGTTGCTCGCGAGCGACGACTTCCCGGGCTGGTCGGGTGCGCTCGAACCGTTCGCCGAGCTCGCCTGGTTGGCCGGTGCAGTCGACCCGCACCGTGTAGGACTGACGGCCGCGGTGCTCCCCTTGCGCGACGTCGTGAACGTGGCGAAGCAGGCTGCCACCCTCGACGTGATCACCGAGGGACGGTTCGTGCTCGTGGTGGCGCCCGGCTACTGGGATCGCGAGTTCGCGTTCCGCGGTGTCCCGATCGACGAGCGGGCGGCCCGCTTCGACGACGCCGTCGGCGCGCTGCGGGCGCTGTGGCGAGGTGATCCCTACGACGGGCCGTTCCACCAGGTGCCCGCCGGCGACGTGGTGTCGCCGGCGCCGATCACCCCGGGTGGCCCACCGCTCTGGCTGGCCGGCGGGCCCGCCACCATGCGGCGGGCGCTGCGTGCCGGTCTGCCGTACCAACCGTCGCGGATGCTGCCCGACGCACTGGCGCCGCTGGCCGCCGAATGGTTCGAGGGCGGCGGTGGCGAGCTCGGCCTGCGGATCCGGGTGGAGGTGAGCGATGCGCCACCTCGCGGCCACGACGTCGACTGGCAGGCACTCGCCGGCCCGCCCGACCACCTCGCCACCGAGCTCGCCCGCTACGCCGAGCTTGGTGTCACCGACGTGTCGATCGTGCCCGGCCAGGACGACGCGACGTCGCTCGCCACGGTGGAGAGGCTCGTCGCCGACGTCCTGCCGACCCTGCGCGCAGCCGGCCTCGCCTGACCGCTGGTGTGGGGGTCGGGCTCCGGGTCCGTTCAGTCGAGCAACGATCGTGCGAACGCCACCCGGTCGCCCACCTCGTCGATCGTGTGCGCCGGCACCGCCATCGCGCCGATGCCGAGCTCGGCGATCGTGGCCCGCATCGCCGGCGCATCGGGGCCGACGGCGACGTCGTGCACCACCCGGTCGGGCACCAGCGCCGCCGCTGCGGCTGCGCCGCCCGAGACGAGGCGGCGACGCACCTCGGCCACGAGGTCGTCACCGACCCCCCATGCCGCCCGCAGCGCAGGCGATGCGTTCACGATGCCGTATGCAGCGATGGTGCGGGCGCGTTCGACGTCGGCGGCCGTGTGGGTGACGAGCGGCGCCCACACCAGCCGAGGACGATCGCGGCCGGCGTCGGAGGCCGCGCCAGTGATCACCTGGACGGAGCGCGCGAGATCGCTCTGCGGGATCGCCCACAACAGGGCATCGTCGGCCACACGCCCGCTGGCACGCAACACGCCGTCGCCCCGACCCGCCACCATCACACGCGGCGCGGTGAGCGCGACGTCGAGTCGGCGGCCCGACACGGGATCCAGCGGTGCCCCGGCGGCCACGGCGCGCAGTCCGTCGACGAGCTCCGCGATACGCCGTCCGGCGTCGACCCGCGACACGTGCGCCGCGCCGCTCACCTCCGATCCGCCTGCACCGACACCCAGCACCACCCGGTCGCCGATCATCTCCTGCAATGTCGCGATCGAGGCGTAGGTGTGGAAGCGGTGACGCAGGTACGGGTTGGTGACCACCGGTCCGACCGTCAACGACGACGTCGCACGGCCGGCCGCCGCGGCGAGCAACCAGGTGTCGCGCCACCAGAACGCATCCGCGATCCCGAGCCACGCCGCACCGGCCTCCTCGGCCGCTCGTGCCAATCTCTCGATGTCGTCGATGGACGGGTTGTCGAGATGTGCGATCACTCCGACGCTCACGTGAACTCCTCCCGCAACGGCCGCAGCGCGGCTGCGGCGCGCTCCACCTGGTCGACCGGATCGTCGCCCAGCAACGCGATCCCCACGCTCGCCGGACCGTGCGCGCGGATCAGGGCGGACAGCACCTCGCGCACTCGGCGCTCGCCGCGGGCGAGCACCAGATCGATGCGCTCGTCGGTCATCAGCCTCGCCGCTGGCGACTCGTCACCTCCCGACAACGCGGTGGCCGCCTCCTGCGCTGCTCGCCGGTCGAGACCGGCGCGGGCGAGCAGCTCGTCGGGACCGTTCGAGAACGCATGGATCATCCGCGGTCGGGTGGCGTCGAGCGTGCGTTCGTCGAGCAGGGTCGACACGTACAGCGACAGTGCCACCGGTCGCACCGACTGCGCCCACGCGATCACCGTCGGCAGCAGCGACGGTGCGATGCCGGCCAGGAACACACCGTCAGCCACCTCCGACGCCCAGCGGTTGAACCGCTCGCCTCGTGCGCCCACCACGATCGGCAGGTCGGGAGCGGTCATCGCGTGCTGCGGCGGCGAGTAGCCCTCGACCGCTCGGCCCTCCAGCACACCACGCATCACGTCCATCGCTCGGCGGCAGGCGGTGAGGTGGTCGCGTGGCGCGAGCCCCACCGGGCCGAGCGCGAGGTGACCGCCCGGACCGAGCCCGAGCACACCTCGGCCGCCCGACAGTTCGTGCACGGTGGCCATGGTGGTGGCCGTCACGGCCGGGTGGCGCAGATACGGGTTGGTGACGCCGACGCCGAGCACCAGTCGCTCGGTGCGGGTGGCGAGCGCCGCCAGCACGGCGAAGGGATCGCGCGCCGGGCCTTCGTCACCGAGCCAGAACTCGGTCAACCCGCCGGCCTCCGCGGCCGAGCCGGCGTCGAGCAGCGCGGCCGACGGTGCGTCGGGGAAGAGCCAGACGCCGGTGCGCACGGCTCAGTGCGGCATCGCCCGCAGCGCGTGCGCCGGCGGGATCGCCTCGAACAGCCCGAGACCGTTCGACACCCGGTTCAGGTAGTTGTAGTAGGCGATCATGTTGTTGAGGTCGACGAGGTCGAGGTCGTCGAGCCCCGCCTCGCGCAGGCGCACCACGTCGTCCTCCGCCATCGCCGCCGGGGTGAGCGTGAGCTTCGCGGCGTAGGCACAGATGGCGTCGAGGCGCTCGTCGCCCGTGCGCACATGGGCCGGGTCGGCGATCACCAGGTCGATCAGATCACGGTCGGCACCGAGCTCGGTGAGCTTGATCTCGAGACCCGACCCGCAGTGCGTGGTGGCGTTCAGTCGCGACACGACGAACGCTGCCAGCTGCCGCTCGATCTGCGACAGCTGCGACGGGCAGCCCTCCACCGCCTTGTAGAGCCGCAGCCGCTCCCACACGATCTCGGGGTACAGCGACCCGAGCTTGGTGAAGTCGGTCGGTTCGCCGAGGCGCTGGGCCTGCCACTCGTACGCCTCGCGGAGCGAGCCGTTCGCGTCGTCCATCTCGATGATCCGCACCCACGCCATCGCCCGATGCTATGCCTCACCTCCATGTCCAGCGCACTCGACGCCGTGGCCGGCGACTTCGCCGGCAGCGCGATCTCGCTCGTGAAGATCCCGACCGCGAATCCCGTCAACGTCCACCAGGCGATCCACCAGCCCGACCGGTGCGAGCAACTGGAGATCGACGCCCTCGTCGCACTCCCCGATGCGCCCGGCCCGCACCCGATGGTGATCGTGCTGCCCGGCAGCGCCGGCGTGTCGGCCAACCATGTGATGCACGCACGCACGTTGCACGACATCGGCTACGGCGTCTGTCTCGTGGACCCCTTCGGCGCCCGCGCGGTCACCTCGACCGTCGCCAACCAGTCGCAGTTCTCCTTCGCCGCCAGCGCCCACGACGTGCTGGCCACACTGCGGGTGCTCGCCGCCGACGAGCGCATCGATGCACGCCGCATCGTCGCCCAGGGCCACAGCCGTGGCGGCGCCGCCGTGATCATGGCCGCGATGCGTGCGTTCGCACAGCCGATCGTCGGCGACCTCGCGCTCGCCGGCGCCTACGCGGCCTACCCGTGGTGTGGGCAGCAGTTCGCGCGACCCGACGTCGGGGCGACCGTCGTGCGGGCGATCATCGGCGACCAGGACGAGTGGTGCTCGGTGATGGCGGTGCAGACCCAGATCCGCACGATCACGTTGACCGGCGGACGCGCGTCGATGCGGATCGTGCCCGGAGCGCACCACAGCTTCGACCGCCACGAGGACGTGCACGAACTGGCCGAGGCACGCGTGTCGCCGAACGCGCCGATCGAGTTCCTCGACGACGACGGGTCGATGATCGACCCTGTCACCGGGATCGCCGACCCAGCGCGCACCGACCTCGACCAGTTCCGTGCCGCCGTCGCCGCAGGGTTCGGCCAGAAGGGTGCCCGCCTCGGCGGCGCGGGCGATCAGCCACAGGTGTTCGTCGACGACATGCTCGCCTTCCACGCCGAGGTGCTCGGCGGTCGCTGACCCGCTCGGCGTTCGTCAGTTCGGCAGCTTCAGGTGGAACGACTTCACGCGGGTGACCGCCTCGAAGCCGAGCGGCGACAGGCTGATGCCGTGGCCGGTGTCCTTCACGCCGGTCCACGCGAGTTCGGGATCGAGGTAGTCGCACCGGTTGAGGTACCACGTGCCGGTCTCCACCCGGTCGCCGAGCGCGATCGCCGCCTCCACGTCGCGCGACCACACGCTCGCCGACAACCCGTACGGCGAATCGTTCATCAACGCCACCGCCTCGTCGTCGCTCGACACCTTCACGATCCCGACCACCGGCCCGAACGACTCGTCGCGCATCACGCTCATCGAGTGGTCGACGCCGATCAGCACGGTGGGGCCGAGGTAGGGCGTGCCGACCTGTGAGGCGGCGAAGTCGGCCTCGCTCGTGATCGCCGTCGCGCCACCCGCGAGTGCCTCGTCGATCTGCTGGCGCACGAACGCCGCTGCCTTGGCCGTCACCATCGGACCGATCGTGGTGGTCTCGTCGCGAGGGTCGCCGAGCACGTACGAGCGCGTCTCGGCGCGCACGCCGTCGACGAAGTCGTCGAACACCGACTCGTGCACGTAGATGCGCTCGATCGAGCAGCACGACTGGCCGGCGTTGAAGAACGCGCCGTCGACGTTCTCGGCGATCGCGAGCTCGAGGTCGGCGTCGGCACGAACGTACGACGGGTCCTTGCCGCCGAGCTCGAGCCCGGTGCCGATGAAGCGCGTGGACGCCGCGGCCTGGATGGCATGCCCACCCTCCACCGATCCGGTGAAGGCGACGAACCCGATGCGCGGGTCGCGGATCATCCGTGCGATCGACTCGTGATCGGCGTGCACGTGCTGGAACACGCCCTCGGGCAGACCGGCGGCCTCGAACGCCGCCGAGTAGCGCTCGGCGCACAGGATGGTCTGCGTGGCGTGCTTCAGCACCACGGTGTTGCCGGCCAGCAACGCCGGGGCGATGGCGTTGATCGACGTGAGGTACGGGTAGTTCCACGGGGCCACCACCAGCACGGTGCCCACCGGCTCGCGGCGGATGAACCGCTGGAAGCCGTCCTTCGGCGACGCCGGCAGATCGGCCAGCGCAGCGGGTGCGAGCGTCGACAGCATGCGGGCGCGCTCCTGGAAGCCGCGGCGGATCTCCATCGGCGTGTGGCGCACCGCGCGGCCCATCTGCAGCGTCATCTCGAGCCCCACCTCGTCGGCGTGATCGAGCATCCAGGCCACGGCGCGCTCCACCATCACCGCCCGCTCGGCGAGCGACGTGGCCGCCCAGGCGACACGGGCGGCGTCGGCCCGGCGGAGCACCTCCTCCACCTGCTCGGGGGTCGCCACGGGCCGCTCGGCCACCACGGCGCCGTCGATGGGTGAGATCACACGCTGCACGGACACGGCCGCGGAGTCTACGGATCGCCGTCCGATCTGCCGACGAGCCGAGGGGCGGCTGCGCGGAGGGTGTCGTCGAACCGTTGAAGCATCGACGCCAGCTCGTCGTCGTCGATGACGAGCGGCGGCGCGAGCAGCAGCCAGTCGCCGAACCGGCCCTCGTTCTGCCGGCGTGCGTAGAGGAGCAGACCGTGATCGATGCCGACCTTCGCGATCTCGTGTGCCGGGTCGAGTCCGGGCCCGAACGTCGCCATCGTGTCGGGGTCGGCCACGAGCTCGACGGCTTGCAGGAGCCCTCGCCCCCGGACGTCGCCGATGATGCGGTGGCGTGCGGCGAGCGCGTCGAGGCCGTCGCGGAGGACGGCACCGAGCCGGGTGGACCGCTCGACCAGGTCGCGGTCCTCGATCTCGGCGAGCACGGCGTCGCCCGCCGCGCACGCGATCGGGCTCGCGTCGTACGAGTGCGACACCACGAAGCCGAGCGAGTCGGCGAGCTCGTCGGCCAGCTGCGCCGACGTGGCCACCGCACCGAGGGGTGCATAGCCCGCACCGAGTCCCTTCGCGAGCGTCACCACGTCGGGGAGTGCGTCACGGTCGTGGAACGCGGCGAGCACCTCGCCCGTGCGGAACGCGGTCACGATCTCGTCGAACACGAGCGCGATGCCGTGCTCGTCACACCGCCGCCGCAACCCGCGAGCGAAGCTCGGGTGCGGCACGTTCACCCCGCTCGACTGGCCACCGATCGGTTCGACGAGCACCGCCAGCACTCGCTCGGCGCCCACTCGTGCGAGCAGGTCGTCGAGCGCTGTCAGGCTCGTCGCCGCCGCCTCGTGCGTACTCGGTGCCCGGAACGTGAGCGGCGCCGGGATGCGTTCTGCCTCGACCGTGAACGGGCCCCAGGAACCCGACACCGACACGTCGCCGTTGAAGCCCAGCGTCAGGACGGTCGCGCCGTGGTACGACGGCATCAGCGACACCACGACGGTTCGGTCGCGCTCGCCGCGCGACAGCGCTCGCATCCGCAGCATCTTGATCGCCATCTCGTTGGCCTCCGAGCCACCCGAGGTGAGGTGCACCCGTTCGAAACCGGGTCCGAGCAGCCGTGCCAGTCGTCCGCTGAGTCGGGCGTTGGCCGGGTGGCGGGTCATCCGCGAGTACACGTAGGTGAGCTCGCGTCCCTGTCGGGACATCGCGTCGAGCACGCGCTCGTTGCCCTGCCCGAGCGAGGCGAGGAACGGTCCCGAGCAGACGTCGATCAGCTCGCGGCCTCTGTCGTCGACGAGGTGTACGCCGTGCCCCGACACGATCGTGGGCATCGTCGCTGCGATGGAGCGCGGGAAGAAGGCGTCCTGGGTGTTGCCGAGTGGAACGACCATGCGCGCCAGTGCACCACACCGCCCGGTCTCGGCGACAGCGAGTTGCCGTCGGGTAGGTTCGGCCGACGTGAACGACGAGACGACGACTGCCTCGCCCACCTCCGGAGTGATCGAACCGTCCGAGCTGGCGACGGCGCCCGAGGCCGGATCCCGCGTGTTCCGCCAGCACCGCTTCGTGCCGCCGCCCGGCGCGTGCGAGCTGCTGGTCGTGCGCCACGGCGAATCGCAACCCGCCGTCGAGGGCGAGGCGTTCCCGTTGGTCGACGGCCACGGCGACCCGCCGCTCGCCGAGGAGGGCCACGCCGAGGCCGTGCGCGTGGCCGATCGCCTGGTCGCCACCGGTGAACGGATCGCCGCGATCTACGTCACCTCGTTGCAGCGCACGCTCCAGACGGCTGCGCCGCTCGCCGAACGTCTCGGCATCGTGCCGCAGGTGGAGGCCGACCTGCGCGAGGTGTTCCTCGGCGAGTGGGAGGGCGGGGTGATGCGCAAGAAGGTCGTCGACGGCGACCCGATCGCGCTCGCGATGTTCGAGCAGGGCCGCTGGGACGTGATCCCGGGTGCCGAGACCGAGGAGGCGCTGCGGGCCCGGGTGCGGGCCGCGATCGAGCGGATCGCGGCGGCACACCCCGACCAGGTGGTGGTCGTGGTGGTGCACGGTGGGGTGATCGGCACGATCATGAACCTCGCCACCGGCTCGAACGGTTTCGCCTTCACCGGCGCCGACAACGCCTCGATCTCGCACGTCGTGGTGACGCCGGAGCGGTGGATCGTGCGCTGCTACAACGACACGACCCACCTGCGCGACCGGTTCTCCACCGTCGACGCACCCCCGCCGGCGAACGGCATCCGCCCGACCGGCATCACCTTCTGACCCGACCGAGCGCTTCGTGAGCGAGATGCGCAGTATGTGCGCATTCGGCTCACGAACAGCGTTGGTCCGTGAGCGAGATGCGCACCGGCTGCGCATTCGGCTCACGAAGCGTTGAACCGACGGCGGGCTACGGTGCGGTCATGTCGGTGATCTCGTACGGCTCGTGGCCCTCCCCCATCACCCCCGAGTCGCTCGTGGCCGGCGCCTCGACACCGGTCGACGTGCGCGTGAGCAACGGCCACACCTGGTGGCTCGAGGTTCGACCCGAAGAGGGCGGGCGCTACCAGATCGTGCGTCTCGACGCCGACGGCTCGTGGCACGAGGTGTTGCCGCCCGGCTGGTCGGCGCGCACCCGGGTGCACGAATACGGCGGCGGATCGTGGTGGGTGCACGGCGACACCGTGTGCTGCACGGCGTGGGCCGACCAGCGCCTGTATCGCGTCGACCTCGACGGCGAGCCCGTGGCGATCACGCCGAGCCCCACACAGCAGCACGCGCTGCGGTACGCCGACGGCGCGTTCACCCCCGATGGCGAGTGGGTGATCTGCGTGCGCGAGTCGCACCCCGAACCCGACGTGCCGGCCGACGTGGTGAACGAGATCGTCGCGCTGCGCGCCGACGGAGCGGGCTCGCCGGTCGTGCTCGCGAGCGGACGAGATTTCTACGCCTCGCCGCGCATCAGCCGCGACGGCCGCCAGCTCGCATTCGTGTGCTGGGATCACCCGAACATGCCCTGGGACGACACCGAACTGTGGGTCGGCCATCTGCACGTCGACGACGGCGGTGTGCCCGTGCTGGATCAGCCGGCCCGGGTCGCCGGTGGTCCCGGCGAGTCGGTGATGCAGCCCGAGTGGGGCCGCCACGGCAGCCTGTACGTCGTCAGCGACCGCACCGACTGGTGGAACGTGCATCGTGTCGCCGGGCGTGATGCCCTCGAGCCGGTGTGGCCGGTGGCGGCCGAGGTGGGTGGGCCGGCCTGGGTGTTCGCCGAATCGGCGTATGCGATCGACGCCGACGGCACGCTGGTGCTCACCTACGGTCACGACGGCCTCGCCCGCGTGGCCGTGATCCCCGAGGACGGGGCGCCCCACGCGCACGAACTGCCGTACGCGTCGCTCGAGCACGTCCGCGTCGCCGACGGGCACGTCACCTGCGTCGCGTCCGCCTACGACCACGAGCCGATCGTCATCCGCTTCCCGGTCGCGGCGCCGACCGAGGTCGAGGTGCTGCGTGCGGCCCGCGACCTCGGCCTCGCCCCCGGCCACATCGCCCGTCCCGAGCCGATCAGCTTCGCCACCACCGGCGACGCCACCGCCCACGCCTGGTTCTACCCACCCACGAACGACGGGGTGGACGGTCCCGACGACGAACGCCCGCCGCTGATCGTGATGTCGCACGGCGGCCCAACGGCCGCAGCGCACACCTCGTTCCGCGCCGGCATCCAGTTCTGGACCACACGCGGGTTCGCCGTCGTCGACGTCGACTACGGCGGCAGCACCGGCTACGGCCGCGCGTACCGCAAGCGGCTCGAACTCGCCTGGGGCGTGGTCGACGTCGACGACTGCTGCGCTGCGGCCAGCCACCTCGCCGAGCACGGGCGAGTGGATCCAGCCCGGCTCGCCATCCGCGGCGGCAGCGCCGGCGGGTTCACCACCCTCAGCGCACTCGCCCTGCACGACCTGTTCGCCGCCGGCGCGTCGATGTTCGGCGTGGCCGACCTCGGCGCACTCGCCCGAGACACCCACAAGTTCGAGAGCCGCTACCTCGACCGGTTGGTGGGCCCATGGCCGGAGGCCGAGGCCACCTACCTCGAGCGTTCGCCGATCGCGCACGTCGAGGGTTTCTCCGCGCCGCTCATCGTGTTCCAGGGACTCGAGGACGCCGTCGTGCCGCCGAACCAGAGCGAGATGATCGTGGCCGCCCTGGCGGCCAAGGGCATCCCGCACGCCTACCTCACCTTCGAAGGCGAGCAGCACGGCTTCCGCCAGGCGAGCTCGATCGTGCGCAGCCTGCAGGCCGAGCTGTCGTTCTACGGTGCCGTGTTCGGCTTCCGCCCGGCCGACGACCTGCCGCCGCTCGCCATCGAGTTCGCCGACCGCCTCGGCCGGTGACGACGGCCGTCGACCGCCTCGGGGCCGACGGTTGACGCCAGTCGTCGGCGCTGGCCCCTGCTACCGGCGAGACGGTCGATCGGGCGAGAGCCAGCGATGCTCCACGAGCGCTCGGCCGAGCGCGAGCCGGCGGTTCGACGTGAAGGTGAACGAGTCGACCCGGCCGCTGTCGGCGCCCACGTACGACACCAGCATCGTGCTCCGGCGGGCGAGCAGCGGCCGCCGCAACCGCAACGACACGAGCGAGTCGCGCGGCACGGTGATCGTCTCGTTGCGGCGCGACAGCACCAGCATTTCCGGGGTGATGTGCGCCTCGTCGGTGTCGCCCACCACGGCGTCGAGGTTGCGGGCGATCCATCCGCGCAGCCGCACCCCGGCAGCGGGCGCGAGAGCGGCGTCGGGGATCGGCCGGGGGCGACCGACCACGTAGCCCTGCGCGTACTCGACGCCGAGCTCGACGAAGCGCCGGAGTGCGTCGCCGCTCTCCACCCCTTCCACCACCACACGCGTGCCGCGGCCGTGCACCAGCGCCACCACGTCGGCGAGCAGGTTGCGCCCGGCCGGCGACTCGGACCACTGCACCAACGACCGATCGAGCTTGATCAGGTCGGGATCGATCTCGGTGAAGTAGCGCAGGTTCGAATGGCCGTCACCGAAGTCGTCGAGTGCGATCGCCACGCCGGCGGCCTGGAGCGCCTCGACGTTGCGGCGCAAGGTGGCCCAGTCGTCGACCGAGCCGTCCTCCACGATCTCGAGCACCAGGCCGTCGAGCGGATGGCCGGACGCGCCGAGGTGGCCGATCAACCAGTCGGCGAAACCCGCTCGCTGCAGCGTCTGCGGCGACACGTTGACCGACACGATGCCCTCGTCGACCTCCACCTGGGCGAGCAGCCCGCCGAGTCGGCCGGCGATGCGATCGATCACGTACCGGTCGAGGGCCTCGCTCATCCCCACCCAGCGCGCGGCGGCCGCGACCTCGGCCGCGTCGAGCTGACCGAGGCCCGGCTCGTTCCAGCGCAGCAATGCCTCGAACCCGGCCAGCTTCCGATCGGCCAGCCGCACGATCGGCTGAACGTGCAGGTCGATCCGGCCGGCGTTCAGCGCCGCCGGCAGTGCCGCCGCGATCGCGCGGAGATGCTTGGGGGTAGTACGGGAGGAGATCGACCAGTGGTGGTCGAGGCCTCGGACGAACATCAGGATCGCTGCGGCGCCCACCGGCAGGCACAGGACGACCGCCGCCAGCGCCGGCACGCCCACGTAGGACACCGGCACGGTCGAGCCTGCGGCGAGGACCCCGGCAGCGAGCCAGCGCACGTCGGGCCGAATCCTCGGCGGCGGGTCGTCGCCGAGCTGCCCTCGCCACGGGTGGGCACCGAGGGCGACCTGTGCGTAGAACACCGGTCCGGTGACGGCCCAGAAGCGGTCGTCGATCACCGGCGTCAGACCGATCACGATCACCCACAGTTGCGCCTCGATCAGGCTTCGCACCTCCGGCGACAGGCTGATCGACCTGCCGAGCTCGCGCAGTGCCAGCCACCCGAGCACCGCCGTCGTGAGCCCGGTCGCGATCACCGCAGCGATCAGCCACGGCGACATCGATTCGCTCAACCACGGATCGGAGAAGACGAACATCGCGACACCCACTGCCACAAGCAGCGTGAGCCGGCGCACGGCCGGCTTCGTCCGCCGGTCGATGAACAACGGGCGATAGGCGATCACGACTGCCGCCATCGACGCCACGACGGACATCGTCACGAGGGCGGAACCGATCGTGTCGCCGATGCTCGGCCGACCGGCACCGCGCCAGGCGAGCACTGCGACGATCTGTGCGAGCAGCATCAGCGCGCCCGTCGCGAGCAGTGCGTACACCGCTCGCCACCGCTCCAGCCGACGCGACGCCACGACGAGCGCGATCCCGGAGAGCAAGGTCACCACCGCGGCGGCCGCCGGCTGGACGGTCTCGAACCGCGACGCGGCGAGGCACCACGTCGCTGCGATCACCGCTGTGGCGGCGGTGCGTCGGACTCCGGCTCCACCCACGAGCGAGGCAGCGTAGGCGCTCGACCCGTCCCTCGACGACCGAGCACGTGGGGGGATCGGCTCAGGTGGCCGACGCCTCGAAGATCGCCTTCGCGCTCGGGTAGTCGGCCTTGCCGTTCGGCGCGCGCGGCACCCGCTCGGCCACGTGCAGCGCACGCGGCAACTTGTAGCTCGAGAGCTTGGTCCGCACGTGGCCGAGGATGTCGTCCGGCGCGGCGGTCGCACCGGGCGACAGCGACACGACGCCCACGATGCGGTTGCCGAACCGGTCGTCGGGCACGCCGAACACCAGCGCGTCCTCGACCGCGGGGTGCTGCTTCAGCGCTTCTTCGACCTCTTCGGGGAAGACCTTCTCGCCGCCCGTGTTGATGCAGTTCGATCCGCGCCCGAGCAGTTCGAGCGAGCCGTCGGCGGCGATGCGGGCCATGTCGCCCGGGAACGAGTAGCGAGCACCGTTCACCTCGCGGAACGTACGAGCCGACTTCTCCTCGTCCTTGTAGTAACCCAGCGGCACGAGCCCGCCGTTGGCCACCATGCCGATCTCGCCCGAGCCCGGCTGCACTTCACGACCGTCGTCGGTGAACACCTTGGTGGTGGGCGACAGACCGAACTTCGCGGTCTCGCCGGCCGGCGTGTCCTTCGTGGTGACCGACTGACCCATGCCACCCTCGGTGGAGCCGAGCACGTCGGCGATCGCGAGTTGGGGGACGAAGTCGAACAGCCGCTGCTTCACCTCGGTCGAGAACATCGCTCCCGACGAGATCATCAGCCGAAGTGACGACAGGTCCCATCGGTCGGGTTCGGTCTCGAGCGCGCGCACCAGCGGCTTGGCGAAGGCGTCACCGACGATGATCAGGTGTTGCACGCCGCGACGCTCGACCACCGTCCACACCTCGGCCGGATCGAGACTGCGACTCTCCAACAGGCAGGCCGTGCCACCGAACATGTGTGGCACCATCATCCCGAGCCAGCAACCCGTGCCGTGCATGAGCGGCGGCCCCGACATCGCGACCAGCTGGTTGCCGTCGCGCGACGCCTCGACCGCGGCGAGCAGTTCGTCGGCCGACGCCAGCGCCGGCAGGCCGATCATCGACGGGTAGCCCTTGACGAAGAAGCTGGTGAAGTCCGACAGCGGGTACATCACGCCCTTCGGCATGCCGGTGGTGCCGCCGGTGTAGAGCATGTAGATCTCGTCGCCGGTGAAGCTGCGCCGCTCGAGCGGGTCGTGGGCGGCGAGGAGGTCGTCGTACGCGATCGCGCCGTCGACGTGCGTCGACCCGTCGGGTGCTGGGCCGTCGTCCACCTCGACGAGCAGCTTCACCTTCGACAGCCCGGCGGTCACCCGTGCGATCCGGTCGCCGAGCGAGGTGTTGAACACCACCGCCTCGGCGTCGGAGTTGTCGAGCAGGTACCTCAGCTCGTCGTCGAGGTAGCGGTAGTTGACGTTGATCGGGATCGCCCCGAACTTCATCGCGCCGAAGTTGGTCTCGCAGTACTCGGTCGAGTTGTACAGGTACATCCCGACCTTCGATCCCGGTCCGAGACCGGCGGCCACGAGCGCGCCGGCGAGACGCGAGGCT
The DNA here is from genome assembly GCA_020637235.1 of Acidimicrobiaceae bacterium. Classification (GTDB taxonomy): domain Bacteria; phylum Actinomycetota; class Acidimicrobiia; order Acidimicrobiales; family Ilumatobacteraceae; genus VFMC01. The sequence goes on along the minus strand of JACJWG010000004.1, from coordinate 129,945 downwards.
CGCTCGTCGTACTGCTGCCACGAGATGGCCCGTTCGCCCTGCACCACGGCAGGGCGGTCGCCCATCACGTCGGCGACCGCCTCCCAGATCGCGGCGAAGTGCATCTGCACACCCATCGACGACCCCCTCCCTCCGGTGCGCCGCCCCCGCAGCGCACGCCGGATCGTACCCTCGTGTGGATCAGCGCGCCGGGTCGTCCTCGGCGTGCACGTGGGCCCGGCGTCCGTCGTGGTCGACGATCATGATCAGCTCCGCCGGTCCGTCGATCGCGTCGAGGGCGTGTGGGGTCATCGTCGCGAACTCCGCTGCCTCGCCCGCTTCCACCACGATCTGGCGGTCGCCGAGGTGCAGCCGCACCCGGCCCTCCAGCACGAAGAACCAGTCACGTCCCGGATGCACGCGCTGCTCGACGCGACCACGGCGAGGTGTCACCCGCATCTTCAGGGCGGTGGTGGCGCCGGTCGGCCGGCTCAACAACCACATCGTGTGCCCGCCGGTGCGTTGCGGCAACGGCCGGATCACCACGTCGTCGTCGGCGTCGAGGTCGAGCAGCGCCCCGAGATCCACCTGCAGCGCCGATGCCAACGGCAACAGCACGTCGAGGCCGATCGTCCGGCGACCGGTCTCGATCCGGCTGATCGTCGAGGCGCTCAGGTTGCTGCGTCTCGCGAGGTCGTCGAGCGACCAGCCGAGCGAGGTGCGCAGGCCGCGCAGCCGTGCCCGCACGACCTGTTCGATCTCCGCCAACTCCGCCATCGGTCACCGTCCTCCTCGCTCGCGCCTTGCGAATCCTGCAAGGCAGTGTACGACTTCAGCAATCGCCCGTAACGTCGTGTCCATGCCCGATCACTCCACACCCCGCTTCGAACGCCACGTCGACGTCGCCGTCGCCGGCGGGTCGGCCGCCGGTCTCGCCGCTGCGCTCCAACTCGTGCGTCAACGCCGATCGGTGTTCGTCGTCGACAGCGGCACTCCACGCAACGCACCGGCCGCACACATGCACGGCTTCGTCGGTCACGACGGCCGGCCGCCCGGCGAGCTGCTCGCGATCGCGCGCAGCGAGGTGCGCAGCTACGGCGGCGAGGTGGTCACCGGCCGGGTGGACGACGCGGAGCGGCTCGACGACGGACGGCTGCGGCTCCACCTCACCGGCGGTCACGCCGTGGTGGCCCGGCGCGTGCTCGTGGCCACCGGACTGGTGGACGAGCTGCCGCCGGTGGAGGGCCTCGCCGAGCGGTGGGGTCGCGACGTGGTGCACTGCCCGTTCTGCCACGGGTTCGAGGTGCGCGACCTGCGCGTGGTGCAGCTCGTGACGCATCCGATGGGCCTGCACCCTACGGCGCTGTTCCGTCAGCTCTCCGAACGGCTCACACTGGTGGTGGCTGCCGACGTCGAGATGGACGAGGAGCGGCTGTCGACGTTGGAGCTCGGCGGGGTGCGGATCGTGCGGGCGACCGCCACGGCGCTGGTGATCGACGACGACCGGGTGGTGGCGGTCGAGCTCGCCGACGGCACACGGATCGACACCGACGTGGTGGCGGTCGGACCACGCTTCCGGGCGCGCACCGAGCCGTTCGCGTCGATCGGCCTCGTCCCCGTGGCGCATCCCTCGGGCCTCGGCGACCACCTCGCCGTGGCGGCGAACGGCGCCACCGACGTGCCCGGCCTGTTCGCCGCGGGCAACGTCGCCGATCCCGGCCAGCAGGTGCTGCACGCGGCGGCGAACGGCAGCTGGATCGGGGCGATGATCGCGTTCGAGCTGGCCGAGGACGACCTCGCTCGTGCGGTGCGCCGGGCCTCCAACGAGGCCGACTGGGACCACCGCTACAGCGGCGACCGGGTGTGGAGCGGCAACCCGAACGGATCGATGGTGCACGAGGTGACCGATCTCGAGCCGGGCCGGGCACTCGACGTCGGAGCCGGCGAGGGTGGTGACGCCGTGTGGCTCGCAGAACGCGGCTGGCGGGTCACCGCCACCGACGTGTCCGCACGCGCCGTCGATCGCATCGCCGCCGAAGCAGCGCGACGAGGGCTCGATCTGGTGGCCCGCCAGATCGACGCGAACGCCCCCGACGCGTTCGACGATGCAGCGTTCGACCTCGTGTCGGCACAGTACGCGTCGATCCCGCGCACCCCCGACGACCGAGCCGTGCTCGGCATGATGCGGGCCGTGGCACCTGGCGGCCGGTTGCTCGTGGTGAGCCACGACCTCGAGCCGATGCGCACGCCGCTCGACCCGGCGGTCGGCACGCGCATGTTCGACCCCGACGCCTACGTGCGCGTCGACGACGTGGCGCGAGTCGTCGCCGACGATCCGTCGTGGACGGTCGAGGTGCACGAGCGCCGGCCACGGCCGCCCGGCGCTGCGTCGTCGCACCACGTCGACGACGTGGTGTTCCGCGCCCGCCGCGGGCGCTGATCGGTCACTCGCGTTCGATGCGCCGGCGGCCGCCCTCGGGCGTCCACCACTCCACCACGAGCGCCGTGCCAGCGTCGTTCAGTCCGGTGTGCACCACCTCGCGCACGTCGATCACGAACAGCTCGCCCTGCGACTCGGCGGCGCCGGTATCCCCGTCCTCGCCCGCGAGTGCACCGGCGAGCTCGGCGAGGCCGGCGATCTTCGCCTCCCCCGGCCAGTCCGTCTCCCGCCCCGGCTCGGGGTGGAACGTGGGGCCGTGCAGTGCGCACCGCGGATCTCGGACGAGGTCGGCGCCCTTGCGCGAGCCCGTCATCGAGCCGAGCTGCAGCCGGCCGTCGACGAACTCGCACTCGGTGCCACTGATGCGCGGTGATCCATCGGCGCGCAAGGTGGCCATCGTCTTGTGCCGGCCGGCCTCGAAGCTCGCCCGCACCTTGGCTGCCAGCACCGGCTCGGCCGTCTCGAACTCGTTCCACGTCACCACGGTCGGCAGCTCCCTTCGTCGTCGCGTTTCAGCAGTCTGCCCGATGTGACGAAGGCGATCAGGCGGTCGGGTCGGCGATCCGCCCCGTGAACAGCGTCGCGCCGGTGACCGTGTCGACGATGCGGAACAGGAACGGACGGTCGAGCACCACCGGGACGGGCTCGTCGATCGGTGCCGAGGTCGCCACCATCAGCACCACCGTTGCCGCTGCGGCCTCGATCCCGTCCTCGTCGATCGACAACCACGTCTCGTGCAAGACGTCGGAGATGGCGGTGTCGGGATCGTCGGCGACGCCGAGCATCGACCCGGGCGAGAACGGCGCCACGAGACCCATGTCCTGCAGCACCCCGGTCAGTTCGGTGTTCACCCGGGTCTCGACGCGCGGCACCACCAGGTCGCCGCCGGGGTTGGGGCTCGCCGCGAGCTGGCCGATCACCTCGCCGAAGCGACCGGCCACCTCGTCGAAGCGCCCCTCGTCGGGCAGCACCACCTCCAGCGCCAACCGTCCGACGAGCGGCTTCGTCGCGCCCACCCACCCGTCACCCCGACCCGACCGCTCGCTCGCGCCGTGCATCATCGGCACCGTCACCTCGTTGCCGGCGGCCGTCGAGAAGGTGCCGTCCGCCGTGCGGGCCTCGTCGAACACCGACAACCACGACGCCTGCAACAGCAGTGCGTTCACCAGCGCGAGCACGGTGGCGTCGGGATCGATGGCCGACGGCGGCACCAGATCGGTGATGCGGTCGTCGGTCTCGCCGGCGATGAAGTCGTTGATCCTGGCCGCTGCCGCCGCCGGATCGGCGAAGTCGAGCTCCTCCAGATGTGCGCCGAACACGGTGCCGAGCACGTCGAGGTAGTCGTCGCGGAACGGGTAGCCCGGCCGCACGAACGCGGCGTCGGCCACGCTCACGTGCAACTCGCCGGGTGACTGCTCGTCGTCGCCACCCGTGTCGACGACGGGGTCCGGTTGCCGAGCCTCGAGTGCGAGCTCCAGCGCGGCGAGCGACTGGCGCCATGCCACCGGGTCGTCGATCCCGAGCAGCTCGTGGAACTGCGCGACCGCATCACCGCTCGCGCCCGGCTCGGCGAGCGCCAGCGCGATCGCGACGCTGAGCGGCGACACGACGACGTTGTTCGTCGGGCCCGTCGCGGCCGAGCTGGCGGCCAGCAACTCGAATCCGAACTCGGTGACGCCCGTGCCGGCCGGTGCCGGATCGGCGGTCGATGCGAGCCGCGCCGGCACGGCCACCAAGTGCGCCGTCGGGTTCGCCGCGGGGTCGGTGCCGGACGGCTCCGTACCCGACTCGTCCCCGCCGCACGCGCCGGCGACGAGTGAGGTGGCGACGAGGATCGAACCGAATCGACGAATGGTCATGGTGGTTCGACGTCGGGCGGGCGGTGTCGGTTCCCGGGCTGCCGCTGCCGGGGGACCTGCGCTCGACCGGACCGATCGACGACCCGACCGCCAGGTCGAAGGCGAGTGCGCCGACCTCAGCCCATGGCCGCGACGAGCCAGGCGGCGGCGATCGCGCGGTGCCTGCCGAGCATCTCGTCCACACGCTCGCTCACCAGGACGCCGTCGCGCACCACCGGCCGACCGTGCACGACCGTGTGCCGAGCGGCCACCGGACCGCACCGCAGCCACGCCTCCACGGGATCGGACAGCGCTCCCGCGAAGGCGATCCCCTCGAGCGGCCAGCACACGAGGTCGGCGACCGCGCCGACGGACAGATGGCCGATGTCGGTGCGGCCGAGGCAGGCCGCACCACCGAGGGTGCCCATCTCGAGCGCCTCGCGAGCCCGCATCGCCGCCGGACCCCCGCGCAGCCGGGCGAGGAGCAGCGCGCCACGGGCCTCCACCCACATCGAGGCGCAGTCCGTCGACGCCGAGCCGTCGCAGCCGAGACCGACCGGCACGCCGGCGTCGCGCAGCTCGCGGATCGGCGCGAGACCGGCGCCGATCAGCTGGTTGCTGCTCGGGCAGTGGGCCACCCCGGTCCCCCACCTCGCCAGCCGGCCGATCTCGTCGTCGTTCGGGAACACGCAGTGCGCCACCCAGCTCCGATCACTGCCCCATCCGACGTCCTCGAAGTGCTCGATCGGCCGCTTCCCGAACGTCGCCAGACAGAACTCGTCCTCGTCGGCGTCCTCGGCGAGATGCGTGTGCAGCCGCACGTCGAGCCGCTCGGCCAACTCGGCTGTCCGGCGCATCAGCGCCGGCGTCACGGAGAACGGCGAACAGGGCGCGAGCGCGATGCGCACCATCGCCCCGTGCGACGGGTCGTGGTGGTGCAGCACGAGCCGCTCGCTGTCGGCGAGGATCTCGTCGTCGTCCTGCACCACCGAGTCGGGCGGCAGCCCACCGTCCTTCACCGACAGGCTCATCGAGCCCCGCGTCGGGTGGAACCGCATGCCGAGCTCGCTCGCCGCGGCGATCTCCGCGCCGATCAGGTCGCCGCCGCCCCGGGGGTGCACGTACAGGTGGTCGGTGGTGGTGGTGCACCCGCCGAGGGCGAGCTCGGCCAGGCCGATCCACGCCGACACGTAGGCCGCTTCCTCGTCGAGGCGGCTCCACACGGGGTACAGCGTGCGCAGCCAGTCGAACAGGTCGCCGCCGAGCGCCGGCGCGAACGAGCGGGTGAGGTTCTGGTAGATGTGGTGATGGGTGTTCACCAGGCCGGGCGTCACCAGGCACCCGTCGGCGCGCAGCACCTCACGAGCTCGTGGCTCGGCACCCGGCCCACCGATGCCCACCACACGACCATCGGTCACGGCCACCCAACCGCCCGCGATCTCTCGCCGTCCGACGTCCATGGTGGCGACCAGATCCGCGCCGGCGACCAACAGGTCGACGGGCGCCTCGTGCGACGTCGCGGACTGGTCTGACGACATGGCGGCTCCTCCGTCCCGACGCCGGACGACGCTCCCTGGGACGGCGTATGGATACCAGCGCGGCCGTCCTCGCCGAGTGCCGCCGGACCCCTGCAACACAGCGTTCACGCGGCGATAACGCGAGCCACGACCACGGCGCAGCGCCGTTACGTAAGGTGCGCCCGCCTGCGCCGTCGACGCCCCGGACAGCTCGGGCCCACGTCCGTTTCCGTTCCGCCCCGACCTCCGGTGGCCACCCGTCACCGAGAAAGGAATCACGACCGTGAACCGTGATCGCCGACTGAACGTCCCGCCCTCGATGGGCGCTGCCATGCAGCGCCGCCAGTTCCTTCGCCTCGGCGCGCTCGGGGCACTGGGCGTCGCCGGTGCCAGCGTGCTCGCCGCGTGCGGAAGTGACGACGACGAGGAGTCCACCAGCACCTCCGGCGCCGCGTCGCCGACCACGGCAGCTTCGGGATCCTCAGCCGCACCGAGCGGCGAGGCGCTCAAGGTGCACTTCGTGTACGTCGGCCCGCCCGACGACAACGGGTGGACCCAGGCACACGACATCGCCCGCCAGGCGGCCGAGTCGGCGCTCGGTGGCGCGGTCGAGACGTCGTTCACGCCGAACATCGGCTTCGACGCATCGACCACGCAACTGTTCGAGCAGCTGGTGGCCGACGGCTACAAGATGATCGTCGCCAACACCGAGTACGCCGGCCTGATGACCGGCGTCGCCGACGCGAATCCGGATGTCGCGTTCCTCGAGTGCAACGGCCACCACTTCACGAGCAACTGCTTCGGCTACTACATGGCGCACGAGACCACCGCGTACCTGATGGGCGTCGCCGCGGCCACGCTCGGAGCCAGCAAGATCGGCTACATCGGTGCGTTCGAGACCGCCACGTTCTTCAACGACGTCAACGGCCTGCTGCTCGGTGCTCGCTCGGTGAACCCCGAGGCCACCGTGCAGTACGTGAACGTGCAGACCTTCTTCGACCCGCAGAAGGCGGCGGTGGCCGCCGATGCGCTGCTGTCCGACGGTGTCGACTTCCTCTACGGCGTGATGGACGAGCCGACGTTCCTGCAGAAGGCCGAGGAGGCCGGTGTGTGGACCGGCTACTGGAACCTCGACTTCCGGTCGGCGGCGCCCACGAAGTACGTCAACAACTTCGACCTCACGAGCTTCGCGCCGTTCTACGAGGAGCAGTTCCGCGCGCTCGTCGACGGTACGTGGAAGGCGCCGTCGGAGGTGGTGCTGCTCGAGTGCCCGCTCGGCGAGTGGGGTCCCGAGGTGCCACAGGAGGTGAAGGACGCCGTGGCCGCCGCGGCTGCCGAGCTCGAGTCCGGCGAGCTGTCGGTGTACCAGGGCCCGCTGAACGACAACCAGGGCAACGAGGTCGTCCCCGCCGGCGAGACGATCGACGCGCTGGGCGCCTACTCGGTGGGCTTCGCCGTCGAGGGCGTCACCGGTTCCTGATCGGTCCGTGTCTGCCACCTTGCGTCCACTCGCCGTCGAGGTCCGCGACGTCACCAAGTCCTTCGGTGGCGTCCGGGCCCTCGACGGCGTGAGCCTCGACCTCGCCGAGGGCGAGGTGCACGCCCTGCTCGGCGAGAACGGCGCCGGCAAGACCACCCTGTCGAACATCCTGTGCGGCCTGTATCGCGCCGACGCGGGCGAGGTGATCGTCGGTGGCGGCGAGCGGCACTTCCAGAGCCCGGCGCAGGCGATCGAGGCCGGCATCGGCATGGTGCACCAGCACTTCAAGCTGGTGAACTCGATGACGGTGGCCGAGAACCTGCACCTCGGCTCGCCCGACACGCCGCGAGTGGTCTCCGCCCGGGCGCTGGTCGCGAGCGCGCAGCGGATGATGGACGACATCGGCCTGGTGGTCGACCCGACCGCGAAGGTGTGGCAACTCTCCGTCGGCGAACAGCAGCGCGTCGAGATCCTGCGCGTGCTCGCCCGTGGCGCCAGGGTGCTGATCCTCGACGAGCCGACCGCCGTCCTGGCCGCGACCGAGGCCGACGAGCTGTTCGCCGTGATGCGGCGGCTGGTCGCCGGCGGACGCACCGTGGTGTTCATCTCGCACAAGCTGAACGAGGTGCTGCAGGTGTCCGACCGCATCTCGGTGCTCCGTGGCGGCCGGCACGTCGTCACGCGCGAGGCGGCGGGCGCCACCGCACGCGAGCTCGCCCGGCTGATGACCGGTGAGGAGATGGGCATCGAGGTCGAGCACCGCGAGGTCACCGGCGAGACGGTGCTCGAGCTCCGTGGCGTCACCTCGCGCAACAGCCGAGGCGTCGTCGCGCTGCACGACGTGGACCTCTCGGTGCGGGGTGGCGAGATCCTCGGCGTGGCAGGCGTGTCGGGCAACGGCCAGACCGAGCTGGCGGAGGTCGTCACCGGGCTCCGGTCACCCGAGGCAGGCACGATCACGATCGATGGCGTCGACGTGTCGGCCGCGTCCACGCGGCGCATCGCCGACCTCGGCGTCGGGCACATCCCCGAGGACCGCATCGGGGTGGGCATGGTGGCGTCGGCCCCGGTGAAGGACAACGCGATCCTGCGGCACTACCGCAGCGACGAGCTGTCGTCGAAGCAGTTCCTCCGCCGCGACCGGATCCTCGCGTTCGCGACGAGCATCGTCGAGGCAGGGCGGGTGCAGACCCGATCGGTGCACATGCCGGCGGGGCAGATGTCCGGCGGCAACCAACAGCGGCTCGTCGCCCGGCGCGAGTCGCTGCTCGCCGACCGCCTGCTCGTCGCCGCGCATCCCACCCGCGGTCTCGACGTGCTGGCAGCGAAGCAGGTGCAATCGGCGATCGTCGAACGTCGCGACGCCGGTTGTGCGGTCGTCATGATCTCCGACGATCTCGACGAGCTGCTCGTCGTGGCCGATCGGGTGGCCGTGATGTACGAGGGGCGGATCATGGGCGTGTTCGACCGTGCGTCGTTCGATCGCGAGCACATCGGCCTGCTGATGGGCGGACGCACCGAGGCGGTGGCGGGATGACGCCACGTCTGGAACGTCGCCTCGACACCGACCTCCGGCGCACCGGCGTGTCGCGACTGCTGGGCGCCGTCACCGGCCTCGTCGTCGCCGCGCTGCTGCTCGTGCTCACCGGCCGCAACCCGGTGACGGTGCTCACCGACAGTCTCGACGCGGTGTTCGGTTCGAAGCGCGGCATCGAGGGCGTCGCCGTGCAATCGGTGCCGATCCTGATGTGCGCACTCGGCGTCGCGCTCTCGCTGCGGATGAAGGTGTGGAACATCGGCTCCGACGGACAGTTCCTCGCCGGCGCGTTCATGGCATGCGGTCTCGGCATCAACGTCGAGGCGCCCGGCTGGCTGCTCCTCGTGATGATGGCCGTCGGGTCGATCGTGGGTGGCGCGCTGTGGATCGTGGTGCCGGCGGCGGGCCGGGCGCACTGGGGCGTCAACGAGATCATCACCACCCTGCTGCTCAACTTCGTCGCCGTCCAGCTGGTCGTGTGGGCGTCGCTCGGCTTCTGGCGCGACCGTGCCTCGCAGGTCACCCAGTCCACCCGCCCGGTGCCGGTGACGCTCCCCCGCATCCCGGGATTCGACTCCGTCAGCATCGGCTTCTTCGTGCCGCTGCTGTTGGCCGTTGTGCTGTGGGCGGTGTTCCGCTCGACCAAGGTGGGCTACGAGATCGACACGATCGGCGGCAACCCGCGTGCGGCGGCGTTCGCCGGCATCGACGTGCCGCGACGGATCATCGTCGTGATGCTGGTGTCGGGCGCGATCGCCGGACTCGGCGGGTTCCTGCAGCTCACCGGTGCGCCCGGGGCACAGGCGCTGAACGGTGGCGGCTTCTCACGCAGCTACGGCCTGTCGGGCTTCATCGTCGCGGCGCTCGCAGGCGCGTCGTTCCCCGGCGTGATCGTGGCCGGCCTGTTCATCTCGGCGATGTTCTACGCAGGCATCGCGCTGCAGACGAAGGGCCTGTCGGTGTACATCATCTTCGGCATCTACGGGCTCGTGCTCGTCGGCGTCGCCGTCGGCGAGGTGGCCGCCCGATATCGCCTGGTGCGGGTCGTCGCTCCCGACACCTCGCCGTCGATCGAGGCGGTCGCACCGTGATGTTCGCGCTGATCGAGCACGCGTTCTTGAGCATCCTCGCGTCCGCGATCCCCGCGTCGACCGTGATCGTGTTGTGTGCGACCGGTGTGCTGCTGAACGAACGGGTGGGGGTGCTCAACCTCGGGCAGGAGGGCCTGATCGGTGTCGGGGCGGTGTTCGCCGTGATCTCGGTGCAGTCGTGGGGGGTGGAGAGCTCGTGGCTGGCGTTGCTCGTGGGGATGTGCGGCGCGGCCGTGATGGGCAGCCTGTTCGCCGTCGGCACGGTGGTGGTGCGCGCCAACCAGGTGCTGCTCGGCCTCGCCCTCGCGCTCGGTGGGGTGGGGCTGGCCAATCAGCTCGGCACCAACCGCAATGGCACACCGATCCCGACCACGTCGCTGTTCACCGACATCGACCCCGGCGGCGCGTTCACGAGCAACGACGTGCTCGAGGCGTTGCTCGCCCACGACCCGATCACCTATCTCGCATACCTCGTCCTGCCGGCAGTGCTGTGGTTCGTGTTGTTCCGCACCCGTCACGGCATGACCGTCCGGGCCGTCGGCGAGAGTCCGGCCGCGGCCGACGCCGTGGGTGCGAGCGTGACGGGCATCCGGTTCGCGTACACGGTGCTCGGCTCGGCGATCAGTGGTGCCGCCGGTGCGTACATGGTGCTGACGATCACCCCGACGTGGTCGCCCGACATCGCTCGCGGTCGTGGTTGGGTGTCGCTCGCCGTCGTGATCTTCGCGGCGTGGCGACCGTTCCGGGTGGTCGCCGGCGCGCTGCTGTTCGGGGCGATGATCTCGTTCGAGACCACCGCCAAGGCACGCAGCTGGGACCTGCCGTTCATGTCGGCCGGCGACATGGGGTTCCTGCTGTCGATGCTGCCGTACCTGGTGACGCTGCTGGTGATCCTGGTCCCGGCCGGGGCAGCCCGTCTCGGGCGCAGGTCGCGGGCCACCGACGCACCCGCCGCCCTCGCACTGCCGTACTTCCGCGAAGAACGCTGACCCACTGCCCGCACCTGGAGCCGGACATCGTGACCACCCCTGCCACCGAATCCCACCTGCGACGCCTGCCGAAGGTGGAGCTGCACTGCCACGTCGAGGGCGCCGCGCGCGCCACCACGATCCTCGAGCTCGCGGCACGGCACGGCGTCTCGTTGCCCTCGGTCGATCCCGACGAGCTGTTCGCGTTCACCGACCTCAACCAGTTCCTGTCGATCTACGACGTCATCTGCGCGAGCCTGCGGACGGCCGACGACTTCCACCGCATCGCGTACGAGGCGTGCGAGGACGGTGTGGCGGCCGGGGTGCGCTACCGCGAGATGTTCTTCTCACCGGGCTTCGTGATCCGCCTCGGGGTTCCCGTTCAGACCGTGTGGGAGGGCGTGAGCGCGGGAGTACGCGATGCGAATCACGACCTCGACATCGAGTGTCGCCTGATCCTCGACTTCGACAAGCCCACCGGGCCCGCACATGCGCTCGAGATGGTCGACGTGGCAGCCCGACTCGATCGCGACCTGCTGCTCGGCATCGGCGCCGACTCGGTGGAGCGCGGCATCGACCACCGCGCCTTCGCCGCCGCGTTCGCTGCGGCAGCACACGAAGGACTGCACCGAACGATCCACGCCGGGGAGGACGGGCCGGCCGACAACATCGCCGCGGCCGTGCACGAACTCGGGTGCGAGCGCGTGGACCACGGCTTCCGGCTGCTCGACGACCCCGAGCTGACCGCCGAGATCGTCGACCGTCGGATCCCGCTGACGGTGTGTCCGACCTCGAACGTCGTGATCGCGAACGTGGTGCCCGACGTGGCGTCGCACCCGCTGGCCGAGCAGCGCCGACGCGGCGTGCTCGCCACCGTCAACTCCGACGACCCGGGCATGATGCGTGCCGACCTCGCCGACGAGTACGTGGCCGTGGCGGCTGCCTACGGCTACCCGCTCGAGGAGATGGAGCAGATCAGCCTCGACGGGATCGAGGCGTCGTGGCTGCCCGACGACGGCAAGGCGGCACTGCGCTCCCGATTCGTGGCGGAGTTCGCTGCGCTCCGCGCCGAACACGGCCTGCCAGCCCGCCGCTGAGGAGCCCGTCCACCCGGCGAGCGGGCTACGTCGTGGTGCCGGCCACCAGGTGGCCGGCCACCCACACCTGGGCGATGTCGGCGGGCGTGGCCAGGCGCACGATCTTCTCGGCGATGCGTACCTCGTCGTCGAGATCGTCCCAGCGACGCAGCGGGGAGCCGGGACGGCCGAGCTGGACGACGATCGCGTCGAACCAACACCCCGGAGCGATCACGCCGACATCGGCACCGAGCACGTTCGCACCGCCGGCCGTGGCGAGATGCAACGCAGCCGCCACGTCGACACGCGAGCCACGCACGCCACGACGCGTCGCGTCGATGCGGGCGTCGACGCCGTCGTCCAACATGCGCGACACCGTGACGGCGTGCTGGCACTGGGGCAGCAGACCGGGTTGCGAGCCACCGGCCACGTCGCTGCCGAGCCCGATGCGCACCCCGTCCGCCAGGGCCCGCGCCACCGGGAACACGGCGTTCGCGAAGTAGCTGTTCGACAGCGGGCAGTGCGCCACACCGGCCTCGGTGGCGACGAGGAGTGCGAAGTCGCCGGCGTCGAGGTGGTTGCCGTGTGCGAGCACGGTGCCGGGCCGCAGCAGCCCGAAGCCGTGCAGCACGTCGGCGTCGCGGCGTCCGAACCGGTGGAGCACCTCCCCGTGCTGCCAATCGCTCTCCGAGCAGTGCGTCTGCACGAGCGCGCCCGTGGCGGCCGCCAGCTCCCCGAGTCCGGTGAGCAGGTCGTCGGTGCACGCAGGCACGAAGCGCGGGGTGATCACCGGCTGCACCAGCGGGCTGCGGAGCGAGCGGACGAGGTCGACCGATCGCGCCGACGACGCGACGCCGGCCTCGGCCGACACGTCGCGGTACCACTCGGGCGTGCCGTCCGGATGGTCCATGGCCACTCGCCCGACGTACCCGCGCTGGCCGTGGCGCACGCACGCCTCGGCGAGCGCAACGGTGGCGTCCTCGTGGATGCTGACGAAGTACACGGCCGTCGTCGTGCCGTGCGCCAGCAGTGCCGGCACCATGTGGTCCCACACCGACGTGGCGAACCCGGCATCGGCGTAGCGGGCTTCCAGGGGAAAGGTGTACTCGAACAGCCAGCGCTCGAGCGGCAGGTCGAGACCGGTGCCGAGCTGCGGCCACTGGGGCGCGTGCACGTGCAGATCCACCAGACCGGGCAGCAGCCGTTCGTCGGTGCCGAGCCGCACCACCCGGGCCGCGGCGGCCACGGCCTGCGCTGCTTCGGGCGAGGACGCGGGGTGGATCGCCGTGATACGGCCGGTGGTGTCGACCACCACGGCGACGTCGCGCCGCACGTCGAGGGCGTCGGGCGTCGGCGCCTGCAGGACGGTGCCGACCACGACGATCCCGGGCGCCGCTGCGACGGTGTCGGTCACCGGTGGATCGCCGCCCACACTCGAGCCGGGGTGAGCGGCGTGACGAGCGGTGCGTCGCGCAGCTCGGGCACGGCGGCCAGCACGGCGTTGACGACACATGCGAACGCGCCGTTGGTGCCGCCCTCGCCCATGCCCTTCATGCCCCCGGGTGTGTGCGGCGAGGGGATCTCGAGGTTCTCGATCCGCACGTCGGGCATGGTGGCCGTCACGGGCACGTGGTAGTCGAGCAGCGTCGCGCTGCGCAGCTGTCCCTCGTCGTCGTACACCACGTGCTCCATCAGCGCCGCGCCGAGGCCCTGGGCCACACCACCGTGGATCTGGCCCTCGACGATGGTCGGGTTCACGATCGTGCCACAGTCGTTCACGACCACGTAGTCCTCCACCTCCACCTGGCCGGTGTCGGGGTCGACCGCCACGCGGCAGGCGTGCGTGGCGTAGGAGAAGGTGGCACTCGGCGGGTCGTAGAGCACCCGTTCGTGCAGGCCCGGCGTCTCGCCGTCAGGCAGGCCCATGCCGAGCCATGCTCGGTGGGCCACCTCGTCGATCGACACCGACACCTGCGTACCGGCCACCGTGGCCCGGCCGTCGCGCAGCACGATGTCGTCGGGGCTGGCTTCCAGCAGATGGGCGGCGATCGAGCGGAGCTTGGCGGCGATGCGCCGGCCGGCGCTCACGGCGGCGCCGCCCCCGACGGCGATCGAGCGGGACGCTGCGGTGCCGTAGGCCGAGTACGGCGTCGAGTCGGTGTCGCCCCAGTGCAGCCGCACACGACCCGGGTCGATGCCGAGCTCGTCGGCCACCAGCTGCGCGAAGGTGGTCTGGTGTCCCTGGCCGTGCGGTGACACGCCCGTCGCCACCACCACGCTGCCGTCGGGCGTCATGCAGATGTCGCTCGTCTCGAAGCCGCCGATGCGCACGCCGATCGCCTCGTTGCCCTTCGACGGTCCGATCCCGGCGAGCTGCACGTAGCTGCAGTAGCCGATCGCCCGCCGGCGGCCGTCGTCGGGTGCGGGCGGCCCGGCCTCGATCAGCGCTCGTGCCCGCCGCACCGCCAGCCGGTAGTCGCCGTTGTCGTAGGTGACGAACGTCCGCGACGTGTACGGCTGCTCGTGCGGTTCGATCATGTTCTGCTCGCGCAGCTCGGCCGGATGGCGACCGAGTGCCTCCGCCACGAGCTCGACGGCCCGCTCGCGGATCATCGCCGCCTGTGTCTGACCGAATCCACGGTACGCGCCGGTGGACATCGTGGTGGTCGCCACGACTCGCGCCTCGCCGCGCACGGCGTCCCACCGGTACTGGCCCGGGCTCATCCCGTGCGACACGAACATCGGTCCGCCCCCGAACACCGACAGCCGGCCGCCGGCGTTGCGCAGCCCGCGCACACGCAGACCGCGCAGCGTGCCGTCGTCGTCGAAGGCCACGTCGACGTGGTGCATCTCGTCGCGAGCGTGGGTGGTGGCGAGCATCGCCTCGGTGCGGTCCTCGGTCCAGTGCACCGGCGATCCGGTGGCGAGCGCGGCGAGCACCACCATCACCTCGTCCTCGTACAGGTGGTCCTTCAGCCCGAAGCCGCCGCCCACGTCGGGCGCCACCACCCGCACGCGGTGGTGCGGCAGGCCGGTCACCTCGCACAGCACGTCGCGCACGGCGTGCACCGCCTGGGTGGAGGTGTGCACGGTGAGACGGCCGTCGGCCTCGGGCACGGCCAGCACGCCGCGGTTCTCCATCGGCAGGCCGGTCGCACGGCCGATGCGGATGCGCGTGGAGCGCACGTGGTCGGCGGCGGCGAACACGGCGTCGGTGTGCTCGGCGGTGTCGCCCACCTCGAACGTGCAGATGGCGTTGGTGCCGAGTTCGGGGTACAGCAGCGGCGCCCCCGGTGCCAGCGCCGACTCGGGGTCGACCACGGCCGGCAGGGTGTCGATGTCGAGCTCGATCGACGCGGCGACGTCCTCGGCCTCGGCTCGCGACGGCGCGACGACGACCGCGACCGGCTGGCCCACGTAGCGGAGATGGCGGTCCACCAGCGGGGTGTGGCGTTGGAGCTGGTCGCCCACCCACCACAGGATCGGGAACCTGCCGGATGCCATCGCCGCCAGTTCGTCGGGGCCGAGCACCCTCGACCCGGCCGGCACCTCGGCGACACGGAAGTCGGTGAGCACCCCGTGCGCGACCGGACTGCGCACGACGGTGGCGTGTACGGCGTCGGCGGTCGTGAGGTCGTCGACGTAGCGGCCGAGGCCGCGCAACAGCCGCTCGTCCTCCACGCGCGGCATCCGCCGCCCCACCCACGGCGCGGTCACGGGGACGTCGTCCCGTCGATGCGCCGCTCCGCCCAGGCCGCGTCGACCGCGGCACGCAAGCCCGTGTAGCCGGTACAGCGGCACAGGTGACCGCCGAGCACGTCGTCACGGGCGACCTCCACCAGCGCACGCCGGCGCGGCCTGTCTGGCTGCCACGAGCGACGCTGACGATGCCCGGCGTGCAGAACCTGCACTGCATGCCGTGTGCGGCGTGGATCGCCGCTTGCACCGGGTGGAGCGCGCTCCCGCTCGCCACGCCTTCGATCGTCTCGATCGTGGCGCCGTCGACCTGTGGCGCGAGCACGAGGCAACTGCGTACGGCACGCCCGTCGAGCACCACGGTGCAGGCACCGCACACCACCCTGCTCGCACCGACGTGGGTGCCGGTGAGACCGAACGAATGCCGGAGGAGGTCGGACAACAGCGTGCGGACCGGCACCGTCGCGGTGCGCACCACACCGTTCACGGTGACTCGAATCGAACGCTCGGTGCTCACGCTGCCGCCGTGCCGAGGTGGAGCACGTGGGCGAGCGCCCGGCCGACGAGCGTGCCCGCGACGTGACGCCGATATTCGGCGGGTGCGTGCCGTCGCCCGACGCCTCGGTGTCGCGCCGCACTGCTGCGATCACGGCGTCGAGCGGAGCCGACCTGCGCTGGTGTTCGTCGAGCACCTCGCGCAGCACGGCCTCGGCGCCGCGCAGACGCTGCGGGCGACCTCCGGCACCGAACACGACGATGCGATGGTCGTCGCCCACGCCGACGGCGACCACCACGCCGACGACGGCGAAGTCGCCAGGACGATCTCCCACTTCCATCACGGCGACGCGCCCGTCGAGGCGCGGCAGGTGCACGGCGACGAGCAGCTCGTCGGGCTCGCGAGCGGTGGACGTGGGGCCGAGGAACCACTCGTCGGCCGAGACCCGCCGTTCGGCGCGTGCGCGACGGGCGACCACGACGTGGCCGTCGAGGGCCACGAGCAGCGCCGGCAACTCGGCCGCCGGGTCGGCATGCGCGATCGAGCCGCCGATCGTGGTGCGGTTGCGGATCTGGGGATGTCCGACGTGGCCGAGTGCCTCGGCGAGTCCGGGCAGCGCACTCGCCTCCGTGTGCTCCAGCAACTCGGCAGCCGTGACGAGCGCGCCGGCGGTCACACCGGCATCGTCGACACGCACGCTGCGCAGTTCGCCACAGCGGCGCAGATCGATCACCACGTCGGGCTGGGCGAGACGGAGGTTCATCAGCGGGACGAGGCTCTGCCCACCCGCCAGCAGCACCACGTCGTCGCCGCCGGCCACACGTTCGGCCAGCACGTCCAGCACCGCGGTCACGTCGTCGGGGTCGACGTACTCGAACGGCGCCGGCTTCATGCGGCCCGGACGCTAGCGATCGCCGCCGGCGTGGATCGCCCGCCGAACGCAGGATTGACACAGCCGTAACGCACCGCTCGCCGACCACGACCTCACGCCGTCCTACCCTCCCGACCATGGACGTCGTGACCCGTGCCCGCCTCGTGCGCGTGGCCATGGGCGACCTGGCTGCCGACGTCGTCCTGCGCGACGCGCGGGTGATCGCGGTCACCACCGGCGAGGTGGTGCGCGCCGATGTGGCGATCGCCGGCGGACACGTCGCCGCGTGGGGTGAGCTCGCGGCCGGCGTGATCGGCGCGACGACGGAGGTGATCGACCTCGAGGGTCGCCATGTGGCGCCGGGACTGATCGACCCGCACGTGCACGTCGAGAGCTGCAACCTCACCGTCACCGAACTGGCCCGCGCGATCGTGCCGCGCGGTGTGCTCACCCTGTGCGCCGACCCGCACGAGATCGCCAACGTGCTCGGCCTCGCCGGCATCGACCTGTTGGTCCGCGAGGCGGCCCCGCTGCCGCTCGACCTGCGTCTGCGCGTGCCCGGACGGGTGCCTGCGCTGCCCAGCCATCTCGAGACCTCCGGTGGCGTGCTCGGCGATGTCGACATCGCAGCGCTCCTCGCCCGCTCCGACGCCGTCGCGATCGGTGGCGACATCAACCCGGCCCTGCTGCTGATGGCCGATCCCGAGACGCTGGGCCGGATCGACACCGCGATCTCGCTCGGCCGGACCGTCGGTGGCCAACTGCCGGGCATGACCGGTGCGCCGCTCGACGCCAGCGTGGCCGCCGGGCTCGAGGACACTCACGTCGCCGAGAGCGTCGACGAAGTGGTGGCGCAGCTCCGCCGTGGCCTGCGTGTCCTGCTCACCCCGCGACCCGACCGCCTGCCGCCCGACGAGTGGCCCGCGCTGGCCGATCGGGTGCGCCGCGACGGTCTCGACCTGCGCGGGCTGGTGCTCTGCACCGACGACGTCCACCCCGACCTGCTGTGGCGAGAAGGTCACCTCGACCATCGGGTGCGGCTCGCCATCGAGTCGGGTTTCACACCGGTGCAGGCCATCCAGATGGCCACCGTCAACACCGCCGAGCTGATGCGCCTCGAACGCGACCTCGGCTCGGTGTCGCCCGGGCGACGTGCCGGTCTCGTCGTGCTCGACGACCTCGCGTCGTTCGCGGTCTCGTCGGTGTTCGTCGACGGTCGCCTGGTCGCGTCGGACGGCGCCCTGCTCGACGAACCGCCTGCGTTCGAGCACCCGGCCTGGGCTCGTGACACCGTCCGCCTCGACCGGCGCGTCGCTGCCGCCGACATCGTCCTCGCGGCGCCGAACGCCGACGCCACCGAGGTGGACGCCGTGGTGGTGGAGTTCGGCGGGCCGAAGACCATGCGGGTCGCCTCGCTGCCGGTGGTCGACGGCATCGTGGCCCCCGACGCCGCGGCCGACGTCGCGCGGATGGCGGTGATCGAGCGTCACAGCGGAGCAGGTGCCGTCGGCCGGTGCTTCATCGGCGGTCTCGGCATTCGCGGTGGGGCGTTCGCCTCCACCGTGAACCACGACTCGCACAACATCGTCGTGTACGGCGACGACCCCGACGACATGGCGCTGGCTGCCGACACCGTGGCCGCCGCCGGCGGCGGGTACTGCACCGTGTCCGGCGGACGGGTGCTCGCGTTGCTGGCGCTGCCGATCGCCGGGTTGCTGTCCGACCGGCAGCTGCCCGAGGTGGCGGCCGACCTAGAGGCCGTGGAGCGGAGCCTGGTCGACGACCTCGGCTGCACCCTGCCGTACCGACCCGTGTACGCCCTCAACTTCATGTGCCTGCCGAACATCCCGCTGGTCGGCGTCACCGATCGGGGCATCGTCGAGACCGGCTCGTTCTCACTGGTGCCGCCGCTCGTCGTCGACGGCGCGCAGCCGGCCCACCACCACTGAATCGGAGTCCCGATGCCGACCTCCTCCAGCTTCCTGCTCCGCAACGCGATCGTGGTGCCGATGGAGGGCCGCAAGGAGGTGTTCGACCCCGGTTCGGTGCTCGTCCTCGACGGACGGATCGCAGCAGTCGGGAACGTCGACGAGATCGACCACCACCCGGCGGTGGGCGCGGTGCCCACGCTCGACCTCACGGGCCACGTGCTGATCCCCGGTCTCACCAACGCTCACCTGCACTCGGGTCTGCTCCGCGGCACCGCGGAGTCGCTGGCGTTGTGGGAGTGGCTCGAGCAGCACGTCGATCCGGCGCATCGGGCGCTCACCGAGGACATCGCCGAGCACGCGTCGTGGATGGCGTACACCGAGTGCCTGCGGGGTGGTGTCACGTCGGTGATGGACATGTGGCGACACATGCACCGCAGCGCACACGTGGCCGACGTGCTCGGCATCCGGGCCACGCTGGTTCCGTACACCGCGGATCGGTACGACTGGTTCGAGACCCTCGGCACCAACCGGCAGCTGCTCGAGTCGCATCGCACCGCGGCCGATGGCCGAGTCCGCACCTGGGTGGGACTCGAGCACATCATGTACTGCTCGGCCGACATGTTCCGCGCCGCAGCTGCGCTCGCCGAGGAGTTCGACACCGGACTGCACACGCACTCGTCGGAGAGCATCTGGGAGGTGCAGGAGTGCCTGCGCCGGTTCGGTCGGCGTCCGATCGAGGAGTTCTTCGACCGTGGAGTGCTCGGGCCGCGCACCGTGATCGCCCACTGCGTCTGGCTCGACGATCGTGAGGTGCAACTGCTCGCGCAGACCGGCACGGCGATGGTGCACTGCCCGTGTTCGAACATGAAGCTCTCGTCCGGCGCGGCGCGCATCGGCGCCTACCGCGAGCATGGCGTGGTGTGCGCCATCGGCTCCGACGGGGAGAAGGAGAACAACAACCTCGACATCCTGCAGGAGATGAAGTTCGCCTCGCTGTTGCAGAAGGTGAGCACGCTCGACCCGACGAGCGGTGACCCGTGGGACGTGCTCGACATGGCCACGCTCTCCGGGGCGCGGGCGCTGGGGTTGGACGACGTGACCGGGTCGCTCGAAGTGGGCAAGGACGCCGACATCGTGGCCGTCGATCTGCGTGCGCTCCACTTCGTGCCCGTGATGCACGGGCACGACTTCAACGCGCCGGCGCACCTGGTGTTCACCGCGTCGTCTCGCGACGTGACCGACGTGTGGGTGCGTGGGGCCCATCTGGTGTCGGGTGGCGAGGTGCTGACGGCCGACGTCGCCGCCGTCGCGACCGGGGCCCAGGCAGCTGCCGACGAGCTCTTCCGGCGCCGCCGCGAGTTGCCGCCGCTCGGTTGACGGGACCGCGCCGCACGAGCGCGTGCTCGGACGTCAGGGGCGCGCCGCGGCCACCGCCCGCGAGGCGAGTTCGGCGGCCTCGGTGTCGTCGAGCCCGAGGCCACGCAGCAGGGTGCGGATGACGGAGCGGCGATAGGCCGGGCGGGTCTCGCCGTCGACGATCCGGCGCGCCGCCAACACGAGCGACCCGATCACCACGTCGAGCGTGCCGTCGTCGGCTCGGTCGGTGAACCGGCCGGCGGCGTGGCCGGCGCGCAGGTCGGCGCGCAGGTACGACAGCGGGCCCTCGACCAGCACCGCGCGTTGCAGGGCCTCGATGCGCAGGGCGACGCGCAGCGTGTCCGGTGCTGCAACAGCGCGAGCGAGCCCACGTGCGGTGATGAGCGCGAACCGCGCCGCCGGGTCGGGATCGTCGACCTCGGCGGCCGACCGGGCGGCGAAGGTCTCGACGAGATGTGGGACGAGCGCCGCCACCAGCTGATCGCGATCGGTGAAGTAGTTGTAGAACGTGCCGTGCGAGACACCGGCGCGAGCGGCGATGTCGGCGACGCTGAATCCTTCACCCTGCTCGGCGAGCACCTCCATCGCGGTGTCGAGCAGCAGCTGGCGGGTACGAGCCTTCTTCTTGTGGCCTCGGGTGGGCACCACCTGCTCGGTCGCGACGGTCACCTCCCCAGCCTATCCGCCGAGCCGATCCGCCATTGACATGTCCATCAATATTGGACACGCTGTCAGCTATGACGGACACGCACCCACGCCTCTCGCTCGGACACGTCACGCTGGCGGTACGCGATCTCGATCGGATGGTCGCGTTCTACACCGACGTGCTCGGCTTCCAGGTCTCCAACCGGGGCGAGCCGGTGCCGGGCATGGGCGAGATGGCGTTTCTCACCCAGGACCCGTCGGCGCACCATCAGATCGTGCTGGTGCAGACCCCCGAGCCGCCGACGCGCGCCTTCATGTTGGCCGACCACATGGCGTTCCGCGCCAGCAGCCTCGACGAGCTGCGGACGATCGGCCAACGGCTCGCGGCGGCCGAGGTGACCTCCGTGATCCCGATCTCGCACGGGAACGCCTGGTCGCTCTACTTCACCGATCCCGAGGGCAACGGTGTCGAGTGCTTCGTCGATTCACCGTTCCACGTCGCCCAGCCCTACGCCGACGGGCTCGACCTCACGTCGACCGACGCCGAGATCGCCGCCACCACCCGCTCGAAGATCGAGTCGCTGCCCGAGTTCCAGGCCTTCGACGACTGGCGCGCCGCGATGGCCGCTCGGCTCGACGGCGCGCAGGGCTGATCCGTGGACCTCGGCATCGCCGGACGACGGGCGATCGTGTGCGCGTCGAGCCGCGGGCTCGGCTTCGCCTGCGCCGACGCCCTCGCCCGTGAAGGCGTGCATGTCACGATCAACGGACGCGACGTCGCGTCGCTCACCCAGGCCGCCGAACAGTTGTCGTCGCAGCACGCGGTCGAGATCACAACGGTCGCCGGCGACGTCGCCGAGGCCGAGACGCAGGTCGCGCTGCTCGCCGCCTGTGCCGAGCCCGACATCCTCGTCACCAACAACGGTGGGCCGACGCCCGGTCGCTTCGCCGACTGGGGCCGCGACGAGTGGATCGCCGCGCTCGACGCCAACATGCTCGCCCCGTTGGCGATGATCCGAGCCGTCCTCGACGGCATGGTGGCGCGACGTTTCGGACGGATCGTCAACATCACCTCGGCGATGGTGAAGACGCCGCTCGCGCCGATGGGATTGTCGACCGGTGCACGCACCGGGCTCACCTCGGTGGCCAAGGCGCTGTCGAAGGACGTGGCGAAGGCCAACGTCACGATCAACAACCTGCTGCCCGAGCGGATCGACACGTCACGTCAGCGGCAGATGGCCGAGTTGCACGCGTCGATGGCGAACATCAGCGTCGACGAGGCGTACGCGCACATGGCACGCTCGATCGCGGCCGGGCGGCTCGGCCGTCCGGAGGAGTTCGGCGATGCGTGCGCGTTCCTGTGCAGCGCACAGGCCGGCTACATCAGCGGGCAGAACCTCCAACTCGACGGCGGCAGCTCGGCGGGGATCTTCTGATGGCCGCCGACGTCGACGTGCCGTTCCTGGTGGTGGGCGCCGGCCCGACGGGTATGACGCTCGCCCGGCTGCTCGCGAACGCCGGTCGGCGGTGCCTGGTGGTGGAGCGTCGCGACGGGCCGCAGCCGAATCCGTCGGCGCACGTGGTGAACGCACGCACGCTCGAGATCTTCCGCCAGGCCGGGTTCGACATGGCGGCGATCGAGGCGATCGCGAAGGACCCGGTCGATGCCGGCTGGGTGAACTTCGTGACCCGATTGAACGGCGAGCTGATCGGCCGGCTCCCGTTCGAACGTCAGGGCGACGAGTGCCTCGCTCTCACGCCGACGCCGCTGCGGAACATCAGCCAGCACCGGCTCGAGCCGCTGATGGCGGCGGCCCTCGCGACCGAACCGCTCGTCGAGATCCGCCACGGCGTCGAGTGGGTGTCGGGCGAGCAGGACGGCGACGGGGTCACGTCGATCGTGCGCGACGTCGAGTCGGGCGACGAGCTCGTGGTGCGCAGCTCGTATCTGCTGGGCGCCGACGGCGCCGGGAGCGCCGTGCGCAAGTGGCTCGGCATCGACATGATCGGTCCGGCGAGCCTGCAGGACTTCGTCGCGATCCACCTGCTGGCCGATCTGCGGCGGTACGTGACCGAACGCCTCGGCGTGCTCCACTTCGTGATGGATCCCGATGCATCGGGCACCTTCATCGCCCACGACCTCGATCGGGAGTGGGTGTTCATGACGTCGTACGACGCGTCGGTCGAGACCGCGGCCGACTACGACACCGGACGCGGCGCGGCGATCGTCCGGGCGGCGATCGGCGACGACGCCGCGCCGGTGGAGGTGGTCCGCACCGGCACCTGGCACATGACCGCGCAGGTGGCCGAGCGGATGCGAGACGGTCGGGTGTTCCTGGTCGGCGACGCCGCGCACCGCTTCCCACCCACGGGCGGCATGGGCCTCAACACGGGGGTCGCCGACGCGCAGGGCCTCGTGTGGAAGCTGTGTGCGGTGGAGGACGGCTGGGCGACGTCGCGCCTGCTCGACACCTACGAGGTGGAGCGTCATCCGGTGGCAGTCACGAACTGCGACCAGAGCGCGTCGAACGCGTTCAAGATGGTGAGCCTGTACCAGGCGCTCGAGGTGCGTCCCGGCACCACCGGGGCCGATCTGGCCGTGGTGCTCGGCGATCCGTCGAAGCGCGACACGATCGCAGCCGCGGTGCAGGACCAGGCCACCCATTTCGACATGCTCGGCCTGCAACTCGGCTACGTGTACGCCGACGGCGCGCTGGTACGCGACGGCGATCCGCCCGCGCCGATCACCGACCCGAGCGTCTTCGATCCGGCTGGGGAGGTGGGCGCTCGTCTCCCCCACGGCTGGCTGCCCGACGGACGCTCGACACTCGACCTCGTGGCTGGCGACGCCTTCACGATGTTCAGCGCCGGCTCCCACGATCGCTGGGCGGCGGCCCTCGACGCCGCTGCCACCGCAACGGGTGTACCGGTGCGCCACGTGCGTCTCGGCGAGGACGTCGCCGAGCCCGACGGATGGGCAGCGCGGTGCCGGCTCGGCCCGGCTGCGGCGATGCTCGTGCGTCCCGACCAGCACGTCGCGTGGCGCGCCGAGGCGACGCCACTCGAGCCGGCAGCGGCGATCGAGGACGCGCTCCGAACGATCCTCTGCTGACTCCGCACCGTCGCGACGCCCACACGGCCGTAGAGTCCGCACTCGTGTTCACGGTCGAGGCAGTGCTGGTGGGCCTGCTCGCCGCCTTCGTCGTGGGCCTCTCGAAGACGGCGATCCCGGGCGGCGGGCTGCTCATGGTGCCGCTCGTCGCCACCGTGGTCGAGGGCCGGCTGATCGCCGGCGCGTCGCTGCCGCTGTTGTTGGCGGCCGACGTGTTCGCGGTCAGCTGGTACCGGCACCACACCCGCTGGGACCTCTTGCGTCCGATCGCCCCCTGGGTGGGCCTCGGCTTCGCCGGGGGCACCGTGTTCTACGTGATCGTCGGGTCGTCGGTGCGCCCGATCGACCTCACGATCGGCAGCACCATCCTGCTCATGGTGGGCATCCAGCTGTGGCGCATGTGGCGGCGGCGCCCGCCGCGTCCGGCCACGTCGACCGAGTCGGCGATGTACGGCGCCGCCGGCGGGTTCACGACCTTCGTGTCGAACAGCGCGGGTCCGGTGATCAACACCTATCTGGTCGGCCTCGGCCTCGGGAAGGACGAGCTGGTGGGGACCTCGGCCTGGTTCTACTTCGCCGTCAACCTCGCGAAGATCCCGCTGTACCTGGCGCTGGGGGTGGTCGGCAGCGGCGGCGCGTTCTTCACCGGCGACACCCTGCTGTGGGATCTCACCGTCGTCCCCGGCATCGCCGCGGGTGTGTATCTCGGCCGGTGGGCGCTGCCGCGCATCTCGCAGCAGTCGTTCGTCGTGCTGGTGCTGGTGCTCTCGGCGATCGGCGGCCTGCGGCTCGTGGCCGGCTGAACCGGGCTGCGAAGCTCGACGGGTCGGCGGATTCCCTCGGCGCCGACGAGGAGGCAAACGGTGACGGCAGTCCCACAGCACTCGACGATCGCGGTCACCGGCGCCGCCGGGTTCATCGGCGGATGGGTGGTGCGCGACCTGCTCGACCGTGGCCATCGCGTGCGTGCCTGTGTACGCGACGCGAGCGACGACACCAAGGTCGGGTTCCTGCGGGCGATGCACCCGCATGCGTCGGGACGGCTGACGCTGCACGAGGCCGACCTCGACCGACCCGGCTGTTTCGACGACGTGTTCCGCGGCTGCGACGGCGTGGCGCACGTGTCGCACGTCAGCACCTACGACGATGCCGAGTACGTGCAGCGAACGTGCGATCACATCGTCGCGAGCGTCGAGCGGTCGGGCAGCGTGCGCCGCGTGGTGGTCACCTCGAGCGTCGCTGCGGTGATCTCGGAGGCCGACATCACCGAGCTCGTGCGGCGGCCGGTGTGCGACGAGGACCGCTACCCCGACGAGTCGAACCCGAAGCGCACACCCGAGCGCGGCCAGGGCTACTCGATCGGCAAGGTGATCGCTCAGCGCGCCTTCGCCGATGCAGCTGCCGCCAGCGCCACCGGGTGGGATGCGATCACGGTGTGCCCCGCCGACAACGTCGGCCCGATCCAGTCGGCGCACCAGGCGTCGGGCGGACCGTGGCAGCACCTGATCGAGCAGATGCTGCGCGGCCGCTGCCGCATCTTCCAGGGCACGGGTCCCTACCGACCGTGGATGACGGTCGACGTGCGCGACGACGCCGCGTGCCACGCCGGCTTGATCGAGAGCGACCGGGTGACCAACGGCGAACGCTACATCGCGTGGTCGACCGAGCGACGCGACTACGCCGACGTGGTGGCGACGATCGACCGGGTGCTGCCCGAGCTGCGCCACGACCCCGGCCCGATCGCCGACGACACGCCCGAGCGCCACCGGGCGCGCGAGGCGGAGTTCCGTTCGATCTGGGCGGGCCTCGAGTTGCGCAACGACCGGATCCGGTCGGTGGTGCCGATCGAGTTCCGGCCGCTCGACGACTCGATCCGCGACTGCGTCGAGTCGCTGATCGCGGTCGCCGGCGTGACCCCGCACCGCCACGCCTCCTGACCCTTCTGGTCGCGCATTCTCACGCTGAGCGCCACGATGCGCGACCAGAACGTGGGGGCGGTGGGAATCAGTCGACGTCGAGGCGACCGAGGCGCCGAGCGGTGAGTGCCAGGAACGCCACCGCCACCACCAGCGGCACCACCACACCCACCACGAGCGAGTGATCCGCGAGGCGCAGGCGGACGTCGGTGATCTCGCGCAGCACCGCACGGGTGTAGCTGCGCAGCGCGAACCGGGCGACGCCGGTGCCGCCCGAGGCGATGAACCCCTCCCAGATGAGGATGTACGCGAGCCCCCACACCGTCGCCCGGCGGAACACGGTGCCGAACAGGGTGAACACCGCCAGGTACGCGGCGACGGCCACCACACCGGCGAGCAACGTCGCGCCCACCAGGCCGTTGCCCGCGCCGGTGAGCGCTGCCGCCACCACCACCGGCACCAACGACAGCGGGGCGACGATGGTGAGCGCGGCGAGCCATGCGCCGAGGGCGATCGGCCATCGGTCGAGCGGGCGCAACCACAGGTACACGAGCGTCTTGTCCTCGCGCAGGTCGCCGATCGCCGCGGTACCGAACACGAGCGAGATGATCGGCACGACCACGGCGAACCCGAGGTTGGCGATGAGGCCCACCCCGTCGCGCACCGACGCCGAGTCGTTCGCACCGAGCGCCGCCGCCGCGACGGGCACCAGCAGCGCGAGCAGTCCGAGCGCGAGCAGCCGGCCGCGGCTGAACAGCTGTCGCCGCACCACCCGGTACACGAGCGCGGTCGCCGCCCATCGGCCCACGTGACGTCCGGGCGACGGTGAACCGGACGGCGCCGGCCTCGGGGGCACCGGGCCCGGGCGGACCGGGTTGGCCGGGTCGGCCGGCCCCATCGGCGGGCCGCTCGGCGGGGGCAGGGCGTTCATCGGCGCTCCACGAGGTAGCGGAAGACCGACTCGAGGTCCTCGTCGAGCGGGGCGACCTCGAACAGGCGGACGCCGAGCTCGATCGCGAGCGGAGCGATCCGGCGGCCGAGCGCGTCGACGTCGAGCGTGTCGACCACCAGGTGCCGCTCGTCGAGCGACAGCGCGACGATCAGTCCGTCGGCCACCAGGCGGGTGGCCAACCGCCGGGCGTCGGACGCCGTGATCCGCACCCGGTGTGGCCGGTCGTCCATCAGCTCGCGCAGATCGCGGTAGTCGCCGGTGGCGGCGAGACGACCCTGTGCGATCACCAGCACCCGCGAGCCGAGCCTGGCCACCTCGTCGAGCACATGGCTCGACACGAGCACCGTGCGCCCGTCGTCGCCGAGCCGGTGGAACAGCGCGGTCATCCGCCGGCGCTGCACCGGGTCGAGCCCGGTGAGCGGCTCGTCGAGGATGAGCACCTCGGGATCGTTCACCAGTGCGGCGGCCACCTTCACGCGCTGGCGCATGCCCTTCGAGTAGGCGCCGACCCGTTTCGGGTTGTTCGGGTCGAGGTCGACGACACCGAGGGCACGAGCCGCCACCGCTGCCGGGTCGGCCATCGCATGGCTCGCCGCGGCCACCGTGACGAACTCGACCGCCGACAAGTGGTCGAACAGCGCGTCCTGCTGGGGTACCAGGCCGATACGACCGCGCACGTCGCGGTCGCGACGCGGGTCGGCGCCGAGCACACGCAGCGTGCCGCGAGACGGCGGGGTGAGCCCGCACAGCATGCGGAACAGCGTCGACTTCCCGGCGCCGTTCGGACCGAGCAGGGCCGTGACGCCCGGCTCGATCGTGCAGCTCACGTCGGACACGGCGACCACGTTGCCGAAGAACTTCGACACCTCGTGCACCTCGATCATCGGGCGATCACCAGGCTCCGGTAGCGCCAGGCGACGGTGCCGAGCCCGGCGAGCGTCCAGGCGAGGCACACGCCGGCGACCGCCGAGGTGGCGAGTTCGGGGAAGTTCCCGCGCTCACCGTAGATGCGGTACACCAGCTCGAACGGCATCGAGAACACGTCGACCAGGCGCCAGTACGGCGACAGGCCGGCCCCGTCCACGAGCGCGCCGCCGAGGGCCGGCGTGGCGAGCACGAGCAGCACCATCGCGGTCGCGGCGAATGCACGCCGGTTGGTGAGGCACGACACCCCCATCGACACCGATCCGAGCACCACGGCGACCGCGAGCCCCGACCCGAGGATGCGGCCGAGCACGCCGAGCCAGCCGTCGACCCCGTCGGGACCGACGTCGGCGAAGGTGTAGCCGAACAGCACGAGCAGGGGCGGACCGAGCGTCACGAGCAGCAGCATCGACAGCGCGGCCATCGCCTTCGCAGCGAGATACGTGCCGCGGTGCAGCGGGGTGGACAGGTACAGCGCGAGCATCCCGTTGCGGCGGTCGCCGACCAGTACCTCGGGTGCCACCAGCGCGCCGAACAGCACGATCGCGGCGGTGATGAACCCGTAGTACCCCGGGTAGTCGACCACCTCGCCGGCGATCTCCTCGGGCAACAGCACCGAGATGCCGACGAAGACGATCGCCGGCACGTACGCGATCGCGACCGAGATCGCCGGGAACACCTTGTGGCGAGCCATCCGCCCGATGCCGAGGGTGGCGCGGATGCTCTGCCACGCGACGCTGCGGATCGCGCCCGGCACGCCCGACCGAGCGCCGTCGTAGCGAGCGAAGCCGCGAGCGACGATCCGTGCGTCGTTGCGGCCCGCTGCCGCCGGTTCGCTCATCGTCCACCCGCCGGATCGTCGGACATCTCCCCGTCGCCGGCGTCGCCGGCGTCGCCGGCGTCGTCAGCGTCGCCGGCGTCGTCAGCCTCGTGGAACAGCTCGTCGAGGCTGCGCCGGCTCTGGGCCAGGCGTCGCAACCGGGCGCCCGAGCCGGCGACCGCAGCCGTGGCGAGGTCGAGCAGGTGCTCGTCGGCATGCCCCGACGCGTGCAGCACCGCCCCGCGCCGCTGGACCGCCACGCCCTGCGCGACGAGCGTCGCGGCAACCGAGTCGATCGCCCCTGGCAGGTCGTCGGTCTCGACGAGCTCGAGCTCCACGCCGCCGGATGTGCCGACCAGGTCGTCGATCGCGCCCTGCGCGACGAGGGTGCCGTGGTCGAGCGCGACGACGTGGTCGCAGATGCGCTCCACTTCTTCCAGCAGGTGCGACGAGAGCACGACGTCGATGCCGAAGTCGCGATGCACCTGCACGATCAGCTGCAGCATCGAGTCGCGCTGCACCGGATCGAGGCCGTCGGTCGGCTCGTCGAGGAGGATGAGGCTCGGATCGGCCGCGATCGCCTGGGCGAGCTTCACCCGCTGGCGCTGACCGGTCGACATCGTGCCGAGCGCACGGAAACGCTCCTCGCCGAGGCCCACCAGATACAGCGAGTCGCTCGCTCGGCTGCGGGCCTCGTCGCGGGGCAGGCCCTTCACCTCGGCGAGGTGGCGGACGAAGTCGTACGCACGCAGGTCGTCGGGGAACACGTTGCGCTCGGGGCCGTACCCGATGCGAGCGCGCAGCTCGGGGCCCTGCGGTCCCGGATCGAGACCGAGCACCCGGATCGTGCCGGCGGTGGGCCGCAGCAGCCCGAGGATCAGCGAGATGAGTGTGGTCTTCCCCGCACCGTTGGCGCCGACGAGCCCCGTCACACCGGACGGGATGGCCAGATCGAGCTGGTCGAGCGCCCGGGTGCCCGGGAACTCCATCACCAGTCCGGTGGTCTCGAGGATCGGCGGCACGTCACGAGTATGACCGCCCCGGCAGGTCGTAGGGGTCCGCCCGCGAGATGATCACGCCTCCTCCGAACGGATGGTTCTGCGACGTGCCGGTGCGCCACCGTCAGCCCGGAAGCCACTCCTTCACACTGTCGACGGTGTCGGCGACGGAGTCCTTCACGGTGTGCACGAGGTGCTCGAGGTGCGCCTCGTGCCGCTCGGCACGGCCGGCCCGGTGCCGGCGCAGCAGCGCGGTCGTCACCCAGGCGAGGGCGAGTACCCCCAGTGCTGCGAGCACGGTTCGTCCGACCGACGAACCGGACGCCTGCTCGCGCACCTGTCGGGCCTCGCGTTCGGCCCGCTCGGCGAACTTGTCGAACGGCTTGTCCTGATCGGTCTCGGGGTGGTGTCCGGGTCGATTGGCCTCGGGGACGGCGCCGGCGGCGCGGTCGTTCGAGTCCGTCGGCGTGTCGTGTCCGTGAACGGTCGTCATGGTGTTCCTCTTCCCATCTCACGCACGTTCCATGCCTCACCCGGATTCATCCGACGTCTACATTCCGGCCATGCCGCTGCCCGAGACGCTCCTGACCGCCACGTGGTCCGACCTCGATCTGCAGGTCGTGCACGGTGCGTGGCCCGACGGGATGCACGGCGAGATGTTCGTCAGCGCGCCCGTCGTCGATCCGCGGCTCACGTTCCAGCTGTTCGGGTTCGGGGCGATGGCACGGCTGTCGCTCCGGCCCGGCACGTTCGGCGCCGCCGCCGACCGCTTCGCCCTGCGCGTCCGCACGATCGACACCCCGGTCCAGCGGTTGCACGATCTGCACCCCGACGCGTTCCACGGCGGCGTGCTCGGCCTCGAATCGGCGTTCGGTCACGCCAACATGGTGAACACCGCCCCGCTGCCGTGGGGCGATCGGCTGTTCGCCACGTGGGACGTCGGCCGGCCCGTCGAGATCGACCCGGTGTCGCTCGGCTTCGTCGCCGAGGTGGGCTCGGCGCGGTCGTGGGGCGGCGACTCGTTCGGCAACGGCCGCAACGTGCTGCCGCAGGTGTTCAGCACCGCCCACCCGATCGTCGACCCCGAGCGCGGGTGCATGTGGACGGTGAAGCTCGCGCTCGGCACCGCCGGCCTCGAGCCCACGGTGGTGCGCTACGACGGCACCGGCGCCGCCGTGCGCACCTGGCGGCTGCCGGGCGCCGCGGTGGCCGGCAGCATGCACACCATCACCCAGACCCGCCACTGGTTGGTCCTCGCCGATTCCGGCAACTTCAAGGCCGACTTCGGCGAGATCATGGGTGGCGACCGCTCGGTGCAGATCGACACCGAGGTGCCGGTGTACCTCGTGCGCAAGGACGCGCTCGACGCCACCCCCACCGGCGGCGAGGTCGCGTACGAGCGAGCCGTGTTCGGCCCGACCACCGGCCACTACTACGCCGACTGGGACGACACCGACGGTATCCGCGTGCTGTTCGAGCACATGGACCTCACCGATCTCGCGTGTCGGTTGAAGCCGGGCGACGTCGACGCACACGGCAACGCTCTGAACCCTGCGTACGTGGGCATGTACCAGATGGCGATGAGCGCGCAGACGGTGAGCGAGATCGTGTTCCGGCCGGGTGCCGATCGCGGGACGGTGCAGGCGTCGTCGCGCCACGACTGGACGTGGAACCTGCAACTGTCGGCGATGGACTGGAGCCTGCCGGGACGGATCGCGCCCTCACACCACCACGTGGTGTTCCAGGGGCGCCGGCCGGGCGCGCTGTCGCGCCGCGTCCTCGACGTGTACCGCGACCGCATCGACGAGCGCGCCGTGGCCGGCGACGAGCAGCCGGCCACGCTGGCGACGTTCCGGCGCGGCGGCCTCGACCTGCACGCGACGTACACCTACCCGTCGCTCGGCGACTTCCCCTCGTCGCCGATCTTCGTCCCGCGCGAGGGCGGCACGCCCGGTGGCGGCGACGGCTGGGTGGTCGTGCCGGTGATCAGCGACGACGGTTTCCGGGTCGAGTGCTTCGACGCCGCCGACGTCGGCCGCGGACCGGTGGCCGTGCTCGCCGGGCCGAACCGCGACCGGGTGCCGTTCATGTTGCACTCGGTGTGGATGCCGCGTGCGGTGCCCTGCGCCGACGCCGACCGGTTGCGCTTCCGCGACGACCTCGACCCCGACGCCGTCGCGGCACTTCCCGATCACCTGCGCCGAGCCGTCGACGAGGTGGCCGCCACGCTCGCATGATCCGCTCCACACGTTCTGGTCGCGCATCATCACGCCTGGCGTGAACATGCGCGACCAGAACGCGGAAGGGGAGGGCTACTCGACGGGCTGCTTCCAGCGGTTGAGGTAGGTGACCTCGCTCGCCGGGCGGCGGGGCGCCGGCGAGAACGAGTCGCCGGTGTAGTACCCGACGGCGAGCAGGCACACCTGGGTCACCGACGCGGGAATCCCGAGCAGTTCGGCGATCTCGGCCTCGTGCTCGAGGTGGAACGTCGTCCACGCCGAGCCGATGCCGCGCGCACGAGCGGCGAGCTGGAAGCTCCACACGCCGGGGAGCACCGAGCCGTAGTAGGCAGCGGCGCCACCCTGGCTGTCGGGTGTGAGCGGCGGCCGGTCGAGGCGCAGCGAGATCACGAGCGCGGGCACCTCCGCCAGGTGGTCGACGAGGAAGCTCGCCGAGTCGATCACCTTCTGGCTGCGGTCGTCGGCACGGATCTCGGCGTTCGCCGCCAGGTACGGCCGGCCGACATCGGCGAACCGCTCCGCGATCCGAGCCTTCGACTCGGGATCGTCGACGATGATCCAGCGGTTGCGTTCGAGGTTGCCGCCCATCGGAGCGTGCCCGGCGATCTCGATGCACTCGAGCAACTCGCCGTACGGCACCGGCCGCGACAGGTCGAGTCGCTTGCGCACCTGCTTCGTCGTCGTCAGGAGACGGTCCGCCTCGGCGAGGTCGAACCCGGTGATGGGATGGGATGCCATCCGCCCAGCTTGTCACCGCCCGCCGACCAGCGCGCGCAGGTGAGCACGGCGAGCACGGCGAGCAGGGGGAAGGCTGCGCCGACCACGGTCAACGACCCCCGGAGACCCAGCGTGCCGACCAGTACCGGGACGAGCATCGTGCCGGCCAGGTGCGATCCCACGAGCAACGACTCGGTCAGGCCGAACGCTCGTGCCACCAGATCGTCGGGGAGACGGCGGAGCATCACGGTGAGGGCCACCACCTCGGTGACCATGCAGCCGAGACCGCCGAGACCGACGAGCACCATCACGATCACCTGGTCGCCGACGATCGCGAGCAGCGCGAACGGGACGCCGCCCACGAGCGTCGTCACGGTCAGACCGACGACCGGTCGCCGCATCGTGGTGAGACGGTTGGCGAACACCAGTCCGAGCAGCCCGCCGACGCCGAGGGTGACCTTCAGCAGCCCGTACGTCGAGCCGGGGCTGTCGAAGGAGTCCGACACGTACAGCAGACCGATCGTCGCGCCGCCCTCGATCGCGTTCACCACCGTCACGAGCACCAGCGGTACGGCGACGCCGATCGACCCGGTCACCGTGCGGACACCTGCGCGGAACGCTTGCAGCACCGTCTCGGCCGCGCCGTCGTGCGCGTCGGCGCGACCGGACGCACCGCCGGCCGCTGCGCGGACCGCAGCACGCGGCAGGCCCAGTGCGACGAGGGAGCCGACGGCGAATGCAACTGCCGAGCCCGCGAGTGCGATCGGCGGCGACCACACGACGAGCGCGACGCCGGCACAGGCGGGCCCCGCCGCCCAGGCCCCTGCCTCCACCGTGTTGACCACCACGTTGGCAGGCGCCAGGTCGCGACGGTGCACCGTGGCCGGCAGGAGCGCCACGACCGCCGGGTAACCGGGCGTGCCGGCGATGGCGGCACACGCGACGACCAGCATCACGAGTGCCGGTGCGACGCCGGCGGCCAGGCAGGTCGCGAGTGCTGCGGCCAGCACCGCCTGGCTCGTCGCGCTGGCCCGGAGCAGCCGAGCCCGGTCGATCCGGTCGGCGAGCACCCCGGCGAAGCCCGACAACACGAGGTACGGCAACAGACCGACGGACACGACGGCAGACGCCCAGGCGCTCGAGCCCGTCCGCTGGTACACCGCCTGCGCGACGGCGACCGGCACCGAGGACTTCGCCGTGGCGACGAGCGCGTGATGGGCGAGCAGTCGTCGGAGATGCCGACCTGCGATCGCGGCGCGCACGCTCCCCGGCCGGGCAGCCCTCACGAGCCACACCCGACCGTCGGGCGGGGCGCGCGCCATCGCCTGCGCGGATCGGGATCCGGCGGCCGCCATGCGGCGAGCCGGGCCGCGGACGCAGCGATCAGCGCCGAGGCACTCGTCAGCACGTCGACGTGCCGCTCGGGTTCGGACGAGGGTTCCATGGACGCCGCCTTAGGCAGAGGGATGCGGACGCCGTCCGTGGTACGCCCCTCGTCTCGCGGTGGTCTCGCCGGCCGTGACGGCGGCGGACACCCGTGTGACAGCGGGTTCGACGGGCGGTCAGGCCTCGGGGCGCCGGCCGAGCGTCGCGACCTGCCGGCCGGCCGCACGCAGCGCGTCGACGTCGCGCAGGACGGTGCGGCGGGACACACCGAGCGCCGCCGCCAGTTCGTCGTCCGTCGGGGCCGCGCCGGCGTCGGCCGCCTCCCGCACCAGGCGCAGCAACACCTGCCGGCGACGGGCGGGCGCGTCGTCGACCAGGAGATCGTCGGGGCGCTCGACGCTCCAGCGCACCGCGACACCGGCACCCGGAGCAACGTCGGGATCGGGCACGACCGGTGCGAGTACGACGTCGACGAACCGGCTGTAGCGCTCCACCAGCTCGAGCGCGGCTCGGTGCTGGGGCACCGCCACCCGTCGCAGGGCGGCGTCGGCCGGCGCCAACCCGGCGAGGGCGTCGTCGAGCGCCCTCGCTGCGCCGGCGGCGTGGCGGCGCACACGATCGAGGTCACCGAGCGAGTGAGCGGCCGCCGCCAGCGAAACGTGCGCCACCTCGCGCGACCGGGGCGCGTCGTCGTCGGTGAGGTCGGCAGCCAGCGTTGCCATGGCGTCCGACACCGCCGACGGCCGGCCGAGCGCCACCAGCACGTCGAGCAGCCCGCTGCACACCTCGAGCAGGTTGGCCCGGTCGCCGAGTTCGCGGTGCATCTCCTCGGCGACGCAGAGGTCGACGAGCGCCTCGTCGAGCCGGCCGAGGTCGGCCAGCACCAGCCCACGACTCTGGCGGGTCGTGGCCTCGTTGCGGACCACACCTGCGGCCACGTTCACCGCGATCGACTCGTCGATCAGCTCGAGCGCCCGCCCGTGCTCGCCGAGGGCACGGTGGGCGTCGCCCATGTTGGACAGACTGATCGACACCCCCCACGGATCGTCCGTCGCACGGCGGATCGCGAGTGCGGCACCGTAGAGCTCGATCGCCGCCCGGAAGTCGCCACGGACGAACGACACGCCACCCAGGTTGTCGAGGTTGTCTCCCTCGCCGCGCCGATCCTCCAGCGACCGGCACACCTCGAGCGCACGCCGGTGCACCGCCTCGGCGGCGTGGTCGTCGCCGATCGCCCAGAGCGCCGTGCCGACGTTGTTGAGTGCTCGGGCCTCGGCCCCGCGAGCGCCGATCGCGGCGAACCGATCGGCGGCCGCTCGGTGCAGCTCGGCGGCCCGGTGCGGCTCGCCCCGACGCCAGGCGATACCACCGAGCACGTCGGTGATCAACGCTGCGTCGTACTCGTCGCCGTCTGCCTCGAGCCGGTCGAGCAGCAGCCGAGCGATGCGCTCGGACTCGTCGTAGCGGCCGAGCTCGCGCAAGATGATCGCAGCCATCCGCGCGAGCTGCGCCGACACCGGCATCGTCGGCCCTGCCCAGCCGACGACCTCGCCGCCCGCGGCACGTTCGACGGAGGCGAGTGCGCCGTCGAGGTCCCCGATCGCGAACCGGTGTTCGGCGTCGAGGACCAGTGCTTCCTCGAGCAGCGATCCGCCGAGTGGTTCGGCGTGCTCGAGCAGACGACCGACGTCTGCGCCCTGACCGGCACGATCGGCGAGCCGATCGCGTGCACGCACCCGCCCCCCGAGCGCGGCATGGCGGGCGAGCGGGTCGTCCACCGCGCCGATCAGCTCGAGAGCTCGTGAGAAGTGGCGTTCCGCCTCGCGATACGACGACTGCACCAGGGCATCGGTACCGGCGGCGATGGCGTAGGCGACCACCGCCGCCTCGACGCCTGCTGCTTCCGCGTGCCCGAGGAGGCGCAGCGTGTCGGACGGTTGCACCTGCGCGACGGCGTCGAGCGCCCGAGCATGCAGCTCGCAGCGCTCACCGTCGTCCACCTCGTCGAGCACGGCGGCACGCACGAGGTCGTGGTCGAACGTGAGCCGGCCCGATCGACGGCTCAGCAGGCCGACCCCTTCGATGTCGACGACATGGCGGAACACGTCTCCGACGTCAACCGCGCAGGCGGCGGCGAGGATCCGGTACTCGACCGACCGTCCGAGGACCGCCGCTTGCCGGACGACGCGACGGGCGAGTGGATCGAGGCGAGCGATCCGTCGACGGGCGCCGACCGTCACTCGCGACGTGTCGTGGCTCGGTGCATCGAGCATCGATGCCGGAGCCACCTCGCCGTCGAGATCCTCGGGATCGACGACGTCACGCCATGCGAGCGCGACGAGCGGGTTGCCCCCGGAGCGCTCGTGTACCACCTGCGCGTCCACGCTCGCGCCGACCGCCCGGAGGAGCTGATCCACCTCGCCGGTCGACAGGCCGGCCACGTGCACGATCGGCGCGCCGCCGGCCTCGAGATCACCGATGGTGCGGCGCAGCCCACGATCGAGCACCTCGACGCGACGGGCGGCCACAGCGACCAGCAGCCGCCGCTCGCGCAAGCGCGGTGCGAGTGCGGCGAGCGTGGGCCAGAAATCGGCGCCCGCCCAGTGCGCGTCGTCGAGGAGGAACAGATGCGGTCCGAGCGATGCGAGCCAGGCGAGCGCCGCGTCGATCGCATCGAGCGGCGTGCTGTCGGACGATCCTGCCTCGCCGAGCTCGGGCACGATCGCCGTCAACGTCCGCAGCACGTCGGGCGCCAGGTGCGAGCGAGCCTGCTCGGCGCGGACGTCGTCGAACGCCGCGGCGAGCGCCGCGTCGAACGGAGCGAGTGGGCGGGCCGGCACGTGCTCGTCGGTTCCGGCGGCCACGACGTCCACGCCGCGCCACCGCGCCGCGTCGGCCAGTTCGTCCAGGAGGCGGGTCTTGCCGATACCGGCGTCGCCCACGACGACGGCGACCCCGCCGGCACCGTCGCAGGCGTCGTCCAGCGCGCGGACGAGTCGCGCTCGTTCCGCCACGCGTCCCACGAACGGCAGCGCGTCGGTGCGTGAATCGGTCGTCAACGCCTCCCAACGCTCGACGTCGACGTCGTCGAGACCGAGCTCGTCGAGCACCGAGCGGTACCGGTCGATCGCGCGACGGGCCGCGTCGCGACGGTCGAGCGCCAGGAGCGTCTCGATCAGGCAGTGATGCGGTTCGACGCCGTACGGGTCGATCTCGACCCAGCGTTCGACCACGCCGAGTCGAGACGCCGGGGCGAATCGCGACGCGACCCGCTCGCACACCGTGGTGACCGCTTCCTGGTGCGCCCGTCGGGGCAACTCGATCCACTCGTCGTCGACGCCCTCGCCGAGCGGACCGCGGTGCAGGTCGACCGCGGCGACCAGATCGAGCTCGTGCTCGGAGCGGGCGAGCTCGCGGAACCGCCACAGGTCGACCTCCACGTCGTCGAGACGCACCTCGTCCGCGCCGGCCACCAACCACGGCGCGCCGTCGGGCGTCGCCCCACGGAGCCGGTACACCACGTCGCTCAGGGCGCGACGTGCACGATCCTCGCTGCGGTCGGGCCACAGCGCGTACGCCACCTGCTCGCGCGGCAACGGCCGTGGCCCGTTGGCGGCGAGATGAGCCAGCAACGAGGCGCTCGCCGCCGAGGTGATCCGTTCGCCGTCGAGCTCGACGCCGCCGAGCACGCTGAGCCTCCTCGCCGGCATGGGTCGCAGCGTACCGAGCCGGTTCCGGGCACCTCGAACGGGTGCGCCGACGTCACCAACGGTGGTGCACCTGCGGTCGGATCAACTCGTCGTACACCGAACGCACGGCATCGAGCGCATCGACGTCGAGGGGGGCCAGCCCCGCGGCGGCAGCGTTGGCGCGCGCCTGATCGGCGTTGCGAGCGCCGGGGATCACCACGCTCACACCGGGCTGGTCGATCACCCAGCGCAGTGCCCACTGCGCCATCGTGGCGTCGGCCGGCACATGCGGCGCCAACCGGCGGACGGCGTCGAGTCCCGTCTCGAAGTCGACGCCGCTGAACGTCTCGCCGACGTCGAACGCCTCGCCGTGCCGGTTGTACGTCCGGTGGTCGTCGGCGCCGAAGGTGGTGGCCGAGGTGTACCGGCCGCTCAGCAGGCCACTCGCCAGCGGCACGCGGGCGATGATCCCCACCCCGGCAGCCCGCGCGGCGGGCAGCACCTGTTCGAGGGGCTTCAGGCGGAAGGCGTTGAGGATGATCTGGACGGTGGCCACATGCGGCCGGGCGATGGCAGCGAGCGCCTGATCGCAGGTCTCGACGCTCACGCCGTAGCGCGCCACGCGGCCCTCGGCCACCATCGCATCGAGCGCGTCGTACGTGGCCTCGCTCGAGATCACCTCGGTCGGCGGGCAGTGCAGCTGCACGAGATCGACGGTGTCGACCTGCAGGTTGCGACGCGACCGATCGTTCCAGTCGCGAAACGCCTCGGGCGTGTAGTGCTCGGGGCGCTGCTCGACACGACGTCCCATCTTGGTCGCGACGAACGGACGGTCCGCCGGTGCGAGCGAGGCGAGCACCTCGCCGATGATCCGCTCGCTCCGGCCGTCGCCGTAGACATCGGCCGTGTCGACGAAGGTGACGCCGGCGTCGAGCCCGGCTCGCAACGCAGCGACGGCGTCGTCCTCGGCCACCTCGCCCCAATCGGCGCCGAGCTGCCAGGCACCGAAGCCGATGCACGAGATCGAACGGTCGAGGCGGGGGACGTGTCGCTGTTCCATGCCGTCCACGCTAGGTTCCGGCGGATGCCACCGGCCCGCAAGATCGCGTTCATCGGGTCGCATGCGGTGCGCAAGACGAACGCCGTGCACTCCTTCGCCGGTGCGGTGGGCCGCAGCGGCCGCAGCGTCGAGGTTGGCCGCGAGGTCGTGCGCTTCAGCCCACTCGGCATGAACGAGCGGGCCACGCCCGAAGCGCAACTGTGGGTGATCATGGCCCAGATCCGTGAGGAGCTCGAGTTGCGCTCGCGCGCGGAGGTGTTGGTGCTCGACCGCGCCGTGGTCGACAACTTCGCCTACTTCCTCCGCGTCACCAAGGGCCTCGACCCCTTCGACGTCACCCCGCTCGTCGCCCGCTGGTCGGACACCTACGACCTCTACGTGCGGCTCCGACCCGACACGCCGCTGCTGGCCGACGGCGTCCGCAGCACCAACGAGCGGTTCCGGAACGAGATCGAGAAGATCCTCGACCTGATCGTCCCGAAGTACGTGCCGGCCGAGCGGTTGATCGAGCTCTGGGCGTCGGAGGTGACCGAGTCGTTCGACTGGGCCGGTCTCGTCGAGCGGTTGTGCGGCCCCGCACCAGCTGGCCCGATCGTCGAGCACCCCGTCACCTGGGCACCCACGCTCTGGGACTGATCGGTCTTTCGGCCATCGGTCGGGCAGCGATACGTTGAGCCTCATGGCCTTCCAGGAGATCCCGGTCGTCTCGCTCGACGAGTGGACCAGCGGCGACGATCCCGCTGCGTTCGCCGATCGTCTTCGTACCATCTGCCACGAGGTCGGCTTCTTCCGCCTCGTCGACCACGGCGTCGAGCCCGAGTTCCTCCAGGCGTACTTCGCCTCGTTGCGGGCGTTCTTCGAGCTGCCGGAGGCGGCCAAGGCACGAATCGACAAGATCGACTCGCCCTGGTTCCGGGGCTGGGAGCGTGTCGGCGCCGAGCTCACCGACAACCGGGTCGACCACCGCGAGCAGATCGACGTCTGGACCGAGCTCGACCCGCGACCGGCCGGGGTCGAGCCGATGTACCTGCGACTCGAAGGCCCCAACCAGTGGCCCGACGAGGCCACGCTCCCGGGTTTCCGATCGCTCGTCGAGCGGTTCCAACGCGAGATGGGCGCGATCGCCGATCAGCTGATGGCAGCGATGAGCATCGGCCTCGGGCTCAAGGTCGATCATCTCGAACGTCACTTCGGCGAGCGGCGGATGTCGCTCGTGAAGCTGATCCACTACCCGCCCACCCCGGCGGGCGAAGCGGGCGTGAACGCACATCACGACGCCGGCTTCCTCACGCTGCTGTGGCAACACGGGGTCGCGGGTCTGCAGGTCGAGAACCAGGACGGCGAGTGGATCGACGTGCCGGCCGACGGGGACGCGATCGTCGTGAACATCGGCGAGATGTTGCAGTCGATGACCGGCAACTACTTCGTCGCCACCAACCACCGCGTCGTCACTTCGGCCGAGCGGTATTCCTCGGCCTACTTCCACGGACCGGGTCTCACCACCTCGCTCGCACCGTTGCCGCTCGACGATCGCTTCGCGCTCGCGGTGGCCGCCAGCCCGCATCACCGCGGCGCCGGATTCATGGCCCGACGGGACGAGCTGCTGGCGGGCGCTGCCGGCACCACCTCCACGTCGGCCGACACCTACGGGTGGCAGCTCTGGAACTACTTCACCCGCAGCTACCCCGAGCTCGTCCGCCGGCACCATCCCGACCTCCTCGTGGCCGACTGACTCCCCGACCGATCGGATCAGCTCGCGAGCACCGCGTCGAGCGCTCGCTCGGTCGCCGACACGTAGCCGCCGCCGAACTTGATCGCGTGCACCACCAGCGGGGCGAGCTGGTGGAGCGGAATCCGTCGCTGCCAGCCGTCGGCGAGCGGCCACTCGTCGGCGTACGCCTCGAAGCAGGACGGCCCGAAGCCGCCGAACAGACGCATCATCGCGAGGTCGTACTCGCGGTGGCCACCGTGGCAGGCCGGATCGATCAGCCACGACCGGCCGGCGCGATCGACGAGGCGGTTCCCACCCCACAGATCGCCGTGGAGGCGGGCCGGTGGCTCGGCCGGACCGCCGAGCTCGCTCAGACGCTCGATCACCCGCGTGAGCGCGGCCAGTGCCGAGGTGGGCAACGCTCGCCGGTCGCCGGCGCGGCGTTCCAGCACGCGGAGCCGGCGTTCGCCGTAGAA
Organism: Acidimicrobiaceae bacterium; assembly: GCA_020637235.1. GTDB lineage: Bacteria > Actinomycetota > Acidimicrobiia > Acidimicrobiales > Ilumatobacteraceae > VFMC01. The sequence continues at coordinate 89,002 of JACJWG010000004.1, read as the reverse complement.
CTCGACCCAGGTGTCGCACGGATCGTTCGGCAGGCCGAGCGAGCCGGTCGTCCGTCGATCGGTCCGGCCGAACGCCGGTGCGCCGCTGCGATGCACCCGAGCGAGCGCTCGGCCGAACTCGGCGTCCCCGGCGGTGTCGCTGCGGCCACCCTCGTCGATCCAGGCGAGCACCAGCCGCGGCGGCGACCCGGCGGCGCCGTCGGACACGGCGAGCACCTCCGGCACCGCCACGGACCCCGACTCGGCCAACCACTGCAGGCCGGCTGCTTCGGTGGTGAAGAAGCCGGCCGGTGGCGAGCGGTGCGTCTTCGCGAACACGGTGCGTCCGTCCGCCAACTGGAACCGGAACGACTCGGCGACGTCACCGCCGCCCAACCGCTGGCGGTGGACGACGTCGACGCCGAGGTCAGCGGCGACCGCCGCCGCCAATACGTCCATCGATCGACCCCCTCGGTACCTCGTCGTGGCACCGCGCCAGCGCTCTCGCGATCCGCGCCCGGTTGTAGCGCAGGATCGCGATGAACGGCGCGTTCCCGGCAGCGTTCGCGACCGAGATCGCGAACGCCTCGGGGTAGGTGTTCCAGACCACGAACACCGGCCCGGCAGCGGTGATCGTCCAGTGCGTCCGCTCCCCACGACGGCACTCGGCGGCGAACCGCTCGAGCGCCTCGCGGTCTCGTCCCGGGAGCTGGCGCTTCGACATCCCGCCGAAACGCCCACCGGTCTCGGGCAGCCGTTCCTTCCACGACTTGATCCGCAGACGCCGCTCGTACCACCGGCCGCCGGTCTCGAACGGGCGCAGTCGGAGGACGCATCCCTCGCGCGCGAGGTGGTCGATGGTGCGTCGCCGGTGATACCACCCGGCGCCGAAGGCGACCAGCGTCCAGATCAGCAGATTGACGCCGAGCGGCACCACCGATCCGGCCATCGCGTCACCCTAGTGGGCGGCCTCCGGCGGGGGTGTCCGGTCGGCCTCGACGTGCGCGGCGCCCATCACATCGGCGATGACGTCGTCGAGGGTGACGAACCCGAGGGTGCCGCCGTGCTCGTCGACGACGAGTGCGGCGTGCACGCGGTCCTCGCGGAACCGGTCCAGGAGCTGCTCGGCCGTGGCGGTGGCGGCGAAGGTGGGCAGCGGACGGACGAGTGAGCCGAGGTCGACCGCTGTTCCTCGCTGTCTGGCCCGGATGAAGTCCTTGATGTGCAGGACGCCGACGACCCGGTCGAGCGATCGGTCGACGACCGGATAGCGGCTCCGGTCCGACGCCACGATCCGATCGTCGATCTCGTCGGCCGACGCGCTCACGTCGAGGTGATCGAGGCGGCTCCGCGGCGTCATCAGCGCTCCCGCCGTCCGCTCGTCGAGTTCGAACACGTTGCGGATCAGGTGTCGCTGCAGCTCGCCCAACTGCCCACCGTCGGCGGACTCGTCGCTCACGATCGCCAACTCGGCGCTGGTGTGCAGACCGACCCGCCGATCGGGCTCGGGGATCCGCACCAGTCGCATCAATCCGAGCGCCGCCGCGTTCAGAGCCGCCACGATCGGCCGGAACACGACGCCGAACGCGCGCATCATCGGGTTGACCCGCATGCTCACCGTCTCCGGTGCCTGCAACGCGAGGGCCTTGGGGATCATCTCGCCGAGCACGACATGGAGGTACGTGACGCCGCTCAGGGCGATCACGAACCCGACTCGGTGGCTCGTCGACTCGGACAGACCGAGATCCTCGAACGGTCCGTACAACCAGCCGGCGACCGCCGGTTCGCCGTACATGCCGAGCCCGATGCTGGCCAGGGTGATGCCGAGCTGCGCGATCGCGATGTACCCGTCCTTGCCCGTCGGCCGCTCGACGACGCCGAGCAACCAGCGAGCGGCCCGGCTCCCACCGTCGGCCAGCGTTCGGAGCCGGCTCGGCCGGACCGCCACCAGCGCGAATTCGGCAGCGACGAACACGGCGTTCACGATCACCAGCACGACGATCACCAGGACGGGTACGACGACGGTCCCGATCATCGCCCGCCACCTGCCGCGAAGCTGGCTCGGGTCACGGCACGGCCCTGCATCGCGTCGACACGCAGCTCGGGTCCGTCCGGCGTGAGCGCGACCGTGTCACCCGTCTGGGGCAGGCGTCCGAGCAGGTGCCAGACGAGACCCCCCACGGTGTCCACCTCGTCGACGCCCGGTCGGATGCCGAATCGGTCCCACAGGGCCGAGAGCAGGACGTCGCCACGGAGCGACACGCGACCGTCTCCGACGACGATCGGCTCGTCGTCGACGTCGAACTCGTCGTGCACCTCGCCGAAGATCTCCTCGATCGCGTCCTCGAGCGTCACCAGACCGGCGACGTCGCCGTACTCGTTCACCACCAGCGCACAGTGCTGCTGTTCCGTCCGCAGCGTGCGCCACAGGTGTGGAACGGTGACGACCTCTGCCACGGCCACCACGGGCCGGGTGACGTCGTCGATCGTCGCGCCGTGCGCCGACCGTGCGGCGACGTACATGTCGCGGAGGTGCGCGATGCCGACGATGTCGCCCCCGGCACCGGTGACGGGGAACCGGGTGTGAGGTCCTCCTGCCACCCTGGCGAGGGCATCGACCACGCTGGTGGCGGACGAGACCGTCGTCAGCCGCGGGCGAGGCGTCATGATCTCGCGAGCGATGCGCGACTCCACACTCAGGATGCCGGCGAGCATGTCTCGTTCGGAGGCGTCGATGAGGCCGGCGTCGGCACTCGCTCGATACAGGCCGGCGAGTTCCTCGGGCGAGTGGACGTGCGAATGGCCGTGCTCGACGTCGAGGTGCCACCGACGCATCAGCGCGAAGGCCGAGCCGTTGAACACGGCGACGAGTGGACGGAAGAGCCACTGGCTCACCTGCATGGGCGGCAACGTCGCCATCGCCAGTCGCTCGGGGTAGCGCAGCGCGACGGTCTTGGGCAGGAGCTCACCGAGCACCACCTGGAGTGCCGTGATCACGACGAGGACGATCGCGATCGCGGCGCCCCGACCGCCGACGCTGCCGAGCGACGGTTCGAGCAGTGGGGTCAGCTGTGCCTGTCCGTAGGCACCCGCCACCAGGCTGCTCAGTGTGATGCCGATCTGGCAGGCCGCCACGTACGCGTCCAGCCGGTGCGGATCGGCGAGCACCGCCAACAGCCGGCGGGCGGCGCTGCTGCCCGCCTCGGATTGCTCCTGCACCCGCGACCTCCGCGACCCGACGGTCGCGAACTCCGCGGCCACGTAGAGCGCGTTCAGCGTGACCATCACGCCGATGACGCTCACGGTGATCAGGACGTCCATCGTCGTGTCCTCTGCGGCTGTTCGCTCATCGGCGTCACCGTAGCGATCACCGGTGACCCGACCGCCGCCTTCGTTGCGGTGCACCCGACCCGTGAGCGACACTGCCCCCGTGCCAGCCACGCCGCCCCAGGTGTCGGTCCGCGCGCTGCTGACCGGCGCGCCGAGACCCCTGTTGTCCACCACGCACGAACTCGCGCTCGGGGCGCGGCATCGGCAGGTGCTCGACGGGCTGGAGCAACTGCTGCTCGACGGTGAGTTGGCGGCCTCCACGATCGGAGCCCTCGCAGCGCGACTCGAGTGCTCGCGGCGCACGTTGTACGAGCTCGCGCCCTCCAAGGACCAGCTGTTCCTCCTCGCACTCGACCGATTCATGCACCGCATCGGACGCGAGGCACTCGAGTCGATCGATCCCGCCGCCACGCCGGCGGCCCAACTGCGCCAGTACGTCACCGCCGACGTCCGGTACGCCTTCCAGGCGGCGGCGTACGACGATCTGTCCGACGTGCCGGGCGCGCGCCGGCTGCTCGACCGTCACCTGCGGTTCGCCGCCACCGTCATCGAGCGCCTCGTCGAGAACGGGATCGAGCTGGGGGCGTTCCGCGCGCTCGAACCATCGGTGGTCGCGGCGGTGCTCGTGGCCGGCCGGGTGCGCCTCGCCGATCCCGATGTGACCGACGAGGTGTCGGTTCCCCTCGACGCCGCACTCGACCACATGCTCGATCTGTGCCTGCAGGGTCTGGCGAACCCGCCGGTCGGGCCGGGCGGACAGCGGGTCGTCGACTGAGGCGACGGTACCCATCAGCCAGGGGTGGTACCGTCCGACGATGGTCGTCTCACCAGGGGCAGCGCCGGCGAGGACGCCGTTGCGCGTGGCGGTGATCGGCGCAGGAATGGCGGGGATCCTCGCGGCGATCGAGCTGCGGCGGCGCGGCGTCGAGTGCGTCGTGTTCGAGAAGGCCGATCGTGTGGGCGGCACCTGGCGCGAGAACACGTACCCGGGCCTGTCGTGCGACGTGCCGGCCCACTCCTACACCTACACCTTCGCCCGCAACCCGGACTGGAGCCGTTGGTACGCCGACGGTGCGGAGATCCAGCGGTACTTCGAGCGCGTCGCAGACGAGCACGGCGTCCTGGCGCTGGTTCGTTTCGGCGACGAGGTCACCGGCCTCGAGTTCGTGGACGGCGGGTGGAACCTGCGCACCGCGTCCGGGCACGCCGACCGGTTCGAGGCGGTCATCGCCGCCACGGGGGTGTTGCACCACCCGAACGTGGCCCGCCTCGACGGCATCGACACCTTCGCCGGTTCATCCTTCCACTCGGCACGCTGGGATCACGACGTGCCACTCGACGGTCGCCGCGTCGGCGTGATCGGCACGGGTTCCACGGCGGTGCAGATCACCTCGGCGCTGGTGCCGCGCGTCGAGCGGTTCCACCTCTTCCAGCGCACTGCGCAGTGGGTCTATCCCTCGCCGAACCCCGCCTACAGCGACGACGAGCGGGCTGCGTTCCGGGCCGACCCCGAGGCGTACGAACGGTTCGTGCAGAAGCTGCGGATCTCGATGATCGAGCGGGTGGTGTCGGCCGTCACCGAGGTCGATTCGCCGCAGCACGCCGAGGTGGAGCGTCTGTGCCGCGAGCACCTCGCCACCGTGCGCGACCCCGACCTGCGGCGCCGGCTCACCCCCACCTACCGGGCGATGTGCAAGCGGCTGGTGGTGTCGGGCGACTTCTACGAGGCGATCCAGCAACCCCACGCGCACCTCGTGACAGACCCGATCACACGTGTCGAACCGGCAGGTGTCCGCACCGCCGACGGCACCCTGCACGAGCTCGACGTCCTCGTGCTCGCCACCGGCTTCCGGGCCGATCGGTTCATCCGCCCGACCACCGTCGTCGGGCGGGACGGGGTCGATCTCGACGACGTGTGGGCGACCAGCCCGGTCGCGTACCTCTCCGTCACCGTGCCCGAGTTCCCCAACTTCTTCATGCTGAACGGCCCCAACGGGCCGGTCGGCAACTTCTCGCTGATCGAGGTGGCCGAGCGGCAGCTCGCGTACGCGATGCAACTGATCGACGGGCTCGTCCGTGGCGACTACCGCGAGGTGAGTCCCACCCACGAGGCGATGCTGCGCTTCGAGCAGGAGCGCTGCGCAGCGGCGGAACACACGGTGTGGGTGACGGGCTGCGACAGCTGGTACCTCGATGCGCGCGGAGTGCCGGCCTCGTGGACGTTCACACACGCCCGCTTCGTCGAGGAGATGTCCGCGCCGAAGTTCGCCGACTTCGTCATCCGCTGATCGGTCACCCGACAGCTCGCCGAGCGCCCGCGTGCACGAGGGCCTCGATCCACCGTGTCGGGTCGGCGACCGGCACCACGTACTCCACCGCGCCCGTGGCGCCCGGCGGATCCTCGGAACGCAACTGCAGCCCGCCGACGGATTCCCCGACGGTGAACCGGACGAGGTCGCGACGCTCGAAGACGCCGTACCGCTGCGGGCGCTCGACCAGGTGGAGATGGCTGGCGGTCAGGACGGCGCGGGCGGGCGCCCGCCGGAACCCGGATCGGATCAGGCGCGCACTCCGGAAGCCCACGAACCGCGACGTCATCGTCACGAGGCCGCTGTCGAGCTCGACCTCGTCGAACGACGCCGAGGCGATGCTCCTGCGCACCCGGCCGAACACGACGACCAGGATCACGGCGGTCGCCACTGCTGGCCCGATCACGACGAGCGCCCACCACCACCCCATGGCCGGAGCGTACCGCTGACCGAGGATCAGCGGGCCCGCATGCGGTTGTTGCGCGGGAGGTGCTCCACCTCGGCGAGTCCGAGGTGCTCCAGCACGGGCGGGACGTAGTTGCCGAATCGGCCGCGGTACCCCTTTCGCAAGCCATACCAGCCGCCGACCGGATTGTCGGTCGAGCGAGCCCAGGCTTCCACCGTTCCCGGCTTGGCCTCCTTCTGCTCGTCCGCGTTGCCGAGCGGCATCCAGTCGCCGTGCGCGACGAGCATCGCGTGCAGATCCTCGATGCAGCGGAGGTGATAGCTCAGGTTGGTCGAGCCCACACGGATGCGGAGTGCGGGCGGATCGGCGGTGTCGTCGCGCCAGGCGTCGAACTCCGACGAACCGGGTGGGGTGGTCAGGATCCACGGATCGTCGGTCGTGCCGCTGCCCTCGACGTGATCGGCCATGGTCGTCTCCTCGTTCGTTTGTGTGTGCGTGCCGACGTGATCGTCGGCGCGGTCGCCGTCGTCGGCCCGGCCATCATCCTGCACGACCGTTCATGACACCATGTGTCATGAATCGTCGAGCCGCGTTCGACGGGAGCGGCGTTCGACGGGAAGGGCTGGAGCGATGCGGGCGGGACGGCTGCTGCGACTGGTGCTGATCCTGCAGGACGGGCGACGGCACACGGCTGCGTCGCTGGCCGACGAGCTGGAGGTGTCGGTCCGCACGGTGCTGCGCGACCTCGAGGCGCTCTCGAGCTCCGGCGTGCCGGTGTATGCGACTCGCGGTCAGGCGGGTGGTTTCCAGTTGCTCGACACGTTCCGCACCACCCTCCCGCCCGTGCCGCCGGGGCTGACGGTCGGGCGCGGGCACCTGCGCCGGGTGCGGGTGCGGCTCACGCCCGCAGCGCTGCAACTGGTGATCGTGAACGGACACCCGGAGGGCTGGCGTCCACGCCCGGGAGCCGTGCCGCCCGCCGACCGGCCCGAGTGGATCGAGGGATCGTTCCGTTTCGACTCGTACGACACCGCGCTGCGCGAGCTGCTCGCCCTGGCGCCCGACGTCGAGATCCTGCTGCCCGAGGAGCTCCGGGCCGCCATGGCCGACGTCGGACGCCGGATCGCCCGGACGCACCGTTCGACGGGTGCCTGAGCGCGGTCAGCCTGCGACGCCGACCGGTGCCTCGTCGCCGACCACCGACACCCGCTCACCCGAGCGCGTGTGCGGGTAGTAGTCCCAGACGGCGTGGTGCTGAGTGCAGCGGTTGTCCCACAGTGTCAGCGTGTTCGGCTCCCACCTCACCCGGCACGACAGCCGCGGGGTGGTCGCGATCATCTCGAACAGTGCGTCGAGGATCGCTCGGCTCTCCCACGGCTGCAGCCCACGGATGTGCGAGGTGAAGCCGCTGTTCACGTAGAGCACCTTGCGTCCCGTCACCGGGTGCACCGTCACCACCGGGTGCTCGTGACGCGGATAGCCGCCGTCCGGCGGCGTCGACTTGTAGGCCCCGACGTACGGCAGCGCGCCGTCGTGCACCGCCGTCAGACCCTCGAGCATCCGCTGCATCGGCTCGGACAGCATCTCGAAGGCGAGGTACATGTCGGCGTACAAGGTGTCGCCGCCCCCGCACTCCGGCACCTCGGTGATGTAGAGCGCCGAGGCCATCGGCGGGATCGCCTCGCACGACACGTCGGTGTGCCAGCCGTCGCCCGCGGTGTACGCCGAGTCGGCGGTCGTGCGGACCACCAGGATCTCGGGATCGCCACCGCGGGCATGGTTCATCGGATGCGTGTGCAAGGTGCCGAAGATGCGACCGAACCGCTTGTGCGCTTCGCGGTCCAGGTGCTGGTCGCGGAACACCAGCACGCTCCAATCGGCCCAGGCCGAGCGGATCGCGGCGACCGTCGGTCCGTCGAGCGGCTCGGAGAGGTCGAGCCCGCTGACCTCGGCACCGATGTGCGGGGTGAGTGGTGCGACCGTGAAGCCGTCGTACACGGTGGGTCGCCGCTCGACCGAGCCGGGTCGCTCGCGGTGCTCACCGGCCCGACGTGGATGTGACGGTGCGGTCTCGACTGTGGTCATGGAACGTGCCCCCTCGCTCGGACCGAAGTGTCGCGCGTCCGAGCGCGCCCGCCGAGCGCGCCGAATCAGACCGAGCGGATCTCCGCTGCCTCGTCGTGCGCGCTGCGGTGCTCGAAGCGCGTGCCGATCACGTTGAACGCCAGCACCACGACCACCCCGCCCAGCGCCAGCAGCAGCGTCGACCACACGGGATCGGACGGCGCATCGATCGCGGTGCTGTCGACACCGGCGGGCCACGGCCACACGACGCGGACCGATCCGAGCATCAGTCCGATGAGAGCGGCCATCACGGTGTCGTAGTGGTTGGCGAGCGCCCAGTGGAGCACCTGCGAGAACAGCCCCAGACCCACCACGCAGCCGAGCGCGAAGACGACCAGTTGCACGACGTCGCGACCGTTCACGGCAGCGAGCACCGGACCGTACAGGCCCATGGTCACCAGCAGGAACGAACCCGAGATGCCGGGCAGGATCATCGCGCAGATGGCGACGGCGCCGCCGCCGAAGAACGCCAGCAGGTGCGCGTCGTCGGCCTGGCCGACGGTGGACTCGGAGGTGCCCTCCCGCAGGCCGAGCAGTGCGAAGGTGGCGCCGGCCACCGCGAGCAACGTGCCCAGACGCCGACCGTCTCGCGTCTCGAGCAGTTGCCAGGCCACGATCACCGATCCCGCCACCAGGCCCATGAAGGCGCCCGACGTGGGCACGGGATGGTTCTCGAGGAGGTGTTCGATCAGTCCCGACAGCGTGACGACGGCGGTCAGGATGCCGGCGACGAGTGGCAGCAGGAACCGCCACTCGACGGCTCGGAGACGCTCGACGAACCCGGCGACGTCACCCTTCAGCAGGTGGCCGATGGCCCGCGATCCGGTGCGGATCGCGTCGATCAGCCGCTGGTAGATGCCGAAGACGAGGGCGACCGTGCCGCCCGACACGCCGGGGACGAGGTCGGCCGATCCCATGACGAAACCACGGGCGACGGTGAAGGGGATCTCACGCACGACCCCAGAGGCTACGAGACCATCGGACACGATGGAGGTTCGGGCTCCAGGATCCGGACGGGCTCCAGGATCCGGACGGGCGCCGAGGTGCGGACTCGCGCCGGGCTACGCGGAACGGACGGAGACGAGGAAGTCGGCGAAGGTGCGCTCGAGCAGCTTCGCCTGGTCGTCGAGTTGGTCGGTGGCACGGATCACGTCGTCGGCCGAGCGGCTGGTGTGTTCGGCTCCGGCATGCACCGCATCGATCGTCGAGCTGATCCGATCGGCGCCCTGCACCGACCGGGTGACGATCCGCGCGATCTCGACGCTCGCGCGTTCCTGCTCGTCGACGGCGCCGGCCATCGACCGGATGCTCGACGACACCTCCTCGATCGTGGCGGCCACGTCCGACACGTCCGCCACCGACACACGTGTCGCGCCCTGGATCTCCTCGATCTGGCGGGCGATCTCGTCGGTGGCCCCGTTCACCTGCGCGGCCAACTCGCGCACCTCGCTGGCCACCACCGCGAACCCCTTGCCGGCCTCACCGGCGCGTGCGGCCTCGATCGTGGCGTTGAGGGCGAGCAACCGGATCTGGCCGGCGATGCCGTTGATGAAGCCGATGATGTCGCCGACGCTGCGTGACGTGGACGCCAGGTCGTCGATCGCCGTTCTGGCCTGTTCGACGCGTCGCACCGCCGCGGTGGCGATCTCGTCGGAGTGCCGTGCCTGGTGGCGGATCGCGGCGATGGACGCGCTCAGCTCGTCGGCGGCGGTCGTGCCCTGCGCCGACAGCGCCACCGTGTCGTGGGCCACCTCGGCGACGCGGTTCGAGCGCTCGATCATGTCGCCGGCCACCTGGGTGACGCTGGCTGCGCTCGCATGCATCCGATCCACCGAGGCGTGCACCTCTCGGATCAGATCGCGGATCGAGACGTCGAGGTCGTCGGCGAGGCGGCACAGCTCCGCACGCCGTCGCTCCTCGGCCTCGGTCGTCACCGCCTGGACCTGCTCGGCCCGCAACTGCTCGAGGGCGGCGACGTGTGCCTCTTCGCTGCGGCGAAGGCTCGCCAGTTCCGACAGTCGGGCCTGTTCGGCCCGGTCGCGTTCGCGCTGCTCGAACGTGGCTCGTTCCTCGGCCTGCGCGGCCTCGGCGCGAACCGCCGACCGGCGCAGGAACCACACGCCCGCGCCACACAGCGCCGACGCCACCAGCGCCAACGCCAACCCGATCCAGAGCGATCCCCGGATCGCGGCGATCCGGGCGTCGTACTCGGAGAGCTCGATGTCGGCGCCGACGACGCCGACGAACTCGCCCGAGCTGTCGAACACGGGCGAGTAGGCGCTGAGGAACGTGCCCCACTCGTCGGTGTAGGCGCGATCTTCCACCACGCCCCGTTCCTCGATCAGCGCGGTTCGCATCGCGTCGGTGGCGTCGGTGTACTCGAGGTTCACATCGGACGTGTCGTCCTCCTCGCCCGGCGCCACGACGGCGGCGTCGGTGATGAAGAACACCCGGTCGTCCACCATGCGCGCCGTGTAGATGTAGGCGATGTTGGGGTTGGCGGCGAGCAGTCGGTTGTGCGGGTCGCGCACCCGCTCGTACAACTCGGTGCCCTTGTCGTCCGGTTCGCGGATCTGCGCCAGACCATCGCCGTCGGTGAGGGCGGCGGCGCCGTCGGCCAGGCTGCGCAGGTGGGCCTTCACCTCGGTGTCGAGGCCACGCACCGCGCTGCGGTAGACCACGAACCCGATCCCACCTGCGATCACGAGCACCGCCAGCGCAGCGACGACGCCGTCCCGTGTCGCGAGGCCCATCCGACGACGGAGGAAGGAGATCCGGATCACCCCGCGGACGGTCCGCTGCTTCCGACGTCGTGCAGCCATCCCTCGACCTGGACGGCCGTCCGCCTCCGAACCACCCCAGCGGGTGGTGATACCGTCGCGGCCGACCGGAACGGGAGAGACGGGTGGCGACGGGATCGATTCGGTGGGTGGCCGCGGCATGTGCCGCCGGCCTCGCATCAGTGACGACGGCGGGATGTTCGAGCGACCTCCAACGGTCGGCGTTGCCCGTCGAGTTGAGCGTGGGCGGACCGTACCGGGCGACCCCCGGCCAGCCCGTGGTGCTGGAGGCAGCGGTGTCGCTCGACGGACAGGCCGAGGTCGTGCACGACCTCGAGCGCATCGGCGCGGCACTCGCTGCGTACCGCGACGACCACGGCACGTTCCCACCCGCGGCGTTGAGCGACGCTGCCGGCACGCCGCTGCTCAGCTGGCGCGTGCTGCTGCTCCCCTACCTCGGTGACGCGGCGGCGGCGTTGTACGACCGGGTCGACCTCACCAGGGCGTGGGACGATCCGGCGAACCGGCCGGTGCTCGCGGAGATCCCCGACGCCTACGCCGCGGACTGGCGCACCGCCGGCCGCGACGGCGACACCGCGTACGCCGGTGTGGCCGGCCCCAAGGCGCTGTTCGGGTGGGCCTCGGCGTCGCTCGGCGACGGCGTGCTGCTGCACGACGTCACCGACGGGGCGAACATGACCGCCGCCGTGGGCCCGGTCGGCGCCGGCGTCACCATCCCGTGGACCGCGCCCGACGACGTCGTCGTCGGCGACGGCACCGGGCTCGGCGATCCGGACGGCTTCGACGCACCGGGCGACGTGGGCACGCCGTTGCTGTTCCTCGACGGCGCAGTACGCACCATGACCGACGCCACCGAGCCGTCCGTCGTGCACTCGTGGGCCACGATCGCCGGTGACACCTGCATCCCGCCCGAAGGTGTCGACATGGACTTCTCGGTTCGGTGGGACCTCGACGCCGACGGCAAGTTCGAGTTCGCCGGAGACACCGCCGTCGTCGACGCAGCCGACGGCGAGCGAACCGTCCGCGTCCAGGTCGTCGACGACCTCGGTGGCGTGCACATCGCCAGCACCAGCGTGATCGGAGCGTCGTCGTGAAGGTGTGGTTCCGACCCGTGGCGGCCGTCGTCGCCCTGATCCTGCCGATCGTGCTCATCGGCCCGTTGCGCGCCGGCGGCCAGGTACCCGACCCCGGCGCCCGACCGTTCGCCGTCCTGCTCTGCCGGTACCCGGACATCCAGGAGACCTTCGGCTTCGACGCCGCACGCATCCAGCAGATGTGGGTGGGCGATCGGTCGATCGACAGCCTGGTGCGAGAGACCTCACTCGGCACCGCCAGCCTCGCCGGCACCCAGACGTTCGGCTGGTTCACCGTCCGGACCCCGCTCGCCGGCTACTCGGCGGACTTCGCCGGGAACCTGCAGCTGATGCAGGACTGCATCGACGCCGCCCGACCCACGGTCGACCTCAGCCGCTTCATGTACGTGGCGATCTTCATGAACGACCAGACGCCGCTGAACGGCGGGTTCGCGTCGTCGATCGACTTCGGAGGTCGCGCGAGGCCGCCGGCGTCGTCGAGCAACACAGCGCTGCTCTACTACCGCTCGATGACCTCGCCCGGACTGGTGCTGCACGAGGTGGGGCACCTCTTCGGCGGTGTGCACACCAACGCGTACGCCGACCCGCTCGGCGGCGCATCGCACTTCGGCGACGATCCGAAGCGACCGACCGCCGGTCTGGCCCCGCGCACGAACAACGTCACGCCCGGTTGGGACGCCTACAACCGCGACCGTATGGGCTTCGTCCCGGCCGACCGGAAGGTCACCGTGGCGACCGGCACCCAGACGGTGAACCTCACCCGCCTCACCCAGCCCGGTGCGGGCCCGATGATCGTCGAGGTGCCCTTCGGGACCGGCGCTGCGAAGTACGTGGTGGCCGCTCGCACACGCGTCGGACAGGACGCGATCCCGCTGAAGGACAACGACTTCGGGCGGATCGAGTACGCACTCGCCGCCGAGGGCGTCACCATCGTCCGGGTCGACGACCCGCGGGGCGACCAGACGGTCGCCGAACTGTCCACCCCCGGCGGCAGGGGCTCCGGAGCAGACGGCGTCTGGCTGCCAGGCCAGACGTTCCGCGACTTCGCCAACGGCATCTCGATCGCGGTCGACACGTTCGGGCCCGACGGCGCGCGGGTGACGATCACCCGCGGAGCGCCCACCACGCCGCCGCCGACGACCGCGCCCACCACGACGGCTCCGGCGCCGACGACCACCCTCGCGCCGCTCACGGGCGCCCGCCTCGAGAACGACTTCGCCGCAGCCGCCACGCTCGCCGTGCCGTCGGTGAACGGCCCGTTCGACACCGCCGGCGCCACGCTCGCCACCGGCGAGCAGCGCCCCTGCGGCGGCATGACCGCGACGGTGTGGGGCAAGGTGATCGCACCGGCGACGGGCACCTACGAGTTCACCACCCAGGGCAGCCAGCTCGACACCGTGCTGGCCGTGTACCGCGGGCCCGCCACCGGCGCCGACCCCGCCACCATGCCGTCGATCGGGTGCAACGACGACAGCAACCGTCAACCGTGGTCGAGCGTCAGCGTGCAGGCGACGGCGGGTGACATCCTCTACGTCCAGGTGGGCGGTTTCGCGAGCCGCACCGGTGTGGTGACGTTGAACGTGCGCGGCCCGGGGGATGCGGCCCCGACGACCACCGCAGCACCAGCCACCACGACGGCGACGACCGCAGCTCCCACGACCACCGCCGCACCGACGACGACCGCAGCTCCCACGACCACGACCGCGGCCCCCACGACCGTGGCCCCCACGACGACCGCCGCACCGGCCACCACGGCGGCCCCCGTCACCACGGCCGCACCGGTGCCGGTCGCCACGCAGGCACCCGCACCCACGGGAGGCCCGGCGCAGGACGACCTCGCCGCGGCGACGCCCGTGGCGGTGCCGTCCACGGTGGGGCCGGCGAGCACCGCAGGCGCGACCCTCGAAGCCGCCGAGCCACGCGTGTGCGCGCCGTACGGGAGCACCACGTGGATCCGCTTCGTGGCGCCGACCACCAAGCGGTACACCGTCACCACCGCCGGCAGCGACTTCGACACCGTGCTCGCGGCGTTCCGAGCACCGTCCGACGCAGCCGCCGCGTTCACCAACCTCACGAACCTCGCCTGCAACGACGACTCCGAGGGATCGCTCGCCGTCGTGTCGTTCGATGCCAACGCCGGCGACGTGATCTACGTACAGGCAGGCGGGTACGGCACCTCGACGGGCAATCTCACCCTCGCCGTGAGCTGAGCGACGACCACGCCCGCTCCGCGCGACGTCCGGTGGACGGCCCGACGCCCGCCGGATCGGTATGCTCGCCGCGTCACCACCGGCGAGAGAGGGAACGGACCAATGGGGCTCATTCAGGCGGCACTCGGATCGATCGGCGGCACGCTCGCCGATCAGTGGAAGGACTTCTACACGGTGCCCGAAGGCCTGCCGCCCACGGCAGCGATGTTCGCTGCGGTCCCGCGCGGCCAGAACGCCGGGCGCGGCTCGAACACCAAGGGCTCCGACGGTGTCATCACCAACGGCAGTCGCATCGTCGTGCCCGAGGGCTACGGCCTCATCCTGATGGAGCAGGGTGCGATCACCGGCTTCGCCGCGGAGCCCGGCGCGTACGAGTGGAACAGCGAGTCGCAGGACTCGCAGTCGATCTTCGCCGGTGACGGCATCGTCAGCCCACTCATCAAGACGTCGTGGGAGCGCTTCAAGTTCGGTGGCCGTCCGGGCACCCAGCAGCGCGCCTACTTCGTGACGTTGAAGGAGCTGCCGAACAACCGCTTCGGCACGCAGTCCGAGATCTACTGGGACGACGCCTACATGAACGCGCAGGTCGGTGCGGTCACCCGCGGCACCTACACGCTCAAGATCGTCGACCCCATCCTGTTCGTCCGCGGCTGGGTGCCGGCGAAGTACCTCGAGCCGGGCCAGGTGTTCGACTTCACCGACCTCGACAACGACGCCGCCTCGCAGCTCTTCAACGAGGTGGTCGGGTCGCTCGCCCCTGCGTTCTCGATGTACACGAACGACCCGTCGAAGGGCAACCGGATCACCAAGATCCAGCAGGACTCGATCGGGTTCGCGCAGAGCCTGTCGGCGGCGGTCGAGCAGAACTACCAGTGGAGCACCGGTCGCGGCCTGCAGATCGTGTCCACCGCGATCATCGCGATCGAGTACGACGAGAACACCCGCGAGCTGCTGCGCAACGTGCAGCGTGCCGATGCGCTGTCCGGCGCCCGCGGCAACTCGAACCTGCAGGCGTCCGTCGCCGCCGGCTTCGAGGCCGCAGGCCAGAACGCCGGCCCGGGTGGGCTGATCGGGATGGGCATGGCGGCCGGATCCACCGGGATCGGCGCCCTGCAGCAGCCGGTGCCCGGCATCGGTGCCCAGAGCACGCCGCCGCCCCCGCCCGCAGGTCCTGCGGCCGCAGCGCCGCCGCCTCCCCCACCGGCCCCCGCCGAGGAGGACCCGATGGTGAAGCTGGCCAGGTTCAAGCAGATGCTCGATGCCGGTCTGATCACCCAGGCCGACTACGACGCTGCCAAGAACAAGGTGCTCGGGCTCTGAGCTCGTAGCGACCCGCCATGTCGACACTGCCACCTCCGGGAGAGGGTGGAGCGCCGCAGACCGGTCTGCCGGCGCCCGAACCGACGATCGACACGCGCAACACGCGTCTCGACGACGGCATCAACCGCTGCCCACGCTGCGGTGCCACCGATATCCAGTTGCGTCCCTCCGTCGGGATGCTGGTCTGCCTCTTCTGCCGGCACGAATGGGCGGAGGCCCGCCTCGACGAGACGATCGCGAACGGCGATCTCTCCACCCTGACCGGCACCACGATCGCCTCGGGCGCCGCGAACATCGCCGCCGGGGTCGACTCGGTGATCACCCTGAAGTGCGGTGGCTGCGGCGCCGAGGTGGTGGTGAACACCGCCGAGCAGATGGGGGCGCGCTGCCACTGGTGCCGCCACGTGCTCACGATCAACGAGCAGATCCCCAACGGTGCCGTACCCGATGCGGTGCTGCCGTTCCAGATCACCCACGACGCCGCCATGACGACGATCCGCGAGTTCGCCGGGAAGCGTCGCCTGTTCGCCGACCGGGCGTTCGTGCGCGACTTCACCCCCCAGAACGTGGTCGGCGTCTACATGCCGTACATGGTGGTGGACGCCAACGCCAGCGCCGACGTCGCCGGCTTCGGTGAGGTACAGACCCGTCGGTACACACGAGGCACCGGCGACAACAAGAAGACCGTGTACGACGCCGACGTCTTCGAGGTGCAGCGCCACGTCGACTTCACCGCCGACGACCTCACGCTCGAGGCGTCGTCGGCCCGCGCCCAGATGAACTCGGCGATCAACACGAACAACGTGATCAACACGATCCTGCCGTTCGACACCGAGAACGCGGTGAGGTGGAACGCCAGCTACCTCACCGGGTTCACGTCCGAGAAGCGCGACCAGGACGTGGCGCACACCACCCCCGAGCTCGAGCACCAGCTCTTGTCGATCGCCCGCGCTCAGGTCGAATCGAGCATCTCGGGCTACGACCGCGGCGTGCGCTGGGAGCGTGAGCGGCTCCAGGTGCACGGCACGCGCTGGGTGGCGATGTACCTGCCGGTGTGGCTGTACTCGTACTACCACGAGAAGAACGGCACGAGCATGGTGCACTACATCGCCGTCAACGGCCGGACGGGTGAGGTGATGGGCAGTGTGCCCGTGTCGACCCCGAGGCTGGTGGCCGCAGCGCTCACGGTCGGCACGGTGATCGAGGGCATCGTGATCGCCATCCTGGGAGCCATGGGATGAGCGCGCTGCTCGCATCCGGGCTCGTGGCCGCGTCGAGCGACAGCGGCCCCGTGTGGTTGCTCATCCTCGGGCCCGCCGGTGCCGCCGGCCTCTACTTCGGTCTGTGGCAGTACTACCGCAACACCGGCAAGTCGCACAGCTTCGAACGTGAGACCCGGGTGGAGGCCAAGCCGATCACGGGCACCGACCGCAAGGTGAACGAGATCAAGGGCACCACGAAGAGCGGTATCGACGGTGACAACAAGTCGAGCCACCGCCAGCGCGTGCAACGCGTCCCGTAGCGCGGGGAGATGGTGCACGTGCTGGACGAGCGGCGGCGGGCCGAGCTGGAGATGGTGCGGCGGACGCGGGACCGCATCGATCGCGATCACGCGTCACCGCTCGACGTGGAGACCCTCGCCCGAGGTGAGCACGTGTCGGCCGGGCATCTGTCGCGCTGCTTCAAGCAGGCGTACGGCGAGTCGCCCTACTCGTACCTGATGACCCGGCGGATCGAACGGGCGATGGCGCTGCTGCGCTCGACCGATCTCACGGTGACCGAGATCTGCTTCACGGTCGGGTGCGGGTCGCTCGGCACCTTCACCACCCGCTTCGGCGAGCTCGTCGGCCTCAGCCCGACCGCCTATCGACGCGCCGTCGGCTCGGTGGACGGCATCCCGCCGTGCGTGGCCCGGCGGGTGACGCGACCGGTCAGGAATCGAGAAGCGGGCGCGCCGGCGTCTGCGTAACGTCGACCGCATGAGCATCACCATCGCATCGTCGTTCCTGCCCTTCACCGATCCGGACGAGTCGCTCGCGTTCTACCGCGACGTGCTCGGCTTCGAGGTCCGCAACGACGTGGGTTGGGGGGAGATGCGCTGGATCACGGTCGGTCCCGCCGGCCAGCCGAACACGGCGATCGTGTTGCAGCCGGCCGTCACCGACCCGGGCGTCAGCGACGACGAGCGGCGTGTGATCGCCGAGATGATGGCCAAGGGCACGTACGCCGGCATCGTGCTCGCGACGGACGACCTCGACGCGCTGTTCGCCGCGCTGCAGGCGAGCGCCGAGGTGGTGCAGGAGCCGATCGACCAGGATTACGGCATCCGCGATTGCGCGGTGCGCGACCCAGCCGGGAACACGATCCGCATCCAGCAGACCCCCGCCCGATAGCCGCGCCGATCCGAGTGCCAGCGGTCCACCCGAGTGCCAGCGGTCCACCCGAGTGCCAGCGGTCCACCCGAGTGCCAGCGGTCCACCCGAGTGCCAGCGGTCCACCCGAGTGCCAGCGGACGGACGGGGTGCCCGCTCCCACTCGGATGGGCGGCTACCACTCGGATGGGCGGCTGGCACTCGGTTCAGCGGTTGGCGTCTCGGAGGCCCGGCAGCACCAGGCGGCCGACGCGTTCGGCTTCGTCGTCGAGCGGATAGCCGCTCAGGATGAACGCGTCGATGCCGAGCGCCTGATAGGCGCGGAGCTTGGCCACGACCCGTTCCGTGCTCCCGGTGATCGCTGCGCCGACGCCGCTGCGCGCCACACCGATGCCGGTCCACAACGCTTCCTCGGCGAACCCGTCGTCGGCGGCCGACGCACGAAGGGCGTCCTGCCGGCGCACGCCTTCCGAGGCGTGGTCGTGTGCCGCCTCCTTGAGGCGGCGACCGACCTCGGGGTCGAGCTCGCTGATCAACTCGGCAGCGGCGCGGCGGGCCTCGTCGTCGGTGTCGCGCACGATCACGTGGGTCCGCAACCCGAACCGCAGGGTGCGGCCATGCGCTGCTGCACGCTCGCGCATCTCGGCAACGAGCGCGCCGATCGAGGCCACGCCCTCCACCCACATCAGGTAGCAATCGGCGTACTCCGCCGCCACCTCGCGGGCCGGCTCGGAGGTGCCCCCGAAGTACATCGGCGGTGGCGTGCGGGTGCGCGTCGGGGTCGTCGAAAGGCCGTCGTACCGCCAGTGCTCGCCGTGGTGGGTGACCGACTCGTCGTTCCAGAGCGAGCGCAACAACCGCATCGCCTCGGCCGTGCGGCGGTACCGCTCCACCGACCCGAGCGTCTCGCCGGCGAGCTCGCTCGAGATGATGTTGACGGTCAGCCGGCCGTCGAGGAGCTGCTGCAGGTTCTTCGCCGCGCGGGCGAACATCGGCGGGTCGAACTCGCCCACACGCACGGCCGGCAACAGCCCGATCGTCGTGAGTGACGGCGCCAGCGCGGTGGCGAGCGTCCACGGATCCATGCCGGGCACGAACGAGCTCGGGATCAGCACGTTGTCGAACCCGGCCCGTTCGGCGCCGAGGATCACGCGCCGGTTGTAGTCGAACGTCGCGCGGCGGCTGGGGTCGTCGACGCCGAGGCGAGCGGTGTCACCGACACACGACGGAGCGAACCAGGCGAGCTCGAGAGGCGGCACGGCCGTCAGTGTCGCGCAGGACGTCGCCGGACCAGGCGACGGACGGGCGGGCGATCGTGCCCGGCGGCGGTGACATGATGAGCCGATGACCGCCACGCCCGAGATGCTCGCGAGATCGGAGCGAGCCGTCCGGCGCGCCCTGGTGACGCTCGAGCACATGAACAGCGAGAACACCCAGGAGTGGGACCGGACGATGGCGACGTTCAGCCACGCGCGCTACGAGCTGCCCGACGGCACGGTGCACGACGGCCGTGACGACGTGATGGCCTACTGGCTCGCCGGGCGCACCGCTGTGCCCGATCAACGCAACGAGCTCATCAGCCTCGAGATCTGCGACGGCGGCCAGGTCTTGTTGCACTTCGCGCTGCGCGGCACGCCCGCCGGTCGCGACCGGGGCTTCGAGCACCGTCTGTTCGCGGTGTTCGACTTCGACGACGACGACCTCATGACCAACGAACGGGTGTACCTCGAGCGTCCCGACGCCGAGCAGATCGCCGGTGGGCGCGCCGTCACCGGCTGATGTGCCCGCCGGCGGAACTCACGTCGATCTACCCCCGCAGGCCCGCCACACCAGCACCGCGGTCCGCCGAGCCCAATCCTTCGGTGGTGCCGTACCGGCCAGCGCGAGTGCGTACCACGAGCCCGTGAGGAACGTGCCGGCGATGGTGACGTCGGCGTCGGCGTCGAGGGTGCCGTCGTCGATCCCGCGGCGCAGGCATGCCTTGATCCGCGCCCGACGCGGCGCCACGACGAGGTCGTGGTACTTCGCCCGCAGCGCGGGGCTGACCTCGTCGCCGAGCATCAGACCGGCGAGCGGCAGCGCAGCGGCCTCGGTGATGCAGTGTCGGAAGTGTTCGAGTTCGGCGACGAGGTCGTCGAACGGCGCACGCCCGATCGCCGGTGGTGCCACCTCGGCGAGTCGGGCGATGGCATCCACCACGAGCGACTCCTTGTCGGGCCAACGCCGGTAGATCGCCGGTCGCGACGTGCCTGCATCAGCCGCGACGGACGCCAACGACAGTCCGGCGAATCCGTCTCGCGCCAGACGCCGAAGGGTGGCGTCCAGCACGGCATCGTCGATCGACGCGTCACGCGGACGACCTGCGACCGCTCGATCCACGACCTCCTCCGACACGAGCCCGACATTACGTGACAGACCCGTATTGCAGGAGTGACGAGCCCGCGGTACCTTGTTTACGTTCCACTTCTGTCACGTAATGAAAGGATGTCATGCCTGCGACGATCGATGTGCACGGTTCCACGAAGCGGGTGTTGATGGTGGTGTCGAACCCGACCACCTCGCAGCAGACCGGCTGGCCGATCGGGTTCTGGTGGGCCGAGCTCACCCACCCCTACTGGGAGTTCACCGAGGCCGGCTTCGAGGTCGTCATCGCGAGCCCCGACGGGGGCGCACTGGCGGCGGACTCGTTCTCCGACCCAGCGGATCCCTCTGGGTACTCGGCTCACGACCTCGTCAGCCGAGGTTTCATCGCCAGCCCCGATCACGCTCGTCTGGTGGAGAACACGCCCGCCCTCGAAGCGGTCGACGAGGCATCGTTCGATGCCGTGTTCCTGGTGGGCGGCCAAGCGCCGATGTACACCTTCCGTCACGATCAGCGCGTGAAGGACCTCGTCGGCCGCTTCGTGGCCGCCGGCAAGGTGACTGCCGTCGTCTGCCATGCCACGTGCGTCCTCCTCGACGCCACGACACCCGACGGCGAGCTCGTGGTTCGCGGTCGCACCTGGACCGGCTTCGCCAACTCCGAGGAAGCGTTCGCGGACGAGTTCGTCGGGCAGCGCATCCAACCCTTCTGGATCGAGGACGAGGCGGCGCGCCTCGCGGACACGAACTTCGTCGTCCACGGCCGCTTCCGGGTCCATGCCGTGCGCGACGGCAACCTGATCACCGGCCAGCAGCAGTACTCCGGTGCTGCCGCAGCCCGCCTCGTCATCGACGCGCTCGGGCGGTGACCGTGTCCGCAGCAGCACCTCTGTCCGTGGTGGTCGTCGGGTCGGGCAATGTCGGCACGGCGCTCGCCACCAACCTGCGAGCGCTCGGCCACCAGGTGCGGATCGCTCGCCGGTCGGCCGGCGACGACGACAGCATCGGGATCGACGGCGCCTCGGTGGACGCCGATGTCACGATCCTCGCCGTCCCGTTCGGTGTGGTCGCCGACGTCGTCGCGCGGCTCGGGCTCGCGCCCGGTGCCGTCGTGGTCGACGCCACCAACCCGTTCGGGCAACCGCTGCCCGAGGGTGCGGCCAGCGGCGTGTCGGTCGTCGTGCAGGCCGCCGGCCACGGAGTCCACGTGGTGAAGGCGTTCAACGTGCTCGGCGCCGAGCACATGGCAGCACCGACGCTCCCCGACGGTCATCGTCCGCTCCTGCCGGTGGCCGCCGACGACGCGACCGCTCGCAGGCTCGTCGCCGACCTCGCGACGGCGATGGGGTTCGACGCGGTCGAGATCGACGGTCTCGCCGACGCCGGACTGTTGGAGGAGGCTGCTCGTTACTGGGGCCTGCTCGCCTTTCGGGGCGGTCGCGGTCGCGACATGGTGCTGGTCGCCCATCAGCGGCCGCCGGCCACCGATGGGCCGTCTTCGGCGGCCGGCGAGCGCTGATGTCCACCGACCACGGGGCGACGGCGAGGCGGGTCGGCTTCCTCGAACTCTTCTTCGATCTCGTCTTCGTGTTCGCCGTCACCCAGCTCGTGTCACTGCTCCACGGCGACCACTCGGCCGCCGGCTGGGGCCGCGCGTCGCTGATGATGTGGCTCGTGTGGTGGGCCTGGTCGCAGTACACCTGGTCGGGCAACGCGATCGATCTCGACCGCCGCTCGACACGCCTGTGGATGTTGGTCGCGTCGGGTGCGATGCTCGGCGCGGCAGCTGCGATCCCCACCGCGTTCGACGACATGGGCGAGTGGTTCGCGCTGCCCTACGCCGGTATGCGCCTGCTCGGCCTCGCGCTCTATTGGCTCGGGCAGCACGACACGACGTACCGCGCCGCACTGCGGCTCTACCTGCCGATCGCCTCCGTCGGCCCGGTGCTGGTGCTCGCCGGCGGCCTCGTCGACGACGGTGCGCGGGTCGCGCTGTGGGCGGCGGCGCTGGCGGTCGACGTCGTGTCGGTGCTCGCCGCAGGGCGTCGCGAGTTCCACGTCGATCCGGGACACTTCGCCGAGCGTCACGGACTCATCGTGATCATCGCCCTCGGCGAGTCGGTCATCGCCACCGGAGCCACGGCCTCCGACGTCGGTCTCGACCGCGACGTGATGATCCTGTTGGCCACCGCCTTCGTCGCCGTGGCGGCGCTGTGGTGGAGCTACTTCGACTGGGTGCACCATGCCGCAGAGGCGCGGCTCGTCTCCGAGTCGGACCATCGCCGACGAGGCCACCTGGCCCGCGACCTGTTCACGTTGGGGCACCTCCCGATCGTCGCCGGCACGGTGGTGTTCGCCGCCGCGATCGAGGAGGGGTTGGTGCACCCGACCGTGTCGATGGAACCGTTCGCCGTCACCGCGCTCGCGGTAGGACCAGCGCTGTACCTGGCCGGGTTCGTCATCGGCAACGCCCGTGCGACCGGCCACCTGCTGTGGACACGTCTCGCAGGACTCGTGGTCGTCGTCTCGTTCGCCCTGTTCGCCGGCCCCCGTTCGAATGCGATCGTCAGCACGGCCGGTGTGGCCGTGGCGATCGTCGCCATCGCGGCGATCGAGGGTGTGACGCGCTCGTCGCCCCACAGGGCGTCGAGCGTGGCCGCCCACGGCTGAACGCACCGCTACCGTCGCCGGCGTGGCAGGCGCCTTCAAGCACTCGGTCGACGCGACGGTGGTCGACGAACTGGCCCGACGCTTCGCCGCTGCGGACGACCGCTTCGCGACCGACGACTTCCGTCGACGCACCACCCCGCAGCTCGACGGCCTGGAGCTGAAGGCGCGGATGGAGGTGATCGCACGCGAGTTGTGGCGGGCCCTCGGCGACCGAGCGCCGGCCTCGTCGATGGCGTGTCTGGTGGACGTCGTACGCGCCGAGCCAGCCGTGGAGGGGTGGGCCGCCTGGCCGCTCGCCACCGTGGTCGAGCTGTTCGGGCCGTCGTGCCCCACCGAGGCGCTCGATGCGATGGAACACGTCACGAAGCGGATGAGCTGCGAGTTCGCCGTCCGGCCGTTCCTGCGCGACCACTTCGACCAGACGTAC
This sequence comes from Acidimicrobiaceae bacterium, assembly GCA_020637235.1. Classification (GTDB taxonomy): domain Bacteria; phylum Actinomycetota; class Acidimicrobiia; order Acidimicrobiales; family Ilumatobacteraceae; genus VFMC01. The sequence continues at coordinate 65,599 of JACJWG010000004.1, read as the reverse complement.
CGCCGCCTGCTCGAGTTCACCGATCACGACGACGAGCGAGTGCGCCGGCTGCCGTCCGAGGGCATGCGGCCGCGGTTGCCCTGGGGCGCAGGGGTGCCCCGGCTGGTGGCCGATCCGCACCCCGGCCTCGCCGTGTTGCAGCGGCTGCGTCACGATCCGTCGGAGCCCGTGCGACGGTCGGTGGCGAACCACCTGAACGACGTCGCCAAGACCCATCCGCGCCTGGTGATCGACACACTCGAGGCATGGGCGACCGAGCCGGACATCGATCGACGCATGATTGCGCACGCCCTCCGGACGCTGGTGAAGCGCGGCGAGCCGGGCGCGCTCGCCGTGCTCGGCTTCACCACCGAGTCGAGCGTCGACGTCGAACGCTTCGAGGTGTCGCCGGCGGTGGTCGAGATGGGCGTGCACGTCACGCTGACCACCGACGTCGTGTCCACGGCCCGCGACACGCAGCGCCTGGTGGTGGACTTCGTGATCCATCACGTGAACGCCTCCGGCGCCACGTCGCCGAAGGTGTTCAAGTGGACCACGATCGACCTCGCCGCAGGTGAACGGCGCACGCTCACCAAGCGCCGACTGATCCAGCAGGCGTCGACGCGCACCTATCGAGCCGGCACGCACCGGGTGGAGCTGCAGATAGCCGGGCGGATCGTGGCGTCCACGTCGTTCGAGGTGCGCGTCTGACCGAATCACCGAGCGCGTCGCAGCACCGATGGAGCCGGGGACGCGCGTCGTCGACCGCCGATCGTCCTCGTCCGTCGGCGTACGCTCGCCGGCATGTCTGAGACGACGTCCGCCTTCGCATCCGTCGGACTGTTCACCGGCGCTCCGCAGCACGAACACTTCGATCGCCTGTACCGCATGCTGCCGAGCAGCCGGATGACCGCGAGTGCCTCGCCGCACCGGTTCCCCGACGGCGAGCGGATCGAGCTGCCGACGTCGTTCCACTTCGACGGAGCGGCGGTCGACACCGAGCAGTTCCTCGACGTCACCGACACCGCCGCGCTCCTCGTACTGCGCGACGGCGCCGTGGTGCACGAGCAGTACCGGCTGACGGGCGGCCGCGAGGTCCAGTGGATCTCGTGGTCGGTGGCGAAGAGCTTCGTCTCGGCGCTCGTCGGCATCGCGGTCGAGCAGGGCCACATCCCCTCGATCGACGACCCGATCAGCCGGTACATCGACGTCGAGCCCGGCTCGGCCTACGACGGGGTGCGGATCAAGGACGTGCTGCAGATGTCGTCGGGTGCCCGCTGGAACGAGGACTACAGCGATCGCACGTCCGACGTGGCGCGCCTCGGCGCGGCGATGGCGCCGGGCGGCAGCCTCGACGGGTTCGTCGCGACGGCCGCACCGGAGTCGGCACCGGGCACGGTGTGCCAGTACAACTCCACCGACACCCAGGCGCTTGGCACGTTGCTGGTGCGGGCCACCGGACGTTCGATCACGGAGTACATGCAGGAGCACCTGTACGAACCGCTCGGCATGGAGAGCGACGGCTATTGGCTGCTCGACGCAACGGGTCGCGAGATGGCATTCGGCGGCGTGAACCTCACCGCACGCGACTTCGCGAAGCTGGGCGAGCTGTACCGACTGGGCGGCCAGTGGAACGGGCGGCAGGTGGTGCCCGCCGACTGGGTGGCCGCATCGATCGTGCCGGATGCGCCACACCTCGAGTGGGGGCGGCGAAGGGTTCGGGCAGCACCCACTCGTACGGGGTGAAGTCGCGAAAGCGCGTCGAGAAGTACTCGAGCGGGTCGTTGCTGTCGCGCCACACGGCGACGATCGCCATCGGCGGCAGTGCGCCGAGCGTCACCAGCGAGACCGTGCGGGCGTACTCCACGGCGGTCGCGAACATCGTGTGGCCGTCGAGCAGCAGCACCGTCGGGACGGGGCCGGCCGCGTGTGACGGCCTCGCCAGCGCGACGTGCAGATCGCCCTCCATCCACGTGTCGGTGTCCGGCATGGCGAACGGCGTCATGGAGCGGCATCGTAGAACCGCCCCGCCGCCGCTTCGGCACCGCGCCGGCGCGGCTCAGCCGGTCGTGCTGCGCCAGCCCATCGGGATCTTCGGGAACCGTGGGTGCTTCTCCCACGGGATCACGTCCGACGTGTCGACCAGCCAGTCGAACACCACCGACCTGAGCTCGGCCACCACGTCGCGCCGCGCCGGGTCGTCGATCAGGTTGGTCGTCTCCAGCGGATCGGCGATGCGGTCGTACAGCTCGTCTCGCTCGCACTGCCGGTACACGTAGGTGTGCGTACGGGTGCGCACGCTGATCGCCTTGCCGACGAGTTCGGGGCGCTCGTGCTGCAACCGACCCTTCACCTCGTAGTCGCCGCCCGCGCGCTCGAACAGGTCGACGTCGGTCGGTGAGAAGCCGCCCTCGCTGAACACGTGTGTGCGGAATGCCTGTGCGGGCTCGGCGAGCAACGACACCAGGCTCCGCCCGAAGTGGGTGTGAGTCGGCGTGGCGCCGGCGACGTCGAGGATGGTGGCGCTCACGTCGACGATCTCGACCAACGAGTCGCACACGCGACCGGGGGTGACGCCCGGGCCGGCGATCACGAGTGGGTTGCGCAACAGGCACGGATCCATGCCCGACGGCCACTTCTCGACGAGGCCCCAGTCGCCGAGGTACTCGCCGTGGTCGGTGAGGAACACCACGAGCGTGTCGTCGGTCTGGCCCGCGGCATCGATGGCGGCGAGGATCCGGCCGAGTTGGTCGTCGACCCGGCTCACCATCCCGTGGTAGGTCGCGGCGACCTCGCGCAGATCGTCGGGCGAGAGCTCGTCCCAGCCGTAGGCCTCGCGGATCGCACCGACGAACGCAGGTTTGCCACCACCCGCGTCGGGCGCGATCGGGTCGGGCATCGAGGCACGGTCGTGCATCGAGAACCAGGGCTCCTCCACCATGAACGGCACGTGCGGGAACACCAGCGGTACCCACATCGCCCAGGGGGCGGACGAGCCCTCGCGTTCGATCCACTCGATCGCCGTCCGTGTCGTCGCCTCGTCGAAGTCGACCACGGCGTCGGGTCCCTCCGAGCCGCGGTAGAAGGCACGGCCGAGCGCGGTGCCGCGCAGGTGCTCGGGCGGCGCGCCCACGAACCCCGACAGATCGGGCGCCACGAGGAACCCGCAGAAGTCGGTGCTCTCCTCGGTGACCCCGGGCGCGAACACGTCGCCGCGGTGGCCCGGCATGCTGACGCGGTAGCCGGCGTGGCGCAACGAGCGCAGCAGGTTGGGCTCGGCCGAGGTGAGCAAGTGGTCGAGCGTGCGGTGTCCGGCGACGTGGGGATACCAGCCGGTCATGAACGACACGCGGCTCGGGCCGCAGACGGGGTGCTGGGTCCATGCCTGGTCGAAGCGGACGCCGCGAGCCGCGAGCGCGTCGATGTGCGGTGTGCGCGCCACCGGGCTGCCGAACGCACCGACCGCATCGGCGCGCAGCTGATCGGGCATGAACACCAGGATGTTCGGGCGCTGCGCGTCGCCCGTGCGCTCGCTCACAGCCGACCTCCGTGGTGTGCCCACGGTGAGGTGGGATCGGCCTCGCCGGCGTGCCGTTCGAGCAACACGTCGGCCCAGTGCGACCGTCCGGTGGCTCGGAGCCGATCGAGGTACGCGGGCAGGTGGCCGCGGGTGTGCAGCGGTCCGCCTTCGGCGCGCACCGTGTCGAGCGGATCGGTGACACCGTTGCGCTCGAGCTGTTCGTCGACCCACGACCGCAGCAGCGCCCGACCCGCACGGGTGAGGTCGGGCCGGCTGGCGGTGAGGTCGATCGTCTCGTGGGGATCGGCCACCACGTCGAACAGCATCGACTCGTCCCAGTGGCCGTGGTAGCCGTCGTGGTACGTCTCGACGTACAGGTGGTCGCCCCATCGCATGGATCGCTGGCACGACCACGCCCCTTGCGACAGCACGAGGTGATCTCGCGCGGCGGCGGTACCGGAGCGCAGACCGTCGGCGAGCGACACGCCATCCCAGTCGGACGGCACGCGCAACCCGGCGAGGCCCAGCACCGTCGCGGCGATGTCGAGGTGGTAGTGCAGCCCGGTGTCCACCTGCGGTGCGAGGCCCGGCCAGCGCAACACGCTCGGGATGTGACACGTCGCCTCGTCGGCCGCCTGGTGGTCGGCGTACACGCCGAGCTCGCCGAACGCCTCGCCGTGGTCGGAGCTGATCAGCACCGCCGTGTCGTCGAGCACGCCGAGATCGGCGAGGGCGTTCATCAGCGTCCCCACCGCGTCGTCGGCGTACCGCACACCGACGTCGTAGCCATCGAAGATCGCCTTCACCTCGTCGGGGCCCGACAGGTTCCACGGCTGGCGCGGCGGCGGCGTGCCCCACTCGTCGGGCCGGAACCCCCACGGCTCCTGCGCACTGTGCGGGCCGGCGAGCTGCCAGTTGCGTTCGCGGACGGCTTCGTCGTGCCACGCGGGCACGGGGTCGGACGCGAACGGGTTGCCGTAGTCGGCCGGGACGATGTAGGGCGTGTGCGGATCCCACAGGTGGACGTGGAAGAACCAGTGGTCGGCGCGGCCGCGGCGCTCGAGCCAGTCGAGTGCGTGTGGCAGCACCTCGTGCGCCTGCTCGAGGCCCATGTTGCGCATCAGGTTCATCGCCTCCATGAACCCGTGGTTCCACCACGTGGCCGAGTGGCGGAACGGGAACGACGAGAGCGATGCGGTGGTCCATCCGGCGTTGTAGAACTGCGTCGCCCAGGCTCGTCGGGCATTGCGACCGAAGAAGCCGCGGGCGGGCCCCTCGAGGCGGGGCTCGGCAGCGGTCCCGCCGTGGTTGACCACACCGTTGACGATGCCGAAGCGCCCGGTGCTGAGCGCCGTGCGACTCGGCAGGCACGGCACGTCCGACGCGTACACGTTGGTGAACCGGATCGCGTCACGAGCGATCGCGTCGATGTGCGGCGTCGTGTCGCGGTGGTAGCCGTAGCAGCCGAGGTGATCGGACCGCAGCGTGTCGATGTCGATGTAGAGCACTCGCATGGCGGCTACCGGTCGAGCGCGCCCTTGCCGGCCAGGATCTTGTCGCGGTACTTGACGATGCGGGACACCCTGGTGGCCGACGTCTTGGCCGAGTTGAGCGCGAACACGTAGCTGCGCTGGCGGCCGGGCGTGAGCAGCGCGAACGCCTGTGCGAGCTCGGGGTCGGACTCGAGCGCCTCGACGAGTTCGTCGGGCAGCTCCAGCTCGCGTTCCACCTTGGGTGGCTTGATCCCCTGCTCCGCGTACCCCATCGCCTCGGCGAGGTACTCGCGGATGATCGGCTCGAGGGCTGCCACCTGCGCGACGTCGTCGAACCTGAAGCAGTCGGGGTGCTGGGTGTTCTCGCCCTGCCGCGTGAGGACGCCGTGTGGGTCGCGCATCAGCGCGGCGTGGAAGAACGACAGCCGGAAGTCGTCACGAAAGGCACCCATCACCACGATGTTGCGACCGGCGTGCACGTAGCAGGGGTGCGCCCATTTCACGTGCTCCGACATGCCGACGTCGAGGCAGATGCGCCTCAGGTGCAGCAGGCCGTCGAGCCAGAATCGGGTCGAGCAGTCGGGCGTGGCGAAGCGCTCGCACCGGCCGCAGCCGCTCTCGAAGTAGTCCTCGATCTCGGTGATCATCATGCGCGTAGGTCGCTCCCCCATGTGGACGTGTGGCGTCCTGCTGGCCGCATCCGAAACCTACCCAATCGTTCGCGTCGCCCGCTCACGGCGAGATCAGCGGTAGCGGTCGACCAGGCGGTCGATCTCGTCGACGTCGAGCGCGCCGCCGGCCAGCAGCTCCGAGTCCTCCGAGGCGATCCGCTTGACGACGGAGTACGTCGCGTGTGAGCCGTACTCGATCTCGACGAAGTGACCGAGCGGATCCGCTGTCGTCTCGAACAGCGAGTAGTCCCAGTCCTTCCCTGCGATCTCGCGCACGGCGACCACTTCGCCTTCGAACTCGACGGCGTGCACGTGCACGCAGTACACCGCTTCGGGCACGTGACAGGTGCCCGGCCGGAGTGCGTCGACCCGCGCCAGCACCAGGTGCCGCAGCTGCGACGCGTCGAGACCGGCGAAGCGTTCCTTCGGCACGTACCGGTGCCGGGTCGAGGGCTCGATGCCGTAGAGGCCTCGAACCTCTGCCTCGATCGCGACGACCACCCCGTTGCGGGCGCCACGGCCGATGTCGTCGAGCATCACGATCACCTGGGCGACATCGGCATCGGCGGCCACCAGCGCCCGGAGGCGACCGAGGTGCTGCCAGTCGGATTCCTGGAGATGTCGGGTGTCGCAGAGCTCGCGTTCGGGGACGACGTCGTCGTTCGATGGCATGGGATCACGGCTCCCGCAGCGGCGCGTCGACGACGGTGGCGATCGCCCGGGCGAAGGTGGCGCCGGTAGCGGCCGCGGCGAACTCGGCCAGGACCACGAGCGTGCCGTCGTGGAGGCGGAGGGCGATGCGACGACCGAGCGGCTCGACGCGCGATCCGGTGAGCACGCGTGTCACCTCGACCGAGGCGACGTCGGTGAAGCGGACCGACCGTGCGGTGAGACCCAGTCGGCCTGCGATCCGCGGGTTCACGTGCTCCACCCCGATGGTTGCGCCCGCGAGGTCGACCGTGACGCGTTGTGCACCTCGGAGTCGTTGATATCCGACGGCGAGCACCGCCACGGCGAAGAGGGCGGCGACAGTCACGCCGGCGATCGAGGCGAACAGCACGCCGACGACGGTCGGGATCCCGAACGCGACGACGGCGATCACGGCGACGTCCGCCCGTCCGAGCGGCGACGCGCTCATGCGCAGCACGTCGCCCTCGCGTTCCACGGTCACCCCGGCCGGCCACCGGTGCGAGACCAACGTGCCGACCGCCGCGCTCCGCTCGTCGCCCACGCGCGTCAGCCTGCCACGCGCCGAGTCGCTACCGTCGCCCCATGTCCGAGAACGTCACGCGGCCCACCACCGTCGATCCGCTCCGCTACGTCGCCGACATCGAGCACGACGGCCGACGCGCCGACGCAGAGACCATGCTCGAGCTGATGGGCCGAGTCACCGGTTGGGCGCCGCGGATGTGGGGTCCGTCGATCATCGGGTACGGCCGCTACCGCTATCGGCTCGCGAGCGGGAAGGAGTCCGAGTCGTTGGCCACGGGCTTCTCGCCGCGAGCGGCGAACCTCGTCGTCTACATCGTGCCCGGCTACGACGACCTCGACCTCGAGCTCGCCAGGCTGGGCAAGCATCGCATCGGCAAGAGCTGCCTGTACGTCAAACGCCTCGCCGACATCGATCTCGACGTCCTCGAGACGATCGTCCGACGCGGTCTCGACTCCCTTCGCCAGCATCACGACGTCGCCGGCGAGTAGCGGCGAGGAGCGGCGTCTCGACGCAGCGTCCGGTTGCCGCCAGCGTTCGAGGCCGCGTCGCTCGATGATGTCCACATGCACGACGCCATCTCGTCCGCCGACCCACACCTCCGTCTCATCGACACGCCACCTCCGATCGACGAGGCCCGCGAGTTCGTCGCCACCTTGCTCGCCACGCCGGCCGACATGCCGACCGCATGTCCCGGCTGGACCGTCCACGAGCTCGTCGCCCACCTCGCCGCCGGTGCGGCGGAGGAAGCCGACCTGATCGAGTCGCACCTCGGCGGCCTCCCCGAGCGGCCGACGCGCGGGTTCGGCGAACGCGAGGCACCGTATCGAGCGCTCGACGACGCGGCGCTGCGCGACCGGCTGCTCACCGAGTCGCTCCGGCTCGCCGCAGCGATCGGACGACTGGGAACCGAGACGGTGGCGTTCACCGGACGTTCGATGACTGCGACGGACTTCGCGGTGCACACTCGCAGTGAGTGCGCCGTGCACCGCTGGGACATCGTCGGCCGCGACGACGTCGGCTGGGCGATGCTTGCACAGCCCGAGCTCACTCGGCACGCGGTGTCCGTCCTCACGTCGATGCCTTCGCTCCGGGAGGCCCTCGGCGTTCGACTCGACGTCACATCCGGACCCAACGCCCGCGTGGTGGTGCGCAGCGCTCCGGACGACGACCTCGTGCTCGACGTCGTCGACGGATCACTCCGTGCGAGCTGGGCCGCACCGGCCGGTCCCGCCGATGTCGAGTGCGAGCCTGCGCAGCGCCTGCTCCTGCTCTGGGGTCGACACGAGCCGAGCTCACCTCTGACGATCGATGCAAGCGGCGACTCGTGCGTCCTTGTCGACCGCCTCGTCCGAACCCCCCGGCCCTGAACGGGCTTGGTCCAGCTACATCCACCTGACTTGGATCTTTACCTGGTCCAAAGTCACGGCACACGATGGTGGACATGACGATGCCTCCCGATGCCGTTCCGCAGGTGGACGTGTTCGTCGATCCGGTCTGCCCGTTTGCGTGGATCACCTCCCGCTGGCTGGCCGAGGTCGAGCGACTCCGCCCGCTCCGACTCACGTTCCAGGTGATGAGCCTCTCGGTCCTGAACGACGGTCGCGACGACCTCTCGGACTTCTACCGGGACCTCGTCGACCGGGCGTGGGGCACCGCTCGGGTGCTCGTCGCCGCACAGGACCACCACGGGCCCGAGGCGACCCGCCGCCTCTACGAGGCATTCGGCAGGCGGCTGCACCTGCAGGATCGCCGGGCCGACCAGGCGCTGATCGTCGAGGCGCTGCACGCGGCCGGCCTGCCGAGCGATCTCGCCGACGTCGCCGACACCGACGCGTGGGACGATCGTCTGCGCGCCAGCCATCACCGTGGGGTGGATCCGGTGGGCGACGAGGTCGGCACTCCGGTCGTGCACATCCGGCGCACACCCGGTGCACCCACCGTCGCCCTGTTCGGCCCGGTGCTGTCGTCGTGCCCACGGGGTCACGCCGCTCTGCAACTGTGGGATGCCATCGTCGCCGCAGCGAGCACCCCACAGTTCTTCGAGCTCAAGCGTTCCCGCGACGTCCCGCTGTCGTTCGAGGAGGAGGACATCCGATGAGGCCGATGTGCACCACCTGCGGTACCCAGTGGGACGAGCGACCGCAACCGCCCGACCACTGCCCGATCTGCAGCGACGACCGCCAGTACGTGGCGCCCACCGGCCAGCGCTGGACCACGCACGAGGAACTCGCGACGACGCATCGGGTGCGGATCGAACGCGACGGCGACCTGCTCGGCATCGGTATCACGCCTGCGTTCGCGATCCCACAGCGGGCGCTCGTACTCGCCACCGACATCGGCAACGTGTTGTGGGACTGCACGAGCCTCGTCACGCCCGAGGCCGTCGACGCACTCGCAGCAATCGGCGGCATCGATGTGATCGCGATCTCGCACCCCCACTTCTACTCGGCGATGGTCGAGTGGTCCGACGCCCTCGGCGGGTCCCGGATCATGTTGCACGCCGACGACGCCGTGTGGATCCAGCGGACGTCGCCCGCCATCGAGCTCTGGCACGGCGACGAGCACTCGCTGTCGCCGACGCTCCACCTGTACCGCTGTGCCGGCCACTTCCCCGGCAGCTGCCTGCTCCACTGGACGGGCGCGCCGAACGGCCGCCACGTGATCCTCGCCGGTGACACACTGCACGTCACCGCCGATCGCCGCCACGTCACCTTCATGTACTCCGTCCCGAACTACGTGCCCGCTCACCCCGACCACGTGAAGCGGACGCGCGCCCGGCTGGCCGACCTGCCGATCGACGACATCTACGGCTTCACGTGGGGGCTGAACGTGATCGGCGACGGCCGTGCGGCCCTCGACGCATCGATCGACCGATACCTCGCTGCGGTCGGCCACTGAGCGGATGGACCTGTTCGTCGACCCGACACGACCGCGCGCGCTCTCACGCTCGCTCTACGACCAGATCCGCGCAGCGATCGGCTCCGGCCGCCTCCTGCCGGGTGAGCGGCTGCCGTCCTCGCGTCGACTCGCCGACGACCTCGGCGTCGCCCGGCAGACGATCGCCACCGTGTACGGGCGGTTGGCGGCCGAGGGCCACGTGGTCGGACGCGGCGCTGCGGGCACCTTCGTGGCCGATGAGATCGACGTCGAGACCGCCGGCGCCGAGGGCCGGCGATCGCCGCGAGGACGAGGTGCTCCGCCCACAGTGCTCGAACCTCGCGTCGGGTTGCCGGCCCCGCTCGTGGCTTCGGAGACGCCCCGGTTCGACCTCCGTAGCGGATCGCCCGACCTCGCGCTCTTCCCGCATGTGCCGTGGCGCCGAGCGGCGCTGGCCGCCGCGCACCGGGCGCCGACGGGGTACGGCGATCACGCGGGACTGCCCGAACTGCGCCGGGCGCTGGCACGGCGCCTCGCCCGTACGCGAGGCGTGATCGCCGATCCCGAGCAGATCGTCGTCACCACCGGCGCGCAAGCGGCGATCGATCTGACGATCCGGCTGTTGACCCGCCCCGGTGACGTCGTGGCCGTCGAGGAGCCCGGTTATCCGCCGGTGCGACGGCTCATCGAGTCGCTCGACCGCCGGGTGGCGCTCGTGCCGGTGGACGCAGACGGCATCCGGCCCGATCTCGTGCCGGCCGACGCCCGCCTCGTGTACACCACTCCCTCGCATCAGTCGCCCACGGGGGCGACGCTGACGGTCGCCCGTCGCCGCGCGCTGCTGGCGCACGCCGACCGCCACCGGCAGGCGATCGTCGAGGACGACTACGACTCGGAACACCGTCACAGCGACCGCCCGCTCGAGCCGCTCCACCTGCTCGACACGACGGGTCGGGTGGTCTACGTCGCGACCTTCTCGAAGACGCTCGCTCCGTCGATCCGGCTCGGCTGTGCCGTGTTCCCGCTCGTCGTGGCACCCCACGCCGTCGCGCTGCGGGCGGCCACCGACGTGCAGCCCTCGGATCTGGTGCAGCTCGCGATCCACCACCTCGTCACCTCCGGCGACCTCGACCGCCACCTGCGGCGCACCCGGAAGATCTACGCACGCCGCCACGAGCAGGTTGCCGATTGGGTGGCACGCATGAGCGCCGACGGGCACCTGACGGCTTGGGCGACCGATCACGCCGGTCTGCACGTGGCCGTCCGCCTGCACGGCATCACCGAAGCCGCGCTCGCCGCGCGCCTCGACGTGCTCGGCGTCCGGCTCGGCAGCTATCGCGACACCTGGGTGCAGCCGCCCGACCACGAAGGTGCCGTGATCGGCTTCGGCAACGCCGACGCCGAGCGGCTCGACGAGGCACTCGGCCTCGTCGAGCGAGCGCTCACCGGCGTCAGGGCCAGGTGATCGCCGGGCCGTCGTCGAGTTCGCCGGGCGGCGCCTGCACCACGCAGAACGGCAGCCCCGCCGGGTCGCGCATCACCGCCCAGTCGGCGAGCCGGTCCACAAGGCCCGCGCCGAGCGCGATCAACCGATCGACCTCGGCATCGACGTCGTCGGTGTGGAAGTCGACGTGCACCCGTGAGGCGCCCTCGCCGAGCTCTTGCACGAGCAGCACCAACGTCGAGCTGAGGCGCGCGCCGTGGTACTCGGGGTGCGACAACCGCACCAGGTCCTTGCCCGTGGCACCGCTCCAGAACGCGACCTCGTCGGCGTGCTGCTCACCCGGGACGTCGATCACGATCGCGGTCAACATGCTGCGGTGTGACATGGCTCCGGTGTAGCACGTGCGGCGACCGTCACCGGCGTGCGGTGAGGCGGGCGGCCGCGTCGTCGGCCATCTGCCGGACGACGGTCGCCGCCGGGAGGATCTCGTCGAGCAACCCGACGATGTTGCCGGCGCCGTTCATCGACACGCCTTGCCTGCCGCCGCGATCGGTGGCGAGCCCACCGAGCACCATCCCGGTGAGGACCGGCTGGAGCGGCATCCCGAGCGGCGGCACCTCCGCCTGCTCCCATGCCTCGGTCCACCGGTTGGGCAACAGCCGGAACCGCTTGCCCGTGTAGGCACGGCTGATGACCGGCGACTGATCGGCCGCAGCGACCAACTCGGCCTTCTGCCAGTCGGCGAGCCCCGACTCGAGCGTGGCCAAGAACCGTGTGCCCACCCACACGCCCTCGCAGCCCATCACGAGCGCGGCGGCGAGACCGCGGCCGTCACCGATCCCGCCCGCCGCCACCACCGGCACGTCGACGGTGTCGAGCACCTGTGGCAGCAGTGCGAGCGTGCCGACGTGGCCCGTGTGACCGCCGCCCTCGGTGCCCTGTGCGATGACGACGTCGGCCCCGTCGCGAGCAACCTGGACCGCTTGCTTGGTGCTGCCGACCACCGACATCACCATGATCCCGGCATCGTGCAGCCGCGCCGCGAACGCCGCGGGCGTGCCGAGCGCTCCCACGAACACCGGTACCTGTTCCTCGACGACCACGCCGATCTGCGCCTCGGCATCGGTGCCGAGGGCTTGACGATCGCCTCGCCCGTCTGACGCCCGCGGCTCCACACCGAGGTCGGACGCGATCCGGCGCGCGACGTCGAGGTGCTGCTGCGGCAGGCGTGCCGCGACGTCGCTGACCCGAGCTCCGGTCTGCTCGAGGCGCGCCGGGAGGATGAGGTCGACACCGAACGGACGGTCGGTGAGCTCGCGAGTCCGACGGACGACCGCCCGCACCTCGTCGGCGGACATCGACGTGCATCCGAGCACCCCGAGTCCGCCGGCGTTCGAGACGGCGGCGACCAGTTCGGGCCCGGCGATCGGCCCCATTCCGGCAGAGATGATCGGGAGATCGATCCCGAGACGCTCGCACAACGGAGTGCGCAACACGCGTGTGGCGTCGCTCGTCATCACTGCGGCCGGGTTCGGATGTTGAGCTGACCCGCGAGACCGGCCATCCGATGGTGTTCGATCGCTCGCATCTCGGGCGAGAGCGCCATGTCCCGGAACGCGCCCAGCGACGGGTACTCCACCAGGCCGACGGCGTCCCAGAGATCCTCCACCTCGCCGAGGAGCAGGCCGGTCACCGCGCCCGAGTACACCACCCGCCCGCCGAGCGCCTCGATCAGTGGCCGGACACCTTCGGCGTACCGGTCGTAGGCCTCGCGCCCCGACAGGTGTGTGTCGCTCCCGTCGTGGTACTCGGCACGGTCGCGGAACCGGAGGAGATTCACCATCACGAACGGCCCCTCGTCCGGCCCGGTGAAGAAGCGTCCGGCGACCAGCGGATCGGGGAGGAGTTGATCGACGACCTGCACGAGCCGAACTGTACACTCTGTCGATATCGAAGCCTCGACCGGTCTCGCACCGTTGCCGACGAAGCGCCCCTACTTGCGGGCACCCGACCGACGCCGCCAACTCCTCGACGCCGCCGGCGCCCTGTTCGACCGGTCCGGCTTCGGCGGGATCACCATGGCCGGCACGGCGACCGAGGCGGGCGTGAGCCGCCAGCTCGTCTACGACCACTTCGGCGACGTCGGCACGCTGTGCGAGGCGTTCGTCACCGATCGGCTCGCGCGCTACCGGACGGGCCTGCCCGACATCTCCGGCCTCGACGCCGATCGTGCGACGGCGGCGATGTTCCACCACCTCGTCTCGATCCCCGCGAAGGACCGGCGGGTCGTCCGGCTGCTGGTGGCCGACGTGGGGCTGCCGGCGCTCGATCGCATTCGCCGGCGGTTCCACGACGACGAGCTCGCCCGCCGACCGCGCGCCTCTGCGTCGGTCGCGAGCGCCGCGGACGTCGAGCGGGCCAGCGCAATGCTGTGGGTCGACACGAGTGCCCTGCTCGCGCTGGCCGACGCCGTCACGAACGGCGAGCTGTCCGGGGCCGAGGCGACGGCGATCGCCGTGCGCATCGTGCGAGCGACCTCGGCGGCTGGGCCACCGCCGTCGTGAGCTCGGGTGCCGCAGCGGCCGCTCGTGCGGGCGAGCCGGCGGTCACGCCGGACGGCCGGCGGCCGCCCACAACGAACGGAGCCGGTCGATGGTGAGCTGCTCCTTCGGCAAGAACGCAGCCGCCTCGCGCTCGAGGACGTCGGAGGGCAGATCGGCGAGATCCGCCGTCGACATCAGCACCACGACCTCGTGCCCGCCGGCCGCTGCGCGGTGTCGAGCGACCTCGATGCCGGAGACGTCGGGCAGGTTGACGTCGAGCAACACCAGGTCGATGTCGGCACTCACCGCCAGCACGTCCAGTGCGTCGAGTCCGGTCTCGGCGGTGCCCGCCAACGCGAACCCCGGCGTGGCCTCGATCACGAACGCGACGGTGCGCAGGAAGGCCGGATGGTCGTCGACCACGAACACCCGGATCGGGCGAGCGCGACCGGCCGACGCCGGCGCGGCGCGCAGGTGCCCGTCAGCCATCGCAGCTGATCCGGAACGAGGCGTCGAGGTCGATCGGCAGGATCAGAGTGCGCAGCCCGAGCTCCCGTGATCGTGCGCAGACCCCGTCGGGGTCGTCGACGACGCGCCGGGCGTACTCGGCGTTGAACACCGGCTTGCCCTCGTCGACGAAGGCCACATAGCGGTCGCACTCGTCGAACTCGTGGCACTGCTCGTTGACCGCGAAGTCGAACTCGCTCACGAGATCGTCGATCTGGTCGAGGTCATTCTTCAACCCGATCAGCAGACCGCGTTCGCGGGCTGCGGCGGCGAGGAAGCGGTTGAAGTCGAGTTGGCCGTCCGCGGTGAGGTCGAAACCGGTGTCGTTCGTGTAGCCGTCGACGTTGTCGGGCTCGACGCCGTCGCAGCCGCGAGCGGCGGCGAGGTCGAGGCGACCCTCGGCCACGGCGCGCACCGACGGGTCGCGCACGTCGAGCCAGCGTTCGTCCTCGAAACCGTCGAGCGTGCGGCCGAGCGCACCGGGCGCGAACGCGTCGGCGTCGGGCCGCCAACCCTCGTACGACCCGGCCGAGAAATAGCACACGACGATCCGGCCATCGGCGTGCAAGGCGGCGATCGCCGACGGCTCGGTGCCGAACAGATCGACGTCGTACACGTCGACGTCGTACGACGCGTCGAGCTCACCTTGGAGCTGCCACTGCCAGGTGCTGGCAGCGGACAGCTCGGGCCGAGCGTCGATGGCCGTCGCTCCCTCGGATCCGCCGTTCACGGCTGTCGCAGTGCCGAGCGGGAACCGGTCGATCTCGACCCCGTCGACGGTGACGAACCTCGCGTCCGCCGCATCACCGGTGACGATCACGAACAGCGCGCCGAACTCGTCGGCGTCGCGCACCTCGCTGCCCCCGATCGGCTCGTCGAACTCGTGGGCCTCGACCCCGCCGAGCCCGTTGACGACGTAGGCGACGCCGTCGTGGGTCGAGCGTTCGTAGACGTGGTCGTCGCCCGACACGACCATGTCGATACCCCATGCGGCGAAGTCCCATCGCAGGTCCTCGTCACTGCCGTGCGACGCTCCCGACGAGTACGGGGGCCGGTGGAGCAGTGCGATCTTCCACGACGCATCCGAGCCGACGGCTGCGTCCGCGAGCCACGCCCGCTGACGATCGAGCTTCGCGCCGCCGTCGCGGTGGCACGCGGGAACGGCATCGAGCGCGAACACGTGGACGTCGCCGATGCGCACGTCGTAGTACGTCTCGTCCTCCGGTCCGAGCGGCAGGTCGAAGTACTCGAGGTAGGCGTCGAGATCTGCCGGCTCGTCGGGGTCGTCGCACCGATCGCCGTAGTCGTGGTCGCCCGGGATCGGGAAGAACGCTCCGTCGTCGACCCAGCGGCCGTACACCTCGCCGACGGACTCCTCGTAGGCCCCCACCGTTCTGCCCTCGGTGGTGTACTCGTTGTCGCCGACGGTGAACACCGCGCTCGCCGCCGTCGACGCGACGAGTGACGCCACCGCGAGCGTGTCGTCGTTGCGCTCGCCGGCGTCGCCGACGATCGCGATCACCATGTCACCTGCGTCGTCGGTGGCGCCGGCCGCGTCGAGGCCGATGTCGGCGCGGCACGCGGAGGCCAGCAGCATCAGCGTGACGAGCGAGAACCACGATCGTGGTCGGCGGCGCATCGGTGTCCTCCCGGGTCGTCACCAGCTTGCCCGGGCGACGGGTCGGCACTCCAGGGTGCCCGGACGTGTCTCGCGGGTGGTGCCAGCACCACGCTGCCGAGCACGGCGTCCCAGCACGCGGGAGCCCCCTGGGCCGGTCAGTGCGCAGCGCCGAGGTTGCCGCTGAGCGCGTGCCACCTCCGGCTCGGTTCGTTCATCCCGACGATCTCCACGTGCTTGCCCTTGTGGTGGTACTTCAGCACGATCGCGTCGAGCGCGGCGACGGTGGACGAGTCGTAGATCTGGGCCGCGGAGAGATCGATGATCACGTGCTGCGGGTCGTTCACGTAGTCGAACTGGGTGTACAGGTCGTTGCTCGACGCAAGGAACAGCACACCGCGCACGGCGTACACGCAGGTGTCCTCGTCGGGATGGTCGACGACCACCACCTCGGTGAAGTGGGCGACACGTCGGGCGAAGAACACCATAGCGACGATGACACCGAGGATCACGCCGTACGCGAGGTTGTGGGTCGTCACCGTCACGATCACGGTCGTGAGCATGATCGCCGTGGCGCTGAACGGCATCTGCCGGAGGGTGCGGGGATGGATGCTGTGCCAGTCCATCGTCCCGACCGAGACCATGATCATCACCGCGACGAGCGCGGCCATCGGAATCCGCCCGACGACCCCGCCGAGGCCGACGACGAGCACGAGCAGGAAGACACCTGCGACGAAGGTGGAGATCCGGGTGCGGGCGCCCGACGTCTTCACGTTGATCATCGTCTTGCCGATCATGGCGCAGCCGCCCATGCCGCCGAAGAGACCGGTGACGATGTTCGCCACACCCTGACCCCAGCCCTCGCGGGTCTTGTCGGAGTGGGTGTCGGTGATGTCGTCCACCAACTTGGCGGTCATCAGCGACTCGAGCAGGCCGACGAGCGCCACCGCGAAGGCGTACGGGGCGATGATCCGCAACGTGTCGAGCGTGAACGGCACGTCGGGCAGCAGCAACGTCGGCAGTGTGCTGGGCAACTCACCCTGGTCGCCGACGGTGGGGATGTCGAGACCCATCGCGACCGCGACGGCGGTGACCGACACGATCACCACCAACGGCGCCGGGATCGCGGTGGTGAGCTTCGGCAGGAACACCAGGATCGCCAATCCGATCGCGACGAGCGGATAGACGACCGCGGGCACGTCGATCAGTTCGGGCACCTGGGCCGTGAAGATCACGATCGCCAAGGCGTTGACGAAGCCGACCATCACGCTGCGCGGCAGGAACCGCATCAGCTTCGCCGCGCCGGCCAGGCTGAGGGTGATCTGGAACACGCCGGCCAAGAGCACGGTGGCGACCAGGTAGTCGAGGCCGTACTCCTCCGCCACCGGGGCGATCACCAGCGCGACCGCGCCGGTGGCGGCAGAGATCATCGCCCGTCGACCGCCGACGATCGAGATCGTCACCGCCATCGTGAACGACGCGAACAACCCGACCCGCGGATCGACGCCCGCCAGGATCGCGAACGAGATCGCCTCGGGGATCAGGGCGAGCGCGACGGCGAGCCCGGCGAGCAGTTCGATGCGGAGACGCGTCGGTGAGCGCAACGCGCCCAGCACCGACCCGTCCTCGATGGCGAGCGTGCCGGCGAGCGGCGTCACAGTTGGATCGACGGACATGGCCCTCCGGAGGAATCGGGGTGATCGGATCGACCTCGCAGCAGCGGAGGGATCCGGAACGCGCCACGACCGAAGGCGCGTGACCCGAGCAACCTACCGGCGTGTCGTGGCATCCCGTCCGGACGTCGTCCCCGGACCCTCCCGCCAGGCGGGCTCGGCGCCGCGCGTCAGGAGTGCGGCGTCACCACGTGAAACTCGATCCGGTACACCAGCGTGTCGTCCTCCACCGGACCGGCATGGGCCGTGCGTCTGCGGAGCGCCTCGCGATCCGCCTCGCCGGTGAGCGCCAGATCGTCGTCGTCGATCGAGGAGAACGGCACCAGGTCGATGTCGTCGATCTCGATCATCGCCCCACCGCTGCGGTACCGCCCGCCCACTCGCACCTGGAGCCTCGACCACCGCCGGAACGTGAGCGTGATCGTGCCGTCCGCCACCCGGTCGCGGAGCTCGGCGCTGAACTGCACCGGACGATCCTCGCAGACTGCGACGGCATCCGCCTGCGTCTGTTCTCGAGCGACGAGCAGCGGCTCGGCGGGTCGCAGCCGGCGGCCGCCGAACAAGACCGCGCAGACAGCGAACCACGACCATCCGATCATCAGTCCGGCGATCACATCCGTCGTCCAGTGCACACCCAGCGCCACCCTCGTGCCGGCGACGGTGACACCCAGCCCCACTGCGACGCCGAACAACACCCCTCGCACGTGGCGCGACCGGCCGCGGCCGAGCAGGAAGGCGGCGCTCGCCCACGCAGCGGCAGCGGCGACGGCGTGACCGGACGGGAACGAGGTACCCGAGAAGCCCGTGAGGTTCGACAGCGACGGGCGAGCCCGCTCGACCGACCACTTGATCGCGTTCGACACCGCGAACTGACCGACCATCGCGACGACGACGAAGATCGGGACCGCCCATCGCCGATCGCGGTACCCGGCGTACACCGTCACGGCGACAGCCCCGATGAGGACGTACGCCGTGCCACCGAACTTGCTCAGCTCCGACATGACCGCAGTGGATCCGGTCGTGGCGTGCTCGGCGGCCCACTGCGACACCGGGGCGTCGGCGCGGGTGAGCCCGACGTTGCTCCGGATCATCACGAGGATCAGGCCCACGACCGCGGCGCACGCGATCACCACGACGGCGGCGATCACCACGGCTTCGGCGAGCGCCGCACCGGCGACGCGAGGAACTGCACGCGCGGCGCGCCGAGCGAGCGGGTGGTCGGACAGCACCCGACGCACGGTGTTCCGACGCAGGTGCGGATCGCCGAGATCGGGGACGGACGAGCGGGACGACACCACGCCTGCGGACGCACCGGCGAGCACGCCGACGACGATCATCACGAGTGCGACGTTCATCTCAGGCTCGGTCCTCGCGTCGCGCGAGCGATGCGCGGTCGGCTGAGCCGGCGGTGTACGACGCCCCCCACGACGCACCGACGCCGAGGGCGGCACCCGCCACGACGTCGGTGGGGAAGTGCACCCCCTCGTACACACGCGACAGCGCGATCACCACCGTGATGCCCGCCGGGATGATCCGGACACCTGCCGGCGACCGACCCGAAGTCCGACCCGAAGTCCGACCCGAAGTCCGACCCGAAGTCCGACCCGAAGTCCGACCCGCTTCGCCGAGCGACGACGCGATGCGCACCAGCGAGCCGTAGAGCACGACGGCGACCGCGACGTGCCCGGACGGGAAACTCGGAGTAGCAGGCACCGAGTGCAGCGCCTCCACGTCGGGCCGGCCCCGGTCGACGATCGCGCCGGCGGTGAGGAACACGCTGAGCTCGAGGGCCACCCCGGCCAGCATCACGCCGGCAGATCGGGAGTGGCCTGCCGAGACGAGGATGGTGACGGCACCGACCAGCACGCCGATCACCGTCCAGGTGTCGGTGAGCGTCGATCCGACGGTGGCCACCGTGTCGAGGAGCCCGACGCGATGGTCGGCGATCCAGCCGACCAGATCGGCCTCGGCGTGCCCGACCGCGGTGTCGAACACGACGAGTCGTCCGATCCCACCGACGACGAGCAATCCCGCCGACAGTGCCACGAAGGCGGTCACGAACCGCCGGACCGACCCGGGTTCGATCCCGGCCACGTCGTGCACCTCATCCGCAGCGGACGAGGCCGAGCCCGCCCTCGTGCCCGACTGCTTCATGCGGACGCGTGTACCCCCGCCCCGTGGCGTCGAACCGCACGCACCCGCAGCAGCCCCGCGAGCCGGCCCCTCTCGCCAGGGTGGTCGTCGAGCGCCCCTGACGATCTCGACGTGTCGGCGTCAGTGCACCGACGTGGCGACGACAGCGACGACGGCGACGACGGTCGGCGTGGTCGGGCGCCAGAGGGCGAGGTTGTCGACGTCACGTCCCCCACGGTCGGAGCCGTGGACGCTGATCGACACGAGATCGCCGATCGACATCGACACGGTGGCGTTGGCGACGTCGTCCTCGTTCCAGTGTTCGAGCACGACCTGCACCCGCACCGGCGTGCCGTCGGCAGCCACACCTTCGTCGAACGTCGAATCGGTGAAGGGACACCACGGCGGCACAGCGCCGTCCATCGGGCTCCATCGACGGTCGGTCCGACGTTCGAGCGCCGGCGCCGATCCGATGCCGAGCGCCTCGAACAGCGCTGGCACCAGCGATCGCAGCGACGCCGCGAGCACGTGGGCGTCGGTCACCGGGAGCGTCCACTCCACCCACCTCAGGTCGAAGGCCTCGCTCGCCATCAGCCGTGCCGAGCCGAGCTCCGCCCCGACCAGATCAGGCTCCAGGTCCGGCAGGTCGGGTCGCCTCGGTCCGACCGTCGCGTGGGCGCCACGGTCCGGCGGTGGCACGGATCCCTCGATCGCGTGCGCTCGCGCGCGGATGGCGACGAGCCCGTCGTCGAAGGCGAGGGCGTGTGCCGCCTCCCGAGCGGCGTCGATGTGCGACGCGCAGAACCAGCCGGTGTCGGGCGGGTGGCCGACGAAGCCCGGTTCCTCCATGGCCCGGCGACGCCAGTCGCGGCTGCGGTCGTCGGGCTGGAACCGCACCTGACCCCCGCCTCCGCCGTGGGGATCGACGTCGGCGTCGCAGATCTCACACGTCGGCGGCCGCACGGCGCGACGGTAGTGCGCACGACCATGGGTGACGGACCTTCGTGAGTCGGCGACGTTGGCGACGAAGCCCGACGGGGTTCAGACCGGTACCACGGAGATCTTCGCCGGGGTGTGGCCGGTGCCGATCTCGGCGAGCGCCTCGGCGACGCCCTCGAGACCGATGGCGCGGTCGACGGACGGCGAGACGGACCCGTCGGCGACATCTCGCCGAGCGTGACCAGGTCGGCCTCGACCGGTGATGCGGTGAAGTGATGGAACGACGGATCGGCCCGACGGAACGCGGCGCCGTTCGTGCGACGTGCGGGATCGGCCCGAACCACCGGTTGGTCTTCGGGCCACTGATGGCCACGGCGCGCCCCTGGGCGCAGCACGGACAGGCACGCCGACGGGCTGCGGTTCCCGACGTTGTCCATCATCACGTCGAACCGCGCACCTCCCTCGACGAAATCGTCGGTGAGGTAGTCGATCACGGTGTCGGCGCCGAGCGCTCGGACCATCTCGACGTTGCGGGTGCTGCACACGGCGGTGACCTCCTGGCGCCGAGCGCTTTGGCGATCTGCACGGCGAACGTCCCCACGCCGCCCGCAGCGCCGTTGATCAGGACGTGATCGCCCCGCTGCACGGCCCCGTGGGTTCGCAGGCCCTGCAGCGCGGTGAGGCCGGCGACCGGCGATGCGCCCGCTGCCTCGAACGACACGCTGGCCGGCTTGGCGACGACATGTCCACGCCGACGGTCACGAACGGCGCGCAGCCGCCGCCCGGGCATTCGCCGAACACGGCATCACCGGGCTGGAACCAGGTCACGCCCGAACCGGTCGCGACGACGGTTCCCGCGACGTCCGCGCCAGGATCGTCCGCTTCGGTCGACGCAGGCCGTTCGAGATGCGGAGCAGGTAGGGCGTACCGTCAGGTAGTGCCAGTCGAGTGCGTTCAGCGACGACGTCTCGACCCGCAGCAGCACCTCACCACCAGGCCGGTCTCGGAACCGCCACCTCCTCGATGGCGATCACATCGGCCTCGCCGTACCGACGGGCGACCACGGCCCGCATCGTCTCCGGCGCGACGGTCGGGTCGGCTGATCGTTCCGCATCGGGCTTCGTGTGCATGGGCGTGCTCCTCCGTCGTCGTTTCGCAGGAACGTACGTTGTACGTTCCTGCCCCGCCTGATACGTACGATGTACGTTGTCAAAGTGCATCCAGGCGACGGAACGAGGACCGGTGGACCGAACGACGACCACGAGACGAGCGACCCTCGACACCGAGCGGATCGTTGCGGCCGGCATCGAGCTCGCCGACGCCGAGGGAGTCGATCGGCTCACCATGAGGGCGTATCGCGGGCGGCTCGGCTTCAAGGTGATGGCGCTGTACAACCACGTCGCGAGCAAGGACGAGTTGTTGTCGCTCATGGTCGACGCCGTTGCCAGTTCCATCGATCCGCCGCCCACCGAGCACACGACCACCATGGGTGCCGTCAGAGCGCACGCTCGCCACCCCTGCGTTCGTCGAGCATCGCTGGGCACCGGCGCTCTGGCAGCGGTACCTGCCGGGCCGTAGGCGGATCGACCACATGGGGCGCCTGCTGCGCCTTGGCGGACAGTGGGTTGCCGGCAGGGAGCGGCACACCACGGCTTCCACGCCGTCAACAACCACGTGCTGGGTTACACGCTCCAAGAGCTCACGATGGAGTTCGACACCGCCGGCCGCACGCAGGTGCGACCATCGACCAGTTCCTCTCGACGGTGTCGCCGGACACCCACCCACTCACGGTGGCGCACGTCCACCAGCACCTCGACAGGGGACACCGGCAGCAGCTTCGAGCTCGTCCTCGACCTCATCCTCGACGGCCTCGCGACTCTCCCCGCGATCACTGAGCCGCCGAGTACAGCGTCCCGTCGCCATCCGACACCCGGGCTGCCCGTCCGGATGGGTGCCGCTCGCAACGTCACGACGTGCGTTCGAACAGAATGCGCGAACGGTGAGGTCGTGTAGGCGATGATGCGGCGGGTGCGATGGAGCAGCTCAGCGGTGAGCTCGACGGGCTTCTTCGGCACGAGGTAGGTGTCGAGGTCGTGCTCGGCGATCGAGTACCTCCATCGCGATGGTGGACGACGCCACCTCAGACGGTAGCGGTCGTCGATCGACGCCATCGCGGCGTCGCCGTGACTCGGATTGACCAGCAGCGTGCCACCGACACGGAGATAGCGGGTGCAGTGTTCGGACACGAACCCTGCGTACAGCGAGACCAGCAGATCGAAGTCTTCGTCCGGGAGTCGAGTGTGTCGCCGTAGTCGGCGTGGATGAACGCCACCGTCGGAGACCACGAATTCGGACGGTGCGCAGCGATGATCTCGTTCACGCCGCCGACGTCGTCGAAGAATCGCGGCGCGCGGCGGTCGATGTCGACGTAGGTGACCGACGGGAACACGAACGACGCGGCGACATCGACGAAGGACCCGGATACAGCACCCGCCGCACATCGACGGCGTCATCGACCGCCGCGAACAACCGCTGCCGATCGCCGTCGTGTCGGTTCTGCTTGGCCCACAGATCCATCACGTGAACTCGCGCACCGACACCGTAACGACCTGGGCGGGTCAGGCTTCGCGTCACCACCCGGCTCGGTGCTGCGGGGCTACCGTCGATCCGTGGAGCCGACCGATGCGCGACTCGCCGCGTTGTACGACGCAGACAATCCCGCAGGTGCGGACCACGAGTTCTTCCGGACCCTCGTCGACCGGATCGCACCACGGTCGATCATCGACCTCGGCTGCGGCACGGGGCTGCTCACCGTGACACTCTCGGATCGGCCGGGCGAGACGTGGTCGGCATCGATCCCGATCAGGGCATGCTCGACATCGCTCGTGGCCGGCCGGAGGGCGAGCGGGTCGAGTGGCTGCTCGGCGACGCTCGCGACATCCCGCACGGTCTCGGGGTCGAGCTCGTGTTGATGACGAGGAACGTGGTCCAACACCTCGATCCCGATCACTGGAGGCAGACGCTCGTGGCTGTCTCGTCCGTTCTGCGTCGCGGTGGCGTCCTCGCGTTCGACAATCGGAACCCTTCGGCGCAGGCGTGGCGCTCGTGGACGCGGGACGACACGCTCTCGACACGGCCGACGGCCGACGGCCCCTTGACGGAGTGGATGGAGTCGACCGAACCGGACGGGGACGCGACCGTGGTGTTGACCGCATGCAATCGATGGGAGGCGACGGGAGAGCAGCTCACCGTGCGGCAGCCGCTCACGTTTCGGAGTCTCGCTCGAATCGAGCACGACCTGGGTGACGTCGGCATCGGCATCGAGCGGGTGTGGGGCGGTTGGCACGGTGAGCCGTTCGTCGTCGACTCACCAGTGATGATCGTCGAAGCCCGACGGCGATGAACCGGGCGACATGGCATCGCACGTCCTCGTGTCCGCACCCCAGGACCTACGGGCTGTCGGGGAGTCCCCAGAACGGGCCGTGGAGGCCGACCTGGCGGAAGTACGACGCGGCCTCGGCCGGTTCACGTCGTACGTAGCCGTGGTCGAGCCGTCCGGCGTACCAGCCCGAGGCGAAACGCCACAGCGTCGCGAGGTCCATGCGGTAGCCCTCCTCGTTGCCGGTCCGGTCGAGCCAGGCATCGATGCAGGCGTCGTCGCAGAACAACAACTGATTGCTGCAGGTGTGGATGACGTCGTCCCACATCCGGCTCGTCGGCACCAGGAAGTGCGCCGTCTCCGGGCCGTCGGGCGGCGCGCTCGCGGTGACCCGCCACGCCAGAGGGCGGTCACACGCAGGGCAGGCACCGGCGACGATCGCCGGCCCGCAGTCCACGACGAGGTGCGGGATCGCGAACGCGTCCCAGCAACATCCACCCCACCAGAGAGCGCTCGCGCTCATCACGCTGTACCCGAACGATCTCGTGGCGAAGGGATGAGCGAGCACGATCGAACCGTCGGGCCCCAAGGCCCATGCTCGCCGATCGGCGAGCTCGACCACTGCCTGCGCTGCGCGAACAGGGCTCCCAGCGATCTCTGCGAGATGATCGGCACTCGGCAGGCGTCCCGACGCCGCCAATGATCGGTACACGGCGACGCGCACTTCTTCGATCACGTCGTCGAGGTCATCACCTGCCATGTCGCCCCCTTCGCCGATCCGCTCGTCCCCATCGACCTCCGTCGAGGGTATCGATCGACGGACGGGCTCGACGGCCGATACGACGTCAGCGGATGGAATGATCTCTCCAGCGCCGACGGTCTCGTGTGCGGCGCTGAGGGAAAGGCTGGGGATGACGAGCACCACGACACGCGAACGGCTGCTCGGCAGCGCACGAACGCTGTTCCAGCGCCAGGGATTCGCCGCGACGGGGATCAAGCAGATCCTCGAGGTCAGCGATGCAGCATCGGCCTCGCTGTACCACTTCTACCCGGGCGGGAAGCACGATCTGGCTGCGGACGCGATCAGGACGTCCGGCGCCGAGTACCAGGCGCTCGTGGAGTCGGTGCTCGACTCGGCGCCCGATCCGTGCGCAGGTGTTCGCGCGTGCTTCGACGGCGCGGCATCGACCGTCGAGGCCTCCGGATACCAGGACGCGTGTCCGATTGCCACGGTCGCGAGCGAGATCGCGAACACCGATGACGAGCTGCGCCAGGCGTGCGCCGACGTGTTCGACAGCTGGATCGACGCTGCGGCCAAACGGTTTCGGGCTGCAGGTGTGAAACCAGCTGCCGCACGCGAGCTCGCGGTCACGTTCATCATGTTGCTCGAAGGTGGCTTTCTGATGGCGCGCGTCCGACGTGACGCGGCACCACTGAGGCGTGCAGGTCGCACGATGGAAGCACTCGTTCGGGCCTCGCTCGACTCGTGACGAAGCTGCCCTTCGGCGCGTGCACGAGATGGGCTGCAGTGGACACCTCGACCGACGTCTAGTAGATTGATCGATCTACTCGGGAGGCGCGATGTACAAGGCAGCGGTTCGCTGGATGATCCGGCGCAGCATCCGGCGGCTCAACTCCGGGGACCATGGGGCGGCGCTGGCGATGTTCGCGGACGACGGCGAGCTGTGCTTCCCGGGCGACAACTCGTGGTCGGGGCAGCTACGGCCCGTCGAGTTGGGCCGGCAGGCGTGCGTCACGCACCGTGGGCGTGCGGACATCGAGGCGTTCCTCCAACGCTACGTGCACACCGGAATCCAGATGGTGGTCGAGGACATCTTCGTCAACGGCCCGCCGTGGCGGATGCGGGCGGCTGCGCGGGTGCACCACTGGGTTCCCGGCGCGGATGGGTCCGACCTCTATGCCAACCGGGCGATGCTCGTCGTCGACACCCGTTGGGGCAAGATCCGCCGCCAAGAGGATTACGAGGACACCGTTCGCGTCCTGGACTTCGATTCGTTCCAGCGATCGTCGTCCGCTGACGTCTGAGGACACTCACCCGGCACGTGTCGCGTGCATCGTGGTGGTGTACTCGACGCCGTCGAGCTGGGGCTGCGGTCCGGCCAGTGCGTCACGTGCCTCCGGGTCCGCGTCGAGCGTGGCCCGCAAGAACGCCGTGGTGTAGCGCGCCACGATGTCGAGCGGCCGGCGCTGCCAGACGGCGTCGGTGCACAGCGCGTCGGCATAGGCCGACGTCTGCGCCCAGGGCAGGTCGTCGCACGCGTCGATGAACAGCATGTGGCCCGCGCCGGGGAACGTGAGCAACGCCTTGTCGTCGCTCCCGACGTGGTCGTACGTCAGGCCGGCGCCCCAGTCGTACGGGGTGCCATCGTCGACGGTGCCCCCCATCACCATGATCGGTACGTCCAGTGCGGCCAGACCACGCTCGTCGAACAGGTAGGCGTCGCCGGCCATCGAGACCACCGCGTCCACCCGCGAGTCGCCTGCGGACGGCCACAGATCGGTGGGTACGGTGTCGAATCCGGCACGAGCAGCCATGTCCGCCTCGTGCGGGATGATCGGGTCGCAGAAGAACCGCAGGGCGTCGTGAGCGGCCAGCGGCGCGCACCGCGCCTGGTAGGCGTCGAAGTCGTAGCGGGCGCCTCCTGCAGCGAGCGCGGTGTACCCGCCGTACGAGTGGCCGACGACGGCGACGCGCTCGGTGTCGATCAGCCCGGCCAGCGCTGCGCCCGGCGCGGTGAGTTGCTCGGCCTCGTCGATCGAGCGCGAGATGTCGACGGGCCGGTCGATCAGCGAGCTCCAGAAACCGGTGAGCGATCCGTCGAAGATCTCGTCGTGCTCGGGGGCGAGCACCACGTAGCCCTCCGAGACGACGTGCTCCACGAGTGCGCTGTACACGATCGGGCTGAGCGCGTAGCCGTGCGAGAACACGACCAGCGGGTAGGGCCCGCCGACGAGGTCGGGCTCGGCGTCGACCAGCGCCGCACCGATGGAGGTGATCTCGGCGCCAGGGGTGATCTGCTCGTCGAACTTGTTGGGCGATCGGTAGGTGACCGGCGGCGTGTGCCCGCCGGGCGCAGGCACCGCCGGATACCACGCCCGCAGCGTCATGGTGCGTTGCTGCGCGCCGATGGCGGTGAGTTCGCGGTAGCCGACGGCATGGGGGCCGGCGGCGGGGAGCGACGGTGTCGACGACGCAGCGGTCGACGCCGATGACGCCGATGACGCCGATGACGCCGATGACGCCGATGACGCCGATGACGCCGATGACGATTCGCTCGTGCCGCATGCGGCGATCAGCAGACCGGCGGCGACGATCGCGATGCCGGCCGGGCCGGCGAGGGGGACGACCCGACGGTCGCGGCGATGGCGGGACATGGGGTTTCCTTTCGGGGGTGGATGGGAGCGAGCGGTGAATCAGCCGACGTCGCGGCGCGTGGTGCGCCACAGCCCGGCGGCGAGTGGGAGCACGACCCAGAACACCGTCGAGACGATGATCTGCGGCAGATGACCGCCCCAGTCGTTCTGGAGCACCCAGTTCCAGGGCGTCGACATGTCGATCCACTCCGACACGAGCGATGAGGCGGTGCCGATCAGTGCGAACGCAGCGGGGAGGGCGAAGGTGGCCGAGATGGCGGCCGCCGAGTTCTGCAGCAGCGCACCGAGCGCCACGGCCGCGAGCACGTTCAGCATCACGTAGCACGCGTACGAGGCGACGGCACCCACGCCGAGGTTCGCCTCCAGGGAGCGCCCCGATGCGGTCGCCGCAGCGATCGCCGCAGCGGCCAGCCCGCCACCGACGAGGGCGCCGGCGCCGCTCATCAGCAACGAGACGGCGAGCTTCGCGTTCATCACCCGGTTGCGTCGCGGCTCCTGGGTGAAGGTGGTGATCACGCTGCGCTGACTCCACTCGCCGGTGAAGGTGAGGATCACCACCACCGGCAGCAGGATCGACAGCCCCAGAGCTGCCACCCGCAGGTAGCTCGCATGCGTCTGGTCGAAGGTCGACGGTGCGACCACCGGCACCGTCAGGATCGCCGCGGTCGACAGCGCGACGAGTGTCAGCAGCCAGCGGGCCGCCCGGGTGTCGGTGGCCTTCGTCCACTCCACGCGCACGAGCCGGGAGAACGGGATGACGCTCGGGCTGGGGGCCGGCGCGACCGGGGTCGCGAGCGGGAACGACGTGGTCACGCCGCCACCTCCCCCGGGTTCGCCGGCCGGTAGGCGGTGAGCGAGAAGAACAGCTGCTCCAGTCCGTGCGAGTCGGACGGACGCAGCTCGGTCAGCAACACGTGATGGTCGCGGGCCACCGCAGCCAGCACCTCGGTGGTGATCCGGCCGCCGCAGACGTCGACGGTGAACGCATCGCCGGGGCCCACCGCATGATCGATCCGTGCCGCTGTCAGCGCGGCTCCGAGCGCTCGCGGATCGGGGCTGCGCACCACGATCGACGAGCTCGCGAGCAGGTCGTCCAGACGGCCGGCCGCCACCACGGCGCCACCGGAGATGACCACCAGGTGATCGGCCGAGGCCTGCACCTCGTGGAGCAGGTGGCTCGACAGCAGCACCGTGCCGCCGTGATCGGCGAAGTCGCGCAGCAGCCGTCGCATCCAGGCGATGCCCTCGGGATCGAGCCCGTTCGCCGGCTCGTCGAGGATCAGCGCCCGGGGTTCGCCGACGAGCGCCAGGGCGATGCCGAGTCGCTGGCGCATGCCGAGCGAGTAGGTGCCCACCCGCTTGTCGGCCGCTGCGGTGAGCCCGACCAGATCGAGCAGCTGGTCGACGCGACGCAGGTGCACGCCGGCCAGACGCGCTGCGATCGTCAGTGTCGATCGCCCGCTTCGGCCCGGGTGCATCGCCGATGCGTCGAGCAGCGTGCCGAGCACACGTGACGGGTTGGGCAGCTGGACGAACGGTCGTCCGTCGATGGTCGCCGTGCCGCGGTCGGGACGTACCAGCCCGACGATCATCTTCAACGTGGTGGACTTGCCGGCGCCGTTGGCCCCGAGGAAGCCGGTGATCGTGCCGGGATCGCAGCGCAACGAGACGTCGCGGACGACCGGCAGGTCGCCATAGCTCTTGGTGAGCGCGGATGTCGTGATCATGCGCTCCAGCGTGAACGGAACGCCCCGCCGCCACATCGGGCGGACGGCGACGATCCGAGGTCCGTTCGGTGGCGCTCCACACCTCAGGTCTCGCCTTTCGTCGGCAGTGATGTCGACCTTCGTCGATGCCGCCGGCGACGACTGCGCCGTACGATCGCCCCATGTCGTGGCTGCGCAGATGGTGGGCACTCACCGCTCCCACACCGGTGCCGGCGGCGGGCGACCCGGCGGCTGCCGACGAGCTCGCGCCCCGCACCGCACGCGACTGGTGGATCGAGGTCACCGCGTTCGTCGGAGCCGTTGCGCTCGGCGTGTCGATCCTGAGCATCACCGGCGATGTCACCGCCCACCCGATGTCCGCAGGACAAGTGGCCGTCGACGCGACCTTCGGCGCGCTCTGCTGCCTGTCGCTGTGGTGGCGTCGGCGCTGGCCGTTCGGCGTGGCCCTGCTGTGCGTGCTCCTGGGCGCGCTCTCGACGTCGGGCACGGTCGCGGGCCTGCTCGCCCTGTCGTCGCTGGCGCTGTACCGCCACGTGCGCCCCGCTCTGCTGGTGGCCGCGCTGTTCGTGCCGTCGGCCGTGGTGTGCTCGATCTGGCTCGGCCGCGACAACACCACGTCGGTGCTGCTCCCGACGGCAGCGCTCGCCGCGGCGGCGATCGCCTGGGGCATGTACGTGCGCGCCCGGCGTCAGTTGGTCGCCACGCTGCTCGACCGTGCGCGTCGAGCCGAGGCGGATCAGCTGGTCCGAGCCGAACGGGCGCGCCTCGCCGAGCGCACCCGCATCGCACGCGAGATGCACGACGTGCTGGCACACCGCATCTCGTTGGTGGCGCTGCACGCCGGGGCGCTCGAGGTGGCACGCGACCTGCCGCCGGCCCAGGTGCGAGAGAGCGCCACGCTGCTGCGATCGACGGCGCACCAGGCGCTCGAGGAGTTGCGCGACGTCATCGGCGTGCTGCGCGACGAGCCGGGGATGGGGCGGCCGTCGACGGTCCCGCAACCGACGTTGGCCGACATCCCGCGCTTGGTCGAGGAGACCCGTCGCACGGGGGCGAGGATCGACTTCGACATGCAGGTCGAGGCCGTCGACACCGCCCCCGGCCCGCTCGGCCGCGACGCGTATCGCATCGTTCAGGAGGCACTCACCAACGTCAGCAAGCACGCCCGTGGCACCCTCGCCCACGTGCGCGTGGTGGGGGCGCCCGATCGCGGCCTGCACGTGTGCGTGCGCAACGCGTCGGCGTGGGGCGCACACACGACGCCGCCGGGCTCGGGCACCGGCCTGCTCGGTCTGCACGAGCGCGTGACGCTCGCCAACGGGGTGCTGGTGCACGGGCCCGACGCATCGGGTGACTTCGTGGTCGAGGCCGACCTGCCGTGGTGATGGTGCGGACCCTCCTGGTCGACGACGACGCGCTCGTGCGCGCCGGACTGCGGATGATCCTGTCCTCGTCGGACGACGTCGAGGTGGTGGGCGAGGCCGCCGATGGCGCCGACGCCGTCGCCGCGGTGCAGGCGCATCGACCCGACGTGGTGCTGATGGACATCCGGATGCCGGTGATGGACGGCATCGCCGCCACCGAGGCGCTCCGCCGCCTCCCCCGGCCGCCTCACGTGATCGTGCTCACCACCTTCCAGGCCGACGAGCACGTGATGAGCGCCCTCCGAGCCGGAGCCGACGGCTTCCTGCTGAAGGACACCGCACCCAACGAGATCCTCAACGCCATCCACCTCGTGGCCGCCGGAGAAGCGATGCTCTCACCGTCGGTCACCCGCACACTGCTGTCTCACCTCGGCAACGACGACACGACCGGTCGCCGTCGGGTCGCTGCCCAGCGCCTGGCCACACTGACGGAACGGGAACGAGAGGTCGCGATCGCCGTGGGGTCCGGCGCATCCAACGCCGAGATCGCAGCGTCCCTCTTCATGAGCGAGGCCACCGTCAAGGCCCACGTCTCGCGGCTGTTGACCAAGCTCGAACTCGCGAACCGCGTCCAGATCGCCATCCTCGTGCACGACGCGAACCCCTGAGTCGAGCGACGCGACCGAGGAGCCGATCCGATCAGCACTCGGCGTCCGCGACGAGGTTCGCATCGATCGAGCGGATCCCGCTGGGCCCATCGGTCCAGGCGGCACCGGTGAAGATCAATTGCCGACCGTTCGGCCCGGGAACGGCTTCGACCATGCCGGTCGCGCTCTGGTCGACCGTGATGCCACCCCCGGTCGTCGATCCGACGAGGGTGTAGGTGCCCGTGCCGGTGTCGGAGAGATCGAAGCGCAGCACACCGGTGAACGGGTAGCCCTGGAAGTCGGCAACGAGCGCGAGCTCCCAGGCGCCGGCGAATCCGCCGCACTTCGTGCCGGAGGCGTGGAACACGTCGAGCTGACCGTCGACCCTCAGCGCCCTGGCGACGGTGAACGTCAACGTGGAGGTGCCGATCCCGCGTCGCGACGTGACCTGGCCGGTGATCTCGCCGTCGGAGCCGTCACCGGGCACGGCGTACACCACATCGGCTGTGAGCTCCTGGGCCGTTCCCGCCGGGGTCACCGTCCCTCCGGTCGCCGTGGCGACGGCCGTGCCGGGTGCACCGATCGGTTGACCGTCGACGGCAGACGTCGCCTCGATCGCGACCGGGATCTCGTCGCCGGGTCGGACCGCCGCCGGGTCACCTGCGGGCAGCAACTGCACGTCGACACAGGCACCGCCACGCCAGAACTCCTCCGCGCTCACGAGGACCAGCGAGCCGAGCGCCGTCGCAGCCGACGCCTGTTGGACGAGGAAGGTCTCGGCGGCCGTGTCGTCAGCGTTGGTGCTCCGACGTGTCAACACCACGTCCGACACGTCGGTGACGGTCAGACCGTCGGCGACGCGCCCGGCGAGGGTGGTCCGTGAGCCGCCCTCGACGAACCAACCGTCGATCTCGGCGCCGCTTTCGTCCGACACATTCGTCGTGGTGTCGCTGGAGGACCCGGACACGTCGACGACGGTGGTGGTGAGCCTGGCTGCGTCGTCGACCACGGCGGAGAGGTCGAGCAGCATCGTGTACCGACCGCTGGCAGTCGCGGCGCCGGCGACCGCCTCGATCCGCACATCAGCAGCGAGCACGGCGGTCACCGTGCCATCAGCGGACGGGCATGCGTCGAGTTCGCCGCGCAGGTCGAGTTCGACGGACATCTGGCCACCGTCGACCGGCTCCACGACGCGTTGCCGGATCCGCAGCTCCATCGTGCCGTCGACGAGTGTCAACTGGAGCGGGGGCACCTCCTCGCCGGCGCCCCCGAAGTCGACCGTCAGGTCGCCGTTGATCGGGTCCCCATCGGCGCCGCTCTCCAATCCACCGTCGATCGCCGTGCCGAGCGTGGCCAGCCCGAGCACGGCGCCGCTCGTCGCCCGTGGAGCCGGTGCTGCGGGCGGCGGTCCGGCGACCACGACCGCATCAGGCGACCTGCGGAAGCCGGCAGACCCCGTCGTCTCGACGGATGCGGGTGCCGTGGCGTGGTCGCCAACCGCTGCGCCCAGGACGTCGAGTGCCTCAGGGGCGCCTGGCAGCAGGTCGACGATGCCGGCGCGGGTGAGCAGCTGGTCGGCTGCCGCGTCGCTGATGTCCAGCAGTACAGGGAGGATGTCGTCGGCAGCCTTCGGTGCGAGCCGGTCGAGGTCGGCCACGGTCAGGCCTGGAGCGGTCTCGGCTCGCTCCGTGACCGGTGGTGCGGAAGAGCTGGTCGATGCGGCGCAGGCGGCCAGGAGTGAGGTGGTCAGGACCACGAGGGCAGCGTTGGCGAGGCGGGGAGGACGGTGCACGGTCATGCGGTCAGCGTGCGTGTCCCCGGTCGACACCGTCTTGCGGACGGCTTGCATCGTCACGCCCCGGTCCTCGGTCGTTTCGCCTCACTAATCTCCCGGAGGTGGAAGTGCGCGTCCTCGGGAACCTGGAGGTCGAGGTGGACGGGCGCATCGTCGATCTGGGCGGAGCGAAGCCGAGAACGTTGCTCGGGGTGTTGACCGCCGCGTCCGGGCATCCCGTTCTCGTGCCCCGCCTGATCGATCAGGTGTGGTCCGGCGACCCGCCGGACCGGGTCGAGGCCTCCCTGCAGACCTACGTCGCGCGCCTCCGCAAGGCCTTGGGGGGACCACAGGGTGCCGGCGCGAAGTTGCGGACTCACTCGAGCGGCTACTCGTTCGAGCTCGAACCGCACGAGCTCGACGCACGCCGGTTCACGACCACCGTCGCAGGTGCCGCCGAGCGGGCCGCTGCAGGAGACGACGCGGCGGCCGACCGGGCGCTCGTCGATGCGCTGGCGCTCTGGCGGGGCGAGGCGTACTCCGGGTTGCCGAGTCGCTTCCTGGACGCCGAAGCGGCGCGGCTGAGTGAACTTCGACTCGGTGCCGAAGTGTCGCTCTGGGACCTCAGGGTGCGCAACGGGCGCCACGTCGAAGCCGTGCCGGCACTCGAGCAGCTCGTGCGGCTGCATCCCTTCAGCGAGCCCTTCTGGTACCTGCTCACGTTGTCGCTCTATCGCACGGGGCGTCAGAGCGACGCGCTCGCAGCGCTTCGACGCGCACGCACCATGCTCGCCGACGAACTCGGCATCGACCCGGGTCACGACCTGCAACAGCTCGAACTGCAGGTGCTCCAACAGGATCCGGCACTCCTGCTGGACGAGCGATCGTCCACGACGCCGTCCTCGCCGACCGTCGTCGAAATGCGCGAACCGAGCGCCTCCGGCGATTTCGGCGCCGACGTGCTCGTGGGGCGGGACCAGGAGGTGGCAACGGCGCTCGACGCGCTCGAACAGGCCATCGCCGGTCGCGGCCGCGTCCTGGTCGTGACGGGCGAGCCCGGCATCGGGAAGTCGAGGATCGTGCGCGAGGTGCTGGACAGGGCGGCACAGCGCGGGGTACGGGTGGGGCGAGGCATGTGGGACCCCGACCCGGGACCGCCCCTCGCCGGCTGGCGATCGGCCCTCATGGGCGCGCTCGGCGCAGACGACGCGTTGGCTCCCGCCGACGACCACGGCGTACGGGACGCGGCCTCGGAGATCTACCGGCTCGCCGACGCACTGAGCGCGCCGCTGCGCGATCGACCGACCGTGCTGGCGTTCGACGACGTCCATTGGGCCGACCCCGACAGTCTTCGATTGATTCGGCGCTTCGTCGCCCTCGTCGACCAGCTGCCGGTCCTGGTCGTCGTCGCGGCGCGGCCGCTCGGCCTCGACGCCGCAGCTCCCCTCGCCGAGCTGTTCGGCTCACTGGCACGTGCGGGCGCCGTTCGCCTGGAGCTGGACGGGATGTCGCCCGGGTCGGTGCGCGACCTCGTCGTCGCCCGTTCGGGTGTCGAGATCTCCGTCGACCTCGCCGGCGAGCTCGCAGGTCGCACCGGCGGCAACCCGTTCTTCCTCGCCGAAGTGGTCAGATCGCTCGCTGCGGCCGGCGCACTCTCCGACCGCCGAGCCGCCGCATGGACGACGGTACCGACCGCCGTCCGCGACGTCGTGCGCCACCGGCTCGCCGATGCACCGCCCGAGGCGACCGCGCTGTTGCGGGTCGCGTCCGTGCTCGGGAGATCGTTCGAGGCAACGATCGTGCGGCAACCGCCACTGACGGAGATGCTCGGCGACGTCGACGATCTGGAGGATGCCTTCGAGGCGGCACTGGTCCTCGGATTTCTCGAATCCGATGGTCCCGGCCGATACCGGTTCGTCCACGCCCTCGTCCGCGACGCGATCTACGAGGCGCTGCCCACTCCCACCCGAGAGCGGATCCACGCTCATGTCGCCGCCGCGCTGGAGCGGCGGCATGCCGGCCACTGGGACGAGCACGGGGCGGAGCTCGCCGAGCATCACCGCCTCGCCGGTCCTGCCTACGCGCGGCCGGCGTGGTTGTTCGCCCACCGCACTGCGGCGGCGGCGATCGCCCGATCGTCGCACGAGGACGCGCTCCACTGGCTGTCGGTGGCTGCGGCGTTGCAGGTACTCGACCCGCTGATCACTGCCGACGAGCGCGAATCGCAGCACCTGATGCTCGCTCAGGTGTTCCGGATGCTGGGCCGGCCCGCTGAGGCGTGGCCGCCGTTGGCTGCGGCAGCGTCGTCGGCGCTCGAACGAGGCGACGCAGAACGAGCGGCGCGGACGCTGCTCATGGCGAACGACGGAGCGGTCTGGGGCTGGCGAGCGGTCGGAGCGGTCGACGCCGACGCGATCGGGCTGTGGCGTTCGATTCGCCGGCAACTCGACGGTCACCCGATCGTCGCCGCGTCCGTCGACCTCGCGATCGAGGCCGAGCAGATCTACGCCCACCGCCCCGTCGGTGCACAGGATTCGATCGACGCCGCCATTGCCGCGGCTCGGCAGACCACGTCCGCCCGTGAACGGATCGAGGTGCTCTTCCTCGCGTCGTTGGCGCTGTCCGGCCCCGATCGACTGCTCCGACGCACTGCAGTCCACGACGAGCTGGTCGAGTTGTGCGCTGCCGAGGGTGACGATCGCGGCCTGACACGAGCCTTGACGTCGCGGATGGCGACACGCGGTGAGCTCGGCCAGCTCGACGGGCTGCGTTCGGATCTGGCCCGGGCCTCGGAGTTGGCCGAGCGGCACCACGCCATCCAGGAGCTCTACATCTGTCGGTGGACCGAGGTCTGGCTGGCCACCGTGCACGGCGAACTCGACCGGGCGAGCGCAGCCATCGATGCCAACGAACGCCTCGAACAGACGGTCAGCGGACCAGGTGTCGGGGTCTCGATGGGGCAGCGTGTGCACATCGCCTGGTTGCGGAATCGCCCCGGGGAGGTGGAGGCGGCGTTGGGTCAGCTCGCCGGGTGGCTGCCCGCGTGGTTCCGGGATCTCCACCTGCTGAGTGCCATCGACGCCGGCCGGATCGACGACGTCCGTCAGATCGTCGGCGGGTGGTCGGAGCAGCCTCCGTTGCTGCGGGACTACATGTGGACCAGCATGGCCACCGCACGTGCGCAGCTCTGGCTCCAGCTCGACGACCGGCGTGCGCTCGCCGACCTCCGACGGGTTCTCGAACCGTATGCGGACCGATTCGCCACCTTCGGCCTCACGGGGTTCTTCGGCGGGCAGATCGCGCACACGGTCGGACAACTCGCCATCGTCTTGGGCGACGACACCGACGGGCGGGCCCATGTCGCCACCGCGCGGCGGGCATACGCCGAACGAGGCCTGCACGAGTGGGTGCGCCGCGCCGACCACACGCTGGTCGAGCCGACCGCACCGCTGTTCGGTGCGGTCGGCTGACGAGCGAGCATCACGGCGTCGCCGTGCCGTGGATCCGCTGTGCCCGACGCCGGAAGACGCGCCGGGAGCGAGCCATGACGAGGGGACGGATCGGGCGCGGGATCGCCGCGGTCATGGTCGCCACGACCTCCGGGTCGCCGTAGTGGTCGAACATCCCGAGTGCGAGCGAGCGGTACCGCTTCGGCGAACGGCGGAAGCCCTCGTCACCGATGCGGTCCCACTCCGCAGCGTTCATCGACTGCTGTGCGATGGGCAGCAGGCGTTGCTCCTCGGCGTCGAGGTGCTCGACGACGAGCGGGTAGAGCTCGTCGAGCAGCGCCGCAGTCGCGTCTCGTCGTGATGCGCCCGGCGCCTGACGCCACGCCGTCGTCGACGAAGCGATCGAATCGAGGAGTGCCGACATCGACTCGTGTTGGCTGTCCATCAGATCGACGATCCGGTACTGGTAGTCGTCGAGTCGCGTGCGCAGCACGGGCCAGAGGAACTCGTCTTCGATCTCGTGGTGGTGTCGGACGAAGGCGACGAGGAAGTCGAGGTGGTCGGCGACGAGCGTCGCTGCATCGCCGCCGACGGCCCGGCGGACAGCACCGGGGGAAAGCCGCAACTCGTGACGCATACAACGATGCAGCAGCAGCATCGGCCGAGTGTCGACTGGTGAGGGTTGGGGTGGATGGGCGGTGGACATGTCGGAGCTCCTGTGGGTCGGTGGTCGATCGGACGGACGGTTCGTGAGAGCACTCATGCGCGCGCCGCCCGCACACTCGGGTCGGGCGTCGTGCCCGACCGCAGGAAGGCCCTGATCGCCAGGCCCGCAGCGCTCGGATCGTCGAGCCACGGGAGGTGCCCGGCATCGGCGACCATGTCGAGGTGTGCATCCGGCATCGTCTGCACCATCGACTCCGCGACGGCGAGGCCCCCGAAGGGATCATCGGCGCCCCAGTAGAAGTAGGTCGGCACGTCGACGTGCCGGAGCAGATCCCGGGGCAGTGCCAGTGCGGGCCTCACGGAACCCGTCACCGTGACGAGCGAGCCGATCAGGCGCAGGTCGTGACGCGCCGTCGCCGTGTCGCGCTGGAGTGACAGGTACCAGTCGAGGAACGCCGGGGTGAACCGTCCGGCGTCCACCGACGTGCCGTGACCGATCTGGCGCAACATCGAGAGCGCCATGCGCTCGTTCGGCGGCAGCGTCGTCATCAGCTTCCGCAGCGGAGGGATCGTGGCCGCACGCATGAACCCCGGCACGGCCATGCCCGGGGCTCCGGCGGGACAGGCCATCTGGACCATGCGTTCGAACCGCTCCGGTGCGAGTGCGGCGGCCCGCAGGGCGAGGAATCCCCCGAAGCTGGACGCGACGACAGGCGCCCGCTCCAACTCGAGCGCGTCGAGCAGGTCGACGACGAAGCTGTCGGCGAACCCGCCGAGCTCTGCGGCTGTGATCGACATCGACGGCGAGAGCCCGGTGCCCGGCCGATCGACGACGATGGAACGAAACCCTGCCATCTCCGCGACCAACGGCGCCCAGGTCGTTCCTGCACTGGGGCCACCGTGGACGAAGACCACCGGCTCGCCGTCGCCGATCTCCTGCACCCGCACCTGTGTGCCGAGTCGCCGGAGCTCGACGAAGCGCTCCCGTGCGTCGACGCCCAAGGAGCTCCAGAGCCGACGTTCGGCCGCGCGATACGAGGTCCCCTTCGGGTTGTCGCCCTGCGTGGGCAGTCCAGGCCGCGCCGAGGCCGACTCCGGATCGATGATCGAGGGCGACGCCGCAGCCGCCCGCTTCGTCCGGTCGCGTGTCGCGCCGACACCGACGAGGCCGATCCCGAGCGACCACAGAGCGAAGAGCATGCCGGCGCCGGCGAACATCGGTGAGAGCTCCGTGTCCGGGAAGATGATCGTGGACGGCACCGATGTGGCATGCAACAGACCGGCGACGACGCCGACCACGCCGAGGAACTCGACCGGCAGCGGCACGGCGACGCGCAGCAGTCGAACGTTCAACCATGCGAAGGCGAGCCCGCTGATCGGGTAGAGCAGCAGCGCCAGGCCGATGTGGGTGGTTGCCACCGGCGCCGACCGCCCATCGGCGAGCGCATCGGCGTCGACGACCGAGGCCAGGTGGAACACGGTCTCGACCACGTACAGCGACATGGCGGTCGTCGCGATGCGCAGGGCCGGGCGCGTCGAGGCCGGCCACGTCCGAGTTCGGGAGGCGACCACGAGACCGGTTGCGAGCAGTGCGGCGCCGATGGCGAGCAGCGTGTGCGAGAGCACCCACGTGCTACTCGACGTCATGGTGGCGAGTTCGTCACGCAGCGACTCCTCGGCATCACCCTCGGGGTGCTGCGACCCTCCGAGCGCCATGGCGACGCCGGCGAGGACGAGGGGAATCCGCCAGCTGGCGGCACGAAGACGATGGGACATGACGAGGACCTCCGATGTGTCGTTGTCGAGATGTGGTCTCGACGGCTTGCTCGAAGGTCGACGATGACATCGACCCCTTGCACATCGCTGAACGCGAACGACGGCCGGAGCGAGGTCTGCTTGCACGGCGGCGACCCGTGACGACCAGGGGCGGGCGCCGAGCTCGCTACGTTGGCTCGATGGACGGGATCGAGGGTGATGCGGTCGCAGCGAACCGGTTCGACTTCCGACCACTCGCCCGTGACGACTTCCCGATGTTGGGCGACTGGCTCGGTCGAGCGCACGTCCGAGCGTGGTGGCACCACGACCCGTCGCCGGCCTCGATCGACGAGGACTTCGGGCCCGGTGTCGACGGCGACGAGGCGGTCGAGTGCTTCATCGTGTCGATCGACGGCGAGGAGTGCGCGTTCGTCCAGAGCTGCCAACTCCACGACGAGGACGAGTGGTGGAGCGCCCTGCAGGTCGTCGACGCACCCCGCGATGCGTTCACGATGGACTACTTCATCGCCGAGCCGTCACTGGTCGGCCAGGGGCTCGGCACCGCCATGATCGGCGAGTTCCTCGAGGACCGGTGGCGTCGCTACCCGGATGCGACCTGCTCGATCGTCGACGTCGACCCAGCCAACCCACCGTCGTGGCGAGCCCTCGAGAAGAACGGCTACCGGACCGTCTGGGAAGGCGAACTCGACGTCTCCGATCTGCGTGACCAGGGGACCAGCCGGGTGTACCGGCTCGAACGACCCCCGGACTGACGCGCTGCTGGGGCGGCCCCGAGGTGGTGGTGCTGCTCCCCGTCGAGCTCCGTCAGGTGATGTCGACCGTCGCGCAACGCTCGTCGATCACCAACGGTGACCGACGGGGAGGCTCAGCCCAGCGTGCGCAGCAGCTCGTCGAGTTGCGCGAGCGTCTCGGGGTCGCATCGGCGGCGCCACCGGACCCCTCGAGCGCCTCCGGGGTCGGGAACCGCTCGGTCATGACCAACAGCGTGCGGCCGTCCTGCTCTTCGATGATCGCGGTTGACAGCTGGGCGAGCGGGATCTACATTACGTTACGTCCCGTCACGTTAATGAATGAGAGGTGTGATGAAGTACGGATCCGTGGTGGTGCTC
Organism: Acidimicrobiaceae bacterium; assembly: GCA_020637235.1. GTDB lineage: Bacteria > Actinomycetota > Acidimicrobiia > Acidimicrobiales > Ilumatobacteraceae > VFMC01. The sequence continues at coordinate 25,702 of JACJWG010000004.1, read as the reverse complement.
CGCTTGCTTCCGGAGTGGCTCGCGCTCGATCGCGCGACGCGCGGGGAGAAGGCGTCGAGGATGTTCGCGATCGCGGCGAACTACCAGGGCGAGGTCGAGGTGAGTTGGTTCGACGCCGATGCGCTCGGATCGGGGTACACCGATTGGGTGCTGTGTCGGTTCGACTCGTTGGACCGCTACCACGCGATGTGGGAGGAGCTCCGCGACCTCGAGTTCTTCTCGCACCCGTACGCAGAGATCGTGCAGGTGTTGCTCGGCCTCAACGACGGCTACCAGCGGTACGAGGCCGGCGAGTTGTGACGGCAGCGTCCGTCGACGCGACCCGACGCGGTCGACCGCGTCGAGCCGAGACCGATGAAGCGGTCAACGCTGCGACGAGGCGACTCCTCGCCGAGGTCGGCTACGGAGACCTCACCGTCGAGGCCGTCGCGAAGCTGGCCGGCGTGGGCAAGCCGACCGTGTATCGGCGCCATGGCAGCAAGGCCGAACTGGTCGCCGCCGCGCTGCTCGACGAGCTCAGGACAGCGAATCCGACGGCACCGACGTCGGGGGACGTCGCCGCCGATGCGCGCGAGCTGCTCGGGAACCTGGCGACGCTGCTGTCGACGACCGACTTCGGTCGTGCGATCACCGAGATCGTCTCGCCGGCCAACCGCGAAGCCCATCTCGCCGATCTCTTCGACACCATCGTCGGCCAGCGACGCGAGCTGATCCGCAGCGTCATGCGCCGTGCCGACGAACAACACCGCCTGCTCGCCACCGACGTCGAGACCGCGATCGACCTCGCGCTGGGAGCGATCTACTTCCGCCACCTCATCAGTCACGACTCGCTCGACACGGCGTTCGTGACCGCCGTCGTCGCCTCCGTCATCGCGCCGAAGGCGACACGTCGACGCTGACGGACACCTCATCCGACCGCAGGCGTGCGGGAGTCGCTTCCGTCACCGGTGGTCGGCCGGGCTGATCGATCACCGGCGGGATCGCATCCACGGTCGCGGTGCGAGGCGGTCGAATCGCGGCTCCGCCAGGTTCCCGAGCAGTTCCCGGGCCTCGGCGGCGAGGTCGCCTGTCGGGCCCGGATGGGCCTGACGATGTCCCGCCCCGGCGACGGATCGACGAGCGACCACGCCAGCCGGGTTGCGATGGTCAGCTGCGTGCAGGTGGGTGACGTCGGCCGTGAGGCCGACTGCGAACGCCGGTCGCCACGAGGCAGCGAGCGACGGCCAGCCCTGCCTGCCCGCCGCCGATCTCCGTCACGGCACGGGCGGCGCTCATCGCCCACCATCGCGGGTGAGCTCCAGCGCGACCGACCGGCCACCCTCCGACCTGGCTCGCCACGAGCGCAGGCTGCCGAGGCCCACCGTGGCCGCCAGGCCGTCGACGTGCTCGAGCCAGCTGTCGACACTGCGGCCGGTGCTGCGTTCGATCGCCCAGTCGTGGGTGAGCGTCACCAGCCGCCCACCGGGGCGGAGCACCCGGGCGACCTCGGCGAGCGAGCCGGCCAGCGGTTCCCACATCTGGATGCTGTTGACAGCGATCGCTCCGTCGAGGTCGCCGTCGTCGACGGCGAGACGGGCGGCCGTGGAACGGGCGACCGCCACGCGGCCGGCGTCGACCGCCACACGGTTCCGTCTGGTGGTCTCGTCGACCATCACCCGAGACGGATCCACGGCGAACACGAAGGCGACCCGGCGCGCCAACAGTTCGACGCCGACCCCGGCACCCACACCGATCGCGACGACCCGATCACTCGGACGCGGATCGAGCACGTCGATCGCCTCGCGCTCGGCATCCCGGTTCCGCCGCGCCATCACCTGTGCCATCAGTCGTGCGCCCGGCCCATCGAACATCGCAGCTGTCTTCATGACGTGCAGCGTGCACGTTGAACTACGGTTCAAGTCAATGGCCGATCGCGACACCGATGTGGTGGACATCAGCGAACTCTCCGCGCAGACCGGACTCGCCCCGTCCGCGCTGCGCTTCTACGAACGCCGTGGCCTGATCGCACCGATCGGACGCGCCGGCGGCAAGCGCATCTACCGCGCCGGCACCGTGCAACAAGTGGCGCGGATCGACCTGCTGAAGATCTCCGGCTTCACCTTGCCCGAGATCGCCGAACTCATCGAACCCGACGGGCACGTGAGTCCCGACTGGCGCGAACGCGCGCGAACCAAACAGGCGCACCTTCGCCGACGACTCGACGAGATCGAACGCGCCCTCACCATGCTGCAGCACACCATCGACTGTCCGCACACCACGCTCCAGGACTGCCCCATCCATCGAGCGGTCGTCGACACACACGCCGAGACCCTCCGCACCTCGCGTGCCACCTGACGCACCGGCGTGGTCAGTCGTCGAATCCCCGGTACGTCGCGATCTCGACCACCGATCGCCGGTGCGAGACGACGGCGTTGGCGGCGAAGGTGCCGTCGGGGAAGCCCATCGCAACGGTGATGACGATCAGCTGGTCGTCGGGGATCTGCGCGTGCTCGCGCACCACCGGTGACTGGAGGATGCCCTGGCCGTTGATGACGCATCCGACACCGCGGTCCCACGCGGCCAGCACCATGCCGTAGACGAACTGCCCGAGGTCGAAGTACGCCTCGGTGCTGTCTTCGAGGTTGCGATCGATGCACCCGATCACCGAGACCGGCGCGTCGAACTGTCGGAAGCCGCGCATCGTCCAGTCCATGCGCTTCGCCTTGTCGTCCCAGGGGATCCCGGCGGCCTCGAACAGTTGGGCGGCGACGTGCTTCTGGCGCTCACGGTGCACGCCCTCGTAGTTCGCGTGCCCTCGGATCTCGCGGTTGGGTCTGCCGGTGGCCATCATCTGTTCGGTGTTGCCGGTCCGGATCCGATCGAGCACCTCACCGATCACGACGTGGACGTGCCACGGCTGGGTGTTCATCGACGACGGCGCCTGAGCGGCGACCTCGATGATCTCGTCGATCAGTGGTCGCGGCACCGGCCTGTCGAGGTACCCACGAGTGCTGCGTCGATCGAACGCCAGCTGCTGGTACTCCATGATCGTGCTCCTTCGGGCTCGTGCCGGCTCGTCCTGCGGGTCCTCACCGGAGCCTGGCGGGCGGCGCATTCTGCCAGTCGACCAGGCACGTGGCACCACCCGGGCCGGCGAGCGGCCGGCGTGGATGTCGATCGTGGGCACCTGCGGGTCGACCGTGCTGAGGTCGATGACGGTGCCGTCGCCGTTGAGCACCTTCACGCTCTCCGTCGCGGTGCAGGTGACGGCGGCGCCCGACACGCACGAGTTCGCGCCCGAGTCGGTGGGCACCATGACGAAGCCCCACCTGCCGTTCGCGAGCTTCGACCGGAAGAGGGTCACCTCGTTGCCGCTGGAATCCAGCACCTTGGCGCGCCCGTGGTCGCCACGCCGTCGACCTTCGAGGCGCGCGCCCGAACCGCGCGTCGGCTGCAACGCTGAGACTCAGGCAGTGACGTGGCGCACTCCGGTATGACGAAGTATGATCGCGTCATGACCGTCGAACGCCTCACCGTCTCGATCGAATCAGGGCTCGCCCTCGCTGTCCGCGAAGCGGCCGAGGCAGACGATCAGAACGTGTCCGCCTGGCTCGCCGACGCCGCCCGCCGCCAACTCGCAACCCGCGGCCTCCGCGACGTCGTCGCCACCTGGGAACGCGAGCACGGCGCGTTCAGCGACGAAGAACTCGCCGCTGCGCGCGCCCTCGTCGACGGATGACCGCACTCGTCCTCGATACCGGGGCGCTGATCGCACTGGACCGCAACGACCGCACGGTCTGGGCGATGCTCCGCAACGCCGCCGACGACTCGGCGCAGGTGTCCGTACCCGCTGGCGTCATCGCACAGGCATGGCGCGACGGAAGCCGCCAAGCCCTCCTCTCCCGAGCACTGACCCACTGCGACGAGGTACCGCTCGAAGGATCGCTGGCACGCGCGACCGGGCTGCTGTGCGGACGCGCCGGCACGGCCGACATCGTCGACGCATCCGTCGCCCTGGTCGCCGCCGCTCGATCACAAACAGGCCCCGCCGCTCTGGTCACGTCCGACCCAAGCGACCTCCGACACCTCCTCCAGGCGCTCAACGCGTCAGTCCGCCTCGTCGCGATCTGACGCCCTTCGGCAACTCCCGCTGCGGTTTCGAGCACCCGACTCGGGCCGGAGTAGTGCACCCGCAACCAGTTGCACCGTTTCTCTGACACTCCCTACCCGGCAGAGGTCCCGGTAGAAGGCACCTCGGCCCGCATCGGCCAGACAACACCGAGGGCCCGAAGGCTTAGTGTTTCCGGGCCTTCCAGCTGGTGGCGGGGGGAGGATCTGAAACTGCGACCTTCGGGTGATGAGTGCACCGACGGCCGTGGGAGCTCGTCCGCACTCGTCGGTCTCTCTCCTGCTCAACGAGCGAATCGGGACCGCTGCGCCGCCCCTTCGTCGGCACCAGTAGGAGCCCGTCGGTGCTCGCCGTGTTGTACGACCGTTGTACGAACCAGCCCCTCGACGGCACGGAGTGTTCGTCCTGCGCACGTGGGTGGGAGTCGCGCTGACACGGTGCTCACAGCTGTCGGTCAGGTCGTCGTGTCCGAGGCGGATCGACACCCGACGGTCGGTGTCGTCGACACGGCGACGACCTGGCGGCGGGCGCAGCGCTTCGAGAGCGGCCGGGAGGTGCCGTCGAGCTGCGGCTTCGGTGCCGGTGATGCCGGCGGTGCATGGCTCGAGTCCGGCCCCGGCGAGGTGTTGCTGGCGTCGGTCAGCTGGTCATGCCGTTGAGGCCGACGAGGGCGCGGGCGTGTTCGATCTCGCCCATGTGGCGGAGGCCGTGCTGGTACCACCAGCACTCGATGGCATCGAGCCGCGTGATGCCTGCGGGGCCGGCGACGCGCGCGGAGTAGGTGTTCGCGACGACGCCGGGGAACGGGCGGGGGACGATGAGCTCGGTGAGCGTGTCGGGGTCGAGTCGTGCGAGGTAGGTCTCGGACTGTGCCCAGACGGCGTTCATGTAGTCGATGAACGCGTCGTAGTCGCCGATGCGTTGTTCGACCATCTCCTCGGGTGTGCGTTCCTTGCCGTGGTCGGCGATGGCGAGTCGGAGTCGCGCGGCCCAGTCGTCGTTCCATACGGGGCCGGCACCCCCGGCGACGAACGGGTAGGTGGTGTCCTCCATGTTGACGAAGTGGAACAGCGAGAACGCGATGGGTAGGACAGCGTCGCGTTCGACGTGGTTGACCTGCTCGACGGTCATGGTGGCCGTGGCGTCCTCGTAGAGCGAGTGCATCGCTCGCATGCGGCGACGGAGCGAGTCGAGGATCAGCGAGTTGCTCACGACGGCGCTCCCGTCGTGCCGAGCGGGCCGCCGGCGAGCTCGTCGACGAGGGTGCTGAGCTGCGCGATCGACGGCAGCGTGACCTCGCCCGGTGCGTCGCGAGAACCTGGGATCACGCGGACGAAGTCGATCCCGAGGTCGCGGATCTGGTGGAACCGTGTGCGGGCCTCGTCGAGCGGGCCGGCGATCCCGAACCGGTGGATGAACTCGGGCTCGAGCGCCTGGGCGTGCGATCCGGCGGCGGCGCCGTGGTGGGTCATGTCGTAGCCGGTGCGCATCGACTCGGCTGCCTTGCGGACCGCCTCGGGGAGCTCGTCGATCTGCATGCCCGGGAAACCGGAGAAGTGGGCGAAGCTCGCGACACCACCACGGACGGCCTCGCGGGCGATGGCCGGATCGTCGTGGACGACGCAGTTGACGTACGCGCCCAGCCGGAGTGTGCCGGGTTCGCGACCGGCGGCTTCTGCGGCTCGGCGGGCGAGGGCGACGCAGTGGGCCAATCGTTCGGTATCGGCACCGACGGCGAAGCAGATGCGGTCGGCGATGCGGGCTGCCATCTCGATCACCTTGGGACCGGTCGCCGACACCTCGATCGGCACGCGAGGGACATCGATCCCGTCGAGCCACTCGATGCGGCTCGAGGTGCCGTCGCGGTCGACGGTGTCGCCGTCGAGGTACGCCCGGAGGCGTTGGAGGTAGAGCTCGAAGTCAGCTGGGGGAGCCGGCTTGCGTCCGATCTTGGCCATCGAGGAGTCGCCGCGGCCGATACCCAGCACGAGCCGTCCGTTGCTGGCCACCTGGACGCCCAACGAGGCGGACGCGGTCACGGCCGGGTCGCGGCTGACGGGGTTGGTGACCCCGGGGCCGAGCTCGATGCGGCTGGTCGCTGTGGCGGCGAGGATGAGTTGGCTCCACGTCTCTGGTGCGAGGTTCTGGGTGTCGGCGAAGACGATGCTGCGGTATCCGAGGTCCTCGATGCGGCGCGCGATGGCGGCGGTGTTGGTCGGGTGCGGGAAGAACAGCAGTCCCATGTCCATGGTCGGTCCTCGTCTCGTCGTCGGTGATGGTTGGCGGGTGATGGTTGGCGGGTGATGGTCGGCGGGGTGATGGTCGGCGTCAGGACGCCAGCCGGTGCTGGGCGATCTGCTCGAAGGCAGCGTCGAGGCGGCGGCGTCCGTCGGCGGTGAGGCACGGGTCGAGGACGGCGCGGTGGTGTTCGATGCCACGAGCCTGGTGTGTCCACTCGATCTCACCGAGCTGCTCGAACTCGTCGAGGTGGTCGAGCCAGTAGCGGCTGACGACCCACAGCGATCGGGCGAGGACGGAGAGGTCGACGCGGAGATCGCGGCGAAGGAGCCCGTCGGCACCGAATCGCTCGATGAGACCCGTGAGCCGGGTCAGGTCGGCGGCGAGTTCGGGTGGCGCGCCACGGAAGGCGTCGACGTCGCCGAACTGGGCGCGGTCGCGGAGCAGGAACCGGTATCGCCAGACGAGTTCCATCGAGGACGTGACGTGGTGCACGTAGTCGGTGCACACGTCGCCGGTCGCGCTCATCGCATCGCGGCGGCCCAGAACGGCTCTCCCCTCGTCGCGCAGCGCGGCGACGAGGTCGAGCTTGGTCGGGAAGTGGTAGGTGAGGTTGCCCTGGCGGATCCCGACTGCTGCGGCGATCTCGATCTGCGAGGTGGCTGCGTAGCCGTTGCGATTGAACAGCTCGAGCGCTGCGTCCAGGATCCGTCGTCGGGTAGGGGTTGCGTTCATCATCGATCTCGATTAGGTTGCTCCACCTAACACTAGGTTAACCTACCTAGCTTGTCAAGTGAACGGCTGCAGCGAGGTCGGCGAAGGCCGGAGAGGAGCGACGATGAGGAAGCGACCGCACCATGTGGTGGTCGTCGGCGGTGGCACGGCGGGGTGTGTGCTGGCCGCTCGCTTGAGCGAGAGCAGCCGATTCGCCGTCACGCTGCTCGAGGTGGGTGCCGACGACTCGAGCTACGGCGAGGTGTTGCTCGACCCGCGCCGCACGCCCGAGGCCTGGACGGGGCACGCGCCAGCGGCATTCACGGTCATGCAGGGCGTGCCGGCCGACGTGGCCGTGTTCCAGGGCCGAGTGCTCGGCGGTACGTCGGCGGCGAACGGCATGGCGACGCTCCGGGGCCTGCCCGTCGACTACGACGGTTGGGCGGCGATGGGCCTCGACGGTTGGGGATGGGACGACGTCGCCGACACCTTCATCGCTGCAGAGCGCGACCTCGACTTCGGGTCGTCCTCGCTCCACGGCGATTCCGGGCCACTCCCGGTCCGCCGCTGGCGTCGGAACGAGCACTCGCGCGCCCATGTCGCCTACCTCGACGGGATGCTCGCACTCGGCGAGCATCCCGTGGCCGACATCAACGATGCCGGCCAGCTTCCCGGCATCGGCGTCTTTCCCGCGACGATCGACGGTCACGCTCGCCGGGTGTCGACGAGCATGGCCTACCTCACGCCGACCGTGCGGGCGCGTGAGAACCTCACCATCCGGACGGGCTCGGACGTCGCCGCGATCACCCTCGACGGCCGACGCGCCACGGGCGTCGTGCTCAGGTCCGGTGAGCACATCGACGCCGACGAGGTCGTCGTCTGCTGCGGGACGCTCTGGACCCCCCACCTGTTGATGCGCTCCGGTATCGGCCCCGCCGACCACCTCAACGCGCACGGCATCACCGTCGCCGCCGACCTCCCCGTCGGCTCGACGATGAGCGACCACCTCGGCCCGGCGATCCCCTACGTCTACGACGGACCCGAGCCCGGCACCGGTGGCCCCGCCCAGGCACTCCTCGTCGGCGCGTCGAACGGCATCGACATCGACTATCACGCCTTCCCGATCACCGCCACGCCCGACGCCGGCCGAGCCCGATTCCTGCTCGCCGTGTTCCTCCTCCGCTCCGGCGGCGACGGCACCGTGCGATTCGGCTCGACACCCGACGACGACCCCGTCGTCACGCTCCCGTCGCTCCCCAGCGACGCCCACGATCGTTACCGCCACGCCTTCGACAAGCTCGTCGCCTGGCAGCAGACAGACGCCTTCAACAAGCTCGGCGCCGAACAGCAGGACGACATCGACCTCGCCGCCACCGACGCCGTTCAGCAGTCACTCGAGCGCCACCTGCTCTCCTATGCCCACATGGTCGGCACATGCCCGATGGGCCCCGTGCTCGACGCCGACTGCCGCGTCCACGGCATCGACGGACTCCGCGTCGCCGACGGCTCCGTGATGCCGACCATCCCCTCGGGAAACACCTATCTCGGCTGCGTGATGATCGCCGAGCGCATCGCCGACAAGATGAAGGCCTCGCCGCGATGACGTCCGAACCTGGAGGCACCGTGAACGACATCGCACCCTTCTGCAAGGGCTGGGCCGGTGTCGCGACCGGTTCGCCACCGTCGCGGCAGCCTCAGGCCACGGTGGTGCTGAAGCTGACGAACCCGTCGAGCGCGACGACGAGTGCATTCATCGGGTGATCGCCTCGGCTTCGGCCTTGAGGCCGTCGGCGAAGGTCTCGAACGATGGTGTGAGATCTGGGATGGCTTTCGTGATCAGCGCGGCGAGTGGGCCGCTGAACTCCTCGGTCATCGTGAACTCACAGTGGGTGGCACCCCGTTCGGTGATCGTGTAGGTGCGTTGCCCGCTGAACAGCCCGAGGGGCATGCCGTCGGCCCACACCATGTGCGTCGGAGCCTGCATGGCGGTGACCTTCAGCTTGAACGTCCGTTTGGGATCGGCGACCGACACCAGCTTGATCCGGTTGCCCATCGAGATGGGTCCCTCGATGCTGATCACGGCGCGGTTCCAGCGCGAGTAGCTCGACGCATCGGTCAGCAACCCCCACACAGTGGGGGCTGGCGCGCCGATCGAGCGGGTGACCGTGTAGGAGCGGGCGCCCATCAGCGGGCTCGCCTGCGGTTGTTGCGGGATTCGCGCTCGACCTCGGCCGGGCCGAGGTGTTCGAGCACCGGGGGCACGTGGTTCCCGAACCGACCCCGGTAGCCCTTCCGCAGCGCGTACCACCCGCCAACGGGATCGTCGGCTGACCGGGCCCTTGCCTCGACGGTGCCGGGCGTGGCCTCCTGCTCGTCCGCGTGATCAGCCATGCATCCTCCCCTCTTCGGCGAGCGGCGCCCCATCTGGCGCCCAGGACATCATCGACCCCTCTTCATGACACCATGTGTCATGAATCGGCGAACTCCCGGACATCGTCGACGCCTCCGTCGCCCTGGTCGCCGCTGCGCGATCGTGACCGACCCCACCGCGCTCATCACCTCCGGTCCAGCCGACCTTCGGCACCTTCTCCGGAGGCTCGATGCGTCAGTCCGCCTCGTCGCCATCTGACGCGCTTCGGCATCCCGCCGAGCGTGGCTCGACGACCGGGGGAGAGGGGAAGGGCAGCGATGAGTTCGGGTTGCTCGATCGTCGGTACCTGCGACCCACCCCTCGAAGGAGACCAGACGATGACCACAGACCTGTCAACAGACTCTCCCTCCGCCCAGGAGGAGATCCGCCAACTACATGACGCCTGGTTCGAGGCGAGTCACCCTGTGCCAGCTCGATGCGTGGGGCGGACCTCAGCGCGGTCCGCGCAGCGATCACTCAGGGTACGACGACCTCGTGCAGGCCGCGACCGGTGTGATGGAGCGGTTCGGCGGCTCCCTCGACACCGTCGAGGAGCACGCCCACTTCGGCACGATCGACGTGCTCGGTGGCCTGTGCGCGGCGTACGCGATCTCGCTGGCGTTGCATCGCCGCGAGCAGACCGGACGTGGCGGAACGGCGAGGACATCGCTCGCTGCCGCTGGCCAGTGGTTGCAGTGCCGATACATGTACGACCACGCCGACCGGGCGCCGTTCGACGAGCCGCGTGGCCGCGAAGCGAAGGGTGAAGGCGCTCTGCACCGCTGCTACCCGGCGACCGACGGCTGGTTCTTCCTCGCCGCGCCCACGATCGAGCGACGGCCCGCGCTCGTGCTCGTCGCTGGCCGACGTCCGCCGACGCGCGATCTCCGATGCGCGCCCCGGTGCGACGGTGCAGTTCGACGCGTGGCCCGACCACCCCGGAGGCCGCGACGTACACCACGTGCAGCCAACCGCGATCCGTCCCACCAACGCGCCGATCGTGACGCCGAAACCGTTCGAGCAGTTCGGCGCGAGCACCCGCCGAATCCTCAGCGAGCTCGGCTACACCGAGCAGGAGATCGCGACGATGATCACGGATCGCGTCGTCTCGGAACGCTGGACCGACGAGTACCTCCCCAACTGAGCGCCGCCTGATCACTTCCAGCGATGTCCAACCATTCGACCCAGTCTCCAGGCCGGCGATGGTCGGTTCGAAACCGCAGGCGTCGAAGGAGAAGCTGCGGAGATCGTAAACGCTCGTGCTCGGCACGGTAGGCGGCGGCAGCCTTCGGCGAGGGTGCATTCGGTCCTGTGAGGCCACTCGCCCCAGGGTCACTGCGTCACGACGCAGTCGCTCACCACAGCGGTGTTGTAGCTCAGACAGCCAGGTCGGGTATGCCTCGAGGAATCCGCTTCTCTCGATCGAAGAACGGAAGCGCGACAACCTTGCAGGAGGCCCGTCCGCCGGCCTCCGTGGTGACGGTCAGTGTTCGATCGATCCAATCGGACGCCGTTGCGAAGCGCACGTAGGCGATCCCGAACCCGAGAGTGGGCGACCAGGCGGAAGCGGTGACGTTGCCCACCGCGATGTCGTCGTCGAGAACGGTGCCGAGGTACTCAGGGATCGCATCGGCACACGTGATGCCGAGCACGAGAGGCCGCTGATCGGCCTCCAGCAGCGCCGACCGTCCGACGTAACCCTCCTTGTCGATGTCGATGAACGCACCGAGGCCCGCCTCGAACGGGTTGGTGGTGAGGTCGAAGTCGGTGAGGTTGTCGAGGATGCCGGCCTCGATGCGTCGGATCTCCATCGAGGCCATGCTGCCGTAGACCATCCCGTGCGGGCCACCTGCGGACATCAAGTCCGCCCACAGTCGGGCGTGGTCGGTGGTCGCGCCCTCGGAGTAGATCTCGTAGCCCAGTTCGCCGGTCCACCCGGTCCGTGAGATGTAGAGACGTTGCCCGCCGATGTCGTAGAAGCCGGCGTGGAAGTACTTCATCATCTCGTTGATGGCTCCGTCGGTGAGGTCGGCCATCACCTTCATCGACGACGGTCCCTGGAGCTGCAACACACGCGATCTCGGGTCGCTCACTCGCACATCGAACCCGTCGCTCAGCGCCACCAGCCACGGCTCAAGTGCTCCATCAGGCTGCACGTACCAGTAGCGGCCCTCCCCGAGATTGAACAGGATGCCGTCCATGAAGGTGCCACCGTTGGGTGCACAAGCGATGGCATAGAGGCCCCGGCCCTCGGGAAGGTTGCCGATGTGGCGAGCGAAGACTCGCTCGAGGAATGGAATCGCATCCGGGCCTTCGATCTGCCACGGCTTCTCCGGCACGTCGTACAGCACCACCTTGCGCCGCAGCGTCCAGTACGTCTCGAGAGGATCCTCGCCGTTGAACACCGTGTAGTACCGCCCGGCCACAACGCCGAGCACGGTCTCGCTGTTCGCATAGAAGTCGAAGTACGGCGACTGCTCGAATCGTCGAGCCCCGACGCGGACCGTGTTCTTCGTGTCGGAGTGAATGGACGTGCTCATGGTGTGTTCCTGTTCAGTTCACGAGGTGCGGGCCAGTTGCTTCTCGCAGACCTGGCGCCAGTGGTGGACCGGCATGCCGGCAGGTCGGAGACGTTGCAGCAGCCGAAGCTGGCCGCTGCCCTTTGTGACGAGGATGTCGTCCCGGGCAGTCCACACGGCGTCGTGGGTGCGGATCAGCTCGAGGCTGGCCGTCAAGGGATCGACCATCCGCTTGATCACGTCGAGTTCGTAGACGCAGAAGTTCCAGGCGGGATGCGCTCCTGCGCTCCACACCGCGTTGCTGACGACGTGTGACCAGTCGTGCTCCGCCTCGATGATTGAAGCGCCCCGGGGCACACGAGAGCAGTCACCGATCCCGGGGCGCTTCACTCTCGACACCCGAGACGATCGGCGCGTGACGATGAACATCGCCGGCCCGGGAGCACTGATCGTCGCGAAGGCTCACAAGATCTGGGAGCGGACCTCCAACGACGATCGGGTTCGAGACAAGGATGCGCTCGACGTCTATCGACTGCTGCAAGCCATCCCCACCGACGACCTCGCAGCGCGGAAGCTCGCCTCCGCCAACTGAGCCTTACGCTCATCACCTTGACCAACGACCTCCTGGAAGCGCTCTGACGGGGCGCGGCCGAGTCACCTGCGTCAGTTCCTCGATCCGCCTGCACCATGACCATCAGGGTTGAGTGATCGGCAGCGATGGTGCTGGGGCACAGACCTGAGGTAATCGTCACGGTGTGATGGCTTCGTCGATCGTCTCGGCGTGGTCGTTGGCGATCATGACGAGGATGTCGATGGCACCGCGTCCGTCGACGATGTCCGGTGCGATGAGAGCGTCGTTGCCACCCTCGATCGGTAGCTCCTCGGGCATCGGGAGCACATCGGCGCCGCCGATTCGCTCTGCGATTGCCATGGCATCGCCGTCGAACCCATTGGCGTAGTAGACGGTGCTGCGCTCACGCGGGTTCGGCTCGTCCGAGTTGACCGCTGGCAGCGTCTGGAAGTCTCCGCGAAGTTGCTCGGTCAACCTGCCGGCGACGCCGGCGATCGTGCTCGCGTTCGCCACCAATACCCGGGCGGGTGGCGTGTTGTCGACGACCGGCACCTCCTCCGTGGCAGCCGGCGCGGCCTCGAGGTCCTCCGGAGCGAGCGTGGTCGCTGGCGTTCCGCCATCGATGGCATCCGGATAGCGGGCAAGCCAGGTGTTGCGGTCGACCAATTCGATCCGGTCAGCTATGGCGAGCGCCTCTTCGAGCGTCGCTGGCGTGTCGTCGTTCGCACCGAAGATGTTCGACATCACGAGCCACTCGCCCACCCCGACCTGCCTGATCAGCTGGGAGCCGAGCCGGCGGTCGCTGAACCAGTACGAACCGTCGTCGGTACGGGTCAGATCGGTGGCGGCCGAGAGCGCGATGCCGAAAGCGTCGGGCCCCGACCACAAGGTGATGAATGCAAGCACATCACCGTTCGCGCGAGTCACATTGATCGACGGAATGACTGCGCCCGGCACCATCGGCTGCGGAAGAGCCAACGTCTCGTAGCCCTCGGGGAGTCGACCGACTTCGAGCGCCAGCGGGCTCGTCGGGGACGAACCTGCGTCGCTGATCGAGGCGAACGAGGTCCCTGCCAAGGACAGAAAGCCCAGTGGATCTGAGCCGTACACCACGACCGAATGGGTGTTGTCGTAGTCGAAGATCGCCATCGACGGTCCGAAGGCGTTCTTCTCCCGCAGTTCGTAGAAGTCGACATCTAGGCCGTTCACCTTCGTCGCGTCGGTGACCCCGAGCGCCCGCTCGATCTCAGCGAGGTAGGGCTCGGTCTCCACCGCTGCGATCGTCACGAGATCGCGGACCGACGAACCCTCGACCAGTCCGACGACGGCAGGCGTGTAGCGGGGGTTCTCCACCGCGGTCTGGGCAATGCTCGCCTCGACGACCTCGCCGTTCGACGGCGTGATGGAAGGAAGGAGATCCGGCCACTCACTCGACGCCGCGCCAACGCCTGTCGTCGGCGGTGCGGTGGCTGAGGAGGGTGCGGGCACGTCGTTCGCAGCCCCCGGCTCGGAGGATCGGTGGCCCGAGAAGCGCAGCGTTGCAAGAGTGCCAACACCGATCAATGCTGCGGCCGCGACGCCAGCGACAACTCGACGTGACGTCCAAGCGCGGAGCGTCGGCCGCGCCTGGTGCTCGAGCACGATGGGTCGGCCCAACAAGGGGTCAGGCTCGTAGCGCTCACTCGCGTCCCCTACGCGATCGATGTGGGTGAGAAGAGCGCCCCGCTGGGCACGTCGCGAATCGAGATCCCACGAGTCGACGTCGAGGAGGTCCCGCAACATCTTGTCCATGTCCCCGTCACTCAGAACGTCACCTCTTGCCATCGGTCATCACCTCTCCGTCTTCGTCGGCGCCGGTAGCGCCTAGGGCCTGTCGGATCTGTTGCCGCGCTCGATGGAGTCGAGTACGCACCGTGGCCGCAGGGACGTCGAGCACGATCCCGATCTCCGTCGGCGTCAATTGCTCCCAAGCAACGAGCAGCAGAACCTCCCGATCGTCTGGCCGCAACTGCTCGAGCGTGTCGACCAAGAGCGCTGCCTGCGCCGAGGCATCGAGCCGCTGAGGGACGGACAGCAACGGGTCGAGGTCAGCCGTGGCTCGCCCGGAGAGCCGCCGCATCGCCGCCGCGTGCCGAGTCCACGACCGTTGGCGCCGACGGATCACGTTGCCCGCCACGCCCAGCAACCAATGATCCGCCGTCGGGTAGTGCTCACCGAACGCGGCTCGACGCTCGAACGCGATGCGGAACGTCTCAGCCACGATGTCGTCGATGTCCTCGGCGGTCACGCGTCGGGCGACGAAGCGCCGCACGATCGCCGCATGTCGGTCGAAGATCAAGGCGAACGCCGGCGGGTCGACCATCGACCGCTTCACGACCTCGACATCGGACTCCCTCACACCCAGACAATGCCCGATCTCCGGTTGAGCGTTCTCGGGCGCCGGTTCGCGGAGAGCGCGGCCATCTCAGCGGGTGCGCTTCGGCTCGGCCGTCGAGTCGTACAGGCCGCTCTCGTCGGCGATCTCCACCATTCGATCGAGCGCGGCCCTTGCGGGTGAGTCGATTGCGGAACGGAGCGCCTCGACCTGCGTGGAGATCTCGTCGGCGGTGAGCCGCTTCGACTGCACCCATGCCTTTGCCGGGAGCGGAAGCGACGGCGCCGGGTCCGGGTCGTGCCGAGGGACGAGGTGGACGTGGACGTGCGGATCCTGGTTGCCGAGGATTTGGAAGTTGAGGTGGATCGGGCGGTACACGGCTTCGATCGCGCGGGCAACTTGACCGACCTCCGACCAGAACGCCGCATGCTCACCAGGACTCAGCTCTTGTGGTGCCCCGGCGTGGCGACCACGGAAGATCACAACGCAGTAGCCGGCGGTCGGGCCCTGCTTCTGCAGGTAGCCGTCGGAGATCTCGCCGACGAAGAAGCGCACGCCGTGCTCGGTCTCGTCGGCCCGCCCCGTCTCGCACTGCGGGCACCCGTGCCCCGCCTTCTTCTGCAGGAAGTCGGCAGGCCAGGGATGCAGATCCATCGACGAAGTCTCGCGGAATGCGCCAGCAGGCGAGGCGCGTCGAGAGACGCGGCAGCGACCCAGGGGTAGGTTGCGGTGATGGGGCTCGATGCCGACCTCACCGCCTACTACGACGCCGAAGCTCGTGCAGGCGTCCGGGGCGAGGTCGATTCGATGCGAGTCGACATCCGGACTCGCTTCATTGACCTCATGCGTCGTGAGGACCGCCGACGTCTGATCGACGTCGGCTCTGGGCCGGGCAGAGACACGCTGGCCTTCCAGGACGACGGTTTCGACACCATCGGCGTCGACCTCGCGCCGGCGAACGTGGCGCTGATGCGGACACGGGGTGGCGTCGGATCGGCAGGTTCGCTCTACGCGTTGCCGTTCGCGAACGCCACCTTCGATGCGTTGTGGACGATGAGCACGTTCGTCCACGTTCCGCATGACCGCTTCGACGAGGCGATGCGTGAGCTGGTTCGTGTCGTCACGCCAGGAGCCCTGCTCGCGATCGGGACGTGGGGCGGTCGTGACTTCGAAGGTGTCCCCGAGTTCGGCGAGTTGCGTCCGTACCGGTTCTTCTCGCTCGCCTCTCACGACCGCTGGCGCTCGATGCTCGAATGCCACGGGCACCTCGAACACTTCGAGACGTTCCCGCCCACCCAGCCGAGCGGCTGGGAGTACCAGTACGCCGTCCTGCGCACCGCCGGCTGACGTCGGGCACAAGACTCCGGACATGGCGACAGATGACCTGTTGATCGAGCGGCTGCTCCGTGTGATCGACGAAGGCAGGCGCACCGCCACCTACAAGCTCGCGCTGCTGCTCGGGATCATCGACACGTCCGCCACGATGCCGAACGAGACGGAGCTCCCGACCCGAGCGATCGCCGAGCGAGTGCTCGAGCTGTACTACCCACAGACGCGCAGCTACGTCGATCGCAACGGCGTCACCTTCATGCCGCGACAGATCTCGATGAAGTCGTCCACCGTGCTCGCCGCTGTCGAACGACTGCGGGTGACCGGACACGCGATGCGCTGCCGCTCGATCGACGAGGTCGCCCGTCGCGCGCCTCGCGACTACGAACGTGCGCTCGATGTCGTGGAGGACACGTTCGTCCGCTACCCGATCCCACTCCTCCAGACCGTCGGGACGACACCGATCCCGTTCCTCTATGCCATCGACTGGGCGGAGGGCACGAGCGTGCTCGCCCAGCGCACCACGAGGCGCTCCTACCAGGACGTCCGCCGATTCTTCGACCACGGTCGTCTCGTCGAGCAGCACACGGTCGTGATGGAGACACACCCGCCGGCACCACCATCAGCTGTCCTGCCTGCCTGGTGGTCGAAACACGCGACCGCCTCATCAGCCGAATCGACGAGTACATCGATCCGGCGCCGTTCGCCCTTCTGGCCGCCGGCTGACGTTCACCGTGCCCGGCCCGGGAGCATCGAGTCGAACCGGTGCCACACCTCGGGCGGGTATGAGCGAAACAGGCGCTCCGAGTCGAACTTCCACAGGCCCAGAGCTCCGATCGCATCGACGGGATTCGCGTAGCGCCGATACCGCCCACCGCTGCGATCGACGTGGTCGTCCTCCTCCCGAAAGACGTAGGCGTACGCGTGGCCGCCATCGTCCAGGTTCAGGTATCGACGGGTATCGATGTGCTTGTACAGACGAATGCTGGGGCCGGTTCGTCCCCGTCGCACGTTGGTCATGTGCATGAACTCGACGGGGTGGAGCTGCGGCAACTCCGGCCGTTGCCAGACGAGGCGGGCGAACCCCTCGAGCAGCTCCCAATCGGGTCCCGGCGGGTGATCGATCGTCGTGAGGAACGTTCTTCCCGTGAACAGTTGTCGTCGTTCGGCCATGGCGGCGCCTCCATCGGTCGCAGGATGGGAACGGGCCTTCCGAAGAAGGCGTGGGGAAGCGAACGCTTCGACGGGGCACGGATCGACGCCCCGCGAGGGACGGATCCACAGCGATGGCCACGCTGTGAGCGACTGCGTGACCAGCCGGACGATATCCACCCGGGGAGACGATCACGCCGAGACGGATGGCTCGGCGTTCGACCCGGCACAGACAGCCGTGCCGGCCCTGGAACGACGAAGGCCCGGTCCTGGTGGACCGGGCCTTCTCTCGTGGCGGGGGCAGGATTTGAACCTGCGACCTTCGGGTTATGAGCCGCAGACCGGTGCTGTCGGTCAGTGACGGGTTGTGCCGGAAAGTGCCGCTGAGCAGCGACGACACCTTGGCCATCTTTCAACTGGTGACGTCCGAAATCCGCTGGTGACGGCCCGTCCGTTAGAAGATCCGTTAGAAGGGTCCCGCCGTCTGCACAAGGGCTCAGCGGACGATGCCAGCTCCGCTCAGATGGCGCCACGCTCGAGAAGGGTTGTACGAAGGCGCTCGTATGCGGTGTCCCCGGTCAAATCGGTTGATGCGTTGAGCAACCTCGACGCCTTTTCGGCGATACCGCGGCGGTCCCACTCGTCTGCGATCCCTCGGACGAGACTGTTCAGGATCTCAAGAGTCGTCGACGACGGAGCCATGCTCGAGGCACGCTCCGCGACCCTGTGTGCCCAGTCGATGCGTCCCGCTGTTCGCAGAAGGGTCAGGCGAACAAGCTCGCTCCAGCTCTGGTCGTCAAGCTGTGCCACTTCCGCCATCCAGCCGAATCCAGCCAAGGACGCGCTGTCGCCAACGTCGATAGCGGATCTCCAGAACTGCGCGGCCAGGTCAAGGTGGGAAGCCATTGCGTTCTCATGGCGAAGCAGGCGACCCAGCATCTCCCCCGACCTCGAGAGCAGTTCCGGCGACTCCCGGAGGAACTCGATGTTGTCCGCGACGGAATAGCCCGGCACTTGCCACAGCATGGCGATCATCACCTGGTCCATGGCATGCTCAACGGAACGCCGGACAGCATCGAGCAGAAGGTCGCGATGATGCTCGTGGAGCCAGCGATTGGGGCGGCCCCACTTGATCGCAAGGTCGGCGGTGATTTGCGCGAGGCCGTCTGGAGCTTCGGCGCCGAGAAGCAGACCGGCCGATTCCTCGAACCACTCTGGCGCCACATGCTGCAGGAATCCCAAGCGGCTTGCGAGTATCGCTCGGTGCTCAGCGCCGTCGAGATCCTCCAGTCGCAGGACCTCCTCCATCAACGCGAACGCCTCGCGCCGCACGCTGCCAGCCCGACGGAACTCATGCGCCATGAAGGAGAGCACTGCATCGAGGGCACGCGTGCATCGTCTGTTGATGGCGTGATCGAGTGGATCCCGGCCTCCGCCGTAGATGCCCGGCCCCTGCGAACGGTTTCGAACCTCCTCCACCAAGATCGCCCATACCTCGTCATCACGACCGGCGAACCCGAGATCTCGGTCTGCAAGCGCCTTCAGCACCTCGGTGCCCTCCTGCTCGGCCTGGTCCCAACCTGCGTCGTAGTCGAAGTCGTCCTTGCCAAGTACATCGGCCTCCCACGGGTGTGCGCGGACGAGGCCGACTACATCGATCAACTCCGCCACGGGAGGCGTCGCCTGGTTCTTCACTGATTCGGCGAGAGCTCGTAGGTAGTGACTGATGTAGGTCGGCTGCCGAAGTTGTGTCGCGACGAGAAGTGGCTCCGCAGTCCAGTTCTCAGGCTCGGACCTCACCACTTCCTCAAGCGTCCGAGCGAGCTCGCGCGCGCTGACCAGAAAGTCGGAGGCGTTCGGACGCCAGGCCGAAATCCTTGCGGCCGCTTCGAAAGGCTTGATCGCGCGCAGCTCATCGACCGTCATCGGGCTGCGACCCCAGGCTGCCTCCACTCTCGGTCGTCTCTGCAACGCCTGTCGTCCTGGCCGTCCGTAGACGGCGCCCAGCACCGAGGCAACCGGTTGCCAGGCCGAGATCACCGGCTCAGGAAGGAGATTCGACCAATAGAACGCACGCCGGACGGACGACGGCACCGTGTGCGTCGCCAGCGCCTGTGCCACATCGCTGGCACCCGGCGGGACGCCTAGTGCTTCAACCCACCTCTCCATGTAGCCCGAGAGATCGTTGCTACCGACGATTCGATCGATCAATGGGAGATCATCCCCCGTCGGATCGCGTGTAGCGATTGCCAGAGTGAGCTCGTCGATGATGTCGGTCGGGTCGACGGTCGGGGCGTTCGCCAACAGCCAAGATCGGACCCGGCAGCGGACCGCATCTGGGAAGTCCTCGACCATGCGCAGCATCTGCGACAGTGGAATTGAGTCAAACGTTCGCTTCAAGGCGTGGACAAGTGCAGTGAGCAGCGACGAGAAGCGATCCTCAGAGTCATCTCGCCAGTCGTCGATCGACCCAGCTCGCTCGTAGGCGAGTTGACGCCTGCTGCCCTCATCCTCTCCAACGGCGCCTAGTTTCCAACACAGCAACTGCACGCGGCGGGCCGCATTGGCGTCGTTGAGTCCTTTCACCAACTGCTCGAGAACCGGATCTGCGTAACCGAGGTTGTGCCAAGCCTCGCGATTCAGAAGTAGGTCAGCGAGCTTCTCAACGAGATCGCTTTCTGGCTCGGATCGCTCAACGGCGAGCAGACCAAGAGGTGCGAGCGCCGGCGTTGCTCCATGGTCCGAGATGGCCCGATGGATGAGGCCGAGCCCGTTCGGACCGGCGTCGGCCGCAGCTCGCGCAACGAACCAGACTCCCGATGAGTTCATGACTCGACGCTCGTACATCCGGTGAAGCCAGTCAGCGACCTCCGCGCCGTGACCGGGAGCAAGCCGCTCAATCGCTGCAAAGACCGGCCATGGGCCATTCTCGGCTGGCGGATCAAGAACCCCCGAGTCGATCAGTGCCTCGAGCCAAAGCGGATCAGCAACCCGAGACAGGAAGTACTGCAGATGATTCGGGCCAGCGAGCAACGCCAATAGTTCCTCCACGTCCGCAGGGCCTGGCGTCGATCTGGCGGCGAGCGAAGAAAGCTCGCTATGCCGGACGTCCGGTGGCAGGAAGAGCTGCCGAAGAGCCTGGATGCATCGATCCCACAAGGCGCGGACTGCCTCGACCGTGGCCTCGTTGTGCAAGGCGACGTCGAGTGCCTCAACAAGTTCCTGGTACCGCCTCACGGGCTCGGTGCCGGCGCTCAGGGGCACCGTTCCGGTCCGGCTCACCATGATGGCGATCAATCGCCGCTGATGAATCCCCTCTTGTCCATGGACCAGCTCAAGCTCGTCTATCGCATCAAATAGTTCACGAAGTGCACCGGCTTCGTCCTCGCCAGGTACGCCTCGGACGAGCTCGAACCGACGACGGGCGTCGGTGACCGCCCGTGAAGCGGACCGCCAACGCCCCGCCTGCCCATCCCTCTGAGAGTCTGGGATGGTCTTCATCGCCTCTCTGAGGCAGTAGGCCGCCGTCTCCGCCAAACGAGGCATCGCGTGCGAACTATCAAGGCTTAGGAGTGACTCTGCGGTCTGGAGGAACTCGACGGCGCGACGACCGTGATCGCCGAACTCAATGATGAGATGGTCCAGCAAAGCTCGATTCGCCTGAGCACCCATGCGCTATCTCACCAACCGTTCCGGACCTGACGCGAAGGTCTTGCTCGGCAGGGCTCTCGGGCGCACGCAACGGCACACACTTGGGCGGCGCTGCGGACGGGTCGGCACGCTCGGAAGGTACACCGCCTGGTCGACAGCGGACCGGTGCCTACCATTGGTCGAGGCGTCGTTGCTCCCGCTCGAGCTGCCGCCGCACAGGTCGGGGCAGCGTACGCAATGCCGAGGTGGGCGCGGGCCGGGCGCCCTGGGACGCGTCGTGCAGTCGAGCCCGAAACTCGTTGCACCGCCGCTGAAGCTCCATGCGTTCGAGTCGTACGCGCTCGAGGGCGCGCTTCACGGTTTGGAGTTGTTCCTCGAGCAGCACGATGTCTCGCTCTCGACGCTCCATGATCGCCCTCAGTGCGCGCCGTTCGATGCGGCCCTCGCGCAGCGCAAGCGAGAGGCGCTCGATCTCCCGCCGGGCTCGGGCCAGTTCGTCGCCGTCGTCGAGTGCCTGCTCGATCGCCGACGGCTCCTGATCGCCTCGCCGGCGCGCTCGGTAGGCGCGTGAGCGGTCCGCGTCGGATCGCCACTTGCGCGGACGGCCGCCCTTGCCCGGGATCGTCACAACTCGCGCCCGTCACGAAACGCGACGCTTGGTGCGCCGACCCGGTGATCTTCTGTGAAGGCGATGAACCCTTGCAGCAGAACGACCCCGGGAAGCTGAGGTGTGAAGTTGCGCATCACTCGAACAGCGGTGGCTGCTCGTTCCCGCCACCGTTCGGGCCGCCCCTGCGGCGCTTTGCGCATCGCTCGCATGTCGTCGGCTCGTTCGACGCTGGTGAGTCCTCGGCGGCGTTCGCTGCTCGGGCGTCGAGCGGCCAGGTGAGCGGGCCGCCGATGTGCTCCTCGAGCTTGCGGCGAGGCACGCGCAGCTGCTTGCCCACGCGCACACACGGCAGGCCCTCCTTGCCGCCCGTCGCCAAGTAGTGGCGAGCGAGTTGGTAGGCAGCGGTTCGCCCGATCCGCATCACGCACGCCGCCTCCTCCACGGTGAGGAAGTCCGGCACCTCGCTCCAGTCGTTCGTCCTCATCGTGTCTCCTGTTCAACCCGGCACGGGACGACACGCCCCGTACTTATAACAACTGGACAGCGAGAGGCGTGTTTGTTGACGAAAGGTCGCTTCCGACGACGAATTTCTTGTCACCGTGGACACCGCTCGACCGGCTCGGCATACTGCGCACGTGGCGCGCGCCTCGTCGCCCGCGAGCGCCCGAGTGTCGGCCCGCACGGGTCGCACTCCGGTGGCCGAGAGCCGCCGAACACTCCGAACCCTCCGGGCGCACCAACCGTCACCAACCGACACGAGGTGGCACGCGTGAGGGGACACATCGCCCGCAAGGGCAACCGCTACTACGCCGTCGTCTACGAAGGCTTCGACCCGACGACCGGCAAGGAACGCCATCGCTGGTACGCCGCCGGCGACACCCGCAAGGGCGCCGAGAAGGTGCTCGCCGAACACCTCAAGCGCATCCACGACGGCGACTACCGAGCGCCCGAGCGGATCACCTTCGGCGACTACCTGATCGAGCGCTGGCTGCCGACGAAGAAGGCACAGCTTCGGCCCTCGACGTTCAGCTCGTATCGGAACAACCTCGAGCTGCACGTGATCCCGCGCATCGGCCACATCCCCTGCAGAAGCTCCAGCCGGAGGACATCGACACGCTCTACGCCGACCTGCTCACCGGCGGCAAGCTCAACGGCCGCCGAGGTGCGTTGTCACCGAAGTCGGTGCGCAACATCCACGGCATCATCCGCAAGGCACTCGCTGACGCGATGCGCAAGGGCAGCGTCACCCGCAACGTCGCCGACCTCGCGGACGCGCCTCGAGCACGCGGTCGCAAGATGGACGCCTGGTCCGCCGACGAGCTCCGCCAGTTCCTCACGAGCATCGAAGACAGCGACTGGTACGTGCCGATCTACCTCGCCGCCAACACAGGCATGCGCCGAGGCGAAGTGCTCGGACTCACGTGGCGAAACGTCGACCTCGACAACGCCCGCCTCGTCGTCGAGCAACAGGTGCAGTCCGTCGAGTACGAAGCGAGCGTCGCCGACGAAAAGACCACCGGCAGCCGCCGCACCATCGACCTCGACCCCCGCACCGTCGCCGTGCTCAAGACCTGGCGACGCCAGCAACTCGAGCGCCGGCTCAGCACCGGCCGCCGCAGCGCCGACGAGTTCGTGTTCACGCACCCCGAAGGCGGACCGATCCACCCCGATCTGTTCTCACAGTCGTGGAGCCGGCTCATGGACAAGAGCGACGTGCGACGTATCCGCCTCCACGACCTCCGCCACACCCACGCCAGCGTTCTTCTGAAGGCCGGCGTCCCCGTGAAGGTCGTCAGCGAACGCCTCGGCCACAGCAGCCCCGCCTTCACCATGACCGTCTACCAACACGTGCTCCCCGGCATGCAAGCCGATGCTGCTGCCGCGTTCGGTGAGGCCGTCTTCGGTCGCTGAATGTCAAGTCCGTACGGGTGGAGAGTTCGTGATCAGGCCCCCGCAGGGGGCACAACGGAGTACCCCATCTGCATCAGTTGAGCTGCTGCGGTCGATGGATCGCCCCGGACCGCAGCCCGGAGCTGCAGAGCGAGCCAATCGGATCGATGGCGCGTCAGCACGTCTTGCCAGCCATCGTGGAGGCCAGGCACCAGACGCTCGGTCCAGAGGAACTCGATGAAGTCCTCCAGCGATGGTCGAAAGCGTCGGCCGCCTACCGGGATGTGGAATTTGTCCAGCGATCGCATCGATCTGATGCCTGCGAGGCCCTGCGCATAAGCAAGCTCTTCCGAGGCTCCGTGGATCTGAACATGAGCGGCACTACGTCGGTGCCGAGCCGGAGTGTCGTCATCCGGCTCGTTGCCCTGATCTCTGTCGTACTCGACTCGTACTGCGGGCCTGTTCGAGGCAGCATCGATCACGAGCGCAAAGACTGACCGGACCACCGCAAGGTGCTCTCCGGAATCGTCGAGCCGGACCTGATAGAGGGTTCGGAGCCAGAGGCGTGGTCCGGCACCAGGCTCAAAGCCGGCGACGATTGGAATCAGCGCCGGCTTAGCCGGTGTCGATCCCGCCGGGAAGACCCACGCGAGCTCAGGCGGTCCCTGAAAGGGTGTCACGACGAATTCGACGTCTGCGGACACCGTCCCATTCACGACCTCGGCAAGGATCGCTGCGAAGGCCTCAGCCGCTGGGATCAACTCGGCCACAGTCGTACCGGCTACTCAGCTGGCGTCAGCGCGCCTCTAACCATCAGCCACAAGTCGCGCAATGCGTCGCTCGGAAGGTCATCGACATCAAGAGCCACGAACTGATCCACTGAAAGTGCATACGGGACGAGAACGTCCGCCACCTCTTGGCGCAGCTCGTCGAGGGTCATCGGCTCGGTGGTCATGCTCGCAACTGTATCCAGGGGGTCTCACACGGTCGGAGGCGTGCTCAGGGATGTCCTCGGGGCGCTCGCGCTGACTTCGGCCCGGCCAGCTCAGCCGCCCGTTAGAAGATTCGTTAGAAGTCGGCTCTGGTCAACGACGAAGGCCCTGGCGGATCCTGCGATCTGCCAGGGCCTTCTCTCGTGGCGGGGGCAGGATTTGAACCTGCGACCTTCGGGTTATGAGTGCACCGACGCCCATGGGACCTCGTGGGCGCTCATCGGTGTTCTCCCTGTTGAACGAGCGAATCGGGACCGCCGAGTAGCGCTGTCGTCGGCGCCAGTAGGAGCCCGTTGGTGCTCGTCGTGTTGTACGACTGTTGTACGGGACAGCTGCCGAGTGGCGCCACAACGTTCGTCTGCGTTGGTGGGCGCGAGTCGTGCTGACACGCTGTTGACAGCCGCGTCGCCCTGTCGGCCGCATCGTGATCGACGCGGATCGGACGTCGAGGTCATCCAGGACCCCGAAGCGCTGTGCTCTCGGTACCGGCCTCCGGTGTGGGCATGTTCGGGAGGCGGTGGAACTCGACCGCGAAGGTCGCGGCTTCGTGGAGTTCGAGGTGGTGCTGTCGTGCCGGTGGGATGGCGACGGCGTCCCCTGCGGAGACCGTGATCGGATGCTCGGGCTCGTCGTCGAAGACGAAGGTGACCGTGCCGGAGTGGACCACGAGGCGACCCCAGACGCCGTCGGCCACGCGGTGGGCTCGCAGCAGCCCGGCGGGAACCGTGTCGTTGTCGAAGGTGTCGGTGGTGCGGACGTGCTCGAGCCCGTCGGGCAGACATGGTTGGTTCATCGGGGAACTCCTTCGTCGGACGACGCAGACGCGTCGGGTTCGGCTTCGAGGTCGAGTCGGGGCAGGATGCGGTCGAGCCATCGCGGCAGCCACCAGTTGGGATCGCCGACGAGCGCCATGGTGGAGGGCACGAGGACCATGCGGACGATGGTGGCGTCGACGGCGACGGCGGTGGCGAGGCCGACGCCCATCATCTTGACCACCGGGTCGTCGCTGGCGACGAAACCGAGGAAGACGCTGATCATGATGAGCGCGGCGGCGGTGATGACCTTGGCGGTCGCGCCGAGGCCTTCGACGACGCTGTCGATGTTCGAGTGTCCTCGGTGGTACTCCTCGCGGATGCGGGAGAGG
>JACJWG010000032.1 GCA_020637235.1 Acidimicrobiaceae bacterium | reverse complement strand
GCTCGACGAGCTCGATGGCTGAGGTCGCCGGGATCAGCCCAGGCTGACCGGTGTGCCGCCGAAGGGGCGGTTCACGAGATCGAAGAAGTCGTTGCCCTTGTCGTCGACCACGATGAACGCCGGGAAGTCCTGCACCTCGATCTTCCAGACCGCCTCCATGCCGAGCTCGGGGTACTCGAGCACCTCGACCTTGGTGATGCAGTCCTGCGCCAACCGAGCGGCGGGGCCGCCGATCGAGCCGAGGTAGAAGCCGCCGTGTGCCTGGCACGCATCGGTGACCTGCCGCGACCGGTTGCCCTTCGCGAGCATGACGAAACTGCCGCCTGCCGCCTGGAACTCCTCGACGTAGCTGTCCATCCGGCCCGCCGTGGTGGGACCGAACGAGCCGCTCGCCATGCCCTCGGGCGTCTTGGCGGGCCCGGCGTAGTACACACAGTGGTCGCGCAGGTACTGCGGCAGACCCTCGCCGGCGTCGAGGCGCTCCTTGATCTTGGCGTGGGCGATGTCGCGCGCGACGACCATCGGACCCGTGAGCATCACCCGCGTCTTCACCGGGTACTTCGACAGCGTCGCCCGGATCTCGTCCATCGGCCGGGTGAGATCGATGCGCACGACCTCGGTCGTGTCGAGGTCGTCGTGCTCGACGTCGGGCATGAATCGCGCCGGATCGGTTTCCAGCTGTTCGAGGAACACGCCCTCACGGGTGATCTTGCCGACGGCCTGGCGGTCGGCGGAGCACGAGACCGCCATCGCGACCGGACAGCTCGCCCCGTGCCGCGGCAGCCGGATGACGCGCACGTCGTGGCAGAAGTACTTGCCGCCGAACTGGGCCCCGATGCCGGTCTGCTGCGACAGCGCGAGCACCTTGGCCTCGAGTTCGACGTCGCGGAAGCCGTTGCCCAGGATCGAGCCCGCCGTCGGCAGCGTGTCGAGGTACCGGGCACTCGCGAGCTTCGCCGTCTCGACGGCGATCTCGGCCGACGTGCCGCCGATCACGACGGCCAGGTGGTACGGCGGGCAGGCCGCGGTGCCGAGCGTCTTCATCTTCTCGAACAGCCACGGGAGCAACGTCTTTTCGTTGAGCAGCGCCTTGGTCTCCTGGAACAGGTAGCTCTTGTTGGCGCTGCCGCCGCCCTTGGCCATGAACAGGAACTTGTAGGCCTCGCCCTCGATCGCCGAGATCTTGATCTCGGCGGGCAGGTTGGTGCCGGTGTTCTTCTCGTCGTACATCGTGAGCGGCGCCATCTGGCTGTAGCGCAGGTTCGAGGTGAGGTACGTGTTCTGCACCCCACGGGCGATCGCCATCTCGTCGTTGCCGCCGGTGAAGACGAACTGTCCCTTCTTCGCCTTCACGATCGCGGTCCCGGTGTCCTGGCACATCGGCAGCACGCCGCCGGCGGCGATGTTCGCGTTCTTCAACAGGTCGAGTGCGACGAAGCGGTCGTTGTCGCTGGCCTCCGGGTCGTCGAGGATGTGGCGCAGCTGCTGCAGGTGGCCGGGGCGGAGGAAGTGGGCGATGTCGCGCATCGCCTCCTCCGTGATCAGCGTGAGCGCGTCGGGGGCGACCTGCAGGAACGGTCCGAGCGGCGTGTCGACCACCGACACGCCGTCGGTCGAGACCAGGCGGTACGGCGTGTCGTCGTGGCCGAGGGGGAGCAGTTCCGTGAACGCGAAGTCGGACATGCAACCGAGGTTATGCCCCGATCACCGTCGCTCCCCAAGCTGCGCGGCCACGGAGACGTCGGGCCTTCGGTCCCTGGTGACCCGGCGCCGTCCGCGGAAGGCTGGAGCGAGGAACGAGTGGAGGAGTTGCCGGATGAAGGTGTTGGTGAGCGCAGCGAGCAAGCACGGAGCGACCGCCGAGATCGCCGCCGCGATCGCCGGCCACCTGCGCGCTGCC
>JACJWG010000031.1 GCA_020637235.1 Acidimicrobiaceae bacterium | reverse complement strand
ACCAGCGCTCCAGACACCGTCCACCGACGGCATCGAGCTCCTGCCGCTCCAACCGACCCAGCAAGACGCCCGCGATCAAGCCGAGCTCGCCGGGCGTCGCGTGGCACGTATGGCGATGATCGCCGACCCCGCCACCTCCGACCGGAGCCTCGCAGCGTTCGCAGACGACGGCCTCTACAACCGAGCCGACCTTGCCCACCTCATCAGCGGTCGCCTCACCGATACCGACACCGCACGCGTCGTCGACGCCGACCCTGCCGAACTCGTCGAACTTCTCGGCGCCGCCGGGTTCAGCCCCGCCACGACTGTCGCCGTGCTCGCCGCCGATGGTGTCGACGCGGCGACGGCCGCCACGCTCCTTCCCTCAGCCGGCGTCCCGATCCCCGACGGGATTCGCGTCCTGCACGAACAATGGGACCTCCCCAACACGCTGGCGGCCGAGCTGCTCGACGCCACCGCAACGGAGATGCGTGCTGCGGGCTGCACGGCGACCGAGATCATGGCCGTCCGCCCACGAGACGTCCTGCGCACGCTTCCCGACGATCCACATCTATGGGAGCTTGCCGCAGGATCGATGGCCACAGCAGGACACTCCACGACCTCGATCGTCGACCACCTCGTCGCTCACGCGCCCACCCCCGAAGCGTTCACGACCGGGCTCATCACGATCGTCGAGCCCGACGAAGCGCTCACGATCGCCGCCAGCCGTCGCGCACACCCCGACCAGCTTGCCGCCGTCTCCGAAGCGGCCGGCCTCTCGCCAGTGGACACTGCAACAGCACTTGCAGCGAAGGTCAACGACCACATCGTTCTCGACGTCATCAACATCCGCTGTGACGGTGACACCGAAGCCGTCGCAACGACAGCGACGGGCGCGGGCATCGACTCGTCGACCGTGCAGTCGTGGCTCCACCCCCCAGCGCCGGGCACCGTCACGCCCATCAGATCGGCCATCGACGCCGACGCCGCAGCGCTGCTCGACCGGCTCCCCCCGGCCGGCGCCACCTCCGTCGACGACCCGATCCGCAGCCTCGACGCGCTCATGCTCAACATCGACTCCGCAGGACTGGAGCCAGCGCAATGAACGACCTCTTCACCCTCGACTCGGACACGAACGGATCAGAGCCGCTCGACGAGGGCGGCACCTGGCTCCTCGACCTCGTCTCCGCCGTCGACCACCTCCGCCGCGGCTACCGCCCAGGCCTCACCGTCTGGGACGCACTCGCCGAGGCAATCGAATGGGCAGCCGCAACCACCGCCGAGGACGGCCCGCGACCCAGGGACTTCGGTGACATGTTGACAGCGCGACTCGCCAACCACGAGGCGCTGCAGCGTGCGGTCCGCGTCTGGGTTCTGGTGATGGCCGGCAGGTACAACAGCGACCACCACTGGCCACATCCGTCCGTACGCCGCCAGTTCCCGCCAGCCATCGTTGCCACTGGCTGACCCAACGGTCGTATCGAGGCAGCGCTGCATCGCGAACGCAAGCGTCGTGCACGCCCTCGTCGCCCCCGAGGAAACGAGGGACGAGGCGTTGCTACACGCGCCCGACGGTGCGATGCAACGGACGAGAGCAGCTCCGAGACCGACAGGATCACCGATCGGCCCTCGGCTCTTCGCGACCGAGCGATACGTGCCGATACAGAGCGGTCGACCGAGTTCGGTCTCCGAGTGACACGTGCGGGTCTGAATATCTCGCCGGAAGCAGTCACGTTGTTCGGCGCACGAGTGCGACGCCGGCTGAGCTGAGGGGGACCCGATAAGTGGTCCAGGCGCTATGCGGCTTGGGGTTGGTTGATGGTCCACTCGGCGGCGAACTCGGCTGGTGTGAGTTCGCCGTGGGCGGAGTGGGGTCGGTTGATGTTGTAGTCGATCCGCCAGTCCTCGATCAGCACGCGGGCTTCGAGGAGGTTGTCGAAGTGGCGGCCGTTGAGGAACTCATCGCGGAACCGGCCGTTGAAGCTCTCGATCCAAGCGTTCTGCCACGGACTGCCGGGGTCGATGAAGATCGACGCGGTGCCGTTGAACCGGCACCAGTCCGCGACAGCGTGCGCGATGAACTCGGGTCCGTTGTCGAACCGGACGAAGCCGGGCGCCA
>JACJWG010000030.1 GCA_020637235.1 Acidimicrobiaceae bacterium | reverse complement strand
GGTGGCCGCAGCACTGCGGCTCGGGGCGCTCGACCTCGACGTGGCGCTCGAGGTGCGCCCCGGCGAACTCGTCGCCGTGCTGGGGCCCAACGGGGCGGGCAAGAGCACTCTGCTCCGCACCGTGGCCGGCCTGCAGCCGCTCGATGGCGGTCGCATCGCGGTCGACGACCGGGTGCTCGACGACGGCGGCCCCACCTTCGTCGAGCCCGAGCACCGGCCGATCGGGGTGGTGTTCCAGCAGTACCTGCTGTTCGAGCACCTCACGGTGGTCGAGAACGTGGCGTTCGGTCTGCGGGCGAGGGGGGTGGGCCGGCGCGAGGCCCGCGCCCGTGCGCACGAGTGGCTCGAACGGCTCGGCCTCGCCGAACACGCCACGGCCCGACCTCGCGCGATCTCCGGCGGGCAGGCCCAGCGTGTCGCGCTCGCCCGAGCGTTGGCCACCGATCCGCGGGTGCTGCTGCTCGACGAGCCGCTCGCCGCGCTCGACGTGGGCACCCGGGCCACGGTGCGCCGCGATCTGCGTCAGTACCTCGCGACGTTCGAGGGCATGCGCCTGCTGGTCACCCACGATCCCGTCGACGCCCATGCACTGGCGGACCGAGTGGTGATCCTCGAAGCGGGGCGGGTGGTGCAGTCGGGCACGCTCGCCGAGGTGACCGCGCATCCGCGCTCGCGCTACGTGGCCGACCTCGTCGGCGTCAACCTGGTGCGCGGTGTGGTGACCGACGGGGTGCTGCACACCGACGGCGGGATCGCCGTCGTGATCGCCGATGCGCCCGCAGGTGCTTGCCTCGCCGTGATCCGTCCGCACTCGGTGGTGCTCACGCGTGAGCCGCCGTCGTCGAGTGCGCGCAACGTGTGGTCCGGCACGATCGTCGATCTCGATCGTCTCGGCGAGCGCGTCCGCGTCGTGCTCGACGGGCCGCTGCCGGTGACCGCGGAGATCACGGTGGCGGCGATGGATGCGCTCGTGCTGCGTCCCGGCGACGAGGTCTTCGCCGCGGTGAAGGCCACCGACATCGACGTCGCCCCTGCCTGACACGGGCCGGGCGTCGACGCCTGCCCGAAACGGTCAGGTGTCGACGACCGTGCGCGACCGCGCGTTCACGCCAGCCGATCCGCCGCCCGGTCGAGCGCGCCGGCGAGCTCGATCAGGTAGGGGTCGTCCGGCATCGCCGCGAGCAGGCTCGCGAGCCGTGCCGGCGTGGGGTCGGCGAGCACGGCGCTGCGCAGCGCGACGTCGAGGGCGTGGCGGTGCTCCTCGATGTTCGGTGCGTCGGAGCGGGGCAGCAGGGGTCCGCCGTAGCGCACGAGGGCATCGTCGACGCGACCGACCCGGAGGGCGTCGAGCACCTCGGCGTGATCGCACGTCCACGAACCGTCGAGCCGGTAGGGCCGGCTCGCGAGGTGCGCGCCGACGGCTCGACGGAGGTGGGAGAGCTCGGCCTTGGTGGTGTTGGGGTTGGCGGCCCGATCACCGTGCAATCGGTCGTGCAGGGCGTCGAGCGTGAGGCCGCCCGGGTGCAGCGCCAGGAGTGTGAGCAGCTCGACCTGTCGCGGCGGGACGGCGATGCGGGTGCCGTCGATCGACACGTCACCTCGGCCGAGCACCTCGAGGCGCAGGACCGATGGCGCGTCGGCGATGCGCCCACCGGCTCGGGCCTCGAGCACCAGTTCGAGGTTGCGGGCCAACGCCGTGACGGTGCTGAGCGCCAACGGGTTCGCGCGCCGGAACGTGGTCGACAGGTCCAGCACGCCGACCGGCGAGCCCGTCGCCGGATCGTGGATCGGCGCCGAGTAGCAGACCCAGTCCTGCACCATCGGCGAGAAGTGCTCGGTCGCGCGCACCGCCCAGGGGCGCCCGCTGCTGAGCGCCAGGGCGAGGGCGTTGGTGCCGACGGCGGCCTCGTCCCAGCGGCCGCCGGGCAGGAACGCGACCTCTTCTGCTCGGCGTCGCATCGTGCGACCACCCGCGACCCACACGATCGCGCCGGTCTCGTCGGTGACCGCGGCGACGAAATCGCCGTCGTGGGCGATCTGCGTGAGCTCGTCCTCGACCGAGCGGAACGCGTGGGCCATCGGCCCCGACCGCCAACGCGTGGGCGCGTCGTCGTGCACCGGCGCGTGGTCGAGATGCGGCGCGACGTGCTGCAGCGACCGCTCCCACGAGGCGAGCACCTCGTCGCGGACCACGTGGCGCACGCCGATCCGGTCGCCCGCCAGGAACGCCTGGTGGGCGAGCGCCACGTGCTCGCGCTCGAACCTGGGCGGTGGTGCAGCCGACCCGGCGGCACGACGGTCCCCCAACCTTTCGCCAACCATGCGGCGCTCATCATGCCGCACGGGGACCGATGGGGGAACCCGCACATCCGTCGAGAGGGGAATCGTCATGGGCTTTCCGCAGCCCGGCTCCGCCGCGAGCCACATCACCGTTTTGGACCGCTACGACAACTGGATCGGGGGCAAGTGGGTCGCTCCCGTGAGCGGCCACTACTTCGAGAACGTCTCACCCGTCACCGGTGAGGTGTTCACCCAGATCGCTCGTTCCACCGCGGGTGACATCGAGCTCGCGCTCGACGCCGCGCACCATGCCGCCGACTCGTGGGGTCGCACGAGCGCCACCGAGCGCTCGAACATCCTGCTGCGCATCGCCGATCGCATGGAGCAGCACCTCGAGGACCTCGCCGTCATCGAGACCTGGGACAACGGCAAGCCGGTACGCGAGACCCTCGCCGCCGACCTGCCGCTCGCCGTCGACCACTTCCGCTACTTCGCCGGCGTGCTGCGGGCGCAGGAGGGAGCCATCAGCCAGATCGACGCCGACACCGTCGCCTACCACTTCCACGAGCCGCTCGGGGTGGTCGGTCAGATCATCCCGTGGAACTTCCCGCTGCTGATGGCCACGTGGAAGCTCGCCCCGGCGTTGGCCGCCGGCAACTGCGTGGTGCTGAAGCCGGCGGAGCAGACGCCGTGGTCGATCCTGAAGCTGATCGAACTCGTCGGCGACCTGCTGCCCGACGGTGTGCTCAACGTCGTGAACGGCTTCGGTGTCGAGGCCGGCAAGCCGCTCGCGTCGTCGAAGCGGATCGCGAAGATCGCGTTCACCGGCGAGACCACGACGGGCCGCCTGATCATGCAGTACGCGTCGGAGAACCTGATCCCCGTGACGCTCGAGCTGGGCGGCAAGAGCCCGAACATCTTCATGGCCGACGTGATGGACGCCGACGACGACTTCCTCGACAAGGCGGTGGAGGGTTTCGTGATGTTCGCCC
>JACJWG010000003.1 GCA_020637235.1 Acidimicrobiaceae bacterium | reverse complement strand
GCGGTCTGGTGGAAGGCGCGTCCAAGGGCGAAGGTCTCGGCAACAAGTTCCTCGCCAACATCCGCGAGGTCGACGCGATCGTGCTCGTCCTGCGGGCGTTCGAGGACGACGACGTGCCCGGCCCGAGCGATCCGCTCGACCACCTGCGCGTCGTGGAGATCGAACTCGCGCTCGCCGACCTCGAAACGGTGGAGAAGCGACTCAACCAGGCCACCCGCCAGAGCAAGCTCGACAAGGGTCTCGGTGACGAGATCGCCGTGTTGCAGAACGCGTACGACGCGCTGAGCGAGGGCAAGCCGCTGTACCGGGCCGGCCTGAAGCCCGACGAGCGCGAGCTGCTCGCCCCGTACTTCCTGCTCACCAACCGGCGCGTGCTGGTGGTGGTGAACGTCGGCGAGGACGAGCTCGACCGCATCGGCGAGATCGAGGATCGGGTGCGGGCCGAGATGACGTCCGCAGGTGACAACGTCGAGGTGATCGGCATGTGCGTGCAGCTCGAGGCCGAGGCGGCCACGATCACCGACCCGGCCGAGCGGGCCGAGATGCTCGAGGGCTTCGGTCTCGGCGAGGGTGCGCTGTTCCGGATGGTGCGCTCGGCGTACCACCTGCTCGGCCTGCGCACCTACTTCACGACCGGCGAGAAGGAGACCCGGGCCTGGACGTTCTACGCCGGCTCGAGCGCGCCCGAGTGTGCCGGCCGCATCCACAGCGACTTCCAGCGCGGGTTCATCAAGGCCGAGGTGATCCACTGGGACGAGCTGCTCGAGATCGGCAGCTGGACCAAAGCCAAGGAGCTGGGCAAGATCCGCATCGAGGGCAAGGACTACCACCCCCTCGACGGCGACGTGATGGAGTTCCGCTTCAACGTGTAGCCGACGCATGCTGGTCGCGCATCGTCACGCCCGGCGTGAATCTGCGCGACCAGAACGATCAGCCGATCGTGACGGGGACCTCGCGGGGGCCGCGCACCTGACCGCCGGCCCAGGTGACGGTGCCACCCTCCACCAGTGAGAACTCCGGGATCCGGGCGAGGAACTCCTCGATCGCCACGCGCAACTCCATGCGGGCGAGGTTGCTGCCCGCGCAGCGGTGGATGCCCGCACCGAACGCGACGTGGCGGTTGTGCTGGCGGTCGAGGATCACCTTGTCGGCGTCGGGGAACGCCTTGGGGTCGCGGTTCGCGGCCGGGAAGTTCATCAGGATCCGGTCGCCGGCCTTCATCGGGCAGCCCTGGAACTCGACGTCGTGGCTGAGGCGGCGCGCCATCGTCACCGGCGAGTAGGCGCGGAGGAACTCCTCGATCGCGGTGGGCATCAGCTCCGGCTCGTTGGCGAGACGGCGGCGGTCGTCCGGGTGGGTGGCGAGGTGCCACATCGCCGAGCCGATCGACGACCACGTGGTGTCGATGCCGGCGATCAGCAACAGCGCGCACATGCCCATCACCACCGGTCGTTCGATCGGCTGGCCGTCGTGCTCGCTCTGCAACAGCTCGCTGATGAAGTCGTCGGTCGGGTTGGCCGTCCGTTCGTCGAGCGCGCCTTGCAGGTACTGGATGATGCCGGTGATGCCGCGCATGCGGCGCTCGGCGTCGTGGGCGAACTCCAGCACGTCACGCACCCACTCGGTGAACGTCGGCGCCATCTCGTCGGGCACCCCCAGGATGTGGCCGATCACCCGCACGGGGATCTGCTGCGCGTAGCCGGCGGCGACGTCGCCCTCGCCGCGCTCGAGGAAGCCGTCGACGAGCTGGCGGCACAGGTCGCGGGTGAACACCTCGTACTCGTCGACACGGGCCGGGCTCATCTGCGGCAACACGAGGCGGCGCGTCCAGGTGTGCAGCGGCGGATCGGCGCTGATCGGCGGCACGCCCGACGACAGGATCGGGCCGCCAGGTCCCGGGGCCGACCCTGCGGGCGGCGGCACCACGGAGATCCCGTTGCCCGACGGGAAGTTCTCGATGTCGCGAGCCATCGCCGTGACGTCCTCGTACGTGGTGGGCAGCCACGACCCACCCCACCGCTCGGTGTGCGCGATCGGGCAGCGTTCGCGCAGCTCGGCCCAGATGCCGTAGGGGTCGGTGATGTACGCCTCGTCGAAGATGTCGTAGTCCGTCGCCCAGTCGGCGACCGGGGAGCGTCCCGTCTGCGTGTCGGTCATGTCAGCCATGCTGCCAGAACCGGTGCGGCGGCGGAAGACCCCGGCGTGTGACGCGAGCCGGACGACCCACCCGTCAGGACGACAGGGCCTCGTACGCCGCCGACACCAGCGTGTCGGCGTCGCCGCCCTGCGTGGTGTTGATCGCGATCACGAGGTCGTGGTCCTGGCTGACGAGCACGATCTGGCCGAACAGGCCGCGTGCTTCGAACGCGCCCTCCCGGAACATCCACCACTGCGCGCCGTACGACGGGTTGGTGGGCGACGGTTCGTGGCTGTAGTCGACCCAGCCCTCGGGCAGGATGCGCCGGCCGTCCCAGATGCCGTCGTTGAGGTAGAGCAGGCCGAAGCGGGCGAAGTCGCGAGTGGTCATGTCCGCACCGAGCCCGCCGTACCAGTGGCCGCTGCGGTCGGTGAGGAACTCGATGCTGGTGATGCCGAGTGGGTCGAGCAGCCGCTCGTCGACGTAGTCGTCGAAGGCGTCGACGCCGCCGAGGGTGTCGGTCGCGATGCCGGCGAGGATCGAGGTGGTGCCGGTGGAGTACTCGAACGCCGTGCCCGGATCGGCCTCCAGCGATGCCGAGGCAGGGACCTCCCAGGCGACGTCGGCGGCGAACATCTGCCGCACCTGCGAGCCCTCGCCGTAGGCCTCGGTCCACTCGAGGCCGCTCGCCATGTGCAACAAGTGCTCGAGGGTGATCTCGTGCCGCGGGTCGCTCGGGTCGTCCCACGCGTCGACGGGCGCCCGCTCGTCGACGTCGAGCAACCCGTCGCCGACGAGGAGGCCGATCACCGCCGAGGTGACGCTCTTGGCGACGGAGAACGAGGGCATCACGGTGTCGGGCCCGTCGAGCGGGTGGTACCGCTCGTAGGTGATCTCGCCGCCCTGCACGACGACGATCGATCGCACACGCGACGTCGCGTCGGCCGCCCCGAACGCCACCTCGACCGCCGCGTCGAGTGCCGCCTGGTCGTCGGCCGGCAGCTCACCGATCTCCCACTCGTCGTCGGGGAACACGCCGCCCGAGGGCGCCGCCAGGGTGGTCGGCGGCGCAGTCGTCGTGGGCGCGGCGGTCGTGGGCGCGGCGGTCGTGGGCGCGGCGGTCGTGGGCGCCGTCGTCTCGCCGGTGGGCGCGGTGGTGGCGAGCGCGGTGGACGACTCGCCGGCCGAGCCGGCGACCGACTCGACGTCGGCCGTCGTCACGTCCCTGTCGTCGGTCTCGGTGCCGGTCCCGCTGCTGCACGCCGCGAGGATCCCTGCCAGTGCCGCGACGGCCACGAGCCGTCGACGAGGAGCGGAGGCGCGCAGGTACGACGTCATCCGACCACCTTCGCACACCGTCGTGCGCGCCGGTCAGCCCTGTCCGAGCGCCGCCCTCAACCCGGGCAGATCGGGTGAGCCGAACACGACGCGGTTGTGGGTCGCCACGTAGAGGAGGTCGACGTTGATGCCCTTCTCGGCGATCGAGCGGGCGAGATCGGCCAGCACGCCCGGCTGGTCGTCGTGCACCTCGACGACGCACACCTCACGCTCGCGAGTGATCGAGGCCTCGTGGGTGACGGCGAGTGCGTGGCGCACCGGCTCGGCGTGGGGCACCAGGATGTGCAACTCGGTGCGGTCGCCCTTGCCGAGGCACGTGGCCGCTGCGAGGTTCACCCCGGCGTCGCTCACCGCCGCCGCCACGTGCGCCAGCGCGCCGGGCTGGTTGTCCACCTCGATGACCAGATCGAACGACATGGTTCCCCTCTCTCGTCGGGGTCGCATCGGGGGCGGCCCCTCGCGTCCCTGCGATTGTGGCACGCCCGGCAGCGCGCACGCGACGCCGCTCGCGCCCGAGCGCTACGTTCGAGGACATGGCCCAGTCACCCGTGTTCCAGCTCGCCGACGACCATGTGTCGGAGAGCGCCGCACTCGACCCGTGCGCCGCCACGTCGCGTGGGGTCCCCGGGTTCGACCACCTGCTCACCGACTTCTCGCCCGAGGGATACGCCGTGCGCGCCGAGCACGTGCGCCGCACCCGTGCGGCGCTGCACGAGCTGGAGCCGACGAACGACCACGACCGGCTCGCTCGCGACGTCATCGACGAACGGCTCGACGTGTCGCTCGCCCAGTACGACACCGGCGAGTGGTTGTACGCGTTGCGGGTGTTGGCCTCGCCGGTGAGCACGATCCGGGCGACGTTCGACCTGATGCCGCGCGAGGGCGAGCAGGCCTGGAGCGACATCGCATCGCGGCTCGGCTGCGTGTCGGCAGCACTCGACGGGGTCCGGGCCACCTTCGAGCACGGGCGCAGCGCGGGCAAGGTGGCCTCGCGCCGACAGGCGCTCGCCGTCGCCGCCCAGTGCGGCACCTGGGCCGACGACCGCTGGTTCGACTCGCTCGCCCGTGAAGCGGCCGAGGCCGCCGACCTGCCCGAGTCGTTGCGCGCCGAGGTGGCAACCGGCGCCGAGTCGGCGATCACCGCGTACGCCGACTTCGCTCGCTATCTCCGCGACGTCTACGCACCGGCCGCCGCCGAGGTCGACGCGTGTGGCCTCGAGCGATACACGGTGAACAGTCGGGCGATGCTGGGCGCCGACCTCGACCCGCGCGAGATGTACGACTGGGCGTGGACCGACTTCCACGAACTGCGGCGTGAGATGGCGGCGACGTGCGAGCGGATCCTGCCGGGCGCGTCGTTCGCCGAGGTGCGCGAGCTGCTCGACACCGATCCCGCCCGCTCGGTCGAGGGCGCCGAGGCCTACCAGGCGTGGCTGCAACAGCTGACCGACGACGCCCTCGAACGCAGCCTGTTCCACTTCGACATCCCCGAGCAGATCCGGCGCTGCGAGGCGCGCATCCCACCGGCCGGTTCGGCCGCCGCCCCGTACTACACGTCGCCCTCGGAGGACTTCAGCCGTCCCGGCCGCACGTGGTACCCCACGCTCGGCCGGACACGATTCCCGATGTGGGGTGACGTCACCACCTGCTACCACGAGAGCGTGCCCGGCCACCACCTGCAGCTCGGCTACATCAAGGTGCTCGCCGACCAGCTGTCGCGGCTGCAGCGCAACACCTTCATCAGCGGCCACGGCGAAGGATGGGCGCTGTACGCCGAGCGGCTCTGCGACGAGTTCGGCTG
This sequence comes from Acidimicrobiaceae bacterium, assembly GCA_020637235.1. Taxonomy (GTDB): domain Bacteria; phylum Actinomycetota; class Acidimicrobiia; order Acidimicrobiales; family Ilumatobacteraceae; genus VFMC01. Next base: position 308,684 of record JACJWG010000003.1, on the reverse strand, counting down.
GTTCGAGAACCCCGACCACCGGCTCGGCTTCCTCGGTGGCCAGATGCTGCGCAGCGTGCGCGTGATCATCGACATCGGGATGCACCTCGGCTACCGAATCCCCGCCGGTACCACGCTCAACGACGGCACGCCGTTCCACGGCGGCGACGCCTGGACCCCCGAGCTCGCCTACGAGTTCGCCGTGCACGAGACCGGCCAGGGCGAGACGTTCCTCGCGAGCGAGATCGATCGCTACCTCGGGTGGCCGGCGCAGGCGATCAGCTACAAGATCGGCGAACGCGAGTGGCTCGCCGCACGCGCCGAGACGGCGGATCGGCTCGGCTCGGCGTTCGACCTGCGCCGTTTCCACACGTTCGCGCTCGGCCTCGGCCCGGTCGGCCTGGCTCAGCTGCGCGCCGAACTCGCCGCGTTCCGCGGGTGAGCGGAACGCTCGTCCCGGGAACTCGCCGGGCCGCGGCGTAGCGTGGCATCCGCATGTCTCGTCAACGGCTTCCCGTCCTCGCGTCGGCGATGGCACTGGGCGCCGGTGCCGTGTGGTCGTTCGGCGCCGTCACGGCCCGCCTCGCCGACGAGGCCGACGCGTTCCAGTACCTGATCTGGCGTTCGATCGGCATCATCGCCGTGATCGAGCTGCTCGCACGCCGTCGCGGCAAGCCCTCGCAGACCGTCCGCGCCTACACGTCGGGACGCACGATGATGGTGGCCAACCTGATGCTGCTGCTGGCGTCGCTCGGCTTCGTCTACGCGGTCAAGACCACCACCGCCGCCAACGCCGCGTTCCTCGGCAGCACGACGCCCGTCTTCGGCGTGATCGCTGCACGGCTGTTCCTGTCGGAGCGGTTCAACCGGATCACCGTGCTGTCGATCTGCCTCGCCTTCGCAGGACTCGTGATCATGGTCGCCGGCGACCTCGAGGCGGGCAGCATGGTCGGCAACCTCGCCGCGTTGTCGGCGGCGATCGGCTTCGCCGGGTACGCCGTGTGCGTGCGCAGCGACCCGACACAGGACTGGTCGCCCGTCCTGCCCGGCTACGGCATCATGATGATCGGCATCTGCGGCGCGGTCACCCTCGCACACGGCGAGTCGCTCGTGCCGCCCGCCACCGACCTGGCCTACGCGCTGATCCACGGCGCGGTGATCATCGTCGTCGGCACGATCATGTTCAACGTCGCCTCGCGTCAGGTGCCGGCCGCGGCGATGACCGTGTTCGCCCAGAGCGAGATGGTGCTCGTGCCGCTGTGGTCGTTCACGTTCCTGGCGGAACGGCCACCGCTCACCACGTGGATCGGCGGTGCGATCATCATGGTGGCGATCATCGGCAAGGCGGTGCTCGACGCCCGCGGCACGAAGGTGTTGCCGGTCCCGGCGTTGGAGCCGGTCCTCTAGATTTCGCCCGTGGCCGCTCGCCCGACCTCTCCTGCCGCCGCCGCCCGTCCAACGCTCACCGAGATCGGCGAGGCGGTGCGCAGCGCCACCGCCGCCCGACCCGGTGCGATCGTCACCGTCGCGTGTCCGGGCGGTGCGGTCCACCTGGTGATCCACTCGATCGGGGCGGCGCTCGCCGCAGCTCGGGCGCCGCACCGATCGATCACCGTGGGGCGCACCGGTCGTGCCGGCGACCTGAGCCCACCGGGAGCCGGGGAGGTGCTCGTCGTCGGCGAGGTGCAGTTCGCGACGGGCGCCGCGCTCGAGGCGCTGGCCACCCTCGCCGAGCCGGACACCGACGGCGGCGCCGTCGTGCTGGTGCACCGACTCGGCGCCATCAACCAACCGCTCGCGATCGCGACGCTCGGAGCCCGGCGGGCCAATGCGGCGTTCACCCTCTCGCGATCCACGGTCGCGGAGGTCCGAGCCGGCACGAAGGTCACCGCAGCCGAGGCCGAACGACGAATCGCGGCGACCGCGGGGCGTGCCGATCTGCTGGCCGCACTCGAGCTCGACGGGTCGCTCGTGCCCGACGTGACGGCGCGGCTGTCGGTGGTGGCTCCCGCCACCCGACGCGTCGCCGAACTGCTCGCCTTCGGCCTCCCGGTCGATCGTCTGCCGACGGTGACGGCCGACCACGACGGGACCGGCACCGCCGATCCGACCGACACGGCTGTCGATCAACTCGTCGTCGAGGGGCTCCTCGATCCGCCCGACACTGTCGCCGGCTCGGCGCCGACGCCCACGATGCTCGCCACCGTGGCCGAGGCGGTGCGCACGATCACGACGGGTGCACGGCGGGCGGAGGTGATCGAGCTGCTAGGGCGCGACGACAGCGGCGTGCTGGTCACCGACCTGGCCACGCAGCTGCGCACCGCCGCCGATCGATCGGCCGCGGCGGGCGCGGTGTACCGCCGCGCCGCCGACGAGCTCGCCGGGGTCGACCCCGCAGCCGCGCTCGCCTGGGTGGACGACGCACGGGCGGCCGGGGCGGCCTCCGCCGACCTCGCGCTCGCAGAGGCCGTCGCCGCCGTGGGGGCCGGGAAGCCGAACCGTGCGCTGGCCGTGTTGCAGGAGGTACCGCCCGAGGCCGTCGACCGTGCCGACGCAGCCGTGGTACGGGCCGCCGCCTGGGTGGCGCTCGGCGATCTGGAGGCCGCGGCGGCGAGCCTCGACCTGTCGGTCCTGCGCCCGCTGGCGCAGTGGGCACGGATCGGCGCCGGCGTACCGGTGGACGACTCGCCGTCCAGCAGCAACGCCACCGAGACGGGGCGCGGGTCCGATGCGGCCGCCACACTCGGCGAGGCCGTCGCCACCTGGGTGGCCGGCGACCGCGACGGCTGCCTCGATGCCGTCCGGCGCGCCGTGTTGCGACATCGCGCCGAGGTGGATGCGCACCGGTGGCCGGCCACGGCCGACCTGGTGGGTGCGCTCCTGTGCGCCCAGCTCGACGATCTCGAACGAGCCGAACGGGTGGTGCTCGACGCGATCGGCGAGCGACGTGGTGGTCGCGGGCACCACCGTCGGCACCTGCTGACGTCGGCGTGGCTCGCCGCCACCCGCGGACGGCTCGACGACGCTGCCGGCGTGCTCGGCGACGTGGCCGCCGACGAGCTCGCACCGCACGAGGCGCTGTGGCGTGCCGGCGTGGCGTGCTCGATCGCGGTGCGCGACCCCGAGCTCGACGCATTGGCACCGTCGGCCGCTGCGGCGCTCACCGTGGCGTCGGCGAGCGGCACACATCTGTACGACCTCGGCATCATCACCGACATCGCCGCTGCGGCGGCCCGTGCCGGCATGGCCCGCACCGACGAACTGCTGGCACCGGCCGAGCGGGCCGTCGCCCGCCTCGGTGACCCGCCGGCGCTGGTGGCCGATCTCGCGTGGGCACGCCTGCGTGTCGCGCTCTGCTGTGACGACCCGGTCGCGACCGCCACTGCCGCTCGCTCGCTCGCCGGCCTGCCGGTGCCCACCCACCACGTGCTCCGTCGGGAGGTTGCCGACGCGCTCGTGGCGATCGCCGAGTCGTTCGGTGCCGGGACGACGCCCGAGATCGAGGCGGCAGCGATCGAGCAGCTGTCGCAGCGGCTGGCCGACGTCGGCTTGCCGCACGAGGCCGCACGGTTGTGCGGCTTCGCCGCAGTACACACCCCGATCGAGAGCGACGCCCGCCGGCTGCTCAAGCACTCGCGCCTGTTCCGAGCGCAGCGGGCCCAGCTGAAGCGCGCCGCACGCGTCGATCGCGACGTCGTGCGGCTGAGCGAGCAGGAGACCCGTGTCGCGCAACTGGTGCTCGAGGGTCGCACCCATCGCGAGATCGGCGCGACGTTGTTCATCTCCGCCAAGACGGTGGAGCACCACGTCGCACACATCCGCACCAAGCTCGCCGCTGGTTCGCGCGCCGAGATGCTCGCCGCGATCCGCGCCTACCTCGAACTCGCGAGCAGCCCCTCGTAGGTCCGGGCGACCGCTCGGGCCGCCTCGGAGACGGCGAGCGGGCTGAGCGGGTTCTCGGCACGACGCCGCCATCGTTCCACCCCGTCGAGCACCGCCTCGCGTACATCGGCGTCCGGTCCGAGGCCGAGCCGCTCGTGACTCGGCGCACCGATCGAGCCGAGCAGCCGTTCGAGCTCGTCCACCTCGGCCGGCTTCAGCGCCAGCGAGCCCGCCCGGATCGCGTTGAGCAGGTGCACCTCGGTGAACTCGTGGGCGCTCGCCGAGATCCGTTCGAGCTCGAGCCGGAACGGGTCGTACACGGGATCGGGCAGCCCGGACAGCACGGCGTCGAGACCGGCGAGCGCGACGCGGGCCTTCAGCACCGAGCGTCGCTCGGCGAGCACCGTGGTGAGCAGGTTGCGCAGGTCGTTCACCCCCGAGCGGTTGGTGAGCTCCGTCGCGAGCGCCGACGCCGTGGGCGCAGCACCGAGCCGCACCAGGCTGATCGACAACCGCACCCCGAACACACCGAGCCGTTCGAGCAGCTCCTCGCGCTCCACCTGGGTGACCGGACAGTCGCGGTCGTTCAGGAAGCGGTCGGCGGTGAGCAGCAGTCGGTCCATGTCGGCTCGCGGCAGCGCCGCCAGGGTGGCGATCACCCGGTACTGGTCTTCGCGCAGCAGGGTGGCCGCCTCGGCCACGAGGCCCGCCACCGGCACCACCGTCTGACACAGGCGTCGCAACCGCGGGTCGTCGCGCCACCCGGTGGCGATCCGGCGTGCCGACGACATCGCGTCGAGCCGGCAGGCGCCCACCTCGTCCGCTCGGGAGAGCACGGCCAGTGCCGAGATCGGACTGGCGCCCGCCTGGGTGTCGTCGCGAAAGGCTTCGAGGAAGGTCAGGTCGGTGCGATGCACGTGCCGCATCAGGTAGATCACCGCGTCGGCCTCGCCCTCGCCGTCGCCCTCGGTGCCGAGGAACGCGTGCGTGCGAGCCGAGTTGGTGGTGGTGATCGAGTCGAGTCCCGGGGTGTCGATCAGCGTCACCTGGGCCAGCCGCGACGACGGCCAGTCGATCACCATCCGCTCGATCGCCTCGACCGGGGTGCCGCCGAGATCGACCTCGAGCGCGCCGTCGGGACGCTGGAAGGGCGCCTGACGCGAGGTGCCGTCCTTCAGGTCGAGACGCACCCGGTAGGTGGGACCGTTGCGATACCACGTAACGAGCTGGGTGCACTCGCCGGCGTCGGTGGGTGCGAGCGGCTCGCCGATGAGCGCGTTCATCAGCGTCGACTTCCCGGCCTTCACCTTGCCGGCGAGCGCCACGATCAGTGGCTCGTCGAGGCGCGCCGCCAGGCGGTCGAGCGTGGCGGCGGCCGACGGATCGTGCACGGCGCCGCGCAGGCGTTCGAGCAGCGGCCGGAGCTCGGACAGTGCGGTGCTCATCCCGTCACCGGCCCGAGCACCGCGGACATCGCATCGACGCGCTGCTGCACGGTGGCGAGCCGCTTCAGGTCGGCGGCGAGCGTGGTCAGCCGCTCCTGACGCTGTGCGGACGCCTGCTTGGCCCCGGTCTCGGCCGACCGGAGCGAATCGCGGATGGTGGCCTGCAGCTGCTCGGCCCGCACCGCGAACTCGTCGCGGAGATCGCGGTGGATGGTGCGCGAGGTGTCGCGCGATACCTTGCCCGCCTCGACGTTCACGTCGTCCAGGTACTTGCGCACCGCGATCTTCGACTGCTGCTGACGTTGCATCAGCTGGCGTTTCTTCTCGTCCTTCAGGCTCTTGCGGCCGAGGCCGAGACCGACGAGCAGGCTGATCGGGTTGAACAACCCGATGCCGATCTGGGTGCCCACCATGCTGAACATCAGCAGACCGCCGTACGACCCGCGCACCGCGGCGAGCGCATTGCCCGACACACCGGGCCGTTCGATCTTCAGGTCGGAGCCGATGTGACGCGAGCCGATCGGGGTGACCGGCAACTCGACGTGCATGCCGACGGCGGCCTCGTCGGCGGCGAAGTGCTCGGCCACGCGCGCGGCGAGCGCGTCGGCGCGCGCCGCCATCGTCTGGTGGTGCGATGCGAGGTCGAACGCGATCCGCTGGTGCAGCCACTGCTCGAAGCCGTCCCAGATGTCGACCGGATCGTGTTCGTCGAGCGCCGCTTCCGACTCGTTCACGATGGCGCGGATCCGCATCCGCAGGTCGTGGTCGAGGTCGGACATGATGTCCTGCGCGCCGTCGTTCAGCGTCTGCTGCCACTTGGCCGATTGGCTGCGCAGCGCATCGGCCCGGGTCTTGGCGGCCTCGAGGCCGGCCACCAGGCCGGCCGCGGCGGCCGGGTCCTCGAGCACGGCTCGCTCCGACTCGAGCGGCGCCTGGAGCTGCTCGAGCACGAACGTGGCGTCACCGATCGTGGTGCGCAGGCCGCGTTTGGCCGTCTCGCCGGAGGCGGCGTCACGTAGGAAGGTGAGCAGCGCCGGATAGCCCGACTCCTCGTTCAGCTCGGTGGAGCTCTCGGCCGTGGCGCGCTGACGCAGCAGCGACGAGACGGGCAGGATCTGCAACGACACCCCCGACGTGGCGAGGTAGTCGAGGTTCGCCTGTCGCACCTTGCGCCACGACGGGAAGATGTCGGTCTTGGTCATCACGAGGACGACCTCCGGGCACCGGCTGCGCGCCGTGCGCAGGAAGTCGAGCTCGCTCGCGCTGAGCGGTGCCGATGCATCGCTGACGAACACCACCACCTCGGCCATGCCGAGTGCCGACGACGTGGCGGCGCCGTGTGTGCTGTCGAGACCACCGACGCCGGGCGTGTCGACGAGCACCAGCCCGGTCTGGAGCAGTTTGCGCGGCAGCACCACCTCAACCGAGCGGATGCCCTCGCGGTTGCCGGGGTTGCCCTGGTCGGTCGCGAGTTGCCCGACCCGTTCGATCGGCACGGTTTCGCGCCGCTCCTCGACACGTGCATCGCCGTCGCCGGTGGCACGGTAGACGACCGTCGCCGAGGGCTCGTCGCCGTGACGCACGATGGTGGGCACGATCGTCGACACGTCGTCGGCGACACCGCACACGGTCGCGTTGAGCAGGGCGTTCACGAGGGTGCTCTTGCCCTGCTTGAACTCGCCGACGACGAGCACCGTGAGGTCGCGGTCGGCGCTGCGAGCCGTAGCTCGGTCGACCCGGTCGGCGAGGTCGTCGCGCCCGAACTCGACGGCGAGTTGGCGCACCTGGGCGAGCGCACCGGCGAGGTCGCGGCGCACGCCGGTGAGCGGGTTGCTCCCGGCGGTCGCGGTGCCGGCGGTCGCAGTGGGTGTGGTGGGTGGTGCCATGGTCGCGCCGATCAGATCAGGTCGTCCCAGCCGTCGCCCAGCTCGCCGCCGTGCGGGGCGTCGTCCGGGACGGGGTCGGTCCGGGGGACGTCGCTGCTGAACAGCTCGGTCGGACGGTCGAGCGCGTCGAGGTCGTCGAGGCCGGTCGTGGCGCCCGTGGTCGCACCGGGCAGCCCGCCGTCGAGATCGAGATCGTCCAGTTCGAGATCGTCCAGTTCGAGATCGTCGACGTCGTCGAGGCCTCGGTCGTCGAGGTCGGTGGACGCGTCGTCGGACGAGCCGGCGTGGCCGAGGGCGCTGCGGTCGGCGGTGTCGGCGGTATCGGCGGGATCGGCGGGATCGCCGTCGGCATCGGGTCCGCGACCGTCGGCGGCGTCGTCGTCGGCGTCGGCGTCGTCGCCGTCGTCGCGGTCGTCGTGATCGCTCGGGTCCGGGCCTGGATCGTCGGCGTCGGCGCCGCCGAAACGGTCGGCCAGGTCGTCGAGTTCGGCGGGGTCGGTCGGGTCGTCGAGCTGTGGGGCGCCGAGGATGCGGGCGACGGCGCTCGCGAGGCCGGCTGCGGCGCCGGCGATGCCATCGAGCTCGGCGAGCCCGGGGGTGTCGCCGATCGCGTCGGCGCCGGACTGGTAGTCGCCGGCGGCCTCCGGCTCGGCGCCGTCGGCGAGGACGAAGAGCGCCTCACGGACGTCGGCGGCGTCGAGGTGGTCGTAGCCGTGGTCGGCGAAGAACGACTCCGGACCGGCGGCGAACTGGGCGCGGACGTCGGGTTCGTGGAGCACGTCCTGGAGCAGGCGGGCGAGGGGTGTGGCCATCGGAGTCACCTCCTTCGGAGAAGATGCGGGAGAACGGGTGGATCAGGATGCGGTGTCGGCCTGGGGCCGGACGCCTCGACGGGTCCCGGATCGGACGATCCGGGACCCGTCGCTCGTCGTGTCGGGTGGGGCGAGGATCACACGCCGTCGTCGATGCCGTCGACGTCGATCTCGATCTCGGGCGTGGCCTCGGGCATCACGTCGGCGTACACCGGCTGGGGCGCAGCGGGCTCCTCCATCATGTGCGGCTCCTCGTAGCCGCCGTCGTACCCGTCGTCGTAGCCCTCGCCACCTTCGGTGTTGAAGCTGTCGTTGATCGACTGGTCGACGTGCTGGTCGACGTCGACCACCGAGATGGCCGTGTCGTTGTCCTGGGTGTAGGTGTCGTTGTCCTGCACCGCCGTGTTGCCGACGCCGCCGACGTTCGAACCCGCGAGGTCCGAGTCCTCGACCGTGATGTCGTTGTCCGTGAGGTCACGGCCGGCGGCCTGGCCGCCCTCGGTGGCCACCACGTTGTCGTCGCCGACGGTCGTCGTGCCGTCGTTGTCGTTCACCTGGGTGTTGTTGTTGCCGAAGATCGAGTCGTCGACGTCGATGTCCTCACCGACCACACCGGTGTTCGTGCCGGTGTTGGCCACGCCCACGTCGTGGCCGGCGGCCACGGAACCGGCGCCGGTGGCGACGCCGTCGAGGTCGCTGTCCTCACCGGCGCCCACGGCACCGTCACCGGTGACGGTGGTGGCGTCGACGTCGTTGTCGATGTCGACGTGCGCCCCGTCCTCGGCGTGCACGTTGTTCGAGATCGAGTTGTCGACGTAGGTGTCGCGGTCGTCGACGTTGGTGGTCTCGTGGATCTCGGTCACGTAGTAGTTGACCACCTGGCTGACCGCTTCGGCCGGCGGCATCGAGGCCGGCGGCATGGGCGGGGGCGGCGGCGGGGTCACCTGCACGGGCGGCGGGGTGGACGGCGCAGACGGGGCGGGCGGCGCCGTGGTGGACGAGCCGACCTGGGGGGCGATCGTCGAAGTGGCGTTGCCACCATTGACGACCGCACCCTGGCTCACGACGGGCATCTCGCAGGCCAGCACGAACGCGTCGCTGATCTCCTCGGGGCTCGCCTCGTCCATGCCGTGATCGATGACGTACTGGGTGGGGTTCTCCTTGAACTCTGCGTACTCCTGGGGATCGCCGATCAGGCGGCGGATGATCTCCATCAGGCTGCTGGTGCTCTCGGTGTTGCTCATGTCTCTGGTGCTCCTTGTTGCGTTCCCCGGAGGGATGTGGTGTCGGGGGCCGCTGTGGCACCCGCTCGGTTGATGTGTTCATCGAACACCGGGGGCAGGGGGGCGGACATCGGGGACATCCCCGTACGCGACCTCATTCGGGGATCGGCAGGCAGTCGAAGATCTTCGGGTTCGGCACGTTGTGGTTCGGGGCGAGGCCGACGGTGACGCACACCTCCGTGGCCGCAGGGGGCTTGGTGCCGATGACGAGCAGGCTGCTGGTGTGGATCGTCTCGTCGTGGGCGTCCCACTCGCGCGAGCCCGGTGCGCCGTTGTTCCCGGACTGCTCGGCGGTGACGTCGTTCCAGTACAGGTGAGCGTGGAAGCCGGCGATCACGTCGGGTTCGAAGTTGAACGGCTCCCACGTCACCTCGATCGCACCGCCGGGGGCGACACCCACTCGCGTCAGCTCGATGCACGGTTCGTTCACGCCGTCACACGCGCCGGGCGGCTCCGTGGTGGTGGTCGACTGGGCGATGGTGGTGGCGGCCTCGGTGGTGTCGGGCTCGGTGGCCGCAGTGGTGCTGGCGATCGTCTCGTCGGGCGGATCGGTCTCCGCGCTGGTCTCGTCCGGCGCGTCGGTCTGCTCGGTCTCGTCGGCGTCGGCGTCGCCGTCGCCGCCCCGGCCGAACACGAGGAACGCACCGACGGCGAGCACCGCCGCCACCGCGACACCCGCGCCGACCAGGAGGCCCTTGCGCGGTGCGCCCGAGCCGCCGGAACCGGTCGTCCCGCCGGTGCCCGGCGTCCCCGGACCGCCATCGCCACCGGGCGCACCGGGACCGGCGGCGAACGTCGGCGCCGGGCCGGATCCGCCGGCGGCACTCGGCGCGCTCGACGCAGTCGGCGCGCTCGACGCAGTCGACGCAGTCGGCGCGCTCGGCGCAGCGAAGCCCGCGGCAGCGGGCGCTGCAGACGACGCCGGCGACGACGGGCGGTGATCAGCACGCCGCCGGAAAGCGGTGACCGGGCCCGCCGCGCCGGCCGCGCCGGCTGGAGGCCGGCCGTCCGGCAGCCGTGGGCGGGGATCCCGCCGCTCGGGTCGAGATCAGGCACCCCGGGGAACATCGATGTCGCCGCTGCCGCTGCCGCAGCTCCAGGGGCAGCTCAGGGGCGGCCGTCGGCGCCGGGCTCGGCGGCGCCGGCGGCGCCGGGGGCGGTGGTGTGGCTGCAGCCGGTGCCGCACCGGCTGCAGGTGCGGCACCCGGCCGCGCCGCGCGCGACGCCAGGCCGCTCGCGAACGTGGCGGCGCCCATGGCCACCGAGTGCTTCGGGTGCACGTCGAGCGCGACGGGACGGCCGAGTTCGGCCGACACGAGTTGTGAGATGAGCGGGATCCGCGACGATCCGCCCACGAGCAGCACCGAGTGCAGCGACGCCGGATCCACCCCGGCCGAACGCAACGATCGCTGGAGCACCACCAGGGTGTCGGCGAGCGCCGGTCGGATCATCGCCTCGAACTCCGACCGGGTGAGCCGTACGTCGGTGTGCGCGTTGGGCAGGATCACCGGGATCGTCACCTCGGTGTCGCTCGACAACGCCTCCTTGGCGGCGACGCACTCGTCACGCAGACGGCTGACGGCCGACTGCACCACCGGGTCCTCGTGGTCGAGTTCGGCCACCACCCCGCCGAGCGAGCCGAGCACGTGACGGAACACGGCCTCGTCGAAGTCGATGCCACCGAGCCGCTCGATGCCCTCGGGCTCACCGATCAATTCGAAGCCCTCGGCCGTGGCGCGCAGCACCGCGGCGTCGAAGGTGCCACCGCCCAGGTCGTACACGGCGACGGTGTCACCCGGATCGAGCCGCTCGAGCGTGCCGTAGTGCACGGCAGCGGCCTCGGGTTCGGTGATGAAACGCACGCCGTCGAGGTCGGCGCGGCGCACCGCCTGCTCGAGCAGGTCCTTCTTGTAGGGGCCCCAGTTGGCGGGGTGCGCCACGGCGATCGCGGACGGGCGCTCACCGTGGCGCTCGCTCACCACGCCGATGACGCTGGTGAGCATGCGCGCCATCAGGCCGTCGACGCTGTACGGCACACCTCCGAGCAGGATCGCCGTCGTGTCGCCCATCCGGCGCTTGAACTCTCGCGACAGCCGGCCTGGATCGGTGACGCCGCGACGGATGGCCGCCTCGCCGGTGAGCACCTGGCCGTCGTCACGGAGGTACACGACCGACGGCATCGACGCGTTGCGCGTGCCGAGATCGACGATCTCCGTGCGATCACCGCGACGGATGGCGGCAGCGGTGAACGTGGTGCCGAGATCGACACCGAGTGCGTACGGCATGGTTGACCCTCTCCCCTTACTGGTCGGTTCGGGGACGGGACCGGACAACGTGAGCGCGTACGAACGACATCCCCGAACGAGACGTCATTGTCGCGCACCGGTTACACGACCGGGAACGGCGAGGGACGTACGGATCTCGCACCGTGTGCTACGAATTCCGGATGACCACCGAACTGTCCGAACGCGCCGCCCGGCATCTGTGGATGCACTTCTCCCGTCTCGCGGGGTTCCGTGAGCACGAGGTGCCGGTCATCGTGCGCGGCGAGGGCTGTTCGGTGTGGGACCAGCACGGCACCCGCTACCTCGACGGCCTGTCGGGGCTGTTCACCGTGCAGGTGGGTCACGGCCGGCCCGAGCTCGGCACCGCCGCCCACGAACAGAGCGACCGGCTCGCCTACTTCCCGACGTGGAACTTCGCCCACGAACCGGCGATCGAGCTCGCCGCACGGCTGGCCGACGCCGCGCCCGGCGACCTGAACCGCGTGTTCTTCACACCGAGCGGCGGCGATGCGGTGGAGACCGCGTGGAAGCTCGCCCGCCAGTACTGGAAGTTGCGCGGTCAGCCGAGTCGTACCAAGGTGATCTCGCGGTTCCTCGCCTACCACGGCACCTCGATGGGTGCGCTCAGCATCACCGGGGTGCCGGCGATCAAGACCCCGTTCGAACCGCTCGTGCCGGGTGCGATCAAGGTGCAGACGCCGTACCGCTACCGATGTCACGACTGCGGGCACCTCGACGCGTGCACGCTGCGATGTGCCGACGACCTCGAGCTGCGGATCCAGATGGAGGGTCCCGAGACGGTGGCGGCGGTGTTCATGGAGCCGCTGCAGAACACCGGCGGGGCCTTCGCCCCACCCGAGGGCTACTGGCAGCGGGTGCGCGAGATCTGCGACCGCTACGACGTGCTGCTCGTCAGCGACGAGGTGATCTGCGCGTTCGGTCGCCTGGGGTACGTGTTCGGTTCGCAGCGCTACGGCTACCAACCGGACATGATCACCTTCGCGAAGGGCGTCACGTCGGGGTACGCGCCGCTCGGCGGGGTGATGATCAGCGACCGGATCGCCGAGCCCTTCCTCGCGGACACGTCGATGTTCCTGCAGGGCCAGACCTTCGGCGCCCACCCCGTGTCGTGCGCCGTCGCCAACGCCAACCTCGATCTGATGGAGCGCGACGACCTGTACGGCCACGTGCGCCGCCACGAGGGCACCTTCCGCTCCATGCTCGAGACGCTGCGCGACATCCCGCTCGTCGGCGACGTGCGCGGCGAGGGGTACTTCTACGCGATCGAACTCGTCACCGACCAGGCCACCAAGGGCGCGTTCGACGACGACCAGGCCGAGTGGCTGCTGCGGGGGTACCTGTCGCCGCGTCTGTCCGAGGCCGGGCTCATCTGCCGCGCCGACGATCGCGGCGAGCCGGTGATCACCCTCAGCCCGCCGCTGATCGCCGGACCCGACGAGTTCGAGTTCATCGTGTCCACCCTGCGACGTGTGCTCGGCGACGCATCCGTGGCGTTCGCCGCGCGCCGCTGATGGCCGAGCTCGACCCGACCGACCGGGCGATCGTCGAACGCCTGCAACACGACGGCCGGGCGCCGTTCACCCAGATCGCCGCCGAACTGGGCCTCAGCGAGGGGGCGGTGCGCAAGCGGGTGCAGCGGCTGACCTCGTCGGGACGGATGCAGATCGTGGCCGTCACCGATCCGCTCACCCTCCACCGGCGCGTCGCGTTGATCGCCGTGCGGATCGACGGACGCACCGACGACGTCGCAGCCCGACTCGGCGCACTCCCCGCCGTGGAGTACCTCGTGGCCACGGCCGGGCGCTACGACCTCGTGTTCGAGGTGATCGTCGACGACGAGCAGGCGCTGATCGACCTGCTGTCCGACCTCCGCGAGCGCGACGACGTCGTGGAGGTGGAGGCCCTCCCCTGCCTGAAGCTCTACAAACAGACCTTCGCCTGGGGCACCTGACCACACTTCTGGTCGCGTATCTTCACGCTGAGCGTGAGCATGCGCGACCAGAACGAGGTCAGATCGGGGGACGGCGGGCGCTCACGTCGGGGAGGGCCACCTCGACGGCGCGGCCCACCTGCAACACGGTGTCCTCACGCCAGCGGTGCCCCACGATCTGCAGACCGATCGGCACGCCGGCGTACGGCTCGGCGGCGTGCACGCCGCACGGCACGCTGAGCGCCGGGCACGGCGCGACCAGATTGAACACCGACGTCATGTCGTCGGCGTGGTACCTGCCGTCGGTGGGCCGGGGCGGGCGCACCCGATCGGCCTTCGCCGCGGGCACCGGCGGCATCGCCATCGTCGGGCACAGCAGTGCGTCGCGTCCGGCCAGCACGCCGGCCACCTTCCGCCACGTCTCGGTGCGCTGCACCTCGAGGCGCTTCACCTCCGTCGCGCCGAGCGATTCGCCGAGTTCGATCAGCCGGAGCACGTCCGGGTCCATCACCGCGGCGTGCTCGTCGACGAGATGGCCGAAGTAGCCCGACATGAACACACCCCACAGCTGGATCCACATCTGCTCCTCGGCCTCGCCGAGCCCCGGATCGACCGGCTCGACGATCGCGCCCGCCGCCTCCAGCGCCGCCGCGGCGGCCACCACCGCTGCCTCGATCTCGGGGTGCACATACCAGCTGCCGAGGTCGATGCTCAGCCCGAACCGCATGCCGCGTACGTCGGCGGCGGTCGGACCGGACAGATCGAGCGGTGTGGTGACCGACACGATGTCGCGTTCGTCGGGGCCCTGGGTGCAACGCAGGAACAGGCGCGCGTCGTCGACGCTGCGGGCGAGCGGGCCGTGGTGGCTGAGCGAGTCGAACAGCCCCGGCAGCACGTCCATCGGGATCCGGCCGATGCCCGGCTTCAGCCCCACGATCCCGCACCACGACGCCGGGATCCGCACCGACCCACCCATGTCGCTGCCCTCGGCCAGCGCCACGCAGCCGGTCGCCACCGCTGCCGCGCTCCCACCCGACGACCCGCCGGGGGTGAGCGAGGTGTTCCACGGGTTGCGCGTGGTGCCCCACAGCGGTCCGTCGGTCTGGAGCGTGTGTGCGAATTCGGGGCTGGTGGTGGCGCCGACCACGATCGCGCCGGCTCGACGAAGCGCACCGGTCACGTAGGCGTCGTGGTCGGCGATCGTGTGCTCGTGGGTGCGCGATCCGGCCGTGAAACGCCGACCTGCCACCTGTGTCGTCTCCTTCACCGCCACGGGGACGCCGTGCAGCGGTCCGCGCCGGTCGGCGGGCACGTCGCTCAGGGCGCGGGCCTCGCCGAGCGCCTCCTCGGCCCACACGTGGGCGAAGCAGTTGAGCTCGGGGTGCACCTGACCGATCCGGGCGAGCGCGAGTTCGACCGACTCGACCGGCGACAGGTCGCCGGCGCGCACCAGGGCGGCCTGCTCGGCGGCGGATCGGTACCAGGGCGGAGGCGAGTCGGTCACCGGCCGAACGTACCGCGGCTCGACCGGGCGGCGGCGCAGCGGCCCCGTAGGCTGTCGCCGTGGCGTGGATCGTGAGCGACGGCATCGTGATGGCGTCGGCCGAGGTGACGACCGATCGGCGCTCTCGCAACAAGGGCCTGCTCGGCCGCGACGGCCTCGACGGGGCGTTCGTCGTCGACGGATGCCGCTGGATCCACACCTTCGGCATGAGGTTCCCGCTCGACGTGGCGTACCTCGACGCCGACGGCAACGTGCTCAAGACCGTCCGGATGCACCGGAACCGACTCGGCGCACCCGTCCCCCGGTCGCGTTCGGTGATCGAGGCAGAGGCCGGCGCGTTCGCGCGATGGGGGCTGCACGTCGGGATCGTGATCGAGCTGCGCCGGTGACCGCGCCGGAGCCCGTCCCGATGGGCCGATCCGGGCAGGGCCGCCTCGTCCTCGTCGCCACCCCGATCGGCAACCTCGGCGACCTGTCGCCCCGAGCCGCCGACGCGTTGCGCGCCGCCGCACTGGTGTGTTGCGAGGACACCCGACGAACCGGACGGCTGTTGCAGCACGCCGGGGTGTCGGCCCGCATGGTGGTGGCCAACGAGCACACCGAGATCGCCCGCATCGCCGAGGTGCTCGACCTGCTGGCCGCCGGGCACGACGTCGCACTCGTCAGCGACGCCGGCACCCCCGGCATCAGCGACCCGGGCGAGCACCTGGTGCGCGCCGTGCTCGACGCCGGGCACGACGTGTCCGCCGTGCCCGGTCCGGCAGCCGTCGTGATGGCGCTGGTGCTGAGCGGGCTGCCGACGACGCGCTTCGTGTTCGAGGGCTTCCTGCCGCGCAGCGGGAGCGAACGGACGCACCGGATCGCCGACGTCGCCGACGAACGCCGGACGATCGTGCTGTACGAGGCGCCACACCGGCTGGCTCGCACCGTCGGTGACCTGTTCGCGGCCTGTGGACCCGACCGGCAGGTGGCGCTCGCCCGCGAACTCACGAAGCTGCACGAGGAGGTCTGGCGCGGCACGCTGGCGGAGGCCACCGTCCACGTCGACCACGTCGAGCCCCGTGGCGAGTACGTGATCGTGCTCGCCGGCGCCCCGCCGGCGCCCGACGCCGACGACGACACCATCCGGGCCGCGCTCCGCGAGGCACTCGCCCGCGGCAGCACGCGCAAGGACGCGGTCGCTACGGTGACAGCAGCACTCGGCGTGCCGAAGCGTCGGGTGTTCGACCTCGCCACGAGCCTGCCTCGCCCCACGGAGCCCGACCCCCTGCCATGACCGAGTACGCCGAGATCGCGAGCACCGGGCCGAGCGCTGCGTTCTTCGACCTCGACCGCACCCTCATCAGCGGATCGAGCACCTGGGTGTTCGGCATCGCCGCGTGGCGCGCCGGGCTCGTCGCCAAACGCCAGTTCGTGCGCGATGCGCTGTCCGCGCTCGCCTTCCGGCTGAGCGGCGCCAGCGACGAGACGTCCCACGGCGTGCGGGATCGCATCCTCGGCGCGGTGAAGGGGGTGCGTCGCGACGACCTCGTCGGACTCAACACCGACATGGTGCCGAAGCTGATGGAGCGTGTGCGGCCCGAGGCGCACCAACTGGTCGAGATGCACCGCCATGCCGGGCGGGCCACGTACATCGTGTCGGCGTCACCGGTCGAGCTGGTGAGCCCCCTCGCCGCGGCCCTGGGTATGACCGGCGGGATCGCCACGGTCAGCGAGATCGTCGACGGTGTGTACACCGGCCGTCTCGCCGGTCCGTTCTGCTACGGGCCGGGCAAGGTGGACGCGATCGAGGAGCTCGCGCGCTGGGAGGGGCTCGACCTCGCTCAGTGCTATGCGTACAGCGACTCGGCGAGCGATCTGCCGATGCTCGAAGCGGTGGGGCACCCGGTCGCGGTCAACCCCGACGGCAAGCTCGAACGTGTCGCTCACCGGCGCGGCTGGCCGATCGTGATCTTCAGCCGGCGCACGAAAGCGGTGGTGCGACGTACCTCGCAGGGCGTGGCCGCGGGCTCGCTCGCGATCGGGTCGTTCGTCGCGGGGATGAAGTACGCAGCTCAGCGCGGCAGCAGTGCCAGCTGACGGCTGAGCGCCACCAGCGTCCCGTTCGCGTCCCACACCTCGCCGTCCTCTTCGAACATGCCGCCGTGCACGAAGCGGGTGCGGAACACGCACCGCACCGGACCGGGGGCGGGCACGGCACGCACGTGCACGGTGAGCTCGACGGTGGGCACCCAGCCCGACGGGATGTCGAGGTTGAACACCGCCGGCGGCAGCGCGTCGGCCACGAGCAGCAACGAGAGCGTGTCGAGCGGTCGGCCGTCGGCGAAGCCGAACCAGCCGGCCATCTCGCCGGTGCCGCTTCGTTCGCCCCGCAACCAGCCGGTGTGCTCGGGATGGAGGCGCACCATCAGGCGGTTCATCAACGCGGTCGGGACCGCGCCGTTGGCCTCACGAGGCGTGCACTGCTCGATCGGCGGCAGATCGGGTGGCGCGCCGTTCATCGACACGAACTCCGACGCCGCGTTCGATGCGAGGTCGCCGAAGGCCGCCAGCACCTGGATGTTCGTCCGGCCTCCCGACTCGAGCGCCCCCGACACGGTGGTGAATCGCTTGCCCGCCTTCACGACCGAGCCGGTGACTCGCGCGTCGCCCGGACGCCCCGGTGCGAGGTAGTGCGCGGTCACCGTCACCGGGTCGGGGCGGTCGGCGATGCGCCGCAGCCCGCTCGCGGCGAGCGCCATCAGGTAGCCGCCGTTGGCGTTGCCGTTGATGTCCCAGCCGTCGTGGATCTGTGTCGTGCCGTCGTCGGCCACCACCGTTGCGTCATCGAACTCGCTCATCGAGGCCATTGTGGCCGCCGACCGGACGCGTCACCGAAGTCGTTGCGAGCCACCGTCGGTGAGCCCCTATCCTGTGCGTCGTGGTACGTCATCACCTTTCGCCCCGTCGAATGCGCACCGGCTCCTGACCAGCCGTCGATCCGCCATTCCCCGACTCCGCGAAAGGACCTCCCATGACCTCGCCCTACTACCTCACGACCCCGATCTACTACGTCAACGCGAAGCCGCACCTGGGGCACGCGTACACGACGATCATCGGTGACGCCCTCGCCCGCTGGCACCGGCTGCTCGGCGAGGACGTGCACTACCTCACCGGCACCGACGAGCACGGCCTGAAGATCCAGCAGGCCGCCGACGCCGCCGGCAAGACGCCCCAGCAGTTCACCGACGAGATCGCTCCGCAGTTCCAGGAGGCGTGGCGGCGACTGGGCATCAGCAACGACGACTTCATCCGCACCACCGAGGCGCGCCACAAGGTGGGCGTGCAGCAGTTGCTGCAGGCCTGCTACGACGCCGGCGACATCGAGCTCGACGTGTACGCCGGCAAGTACTGCGTCGCCTGCGAGGAGTACTACTCGGACGAGGAGCTGCTCGAGGGCGACCTGTGCCCGATCCACAAGCGGACGGTCGAGTACTTCGAGGAGGAGAACTACTTCTTCCGCCTCAGCCGCTTCCAGGACCGGCTGCTCGACTGGTACGCCGCGCATCCCGGCGCGATCGTGCCCGAGTTCCGCGGCAACGAGGCGCTCGGGCTCATCCGCGGCGGGCTGCGCGACTTCAGCGTCAGTCGCACCTCGCTGCAATGGGGCATCCCGCTGCCGTGGGACCCGAAGCACGTCGCCTACGTGTGGTTCGACGCACTGGCCAACTACATCACCGCCGTCGGCTACGGCACCGACCAGGAGCGGTTCGAGCAGTGGTGGCCGGCGCGGCACCTGATCGGCAAGGACATCATCCGGCACCACTGCGTGTACTGGCCGGCGATGCTGCTGTCGGCCGGGATCGAGCCGCCCGCCGGCTGGGCGGTCGGCGGATGGTTGCTCGTCGGCGGTGAGAAGATGAGCAAGACCTCGGGCAACGTGGTGAACCCGCTCGACCTGATCGACGACGTCGGCGTGGACGGCTTCCGCTACTACGTGCTGGCAGACACCACCTACGGCCACGACGGCGACTTCACCTACGAGGGCCTGATCGGCCGGTACAACAGCGACCTCGCCAACAACCTCGGCAACCTGTTGTCGCGCGTCGCGACGGTCGTGGGCAAGAAGTGCGACGGCGTCGGGCCGGCGCCGCGCACCGACTCGCCTCTCGCCGAGGCCGCCGCCAGCGCCTGGGAGGGCACCGCCACCGGCTGGGCCGAGGTGCAGCCCAACCGGGCGCTCGAGGCCACGTGGTCGCTCATCCGCGCCACCAACGCGTACCTGGAGGCGAACGAGCCGTGGAAGGCCGAGCCCGGCGCCGAGGTGGATGCCGTGATGGGCGACGCGCTCGAGGCGTTGCGGATCGTGGCGATCCTCGCCTCGCCGGCGCTGCCGTCGACGTGCCAGACCGTGTGGGAGCGCATCGGCCTGCCCGGCCGCGTGAGCGACCAGCGCCTGCCCGATGCCGCCGCGTGGGGTGCCTACCCCGGTGGTGTGTCGGTGGTGAAGGGCGATCCCCTCTTCCCCCGCAAGTGAGCACGAGCGCATGACCGACCAGCGCCCCGAACTGATCGACAGCCACTGCCACCTGTACGACACGCGCGGTGTCGCGCTCGACGACGTGCTCGCCGCGGCGCGCGCCGCGGGGATCGTGCAGATGGTGAACGTCGGCTGCGACGAGGCCACCACACGTGCCGCGATCGAGATCGCGGCCGCGCACGACGGCGTGTACGCCACCGTGGGGCTGCATCCGCACGAGGCCGTCCACGGGATCGACACGATCGTGCCGTTCCTCGACGACCCGGCGGCCATGGCGCAGGTGGTCGCGATCGGCGAGGCCGGCTTCGACCTGTACTACGAGCACTCCCCGCGAGACGTGCAGGCCGAGGTGTTCGCCGCCCAGATCCAACTCGCCCACGAGCGCCACCTGCCGCTCGTGATCCACACCCGCGACGCGTGGGCCGACACCTTCGACGTGCTCGACGCCGAAGGCGTGCCCGAGCGCACGATCTTCCACTGCTTCACGGGCGGACCTGCCGAGGCGCGAGGCTGCCTCGACCGCGGCGCGTTCCTCAGCTTCAGCGGCATCGTCACGTTCACGACGGCCGTCGATCTGCAGGCCGCAGCGCGCCTGTGCCCGGCCGATCGGCTGCTGATCGAGACCGACAGCCCCTACCTGGCACCGGTCCCCCGCCGTGGGCGCCCCAACCAGCCCGCCTTCGTGAGTCACGTGGCGCAGTTCGTCGCCGACCTGCGCGACGTGCCGCTCGACGCCTTCGCCGCAGCCACCGTCGAGGCCACCCGAGCCGCCTTCCCCGCCCTCGCGACGTCCTGACCGCCGTCGGCGACGCGTACGGTTCGCTCGCCCGGGTGTCACCCGGGTCACCCGGGCGTGTGACGAGGTGCCTTGCCTTTCACGGCTGTCGTTCGTAGCCTTTTCGTCATGGACGTGCACGAGCGGCGGAGGTTGGTGCTCGCCACGGCGTTCACCATCGTCGCGCTCCCGGCGATCTGGCTGTTCGACCGCGACGATCCGGCCGCCACGCCGGGCGTCGCAGCGGCCGGCCTGCCGGCGCCGGTGGTGAGCGAGTCGCCCGTCACGATCACGACCGAGCCCGAGTTACCGGTGTTCCTCGACAACACGGTGGTGGTCGTGGCCCCTGCCGTGATCGACGTCGCGATCCCCGATGCGAAGGGCCCCAACGTCATCGAGGGCTCGGCCAGCTACAAGCGTTTCCCGCCCGAGACCGGCGACCGCAAGTGCTCGGCCCCCGGCGTGCCGTCCGGTGTGGCGATCACGATCACCAACATCGACAACGGGCTGTCGCTCACGTGTCGCAACACCAACGGCGTCGCGATCCCGTACGGCATCGCGGTCGGCATCGACACCGACCTCTTCATCCAGATCGCCGACCTCGGGGACTCGCCGATCCCGATCCGGCTGTCGTACTGACCCGCCGGTCGATCCCGTTCGTCTCCGTGCTCTCACGTGCCGACGTCCAACGCCTCCTGGCCGAGCACGGGCTCGCGGCCCGACGCGACCTCGGCCAGAACTTCGTCGGCGATCCCAACACCGTGCGTCGCATCGCCCGCCTCGCCGGGGTGGGCCCCGGCGATCACGTCGTCGAGATCGGGCCCGGACTCGGGTCGCTCACCCTCGCACTGGCGGAGACCGGCGCCACCGTCGTCGCGGTGGAGGTGGATCGCGGCATCGTGCCGGTCCTGCGCGACGTGGTGCGCGACTGCCCGAACGTCACCGTGGTGGAGGGCGACGCGATGCGCCTCGAGTGGACCGAGGTGCTCGCCGGTGCCGACCACTGGGTGCTCGTCGCGAACCTGCCGTACAACGTGGCGACCCCGCTCGTGGCCGATCTGCTCGACGGGGTCCCGGCGGTCGAGCGGATGCTGGTGATGGTGCAACGTGAGGTGGCAGAACGATTCTGCGCCTCGCCGCGCACCCCGGCCTACGGCGCCGTGACCGTGAAGATCGCACACTGGTCGACCGCCCGCATCGCGGGGCTGATACCGGCGAGTGTGTTCGTGCCACGCCCGAACGTCGAGTCGGCGCTGGCCGAGATCACCCGTCGATCGACGCCCGCGACCACGGCCGACCCGGCATCGCTGTTCCATCTCGTGCGTACTGCGTTCGGCCAGCGCCGCAAGATGCTCCGCCGGTCCCTGGCCGGCGTGGTGGCACCCGAGGTGTTCGAGGCCGCCGGCATCGACTCCCAGCGCCGGCCCGAGGAACTCGACGTCGTCGAGTGGGGCCACCTCGCGCAGACGTGGGACGATCGGCGCCGATGAGCACCACCGAGGCATCGGTCACGATCGCCGCGCCGGCGAAGTTGACCCGCACCCTCCGGATCACCGGCGTGCGCGACGACGGCTACCACCTCATCGACGCCGAGATGGTGGAGCTCGAGCTCGCCGACGAACTCACGATCCGGCCCGACGCCGAGGGTCTCGACGCGAGTGGGCCGTTCGCCGACGGCGTGCCGCTCGACGACTCGAACCTCGTCGCGAAGGCGCTGCGTCTCGCCGGGCGCCGCGCCCACGTGCACCTGCACAAGGTGATCCCGCACGGCGGCGGGCTGGGGGGCGGTTCGGCCGACGCGGCCGCCGTGCTGCGGTGGGCGGGGTTCGACGATCTCCTCGCCGCGTCACGGCTGGGCGCCGACATCCCGTTCTGCGTCCGGGGAGGACGGGCACGGGTGCGCGGGATCGGCGAGGTGCTCGAGCCGCTGCGGCCGATCCCGCTCGATCTCACGCTCGTCGTGCCGCCGCTCGCCGTCAGCACGCCGGCCGCGTACCGGGCGTGGGACGGGCTCGGTGGCCCCACGGCCGACGGTCCGAACGACCTCGAGCCAGCGGCGATCGCCGTGGTGCCGGAGCTGGCCGCGTGGCGCGACCGGATCGCGGCGATCGTCGGCGTCGCGCCGGTGTTGGCCGGCAGCGGTGCCACCTGGTTCGTCGACGGTCATCACCCGGCGTTGCGCGCGCTCGAGCCGGAGGCGACGGTCGTGCTCACCCGCACCAGGGTCTGAACGAACCGGGGTGTGTGGGTGATCGGCGGGCTCGCGAACGCGCAACGACCCCCGTGCGGCGTGGCCGAGGGGGTCGGAACGAGGTGGTGCCGAACCCGCGCGTGGCGCGGTCCGGGCGGCGGTCGGACTACTTGCGACGCTGGTGGCGCGTGCGCCGCAGCATCTTCTTGTGCTTCTTCTTGCGCATGCGCTTGCGGCGCTTCTTGATCAGAGAACCCATAGCTCGTGAGACGCTATCGGCTGTCGGGGCCGAACCCAAAATGCCCGACGCCTCGCCGCCGGTAACGTGGGCGCCGTCCATCCGGGGTCGTTCAATGGCAGGACAGCGGTTTTTGGTGCCGCGTATAGGGGTTCGAGTCCTCTCCCCGGAACCGATCGCGACGACGGCGGCGCGTCCCGACGACGACGAGCCGCCCACGTCCGTGCGTGTGGTCGTCTGGCGGCCGCCGGTGTGCGGTAGAACCTCTCCATGGGAGTCTCCGCCATCGTCCTCGCGGCCGGCGAAGGGTCGCGCATGCGCTCGTCGCGCCCGAAGCCGCTGCACATGATCTGTGGTCGCGCCATGGTGATGCACGTCATCCACGCACTCGAGCGGCTCGAGGTCGACCGCACCGTGCTCGTCGTCGGCCACGGCGCCGAACGGGTGACCAAGAAGGTGCAGGAACAGGCCCCCGCCTGGGCCAACGTCAGCTTCGTCGAACAGACCGTGCAGCGCGGCACGGGCGACGCGGCGATGGTGGGCATGACCGTCATCCCGGGCGACGACCTCGACGACGACTCCACCGTGATCGTGTTGCCCGGCGACACCCCGCTGCTCCGACCCGAGACGCTCGACGGCCTCGTCGCCGCACACGTCGCCCACGGCAACGCGGCCACGATCACCACCAGCGTGCTCGACGACCCCACCGGCTACGGCCGGGTGCTGCGGGGGCCGTCCAAGGCGGGCGACGGTCGGGTGCTGCGCATCGTGGAGCAGCGCGACGCGAGCGACGAGGAACGGGCGATCCGCGAGGTCAACATGGGCATGTACGCGTTCCGTCGCGATCTGCTCGGGCCGGCGCTGCGTCACCTGTCACCCGACAACGCCCAGGGCGAGTACTACCTCACCGACGTGATCGGGGTGCTCGCCAGCATGGGCCACCGCGTCGGCAGCTTCGAAGCGCCCGAGGCCGAGACCCAGGGCGTGAACGACCGCTGGCAACTCGCCCTCGCCGAGCGCGAACTGCGCCACCGCATCAACCGGCACTGGTTGTTGCAGGGCGTCACGATGCTCGACCCGCGCCAGACGTTCATCGACGTCACGGTCACCCTCGGCCGCGACGTCACGCTGTATCCGGGCACGATGCTCCAGGGCGACACCGTCATCGGCGACGGGTGCGACATCGGCCCCGACACCCGTCTCGTCGACTGCCGGGTGGGTGCCGGCAGCAATGTCGAGCAGACGGTCGGCCACGACGCCGAGGTGGGCGACGGGGCCCACGTCGGGCCGTTCGCGCACCTGCCGGTCGGCAGCAGCGTCGCTGCGGGGGTGACGACCGGCGCGTTCTACACTGCGCCTACCGCCTGATGCCCGCCGGCCTCACCCGGCGCCCCACGAAAGCAGCCCCACATGCAGAAGGTCACCACCAAGCGGATGTCGCTCTATTCCGGGCGCACGCACCCCGCGCTGGCGGAGGAGGTGGCGGCCCATCTGGGGGTGACGCTCGGCGACGCGAACATCGTCCAGTTCGCCAACGGTGAGGTGCGTCCGCGGTTCGCCGAGTCGATCCGCGGCACCGACGTGTTCGTGATGCAGACCCACTACGGCTGCGACGGCCGCTCGATCAACGACTCGATCATGGAGCAGCTGATCATGATCGACGCCGCGCACCGGGCTTCGGCGAAGCGGATCACGGCGGTGTGCCCGTTCTACGGCTACGCCCGCCAGGACCGCAAGGCCGAAGGTCGCGAGCCGATCACCGCGAAGCTGGTGGCCGACATGTTCCGTGCCGCCGGGGCGAAGCGGATGATCTCGATCGATCTGCACAGCGGTCAGATCCAGGGCTTCTTCGACGGGCCCGTCGACCACCTCACCGCGATGCCGGTGCTCGAGAACTACGTGCGCGAACACGCCGACAACCCGGTGATCGTGTCGCCCGACGCCGGCCGCATCAAGGTGGCGGAGCGGATGGCCCAGCACCTGTCCGACAAGGGCGCCGACCTCGCATTCATCTACAAGCGGCGACCGAAGGGCACGGCCAACGTCGCCGAGGCGAAGGAGGTCATCGGCGACGTCGAGGGCCGCCTGTGCATCCTCACCGACGACATGATCGACTCGGGCGGCACCATCGTCGCGGCCGCCGACGTGTTGCTCGCCCGCGGCGCCACCGAGGTGTGGGCGATGGCGACGCACGGTGTGCTGTCCGGCCCGGCGATCGACCGGCTGAAGAACGCCCGCATCGAGCGCGTGGTGCTCACCAACACCCTGCCGCTGCCGCCCGAGAAGCAGATCGACAAGATCGAGGTGCTGTCGATCGCCCCGCTGATCGCCGATGCCCTGAACGCCGTGTTCGACGACACGAGCGTCAGCGAGATCTTCGGCGGCGAGAACCAGGCCTGAGCGCGGCGGCGAACTCGACGAGGGCCGCAACGACCGCTCCGGCGAGTGGCGGTTCGCGTCGGAGCGCCGATAGCATGGCGAGCCGTTCTGCATCGTTTCTGGATGCACGGATCTGATCGAGGCTCGTCATGTCGCAAACCACGCTCGTCGCCACCACCGGCCGTCCCACCGGCTCGGCCGCCGCTCGTCGCCTCCGCGCCGAGGGCCACATCCCCGGTGTCCTGTACGGACGCGGCATGACCCCGATCTCGCTGACCGTCGAGCGTCGCGAACTGCGCGTGGCCCTGTCGGGTCCGGCCGGCGTCAACACCGTGCTCTCGCTCGAGGTCGACG
Source organism: Acidimicrobiaceae bacterium (assembly GCA_020637235.1). Taxonomy (GTDB): domain Bacteria; phylum Actinomycetota; class Acidimicrobiia; order Acidimicrobiales; family Ilumatobacteraceae; genus VFMC01. The sequence goes on along the minus strand of JACJWG010000003.1, from coordinate 283,201 downwards.
GGGCCAAGTACCCGGCCGTGGTGAAGGAGCTGCAGCGCCACCCGATCCGGCGCACGGTGAACCACATCGACTTCCTCCAGGTGAACATGAACGAGGAGATCACGGTGTCGGTGCCGGTGCGTCTCGAGGGCGAGGCGAAGGCCGTGCTCTCCGAGGGCGGCCTGGTCGACCCGGCGGTCGACACGATCGAGGTGCTCACCACACCGAACAACATGCCGAACGAGTTCGTGATCGACATCACCGACATGCAGGTCGGCGACGTCGTCCGCCTCGCCGACGTGCCGATGCCGTCGGGCGTCACCGCCACGGGCGACCCCGAGATGCCCGTCGTCACGGTGATCCTCACCCGCGCCGCTGCGGCGGCCAACGCCGGCGACGACGAGGCCGCCGAGGGCGAGGGCAGCGAGGCCGCCGAGGGCGAGTGAGTCCCCGGGGCGATCGCCCCGGGTGCGCGGCGCTCGACCTGCGAGACTGATCGCATGGCGGTCGAGGCACTCGTCGTGGGGCTCGGGAACCCGGGCCGACAGTACGAACGCACGCGCCACAACGTCGGTGCCGAGGTGATCGACGAGCTCGCCCGCCGGGCCGGCGTGGTGTTGAAGCCCGGCCGCGACCAGGCCACCGTCGCCGACTGCGCGATCGAGGGTGTGCGCGTGGTGCTCGTGTTCCCGCTCACGTACATGAACGAAAGTGGGCAGGCGGTGCGTCCGCTGATGAAGCGACACGGCCTCACCGATCCCGGCCAGCTGATCGTGGTGCACGACGAGCTCGACCTCGCGCCGGGCGTGGTGCGCGTGAAGGTCGGCGGCGGGCTCGCCGGCAACAACGGCCTCCGCAGCATCACCGCCCATCTCCACACCCAGGACTACGTCCGGGTGCGGATCGGGATCGGCAAGCCGCCGTCGCGAGAACACGGTGCCGGACACGTGCTGTCGAAGCTGCCACCGCGCGAGCGCGAACTGCTCGACGTCGCCGTCCAGCATGCCGCCGACGCCGTGCAGGTGGTGCTGACCGACGGCGTCGATGCCGCGCAGCGGATCTACAACACCAAGACGCTCGATCCCGCCTGATCGGGCCACGCCGCGGGGTGACCTGGGGGTCCGCGTCACCCGTCGGGGGGTGATCGGCTCACGCGTCGCATCCGACTTGACCGGGTCTTGCCGGAGGCTTGGGCACCACCCCCTTGAGTCGCCACCGGTGGTGAGGTCTGATGCTTCGACACCCCCGAATCGGGGGGTGCGCACGGCACGGAAAGGCGGCAGACGTCCATGCGACCCCATCACCTGGATCTCTCCTCGCGTCCTTCGACACGAACGACTCGTCCCCATCGATCCGGTGCACCGCGACGGCGCCCCGGATTCCTCGTCGCCCTGACGGCGCTCGTCGCGACGAGCGCAGCGGCACTCCCGATCGGGACGGCCTGGGCCGGACCCGCTGCCACCTCCGGTGCCGGCGCGCCGGCCGGCACGGTGGCACCCCAGGGTGACCTGGCACAGGTGGCCCGCACGATCGGCGCCGACGTCGCGCACGCCCGGGGGCTCACCGGCGCCGGCGTCGACATCGCCGTGATCGACACCGGGATCTCGCCGGTCGCCGGACTCGACGCGCCGGGCAAGGTGGTGAACGGCCCCGATCTGTCCTTCGACGCCGGCGACGATCGACTGCGCCACCTCGACGGCTACGGCCACGGCACCCACATGGCGGCGATCATCGCCGGATCGACCGCCGACGGATCGTTCCGCGGCATCGCTCCCGGGGCACGGCTCGTGAACGTGAAGGTGGGCGACAACACCGGCGCCGTCGACGTGTCGCAGGTGATCGCCGCGCTCGACTGGATCGTGGAGCACCGCACCGACAACGGGCTGAACATCCGCGTCGTCAACCTCTCGTTCGGCACCGACGGCGTGCAGCCGAGCGCCGTCGATCCACTGGCCCGAGCGGTCGAACGGGCGTGGTTCGCGGGCATCGTGGTGGTGGTCGCGAGCGGCAACGACGGGCGTGCGCTCACGGGCATGGCGACGCCGGCCACCGACCCGTTCGTGCTCACGGTGGGCCCCGCCGAGCAGGTGGGTGCGACCTGGGCGATCCCGTCGTTCGCGTCGAACGGCAACGGGCTGCGCAACCCCGACGTCGTCGCGCCCGGTCGCTCGATCGAGAGCCTGCGGGTGCCGGGCAGCCGCCTGGACGTCGAGTTCCCCGACGCTCGAGTGGGCGAGCACCTGTTCCGGGGGTCGGGTTCGTCGCAGGCCGCCGCGGTGGTGTCCGGAGCCGTGGCCCTCGTGCTCGAGCAGTCACCGCGGCTGACCCCCGATCAGGTGAAGCAGGTGCTGCGGGCCAGCGCCGACTCGCTCAAGCGTCAGCCCGTCACCCAGCAGGGCCAGGGCATGCTCGACGTCGACGACGCGTTGGGCCGACGGCCGACGCTGTTCGCTCGCCAGCTCCACCTGCCGTCCACCGGCCTCGGTCTGCTCCATCTGTCACGTGGTCTCGACACCGTCGTGGTGGCCGGCATCGCGCTCGTGGGTGAGCAGACGTTCACCGGTCAGCGCTGGAACGGTCCGTCGTGGGTGCGAGCGACCCTGAGGGGGACCACGTGGTCGGGTGGCTCCTGGTCGGGTGGCTCCTGGTCGGGTGGCTCCTGGTCCGGTGGCTCCTGGTCCGGCGGCTCCTGGTCCGGTGGCTCCTGGTCCGGTGGCTCCTGGTCCGGCGGCTCCTGGTCCGGTGGCTCCTGGTCCGGTGGCTCCTGGTCCGGCGGCTCCTGGTCCGGCGGCTCCTGGTCGTGAGCTGACCCGACGGGGCGGCCCGAGACCGGACGATCTCTCCGGTGCAGACACTCCACCGGGTCCACGGCCTCGCCGCCGCGCAGTTCGCGTGCGCGCTGGCGATCACGGCTGCGGTGCACGGCGATGCGCCGGCTGCACACATGAACTGGGGGGCACTCGTCGCCGTCGCCGTCGGCGCCACGCTCGCCGAGGTGTTCATCGCACACGTCCAGTTCCGCCGCGACTCGTACACCTACTCGCTGGGCGAGGTGCCGTTCGTGATCGGGCTCGCGTTCATCGCCCCTGCCGCGCTCGTGGTCACCCGCTCGTTGGCCGCGGCGGTCGCCGGCTCGGTGCGTCGCGTGCCCCGTTTCAAGACGGTCTTCAACGCGTCGGTGTTCGCGCTGGAGACCGCCGTCGCGTGCGCCGTGATGCGCATTGTCGAGCAGCACACGTCGCCGACGCTGCTCGTGGTGTGGTTGATGCTCGCCGCCCTCGCCGCCAACATCGTGAACGCATCCATGCTCGTGAACGTCATGCGGGTCGTGCAGCCCGGCACCACACGTGCCGTGCTGCGCACCACTGCCCGGATGCAGGTCGTCTACGTCACGAACGCGAGCCTCGGCGCCCTGCTCGTCCTGGCCGCTCGGAACGGTTGGTGGCTGGTCGCCGTCGGCGCGCTGCCGGTGGTGGGCCTCTGGGCCGCGGCGCGGCTGTCGGAGACGATCCAGCAACGTGTCGACCAGTTGGAGGCCGTCGCCCGGTTCACCGACGCCCTCGGGGCGGCCGACGACGACCACCTGCTCACCGCTGCGCTCGTCGAGTTGCGCGACCTGCTGAACGTCGAGACGGTCGTCATGGTGCTCACCGGTGACGACGAGCACCCGCCCGTGCGCATCGAGCTGCGTCACGGTCGCGCTGCGATGGAGGTGATCGAGCCGGACGACCCGCTGCTGGCGCCCGCCCGCCTCGACGCCGCGGCCGTGGTCGTGGGTGCCACCGACGTGCGGCGCCAGCTCGGCATCCGTCAGCTCGGCGCCGCGGCCACACCGGTGGACCAGTGTGTGGCGCTGCCGTTCCGCCGCGGCGGTGAACGGGGCGTGGTGCTGGCCGCGAACCGTCTCGGGACCGGCGCGCCGTTCACCCGGACCGACGCGTCGTTGGGGTCGGCCGTGGTGAACCATCTCGCCGCCGTGATGCGCAGCCAGGCACTCGACGCGGAGCTCGACCGGCTGGCCCGTCTCGACGTGCACACCGGGCTCCTGAACGCTCGCGGGCTCGAGGCCGCGCTGCACGGCCAGACGTCGGAGGTGGGCGATGCGGCGCTCGTCCTGGAACTCCGCGATGCCGCCGAGCTGCTCGGCGTGCTCGGACGCGACGCGACCGATCGTGTGGTGCAGCGTGTCGTCACCCGACTCGTCGACGAGTTCGGCGACGCCGTGCTGGCCCGCACCGGCGTGGCGCAGTTCGTGCTCGTGTTCCGCGAACGGAGCGGGCTCGACATCGGCGAGCGCGCCGACCGGGCGATCGACCTGCTGCGCCGGCCCGTCGACGTGGACGGACGGGCGATCGTGGTGACACCGGTCGCCGGCGTGGCGGTGTGCGGTGCCGGTGCGACCGAGATGTCGACCCTCACCCACCGCGCCGCCGCAGCCTGCACCCAGGCGGTGCGCAGCGGCACCCTGCGGTGGTCGGCCGCCGGCGACGATCTGCGCAGTGGCCGCCGCCGGCTCGAACTGGCCGCAGCGCTGCGCGACGCGATCGAGCGTGACGAGCTCACCGTGCTGTTCCAACCGAAGATCGACGTCGCGACCCGCCGACCGATCGGCGCCGAGGCGCTCGTGCGGTGGACGCATCCCGACCACGGGCCGGTCCCGCCACCCGAGATCGTCGAGCTCGCCGAGCGGGGCGGGCTCATCCGCCGGCTGACCGACCACGTGATCGAGATGGCGCTGCGCGAGGTGCGCCTGGCGCGGTCCGTCGTCCCCGATGCGTCGATCGCCGTGAACCTGTCGCCTCAGGACCTGCTCGACGAGTCGCTCCCCGAGACGGTGATCGCGATGGTGGCCGCCGCCGGGGTGCCCACCAGTGCGCTCCACCTCGAGGTCACGGAGGGGTCGGTGATGACCGAACCCGAGCGGGCGATCGTGCTGCTCCGACGTCTGGCGGATGCGGGCATCGACGTCGCGGTCGACGACTACGGCACGGGCTACTCGTCGCTGGCCTATCTGCGGCGGCTGCCGATCCACCACGTGAAGATCGACCGCAGCTTCGTGATCGGACTCGGCGAACCCGACGGTCAGGGCGACGAGGTGATCGTGCGGTCGACGATCGACCTCGGCCACAACCTCGGCCTGAAGGTGGTGGCCGAGGGGGTGGAGACCGAACTCGCACTCGAGGTCCTCCACGGCCTCGGGTGCGACGCCGCGCAGGGCTATCTGATCGCTCGGCCGCTGCCGGCCGAGGAGTTCCGCACCTGGTTGGTGGCACAGCAGCAGCGCGCGGCCGTCGCTGCCCGTCGTTGATCCAGGTTCATCCGACCGGGCTGTCGTCGACCACGTGGCCGGCGTCGAGCTGCAGGCGGCGCGTCAGACGTACGTGGTCGAGGAGTTGACGGTCGTGGGTGACGAGCAGCACCGTGCCGCGGAACGACTCGAGCGCGACCTCGAGCTGTTCGATCGCGGGCAGGTCGAGGTGGTTGGTCGGCTCGTCGAGCACCAGGCAGTTCGTGCCGGTGGCCATCAGCAACGCGAGCACGGTTCGCGTGCGCTCGCCCGGTGACAGCGAGCTCGTGGCGCGGGTGACCTCGGCCGCGCCGATGCCGAACTTCGCGAGCAGGGTCCGGGCATCGGGGATCGTGAGCCCGGTGGCGGCCATGAACTCGTCGAGCAGGGTGCCCTCGCCACGCAGCTGCACCCGCTGCTGCTCGAGTTCGCCCACCACGACACCGGGGCCGAACCAACGGCTGCCGGACGACAGCTCGCGCCGACCCAGGATCGCATCGAGGAGCGTGCTCTTGCCGCTGCCGTTGCGGCCGACGATGGCCACCCGCTCCGCTGCGCCGATGGTGAGGTCGATCGGGCCGAGGCGGAAGTCGCCGACGTCGACCGTGGCGCCGGTGAGTCGCACCACCACGTCGCCGCTGCGGGCGGTCTCGCCGAAGGTGAGCCGAAGCTGCCATGCCTCGCGGGGCTCGTCCACCACCTCGAGTCGCTCGATCGCCTTCTCGGTGCGCGCCGCCTTGCCGGCCAGCTGTTCGGTCTGGTTGATCTTGAACGCCTTGATGTTCTTGTCGTTGTCGTCGGGCTTCTTCTTGGCTCGGCTGAGCCCCTGGCTCGCCCACTCGCGCTCGCGCTGGGCCCGGCCGAGCAGCGTCTGCTTCTTGTCGGCGTACTCCTCGTAGCGCTCACGGGCGTGACGCGCCGCCGTCTCGCGCTCGGTGAGGAACGCGTCCCAGCCACCGGCGAACACGGTGATGCGATGGGTGAACTCGTCGAGCTCGGCCACGTGGGTGACCGTGCGACGGAGGAACTCACGGTCGTGGCTCACGATCGCGACGGGCGCGCTCTGGTCGGTCACCCAGCGCTCGAGCCGGTCGAGTCCGTCGAGGTCGAGGTCGTTGGTCGGCTCGTCGAGCAGGAACACGTCGAACCGGGCCAGCAACAGCGCGGCCAGTCCCACCCTGGCCGCCTCGCCACCGGACAGCGTCGCCATGGCCTGGTCGAGCACACGCTCGGGCAACCCGAGCTCGGCCCACACCGGGCCGGTGCGGGTGTCGAGGTCGGCGCCGCCGAGCGCGAGCCAGTGGTCGAGCGCGTCGGCGTACCGGTCGTCACTGCCGGAGTCACCTGCGGCCAGCGCAGCCGTGGCCGCCTCGAGCTCCGCCGTCGCCGCCGTCACCCCGGTGCGACGGCCGAGGAACTCGGCGACCGACTCGTCGTCACGGCGATCGGGCTCCTGCGGCAGGTACCCCACGGTCGCGTCGGACGGCATTGCCGTCACGGTGCCGGCATCCACCGGTTGGCGGCCGGCGAGGACACGCAACAGCGTGCTCTTGCCCACGCCGTTCGGCCCGACGAGGCCGACGCGCCAGCCGGGCGCGAGCTGCAGTTCGGTGTCGTCGAACACGACGGTGCGGCCGAGGGTGAGGCGCAGATGTCGGGCGTGGATGGAGGCGGTGGTCACGAGGTCTCCTCGGGCGGGCCGGGGTCTCGACGGATCGGACGCTCACGGCGCTGGATGGACGGGTCGGCGACGACGGCTCACAGCACGTCCCCATCCTGCCACGCCCTTCGTGAGCCGCATGCGCCATATGTGCGCATCCGGCTCACGAAGGCGGGGACCGGTCGGGCTTTCGTGAGCGACATGCGCAACATCTGCGCATCCGGCTCACGAAGGCGGTGACCGGTCGGGCTTTCGTGAGCGACATGCGCAACATCTGCGCATCCGGCTCACGAAGGGCTGGGACGGTGGTCGCGTCGGTACCCTCGGGGGTCCGATGTCGCTCGCCGATCTGCCGCCGCTGCTCCGCGCCGAACCGGGGCTCACCCATGCCTTCGGCGACCCCCAGGCGCTCGTCGCCGTCCCCGAGGCCGCCCGGGCGATCTCGATCGCCGCGCTGGCCCAGCTGAGCGGGCGCCGACCGCTGCTCGTCGCCACGCCCACCGGCAGCGACGCCGGCCAGTTGTACGACGACCTCGTCCAGTTCATGCCGGCCGACGACGTGGTGCTCTTCCCGGCGTGGGAAACCCTGCCGTTCGAGCGGGTGAGCCCCAGCGTCGAGACGATGGGCCGTCGGCTCGAGGTGCTGTGGCGCCTCCGCGAACCCGGCCGCACCCCGGCGATCGTGGTGACCGGCGTGCGCGCCCTGCTGCAGAAGCTCGGACCCGACGCCACCACCATCGAGCCGGTCTGCGTCCGCCCGAACGACGTGCTCGATCCCGACGCACTGCTGGCCCGCCTCGTGCACATGGGCTACCGCCGCGAAGAACTCGTCGAGCACCGTGGCGAGGTGGCCCGGCGCGGCGCGATCGTCGACGTCTTCCCCAGCACCGCCGAAGCGCCGATCCGCATCGATCTGTGGGGTGACGAGGTCGACCGGCTCACCGAGTTCACCGTCAACGACCAGCGCTCCACCCACGACCTCGACGAGGTGCTGATCTTCCCGGCTCGCGAACTCGTCCCGAGCGACGACGTCCGAGCTCGTGCCGACGCCTTGATCGCCGAGGAGCCGTGGGGACGCGAGCATTGGGAACGCCTCGCCGAGGGCACCCTGTTCGACGGCATGGAGAGCTGGCTGCCGTGGCTGGTGTCGCCCGAGCAGGCCGACCTGCTGATCACCGACGTGCTGCCGTCGAGCGCCAAGGTCGTGCTCGTCGAGCCACGGCGCATGCGCGATCGGGCCGACGACCTGCTCGCCGAGGAGGACGACCTCGCCCGCACGCTCGCCGGCACGTGGGCGCGCGACGCCGAGCGCCGCTTCCCGCGTTTGCACGCAGCCACCGATCGGGTGCTCGGCGGCGACCAGCAGATGTGGACGATCAGCTCCACCCCGTCCGGTCCCGACGCCCCGGTGATCTCGGCCACCGGCTGGGGACCCGTCGTCGGCGACGGCGAGGGCCTCGCCACCCGGCTGCGCGACCTGCTCGCCGACCGGTACCGCGTCGTGGTCGCAGCCGACGGGGACGGGTCGGCCCAGCGCCTCGCCGCGCTCCTGCGCGAACGCGGTCTCGAGTTCCGGGCCGCCACCCCCGACACCGACCTGTCCGCGCCCGGCGGCTACGTGGTCACCGCCCCGTTGCACCGCGGGTGCTCGATCCCGGAGGCGAAACTCGCGATCGTCGCGGAGGGCGACCTCACCGGTCGGCGCCGCGCCCACCGCCAGGCCCGCCCGCGCAAGCGGCAGAGCGCCGGCTTCTTCGAGGACCTGAAGCCCGGCAACTACGTCGTGCACCACCAGCACGGCGTCGGCCAGTACGAGGGCATGGTGAAGCGCACGATCGGTGGGGTGGAGCGCGACTACCTGCTGCTGTCGTACAAGGGCGGCGACAAGCTCTACGTCCCGAGCGACCAGATCGACACGCTCCGCCAGTACGTCGGCGGCGAGGCACCGTCGTTGCACCGGCTCGGTGGCGCCGACTTCGCGAAGGCCAAGTCGCGCGTGCGAAGCGCCGTGCGCGAGATCGCGCAGGAGCTCGTGGTGCTCTACCAGAAGCGCGTCAACGCGCCCGGGTTCGCGTTCGGTCAGGACACCCCGTGGCAGGCCGAGATGGAAGACGCCTTCCCCTACGCGGAGACCCCCGACCAGCTGAAGGCCCTCGACGACATCAAGGCCGACATGGAGCGTGCGTTCCCGATGGACCGCCTGCTCTGCGGCGACGTCGGCTTCGGCAAGACCGAGGTGGCGGTCCGGGCTGCGTTCAAGGCCATCCAGGACGGCAAGCAGGTGGCGGTGCTCGCGCCCACCACGCTGCTCGCCACGCAGCACGGCAACACCTTCGCCGACCGTTTCGCGGGCTTCCCGATCCGCGTCGAGACGCTCAGCCGCTTCCTCACCGCGAAGGAGGCCAAGCAGGTGCTCGAGGGGTTGAAGTCCGGCGAGGTCGACTGTGTGATCGGTACGCACCGTCTGCTCGGCGACGGCGTGCAGTTCAAGGACCTCGGCCTGCTGATCGTCGACGAGGAGCAGCGCTTCGGCGTGCAGGCGAAGGAGGCGATGAAGAAGCTGAAGACCAACGTCGACGTGCTCACCTTGTCCGCCACCCCGATCCCGCGCACCCTCGAGATGAGCCTCGTCGGCATCCGCGACCTCAGCTTGTTGCAGACCCCACCGGCCGATCGCCAGCCGATCCTCACCTTCGTCGGCGAGTACGACGAGCGCGTGGCCGTCGAGGCCATCCGCCGTGAGCTCCTGCGCGAGGGGCAGGTGTTCTGGGTGCACAACCGCGTCAACACGATCGAGGAGGCGGCGGCTCGCCTGCGCGAACTGGTGCCCGAGGCCCGGATCGCGATCGCTCACGGACAGATGGACGAAGGCAGCCTCGAACAAGTGGTGCTCGACTTCTGGGAGGGCCGCTTCGACGTGCTCGTGTGCACCACGATCATCGAGAGCGGCATCGACATGCCGACGGTGAACACCCTCGTCGTCGAGCGCGCCGACCTGCTCGGCCTCGGCCAGATGCATCAGCTGCGTGGTCGTGTGGGTCGCAGCGGCAGCCGCGCCTACGCCTACCTGTTCCATCCGCGAGACGCCCGGCTCACCGAGGAGGCCTACGAACGGCTCCGCACCATCGGCGAGGCCACCGACCTCGGCAGCGGGTTCAAGATCGCGATGCGCGACCTCGAGATCCGCGGCGCCGGCAACCTGCTCGGCGAGAGCCAGAGCGGCCACATCGCCGCGGTCGGCTACGACCTGTACTGCCAGATGGTCACCGAGGCCGTCGGCGAGATGAAGGGTGAACCGGCGAAGGCACCGAGCGAGGTGAAGCTCGACGTGCCCACCGACGCGTTCTTGCCGAAGGACTACGTGGCGAAGGAGGAGTTGCGGCTGGAGGCCTACCGCCGCCTCGCCGCGGTCGAGCGGGCGAGCGAGGTGGACGACATCCGCGCCGAGTGGGAGGACCGCTACGGCCCGGTGCCCGACCCTGCGTCCGCGCTGCTCGACGTCGGCTACCTGCGCGCCGAGTGCCATCGACTCGGCCTGCGCGACGTGAGCATCCAGTCGAACGCGGCACGCCTCGCCCCACTGCGGCTGAAGGTGAGCGAGGACATGCGGCTGAAGCGCTTGTCGCGCACCGCGATCGTGAAGGACGACCTCGAGCAGCTGGTCGTGCCGATTCCCCGCGGCGCCACGCCGGCGTCGTTCCTGGTGGGGTTCCTCCGCGAGCTCGTGCCACCCGACGGTCCGCCGACGGGTGGGCCGAACACGATCGCCGAGGCGATGCCGGCCGGCGGTCGCGTCGTGAGCAGCCGGGGACGTTGATCGATGCGCCTCCAGCTGGCGAAGCCCACCGAGCACACGGCCGTCGTCGGGTGGCCGCTGACGGTGCCGCTCGACGACTGGAGCATCGACGGGATGCACTCGGTGATGGGCCTCCACCGCCACGTGGTCCGGATGATCGAGGACGCCGAGGCCGCCTACGTCGTGAAGGAGCTGCCCGACCACCTGGCCGAGCGCGAGTGGCGCCTGCTCCGGCAACTGGTCGAGCTCAACCTGCCCACCGCCGAGGTGGTCGGCGTGGTGACGGGACGCGTCGACGACGGCGGCGAGGCGACCGAGGGTCTGCTCGTCACTCGCCACATCGACTACTCGCTCCCGTACCGCATCCTGCTGTCGGGCCGTGGCCTGCAGATCCCCTACCTCGGTGAACGTCTGCTCGACGCGCTCGCCGGCTTGCTCGTGCGACTGCACCTCGCCGGCTTCTACTGGGGCGACTGCTCATTGTCGAACACCCTGTTCCGTCGCGACGCCGACGCCCTCCAGGCGTACATCATCGACGTCGAGACCGGCGAGCTGCACGAGAGCCTGAGCGACGGGCAGCGGATGCTCGACCTGCAGATCGCCACCGAGAACGTCGCCGGCGATCTCACCGACCTGCAGGCGGGCGGCCTGCTCGCCGACGGCATCGACCCGATCGACACCGCGCTCGCGATCGAGGACAGCTACTCGAAGCTGTGGGCCGAGCTCACCGTCGTCGAGGAGTTCCGCGTCGACGAGACCTTCCGCGTCGACCAGCGCCTCCGACGCCTGCACGAGCTCGGCTTCGACGCGAGCGAGCTCGAGCTCGTCAGCGTGGGCGAGGACCAGCGGCTGCGCCTGGTGCCCCGTGTGGTGGAGCACGGCTTCCACGCCCATCGACTGAAGACCCTCACCGGCATCGTCGCCGGCGAGCGCCAGGCCCGCCGCCTGCTGCACGACATCCGCCGATACGGCACCACGCTCGAGCAGCGTGAGGGACGACGCGTCCGCGAGGCCGTCGCCGCGGCACGGTGGACCGACGAGCGGTTCGAGCCGACGATTGCGGCGATCCCCGCCGATCTGGTGGGCAAGCTCGAACCGGCCGAGCTGTACCACCAGGTGCTCGAGCACCGCTGGTTCATCTCCGAGCGTGCCGGCTACGACGTCGGGATGGACGACACGATCCAGTCGTACGTGCAGCACGTGCTCGCACCGGCACGGCACGAACAGATCACGCTGCCGCCGCTGACGGTGGAGCTGCGGGCGATCACCCCCGGCATGGCACGGCCCGACACCGAGCCCGACACCGAGTCCGGGTCAGGGGACTGAGTGCGGCCGGGGCCCTGCCGCTAACGTTCGGGCCGTGATCCGCCGAATCGGTCTCGTCGTGGGCGCGCTCGTCGCGGCCGTCACCTTCTCGTCGTGCGCGACGTTCACCGACAACGCCAACGCGGCTCGCGTCGGCGACGTCGAGCTCTCCCGCGCCGACCTCGAGCGCTACCTGCACGACGCGCTGGCGGCACGCGATTCGACCGAGGTGCCCGACGAGCTGTCGGCCGACATCCACCGCCAGGTGATCGGCGGCTGGATCGTCGACGAGATGATCCGCCAGTTCCTGGTCGAACAGGGGGTGGCGATCACCGAGGCGAACCGCGAGGCGGCTGCGGCGCAGATCGACAGCCAGCTCGGCGGCACCGAGGTGAGCGACTTCCTGCGCCAGTACGAGATCGACAGCATGTCGGCCCGGATGGCGTTCGAGGGCGCCGGAGCGTTCGACACCACGCTGCTCGACTTCGCGCGTGAGCAGTCGGTGTACGTCGACCCGGTGTACGGCTATTGGGACCTCGACGTCGGCCTGGTCCAACCGATGGCGTCGTGACCACGCCGCGCGTCACCGTCGTCGGCCTCGGCCCCGGTGACGAGCGCTGGGTCACCCGAGCCACACTCGACGCGATCGACGCCACGCCACCGGCAGCGCGCTTCGTACGCACCCGCCGTCACCCGTCGGCGGCCGTCGTCGGCGAGGCGACGAGCTTCGACGAGGTGTACGACGTCGCCGACACCTTCGACGACGTGTACGCCACGATCGTCGACCGGCTGGTCGACGCCGCCACCGTGCACGGCCACGTGCTCTACGCCGTGCCCGGGTCGCCGCTGGTGCTCGAGCGCACCGTACGACGGCTGCGCGCCGATGCGCGCGTCGTCTGCGACGTGCTGCCCGCGATCTCGTTCCTCGACGTGGCCTACGAGCGCCTCGGCATCGACCCCGTCGAGACCGGCGTGAAGCTGATCGACGGCCACGACTTCGCCATCGCAGCCGCCGGCTACGCCGGCCCGATGCTCGTCGCCCACACCCACGCCAACTGGGTCCTGTCGGCGGTGAAGCTCGCGGCCGAACAGGCCGAGGGCGACGAGCCGGTGGTCATCCTGCAGCGGCTCGGCACCGCCGACGAGGCAGTCGTGCACACCACCTGGGCCGACCTCGACCGCACCGTCGAGGCCGACCACCTCACCTGCGTGTACGTGCCCGGACTCGGCGCACCGGTGGGCACCGAACTCGTGCGCTTCCACGAGCTCGCCCGCGTGTTGCGCGAACAGTGCCCGTGGGATCAGGAGCAGACCCACCGGTCGCTCGTGAAGTACCTCCTCGAGGAGACCTACGAGGTGGTCGACGCGATCGAGGCGCTCGATCCCGACGATCCGAGCACCGACGACGCGCTCGTCGAAGAGCTCGGCGATCTGCTGTACCAGATCGAGTTCCACGCCACGATCGCCGAACAGGAGGGTCGGTTCACGATCGCCGACGTCGCGCGGCAGGTGCACGACAAGCTCGTCCGCCGCCACCCGCACGTGTTCCCACCGGCGGGCGGCGACACGGTGACGGTTGGCAGCGCCGACGAGGTCGTCACCAACTGGGATGCGATCAAGCGGGCCGAGAAGCAGCGCACCAGCGTGTTCGACGGCGTCCCGACGTCGCAGCCGTCGCTCGGCTACGCGTACGCGGTGCAGCGCAAGGCGGCCAAGGTGGGGTTCGACTGGCCGGACGTCCACGGCGCGGTGCCGAAGATCGCGGAGGAGACCGCCGAGGTGCTGGCGGCCCACGCCGACGGCGACGACCGCGAGGTGGAACGCGAGATCGGCGACCTGCTGTTCGCCGTGGTGAACGTGGCTCGGCACCTCGGCGTCGAGCCCGAGTCGGCGCTGCGCCACGCCACGGCCAAGTTCCGCACCCGCTTCGAGGGTGTCGAGCGCCTGGCTGCCTCGCGATCGATCGACCTGCACACCGCCGGCCTCGAGGTGCTCGATGCGTTGTGGGACGAGGTCAAGCTCGCCGAGCGCTGACCGTCGGCACCGCCGATCGGTGCACCCGTCAGCCGAGCGACCGCCGGAGCGCTGCGGCGACCACGTCCCCGGACGGCAACGTGTGCTGATCGGCCCGCCGACGGATCACCTCGCTCTGGCACGCGAGCTCGAGCGCACGCGCCGCGTGCCAGGTGATCGCCGCCATCGCCACCGCGAACACGGTCCACAGCGCATGGAGGAAGGTGAGCTCGTCGACCCTGGCCACGTCGTCAGACAGGACGAGCGCCAGTGCGAGCTGCACGAACGGGAGGGCGATCGGCAGGACGATCAGCCGCGTGAACGGCGCCACTGGTGCGCCGACACGGCGCGCCGTGCTGCGCAACGAACCGATCACCGCGAAGTGCCCGTAGGCCACGGTGACGGCACCGACGACGAGGACGCCGTCCCGCAGGAGCCCGGCGTCGAGGTACCGCACACCGACCAGCAGCAGCGGACCGCCCACGTAGATCCACACCGGCAGCCACGGCGAGCCGGCGAGGGGGCGGATCCGGCGGGCGTTCACGCACGCCACGACGCTCCACCACAGCCACCCGACGTAGGTCGACCCGGCCGACACCATCAGCGCGGTGTCGAGTGCCTCGGGTACCTGTTCGGTCGGCGACAGGATCCCGTCGAGTCCGGCACGGCCGTACCAGAACGTCAGATACCCCGCCACCGCCGCGAGGAGCAGGTGAGCCCCCACCAACGCCAACACTGCCGGGCGCGTCCGGACGAGATCCGGGCCGGATCGATCGGGCGCGGAGGTCAGCGGATCCATGTGAAGTCATCGGCACGCAGGCGCCGTGCCTGAAGGCCGGACCCGGTCAGCGGGCGTTGGCCTGCCGCCAGGCCTCGGCCACCTTGTCGATCGGCGGCAGTTCGTGGCCGAGCGCACGGGTGTTGAGCCGATGACAGGCCTGTTCGAACGAGGTGGTCGCCCGCCACGTCGACAGCATCATCCCGACCACGAACAGGCCACCCAGCGTGCCGAGGCCGAACAGCACCAGCGTGGTCTTCCAGGCGTCGGGCAACAGGCTGAGCACCACGTTCACGAACACGCGGTAGGTGACGCCGGCCATCGGCAGCCAGAGCAACTTCGCGAACTCGTCGCCGAGCGCGCCGATGCGGTAGGCCGCGCTGCGGAACGAGCCCACCACGAGCACGTGGCCGACGCCGAGCCAGGCGAGCCCTCCGAGCACGAGTGGGGTGCGCTCGTCGCCGTGCGACAGCAGGCCGGTCACCACGATCGCAGCGCCACCGACGTACACGGCGAGCGGCAGCAGCGGCGACGTCGACAGCGGCGACACCCGCCGCACGTTGAACGCCGCACCGACCGTCCAGGCGAGCCATCCCAGCGACGCGGCGGCAGCCGACACGATCGTCGTGGCCCCGAACCAGGCCGACTCGTCGAGCGGCACCACGAAGCCACGGCTCTTGCCGAGATCGAACGACGGCACGAGCGCGGCGAGCAGCAGCATCTGCGCGATCACCGCGCCCGCCCAGCCGAGCGTGGCGATCATCGCCGCGCCACGCGTCGGGATCAACCAGCGCCATCGTCGCAACGCCGGCCGACCGCGGGCCGGCGGATCGTCGAGCTGATCGGCCCAGCGCTCCCACACCTCGGGCGGCAGTTCCGACCCGGTCATCCGAGGCGCAGGGAGGACGGGCCCGTCGGCGGTCGGGCGGTCGTCGGGGTCGACGGCGTCGGGTGCGCCGTCCGACAGCGATGAGCGAGCGTCGTTCTCCACGGGTCGAAGATCGACATGCGGGGAGCCCGGCTGAAGATGAGTACCGTGTGTTTTCATGAGTGAAATCGTCAACATCGTCGGCCGCGAGATCCTCGATTCGCGTGGCAATCCCACCGTCGAGGTGGAGATCGAGCTCGACAGCGGTGCGCTCGGCCGTGCCGCGGTGCCCTCCGGCGCCTCGACCGGCGAGCACGAGGCGGTGGAGTTGCGCGACGGCGGCGACCGGTTCCTGGGCAAGGGTGTGACGACGGCGGTCGGGTACGTGAACGGTGAGATCGCCGACGTGCTGCGCGGCATGGACGCGCTCGAGCAGCGCCAGATCGACAGCGAACTGGTGTCGCTCGACGGCACGGCGAACAAGGCCCGACTCGGCGCCAACGCCATCCTCGGCGTGAGCCTCGCGGTCGCGAAGGCCGCCGCGCTCGAGCTCGAGCTGCCGCTCTACCGCTACGTCGGCGGCCCGAACGCCCACGTGCTCCCGGTGCCGATGATGAACGTCGTGAACGGCGGCGCCCACGCCGACAACACGATCGACATGCAGGAGTTCATGATCATGCCCGTCGGCGCGCCGAGCTTCCGCGAGGCGCTGCGCTGGGGCACCGAGACCTACCACACGCTGAAGAAGGTGTTCCACGACCGCAAGCTGTCGACCGCCGTCGGCGACGAGGGCGGCTTCGCGCCCGATCTCGCCACCAACGAGGACGCGATCCGCATCCTCGTCGAGGCGATCGAACAGGCCGGCTACACCCCCGGCGACGACATCGCGATCGCGATGGACCCGGCGATGAGCGAGCTGTTCAAGGACGGCAGGTACCACCTCGCCGGCGAGGGCAAGGTGCTCGGCCCCGACGAGATGGTGGAGTACTGGAGCCGCCTCGTGAACACCTATCCGATCGTGTCGATCGAGGACGGGATGGCCGAGGACGACTGGGAAGGGTGGGCGGCGATGTCGAGCGCGCTCGCCGGACGTGTGCAACTCGTCGGCGACGACCTGTTCGTCACCAACGTCGCCCGGCTACGGATGGGCATCGAACGCAAGGTGGCCAACAGCGTGCTCGTGAAGGTGAACCAGATCGGCAGTCTCACCGAGACCCTCGAGACCGTCGAGCTCGCCACCGCGCACAGCTACACCAGCGTGATGAGCCACCGTTCCGGCGAGACCGAGGACGCCACGATCGCCGATCTCGCCGTCGCCACGAACTGCGGCCAGATCAAGACCGGTGCCCCGGCCCGCAGCGACCGTGTCGCCAAGTACAACCAGCTGCTGCGCATCGAGGAACATCTCGGCGAGTCGGCCGCCTTCCGCGGCCGCTCGGCACTCGCGCCGCGCTGACGGTGCCACCGGCTCGATGCGAGGTCGCGCCCGGCCGGCACGTGGTCACGGAACGTGTGTTCGGTGACACGGATCGTGCCGGCGCGGGCGCGAGACTGACCGCCGCATGACGCACGGGCACTCCACCACCACCTTGGCGCGCCCGCGCCCGCGCCCCGGGTCGGGCGCCGGCGACCACACGCGCCTCGGCACACGCGTCATCGACGAACAGCACCAGCTGGTCCGCCGGCGTCCACATCGCTGGGTACTCGGCCTGGTGGGCTTCGCGATCGTGTGCGCACTGGGGGCGTCGTTGTTCGTGTTGCCCGTGCAGGCCTGGCTGCGCCAGGAGGACGACCTGCAGCGCAAGCAGGACGAGCTGGCCGTGCTGGTCCAGGCCAACCGCGAACTCGGCACCGAGGTCGACCACCTCCAGACCCCCGAAGGCGCGAAGGAGGCGGCTCGCGACGAGCTCGGCGTGGTGGGTCCCGGCGAGGAGCGGCTGTCGATGCTGCCCGAGGCGACGGGGCCGCTGCCCCTGCCGGGCGGCTGGCCGTTCGACACGATCAGCCAGATCGTGATCGCCCAGCAGACGCCGCCGACACCCTGACGCGGACGATCAGACCTCGAGGCGCGGCAGTGCGTCCACGCCGGTGAGCACGATCTCGATCAGCCGTGTCGTGACCGACTCGTCGACCGGTCCGTCGGACACCAACCATCGGTACACCACGGGTGCCACCAGCAGATCGTGCACGAGGTCGAGGTCGACGTCGGCGGCGAGCTCGCCCCGGGCGACCGCACGACGCAACACCGCCTGCATCGGCCGGCGCCGTTCGGTGATGAACGCGCGGTAGGCCGCAGCGACGTCGTCGTTCACCTTCGCCGCAGCGATCATCTGCGGGAACACCCGCTGGATGTCGACCCCCGGGAGCGGGTCGAGGCCGAGCCCGGTGAACATCGCCCGGAGGTCGTCGCGCAACGACCCGGTGTCGGGTTCGTCGGGGCGCCGCACCGCCGACATCCACGCGTCGAGCAGCAACTGCTCCTTGCTCGACCACCGCCGGTAGATGGTGGCCTTGCTGACGCCGGCCCGCGACGCGACTGCGTCCATGGTGAGCGCCGAGAGCCCCACCTCGGACACCAGCTCGAGGGTCGCGACCAGGATGTCGGTCGTCGACTGCTCGTTGCGCGGTCGTCCTCGGCGGGCCATGTCCACGTCAGGAGCCTGCCACGGGGACCCCGTCCCCGACGACATCCTCGCCGGACCGCGGCGCACGCCCGACGACCGGCACCCCGACACGATCGACGACGACGTGGGTGCGGTCCGTGGCGGGCAGATACCGGTGAGCGACGATCGCCGCCACGAACACGACGGCGGCGCCCACGCGCAGCCCCTGTGCCAACCCGTCGACGAACGCCTGACGGGCCGCGGCGACCAGCGCCCCGGCACCGTCGCCGAGTCCGGCAGCCTGGTTGAGCGCCGCGCCGAGCGACCCGCGGGCCGCGGCGAGCGCGTCGCCCCGCAGGCCCAGGCTCGCGGCCGCATCGTCGATGCCGGCCGCGTACACGCTGGCGACGAGGCTGCCGATCACCGCCACCCCGAGTGCACCACCCATCTGGCGGGTGGTGTCGTTGACAGCCGACCCGACGCCGGCCTTCTCGCGGGGCAGCGATCCCATCACGCTCTCCGTGGCCGGCGCCATGGTGAGCCCCATGCCGACGGCCATCACGCACATGTTGGCGATGACCCGCAGGTAGCTCGACCCCGGCTGGATGGTGGACAGCGCGAGCATCGCGAGGCTGATCGTGGTGAGGCCGATGGTGACGACGCGGGTGGTGCCGAGCCGCTCGACGAAGCGCGCCGACAGCGGCGCCGTCACCATCATCGTCAGCGCATAGGGCACCAGGTGCACGCCGGCCTCGAGCGGTGTGAACCCGTGGACGAGCTGCCAGTACTGCGTCATCAGGAACAGCGAGCCGAACATCGCGAAGAACGTGAGCGTGACGGCCACGTTGGCGGCCGTGAAGCGAGGATTGGTGAAGAAGTGCAGGTCGAGCATCGGGTGGTCGGTGTGCAGTTCCCACGCCACGAAGGCGAGCACACCGAGCGCACCGATCGCCGCCGCGGCGAGCACCTCGGAGCTGGCCCAGCCCTTCGACGGACCTTCGATGATCGCGAACAGGACGCTGCCGAGTCCCACGATCGACAGCAGCGCACCGAGCGGGTCGAGCCGGGCAGCGGTGGGGTCCTTCGTCTCGGGCACGAAGAACCAGCCCGCCACCAGCGCGAGCGCCCCGATCGGCAGGTTCACCCAGAACACCGAACTCCACGAGAAGTGCTCGAGCAGCAGTCCGCCGGTGACCGGACCGATCGCGACGCCGAGCCCGGAGAACCCGGCCCAGATCGCGATCGCCCTGCCGCGCTCGCGCGGATCGCGGAACACGTTGGTCAGGATCGACAACGTCGAGGGCATGATCAGTGCACCGCCGACGCCCATCAGCGACCGGGTCGCGATCAGCTGCGTGGCCGAGGTGGCGAGCGCCGACATCACCGAGCCGGCCGCGAACACCACGATGCCGATCCGCAGCGCCAGCTTGCGGCCGAAGCGGTCGCCGAGGCTGCCGGTGGTGAGGAGCAGTCCGGCGAACACCAGGGTGTAGCCGTCGACGATCCACTGCAGCTGGCTGTTGGTGGCCCCGAGCTCGTCGACGAGGGACGGGATCGCGACGTTCAGGATCGTGTTGTCCATCACGATGATCAGCAGGCTGAGGCACAGCGTCGCGAGGGTGAACCACCGACGTGCGTGGATCCGCTCGTCGGTCTCCTGTGCGAGCTCCTGTGCGACGCCCGCCGTCTCCGCTGCCCCGTGCATCCGACCTCCTCGGCTCATTTGGATACGAAACCGTTTCGTATCGTATACAGGCCGACGGTCACCACGACAGGGGACGTGACGGATGACTAGTGTCCGGCGAGATGTCTCATCGGGCCCGAGCGGGCTCGCACACAGGGGGTGGCAGTGGCCGGCAGCATTCTCGGCAATCGGGTGCTTCGCAAGGAAGACCCGAAGTTCCTCACCACGGGCGGCGTGTACGTCGACGACCTGCGCGACGAACCGTTGCTGCAGGGCGCGTTGCACGTCACCTACGTCCGCTCGTCGGTCGCGCACGGCCGCATCGTGTCGATCGACACCACCGACGCCCTCGCGATCCCGGGTGTGGAGGCGATCTACACCGCCGCCGATCTGGGTCTCGAGCCGGTGCCGTCCGACTTCAACCCGATGGTCACCCGTGGCCTGCTCGCGATCGACAAGGTGCGCTTCGTCGGCGAACCCGTCGCGGTGGTGCTCACCTCCGACCCGCGCGTCGGCGAGGACGCGGCCGAGGCGGTGATCGTCGACTACGACGTGCTGCCCGCCGTCGTCGACATGGAGGAGGCGCTCACCTCCACGACGCTCATCCACGAAGGTGCCGGCTCGAACGTCGTGTTCGACACCACCGTGCTCGGCATCCCGGAGAACTCCGGCGAGGCGTTCTTCGCCGGGTGCGAGGTCGTGGTGACCGGCAAGTTCCTCAACCAGCGCGTCGCCCCCTGCCCGCTCGAGGTGCGCGGCTCGGCCGTCGCGTGGTCGGACGGCCGCCTGGTGCAGTGGTTGTCCACCCAGGCCGCGCAGGGCGCGAAGGCGACGATCGCGAAGGCCAACGGCGTGGAGCCCGACCAGGTGCTCGTCATCGCCCCCGACGTCGGCGGCGGCTTCGGCGCGAAGATCAGCTGCGATCCCGAAGAGGCACTGCTCGGCGTGATCTCGGCCAGGATCGGCAAGCCCCTGCGCTGGCGCGAGACCCGCAGCGAATCGATGATGGTGCTGGGCCACGGCCGCGCGCAGGTGCAGTACGTCACCATCGGCGGCAGTCGCGACGGCACCGTCACCCACTATCAGTTGCACGTCATCCAGGACGCCGGCTACTTCGCCGAGATGGGCACGATCCTCGCGCCGTTCATGACCCGGCCGATGGCGAGCGCCGTGTACGCGATCCCCAACATCGAGTGCCGCACCACCAGCGTCGTCACCAACACCGCGGTCACCACCGCCTACCGCGGTGCCGGCCGTCCCGAGGCGACCGCTGCCGCCGAGCGGGCGATGGACCTGTTCGCCGCCGAGATCGGCATGGATCCCGCCGAGGTGCGCCGGAAGAACCTGATCGCCAAGTTCGACCAGCCCCACACCACCGTCGTCGGCCAGACCTATGACGTCGGCGACTACGAGGGTGCGCTCGACAAGGCGCTCGCCGCTGCCGGCTACACCGAGCTCCGCGCCGAGCAGGCGAAGCGCCGTGCCTCCGGCGACGTGAAGCAGCTCGGCATCGGCGTGAGCGTGTACGTCGAGATCACCGGCGGTGTCGGCTCGGGCGAGCACGCGAAGATCGAGGTGCTCGACGACGGCCGGGCCATCGTCTACACCGGCACCTCGCCGCACGGCCAGGGTCACGTCACCGCGTGGAGCATGCTCGCCCACGAGCAGACCGGCATCCCGATGGACCGGATCGACGTCGTCTGGGGCAACACCGACCTCGTCCCGCAAGGCGACGGCACCATGGGGTCGCGCTCGCTGCAGCAGGGCGGCAACGCCGTGTTCCTCGCCGCCGGCGACCTCGTCGACAAGGCCAAGAAGGTGGCCGCCCGGATGCTCGAGGCCGACGAGGCCGACGTCGTGCTCGACAAGGACAGCGGCTCGTTCCACGTGTCCGGCGCCCCGGCGATCGCGAAGACCTGGGCCGACCTCGCCGTCGCCGCGAAGGGCGATCCGGATCTCCCCGAGGGCCTGCAGCACGCCGCGTTCTACGGCGTCAGCGGCGCCACCTTCCCCTTCGGCGCCCACGTCGCCGTCGTGGAGGTCGACACCGAGACCGGCCAGGTGCGTCACCTGCGCCACGTCGCCTGCGACGACGCCGGCAAGGTGCTCAACCCGATGCTGCTCGAAGGCCAGATCCACGGTGGTGTGGCCCAGGGCACCGCGCAGGCGTTGCTCGAGGAGGTGCGTTACGACGAGGACGGCAACCCGATCACGTCGAACCTCGCCGACTACGCCTTCATCTCCGCCGCCGAGCTGCCGAGCATCGAGGTCGTCCACATGGAGACCCCGACGTTCATCAACGCCCTCGGTGCCAAGGGCATCGGCGAGAGCGGCACGATCGGCTCCACCCCGGCCGTGCAGTCCGCGGTGATCGACGCGGTGAGCCACCTCGGCGTGCGCCACATCGACATGCCCGCCACCGCCCAGAAGGTGTGGCAGGCGATCGCCGCTGCGAAGGGCTGAGACACCGACCGATCAGCTGCTGCGCGCCGCCCACCAGGTGCGCAGCAGCTCGACGGCCTCGTCGTGCGTGGGCGCGCCATGGGTGCGGGCGTGTTCGAGCAGCATCGTGCGCGCCTCGCCGACCGCACGGCCCGGCCCGATGCCGAGCAGTTCCATGATCTCCTGACCGTCGAGTTCGGGTCGTTCGGCCTTGACGGCCTCGTCGATCGCCAACTGACGGATGCGGGCCTCGAGGTCGTCCATCCGGCGCTGCAGCCCGCGCACCTTCTCGGGACGGCGTGTGGTGCAGTCGCACCGGACGAGCTCGTTCAGATCGCCGAGCAGGGGTCCGGCGTCGCGGGCGTAGCGCCGCACGGCCGAGTCCTCCCAGCCCTGCTGGTAGCCGTGGAACCGACCGCTCAGCTCGACGAGCCGCGCCACGTCGGTCACCATCGCCGGCTCGTAGCCGAGCGCCGTCATCCGCTCACGGGTCATCCGCGCCCCCACCGCCTCGTGGTGGTGGAAGGTCACCTTTCCCTTCACGAATCGACGCGTCCGGGTCTTGCCGACGTCGTGGAACAGCGCCGCCAGCCGCACGATCGGCCGGGGCGAGGTGTTGGCGGTGACCATGAACGTGTGCGTGAGGACGTCCTTGTGGCGGTGCACCGGATCCTGCTCCATCGCGAGCGCCGCGATCTCGGGCACGTGGGCGGCGAAGTAGCCGTCCTCGAGCGCCACCCACAACGCCTCGGTCGGGTCGGGTGCCGACAGGATCTCGCCGAGTCGGTCGCGCGCCGCCGCCACCTCGGACGGGCTCACCTGATCGGAGCTGGGCGCGACGGGTCCGGACATGGTGCACCAGTCTACGACCGCGAGATCACGCGGCCATCGGACGTCGGCGACGTACTGTTCCGGCGTGCGTCGCAACTCCCGCTCCGGTCCCGCCCGTCGTCCCGCCCAGCGCCTCACCCACCGTCCCGCGCGTCGGCTCGGCCCGGTGGGCGTCGTGGGCATCGCTGCGTTCGGCCTGCTGGCCGCCGGGTGCTCCGACTCGCTCGCCTCCCCCACCGCCGAGTCGAGCGAGGCGATCGGCACGAGCGCACCGCCGACCACCGCGTCGGCACCCGCCACCACCGAGGCAGCGCCGGCGACGACGCAGGCCGCGCCCACGACCGAGCCGACGGACACGACGGACGCGACCGACGCCACCGACACGACGGCGGTCGACACCGGCGGCGGCGAGGCCCGCCCGGACAGCGACATCGCGTGGGAGGAGCTGCAACCCGGGATCGACGAGGCGATGGTCGAGGTGCCGCTCGATCACGACGACCCCGACGGCGAGCAGATCGAGATCTACATGATCCGCCACCAGGCCGACCCGGCTCGGCGCATCGGCGTGCTGTTCGTCAACCCCGGCGGTCCCGGCTACGGCGGCTCGATCCTCGCCGAGCAGGCCGAGTTCATCTACGGCCCCGACCTCCTCGCCTCGTTCGACATCATCGGCTTCGACCCTCGCGGTACCGGACTGTCGGAGCCGAGCATCGACTGTGTCGACGACTACGACCCGTTCTTCGGCATCGAGACCGGTCCCGACGACGACGCCGAAGACGCACAGCTGCAGAACGTCGCGGCGTTCTTCGCGCAGTCGTGCGTGAACCGCAGCGGCGACCTGCTGCCGTTCGTCGGCACCGCGTCCGCGGCGACCGACATCGACGCCATCCGGCAGGCCCTCGGCGAGGAACAGGTGAGCTACTTCGGATGGAGCTACGGCACCCAGCTCGGCGCCACCTGGGTGTCGATGTTCCCCGACACCGTGCGTGCTGCCGTGCTCGACGGAGCGGTCGATCCCACCGTCGGACGCATCGACGGCCTCGTGCAGCAGGCGGCGGGCTTCGACTCGTCGCTCAGCACGTTCCTGGCCGACTGCTCGAGCGACATCGACTGCGCGTTCCACAACGACGGGGACGCCGAAGGCGCCTTCGCGGATCTGCTCGTGCAGCTCGAGCGCACCGACATCCCCACGGCACCCGGACGGCCGAACGTCACCCAGGGCGTGTTCGAGTTGGCAGTCGCGCAGGCGCTCTACAGCGACCTGTCGTGGCCCGAGCTCGCACAGGCCCTCGCCGACGCGAGCACCGGCGACGGGGCCGGCGTGCTCGCCCTCTACGACTCGTACTACGGCCGCTTCCCCGACGGCGGGTACGGCGACGAGCTGGAGGCATACTTCGCGATCACCTGCGCGGACGATCCGTCCGCCGGCGGTGACGCCGGGCTCGCCGAGGCGATCGAACGCCGTGACGACTTCGAGGCGGCCTCGCCCCGCATCGGCACCAGCGCCGCCTACGAGGTGCTCATCTGCGCGAGCTTCCCCGCCGGGTCGCTCGGCGACGGCGACCCGGAGGTCGAGATCACCGGAGACGGTGCCGGGCCAGTCGTGGTGGTGGGCAACACCGGCGACCCGGCCACCCCCTTCGAAGGCAGTCGGCGCATGGCCGACTCGCTCGAGGAGGGCGTGTTCGTGGAGGTCGAGGCCAACGTCCACACGGCGTACGGCCTCAACAGCTGTATCGACGACGCGATCGACACCTACCTCGTCGAGCTCGTGGTGCCCGACGGGCTGCGCTGCTGACGCGGATGCACATCATCACGACCGACCTCCCGGCGTGTCGACATGTCTCGGCTCGGTTCGTGATGGCCGCATGACCTCTCTCCCTGGGGTCGGAACTCGATGTGTGCGCCGGCCGTGGGACCGACGCCAGGACATCGTCCCGAGCCGTTCCCGTTCCCGCCACGACCTCGCACCAGATCGGGACCAAGGTCCCGATCGCACCGCCGCCGGGGCGCGCACGAGCCCGGCCCGCGCGTGCGGACCGGGCTCGTCAGCGAGGTGGGTGGATCAGCCCTCGGACGCGACGCACGACGCGCACCGACCGAGCAGATCGAGTCGGTGGTGATGCAGCTCGAATCCCTGTCCGGCTGCCGCATCGTGGAGCGCCTTGTCGAGCGAGCGCTCGGCGGCGTTGGAGAGCGTCACGTCCTGCACGGAGCCGCACGAGGTGCACACCGTGTGGTGGTGATGGTGGTTGGTGATCTCCTCACCGAGCTCGTAATGGGCGTGTTCGTCGCCCATCGAGATCTTGCTCACCAGCCCAGCGTGCTCGAGCACCGCGAGATTGCGGTACACCGAACTCTGGGCCAGTGAGGGCTGGCGCTGGAGGATCATCGGAATGGTCACGGGCCCGCTCGCTTCTTGAAGCGTGCGGAGGATGAGCTGACGCCCGGTCGTCAGCCGCTGACCGTCCTTGCGGAGACGGTGCAGAGCGATGTCGTCGATGTCGGTCACTGGGGCGGAGTGTACACATGCCCACCAAAACCCGAACGCATCCTCCGATCTCAGCGGCTCCCGTTCTCGGGTGATTTCTCACTCACCCGGGACACGGCACCGTCGGCGACACCCGCATCACCGGCGATCGGTGCAGCGAGGTCCTGCCGGATGGGGCATGATGTGGCCACCACAGGGGGCCCGTCCGGACGTGTCCGGACGCGTACGTCAGACACGAGGGGAACCACTCGCCATGCAGATCCGCGTCACCGTCAACGGCACGGTTCACGAGAGCGACGTCGAACCGCGCACGTTGCTCGTCCACTACGTCCGTGAGGTGCTCGGCCTCACCGGCACCAACATCGGCTGCGACACGTCGTCGTGCGGCGCGTGCAGCCTGCACCTCGACGGGGAAGCGGTGAAGAGCTGCACGGTGCTCGCCGTGCAGGCCGACGGCTGCGAGGTCACCACCATCGAGGGCCTCGCCACCGACGGTGAGATGCACCCGATGCAGCAGGCGTTCATGCAGAACCACGCCCTGCAGTGCGGGTACTGCACGCCGGGCATGGTGATGGCGGCGACCAGCCTGCTGAAGGAGAACCCGAACCCGACCGAGGCCGAGGTGCGCATCGGGCTGGAGGGCAACCTCTGCCGCTGCACCGGCTACCACAACATCGTCCAGGCCGTCCTGTCCGCCGCCGGCGGGCAGTGACCGTGTGAGGGAGGGGGCCCTGACATGACGATCACCGAGTCCGCTGCGAGCACGGTGTTGGGGAAGCGCCGGCTCCGCAAGGAGGATCCCGCCCTGTTGACGGGCGAGGCGAAGTTCACGAGCGACCTGAACATCCCGGGAGCGCTCCACCTGGCGGTGCTGCGCAGCCCGTATGCGCACGCCCGCATCCTGTCCGTCGACGTGTCCGCTGCGTTGGCCGTCCCGGGCGTCGTGGCCGCCTACAGCGGCGCCGACCTCGCCCCGCTGTGGGCCGGGCCGATGCCGTGCGCGTGGCCGGTCACCGACGACATGAAGAACCCGACGCACTACCCGTTGGCCGTGTCGAAGGCGGCCTACGTGGGCGACGGTGTGGCGTGTGTCGTGGCCACGAGCGACACCGCTGCACATGACGCGCTCGACGCGATTGACGTCGAGTACGAGCCGCTACCGGCCGTGATCGACCTCGAGGACGCGCTGAGCGACCGGGTGGTCATCCACGACGAGCTCGGTACGAACCGCAGCTACACGTGGGACCTGAAGTGCGAGGGCGAGGACGGCCAGGTGGACCGTGCGTTCGCCGACGCGGCGTACACGGTGAGCGAGCACTACGTGCATCAGCGACTCATCCCGATGGCGATGGAGCCCCGTGCCGTGGCCGCCGTGCCGCAGCCCTTCGGCGGCGACATCACCCTGTACAGCTCGACCCAGGTGCCGCACATCCTGAAGGTGATGACCGCGCTCACGCTCGGCATCCCCGAACACCAGATGCGTGTGGTCGCCCCCGCCGTCGGTGGTGGCTTCGGCGCCAAGCTCAACGTGTACGCCGAAGAGCTGCTCTGCACCGCGCTCGCCCGCAAGCACAAGCTGCCGGTGCGCTGGACCGAGGAGCGCACCGAGAACACCCAGGCCACCATCCACGGGCGAGCGCAGCGCCAGCACATCGAGCTCGCCGCCGACGCCGACGGCAAGCTCACCGCCGTGCGGGTGCGACTGCTCGCCGACATGGGCGCCTACCTCCAGCTCGTCACCCCCGGCATCCCGTTGCTCGGCGCCTTCCTGTACGGCGGCGTGTACGACCTGCCGGTGGCGTACGACTTCAGCTGCACCTCGGTGTTCACCACGATGACGCCCACCGACGCCTATCGAGGTGCCGGACGCCCCGAGGCCACCTACGCGATCGAGCGGGCGATGGACGCGCTGGCCGACACGATGGGGATCGATCCGCTCGAACTGCGCCGGCGCAACTTCATCCGCAAGGACCAGTTCCCGTACACGGCGATGACCGGCCTGGTGTACGACAGCGGCGACCACGACGCGGCGGCCACGAAGGCCGCCGAGCTCGCCGACTACGACGGGCTCCGGGCGCGGCAGGCCACCCAGAACGTGGACGGCGCCACCAAGCGCCTCGGCGTGGGTGTGTGCAGCTACTTCGAGATGTGCGGCCTGGCCCCGAGCCGGGTGCTCGCCTCGCTCAACTACTCGGCCGGCGGCTGGGAGGCCGCCACGGTGCGGGTGCTGCCGACCAACAAGATCCAGGTGGTCACCGGCACCGCGCCGCACGGGCAGGGTCACGAGACCGCGTGGAGCATGATCGTCGCCGAGAAGATGGGCGTCGATCCGGACGACGTCGACGTGTTGCACAGCGACACCGCGATCGCACCGCTCGGCCTCGACACCTACGGCTCGCGCTCGTTGCCGGTCGGTGGCGTCGCGATCGCGATGGCCTGCGACAAGGTGATCGACAAGGCGAAGAAGATCGCCGCCCACCAACTCGAGGCCAACGAGGACGACCTCGAGTTCGCCGGCGGCAACTTCACGGTGAAGGGCACGCCCGACAAGGCGATGCCGCTCGCCGCGATCGCGTTCGAGGCGTTCACCGCGCACAACCTGCCCGACGGTCTCGAGCCCAACCTCGAGGCACAGGTCACCTACGACCCGCCGAACTTCTCGTGGCCCTTCGGCACGCACATCTGCGTGGTCGAGGTCGACACCGAGACCGGCGAGGTCGATGTGCTGAAGTACGTCGCCGTGGACGACTGCGGCAACCAGGTGAACCCGCTCATCGTCGAGGGCCAGGTGCACGGCGGCGTGATCCAGGGCCTCGCCCAGGCATTGTTCGAGGAAGCCGTGTTCGACGAGGACGGCAACCCGAAGACCTCCACCTTGGCCGAGTACCTGGTGCCGGCGGCGAGCGACGTGCCGCCGATCACCCTCGGCCACACCATCACCCCGTCGCCCACCAACCCGCTCGGCGTGAAGGGCATCGGCGAGGCCGGCACCATCGGTGCGGCCCCGGCGGTGATCAACGCGATCGTCGACGCACTCTCCGGCCTCGGTGTCACCGACATGCCGATGCCCGCCAGTCCGCAGACGGTCTGGACGACCATTCAGTCAGCCTCAACCGCAGCCCAAGGAGCCAGCAAGTGATCCCCGCAGCATTCGACTACGTCCGTGCCGGATCGGCCGAGGAAGCGATCAGCCTCATCGGCGAGCACGGCGAGGACGCCAAGTTCATCGCCGGCGGGCACAGCCTGCTGCCGCTCATGAAGCTGCGGCTCGCCCAGCCGAGCGTGCTGGTCGACATCGGCCGGCTGAGCGACCTGTCGTACATCCGCGACGCCGGCGACCACATCGCGATCGGTGCGATGACCCGCCACATGGACATCGAGAAGAGTCCCGTGCTCGCCGAGCACGTGCCGCTGCTCGCCCATGCCGCCGGCCACGTGGGCGATCCGCAGGTGCGCCACCGTGGCACGATCGGCGGCTCGATCGCCCACAGCGACGCGGCGAGCGACCTGCCCGCCACCACACTGGCGCTCGGCGCCACCTACGTGGCGCAGGGCCCGAATGGCACCCGCGAGATCGCCGCAGCGGACTTCTTCCAGGGCTTCCTCACCACGGCGCTGGCCGCCGACGAGATGCTGACCGAGATCCGCGTCCCGAAGATGAACGGCGCGGGCTGGAGCTTCCAGAAGTTCAACCGGCGTGCCCAGGACTGGGCGATCGTCGGGGTGGCCGCCTGGCGGCGCAACGGCGAGAGCGGCGTCGGCCTGGTGAACATGGGTTCGGTGCCGATCCTGGCCACCAGCGTGTCGTCCGCGCTCGCGTCGGGCGCGTCGATCGCCGACGCCGCCGAGCAGGCGGCCGCCGAGGCCGACCCGCAGAACGATCTGAACGCGTCGCCCGAGTACCGTGTGCACCTGGCCAAGGTGCTCGTGCGACGGGCGCTCGAGGAGGCCAGCAAGTAGATCGACATCCGGTTCGCCGGTCCGAGGGGCGCGAGGGGCCCGGTGGTGCGTGAGCGCCGCCGGGCCCTCGCCGTTCCCGTCAGGAATTCCTGGGCGCCACACCCCACTCACCGCACCAGCTCACACGAATCCGCGGCACCCAGAACCCCCGAGAACCGGTCCCGGGCGCCACACCCCACTCACCGCACCAGCCCACAGGAAACCGCGGCACCCAGAACCCCCGAGAACCGGTCCCGGGCGCCACACCCCACTCACCGCACCAGCCCACAGGAAACCGCGGCACCCAGAACCCCCGAGAACCGGTCCCGGGCGCCACGCGCCACTCACCGCACCAGCTCACACGAATCCGCGGCACCCAGGACGTGGGCGGCGCGATGGGGCATGATCGTCACATGACGGTCGAAGCGGCACCCCAGGCATCCACCGAGCTCGTCCAGCACCTCATCCGGCTGGGCTGCGTGAACACCGGTCAGCCCGACAGCGGCGACGAGACCAAGGCGTCCGAGCTCCTCCGCCAGGTGGTCGACCTGCCCGGCGTGGAGCTCGAGTCGTACGGGCCGCTCCCCAACCGGCAGTCGCTCGTCGCCCGGCTGCCCGGCAGCGACCCCATGGCGCCGACGCTGCTGCTGCTCGGCCACACCGACGTGGTGCCCGCCGACCCGACCGACTGGCGACACGATCCCTTCGGCGGCGAGTTGATCGACGGCTGGGTGTGGGGTCGTGGCGCGATCGACATGCTGTGCGTCACGGCGTCGATGGCGGTGGCGTTCGCCGATCTCGCCCGACGACGGGTGGCCCTGCCGGGCACCGTCGTGTTCTGCGCGGTGGCCGACGAGGAGGCCGGCGGCAAGGCCGGCGCCGATTGGCTGCTGCGCCACCACCGCGACGCCGTGATCGCCGACCACGTCCTCACCGAGTGCGGCGGGACGCCGCTGCACACCCCGTCGGGGATGAAGCTGCCGGTGCTCGTGGCCGAGAAGGGGGCGGCCTGGTGCACGCTCACCGTGCACGGCACCGCCGGACACGGCTCCACACCGCTGATCGGCGACAACGCCCTCGTGCGCGCGGCCGAGGTCGTCCGTCGCCTCGCGGCGTACCGCCCGCTCGGCGTCATCCACGACACGTGGCGCGGCTACGTGGCGGCGATGCAGTTCGATCCCGAGCTCGAGGCCATCCTGCTCGACCCGACCGCGATCACCGACTGGGCCGAGCACCACCCCGATCGCGGGTTCGCCGCCGACTGCCATGCCTGCACCCACCTCACGATCTCGCCCAACGTGCTGCGCGCCGACGGCAAGACCAACACGATCCCCGGAAGCGTCGAGATGGAGGTCGACATCCGCACCCTGCCCGGGCACACCCTCGACGACGTGCAGCGCGTGCTCGACGAGATCCTGGCCGAGCTGCGGCCGTTCGTCGACATCGAGTTCTTCGACCCCGGCTGGGCGACGTCGACCGCGTCACCCGTCGACTCGCCGTTGTGGCGCTCGATCGAGCGCGCCTCGGCCGCGGTGTACCCGGACGCCCGCTGCGTCCCGGCGATCACCCCCGGCGGCACGGATGCACGCTTCTTCCGCGACCACGGCTGCACCTCGTACGGCTACGGGCTGTTCAGCCGTGAGCTCGGCTACGACGACTATGTCGCGATGTTCCACGCGAAGGACGAACGGGTGGACGTGCACTCGCTCGGGCTGATGGAACAGCTGTGGGCCGACATCGCAGTGGACCTGCTCGGCGAACGCCACCCCTGACGCCGCCGCCCTGACGCCGCCGCCCTGACGCCGCCACGACGGCGACGGCGCCACGACTCAGGGTCCGATCGACACCACCGGCTCGGGCGAACGATCCACCACGCGCTGCAGCGTGAGGTCGTCGGCGAGGCGCACCTCGATCTGGGCGCCCGACGGGAACTGCACGTCGATGTCGTAGCCGTCGCGCTCGATCTCGGCACCCATCACGAGTGCGCCGTCGTCGATGTCGGCGGCCACCACCAGCGCGGCGTCGATCGCGCCCGGGAGATCGATCTCGTCGGGGAGCTCGTCGGCGTCGCGGCGGCCGTCCTCGTCCGGCGTGACGGCCACCACGCCGAAGCCGACGTCGAGCTCGACATCGGTGAACGCGTCGCCGTCGCGGAGCTGCACGGCGTAGCCGAACATCACCACCTGGGCACGTACCACCTCACCGCCGAGCGCCGCGGCGGCGGCCGCGCCGGCGGCGAGCACGTCGACCACGCCCGCGTTCGACGCGGCCAGTGTGCCGCCGGTCGTGTCGCGCGGTGGCAGGGTGGCCACGACGATCTCCTCGTCGGCGGGCTCGACCGTGCGGGTTGCCGCGCAGCCGGCGACGACCGGCACCACTGCGAGCCCCATCGCGAGCCCCATCGCGAGGCCCGTCGCGAGGCCCACGCGGGAACGCGCCGTGGTGGCGGAGCGGCGACGGGCACGTCGGCGGAGCACGGCACCAGTGTCGCAGCGCCAACCGGACCGTGCACACACCACCGGCAGATCCGGTCGATCCCGGCCGGCACGTCGGCGCGACGTCCCCGGCGACCTCGCGGGCGGCCGGTACCGTCAGAGCCGTGTCCCGCAGCACTCGCGTCCTGCTGTCGCAGGTGCCGCCCGATCGGTGGCGCCCCGTGCGCGTGCTCGCGATCGTCACCTGTGCCGGCACCTACCTGTGGTGGCTGCGGGTGGAGGGCCTCATCACCGATCGGATCACCGCGGCGGTGTCGGTCGCGGTGTTCCTGCTCTGCGCGTTCGTGGGACGGCCCTGGCAGCGGTGGCTGCAGGTGCTCGTCGGAGCGCTCGCATACGCCGCGATGTGGTTCGTGTACGAGAGCACCCGCGGCGCCGCCGACCAACTGGGCATGCCGTACCAGATGGCCGCCGTGCGCAACATCGACCGTGTGCTCTTCCTCGGCACGCACCCGGTGGAGGCGGTGCAGTACCGGTGGTACGACCCTGGCGTGGTGCACTGGTACGACCAGCTGCTGTCCGTCGTGTACTACTCGCACTTCGTGGTACCGGTGGTGCTGGTGGCTGCGGTGTGGGCCACGACGCACGTGCGATGGGCGCGGTTGATGCGACGGTTCGCGACGGTGGTGCTCGGCGCGTGTGTGGTGTTCGTCCTCCTGCCGACGGTGCCGCCCTGGATGGCGAGTGATCCGCGTCTCGGCTGGGGCGTGGGCCGGCCGCTGGTCCGTCACGTCCGCCGCGGCATCCTCGACCTCGGCTTCACCGGGTTCGCAGCCCGCTGGGAGACCTCGCTCGACTGGAGCAACGTCGTCGCGGCGATGCCGTCGTTGCACGCCGCCCTGTCGCTGTTCGTCGTGGTGTGGGCCTGGCCGATGGTGCGCGATCGCTGGCTGCGAGTGGCGATGGCGTCGTACCCGGCGCTCATGGCGATCGCGCTGGTGTACTTCGCGGAACACTGGGTGATCGACATCCTCGCCGGCTGGGCGCTGGTGGCCGCGTCGTTCGCGCTGTGGGCTCGCCTGGAGCGACGTTGGCGCGACCGCCGTGTGATGGCGGCGCGAGGTGCCGAACCCGACCTGGCCGACCGGCTCGACGAGCTCGCTGCTCCATCACCGGCGGCACCGTCGCGGCGCACGCGCGAGCCCCGGGTGGTGATGCTCGATCGCGCCTTCCTGGCCGCGATCACCGATCGGAGCGATCCACGGCGCGCCGACGCGCTCGATCGCTACGCACGGGCCCTCGAGGGCTTCGGGACCGATGAGCTGCGCCTCGTCGCACGCGACGACGTCCTCGCGCCCTTCACCCTCGAGCGACGCCGGCTCCTCGCACCCGTGCGTCCGGTGCCCGTGGCGACCGAGTACCGACGCACCGCGCGGCGCCTCGCCGGCCAGCGTCCGGACCCCGACGAGGTCGACCGGCTCGTCACGCTGGTGACGGCGCGACGCGAACGAGCCGCCGAGGTGCTGACCGCGCCGGACGGCGACGACCTGTCGTGACCCGGAGCGGCTGCCCTGCGTGTGATCAGTGCTCGAACTGCAGCGCCACCCGTGACGCGAGCAGCGGCTTGATCACCTCGGTCTTGATCCGCACGTGCTCGGGATCGGTGTCGTACGTGCGCCACCCGTCGACATCGTCGAAGGTGGCGACGACCGCGAAGTCGCCGTTGCCGTCGACCAGGCCGGCGTCGGCGCCGAGCTCGTAGCCGCGGATGACGGGCATCGTGGCCGCCATGGAGGTGAGGGCGTCACGCACCCGCGCGACGTCGTCGGACCCGACGCCGTCCGCCCAGGTGAACACGGCCACGTGGGTGATCACTGGAGTCCTCCGAAGGTGCCACCGTCGACGTGCAGCTGCGCACCGGTGACGAACTTGGCCTGCTCGCTGCAGAGGAAGGTGACGATCGAGCCGAAGTCGGCCGGGTCGCCGAGCGATCCCACGGGGATGCCGGCGGCCATCGCCGACGGATCGCCGAGCTGCACCGCACGATCGGTGGCGTGCAGGCCCGGCTGCACCGTGTTGACGGTGACACCGTCGCGGGCGACCTCGAGCGCCACGGTCTTCAAGAACCCGGTGACCCCCGCTCGAGCGGTGTTCGACAGGATGATCGTGGGAATCGGCTGGCGCACCGACACCGACGTGATCGCGACGAAACGACCCCAGCGCTGCGCCTGCATCGCCGGGATCGCGGCACGGGCCATGCCGACGACGCTCATCAGGTTGAGATCGAGCGCCGGCGCGTACCGCTCGAGCGGCGTGGACGCGAACGTGCCCGGTGGTGGCCCACCGGCGTTGGCCACCACGATGTCGAGTCCACCGAGAACCTCGATGGCGGCGGCGACGAAGGCCGCCCCGCCGGCGGCATCGGACACGTCCTGCACCACGGCGACGCAGCCGTGACCGATGCGTGCCGCGGCGTCGTCGACCTTGGCCTGGTCGCGACCGCAGATCACCACCGACACCCCCTCGGCGGCCAGCGCGGCGGCCGAGGCGAAGCCGAGGCCGGCCGACGCCGCAGCCACCGCAGCCCGACGTCCCTGCAGTCCGAGTTCCATACACCCGACCGTAGCGGGATCGCCGGGTAGCCTGTCGTCTCGACGCCGACGACGAACCGGGCTGGTGATACCCACATGGCGATCGAGGAGAGCGAAGACGGCATCCAGGAGTTCCACCTGGACGCCATCGCCGACGCCGACCCCTACCCGTACTGGTACGAGGACGTCGACGAGCCCGACAGCAACCCGACGCTGGTGCGCACCGAGACCTGCGATCTGTGCATCGTCGGTGGCGGGTACACGGGGCTGTGGACCGCGATCATCGCAAAGGAGCGCGATCCCAACCGTGACGTGGTGCTGATCGACGCCCACGAGATCGGGTCGGCCGCCAGTGGCCGCAACGGCGGCTTCATGGAGTCGAGCCTCACCCACGGGGTGGCGAACGGTCAGGAGCGGTTCCCCGACGAGCTCCCGCTGCTCGAAGAGCTGGGCGTGGAGAACCTCAACCGGATCGAGGAGGCGATCGCCCGCTACAAGATCGACTGCGACTACGAGCGCACCGGCGTGATCGACGTCGCCACCACGTCCCACTCACCGTCGTACCTGAGCGAGCTGCGCGAGGACTACCAGCAGCTGCGCAGCTTGGGCCAGAAGGTCGAGCTGCTCGATGCCGCCGCCATGCGGGCCCAGGTGAACTCGCCCACCTACACCGGCGGGCTGTGGCGCAAGGACCGCGCGGCGATCGTCGATCCCGCCCGACTCGTGTGGGGGCTCAAGTCGGCCGCGATGTCGCTCGGCGTGCGCATCTACGAGGACACGAAGGCGACCTCGATCGAGAAGGACGGCGTCGGCGTGCTGATCAACACGCCGCTCGGGCGTGTGCGCGCCGGCAAGGTGGCGCTCGCCACCAACGCGTTCAAGCCGTTGCTCAACCGGATCGGCCACTACATCGCCCCGGTGTACGACTACTGCATGGTCACCGAGCCGCTCACCAACCAGCAGCTCGCCGAGCTCGGCTGGGCCAACCGCCAAGGGCTGTCCGACATCGCCAACCAGTTCCACTACTACCGGCTCACCGAGGACAACCGCATCCTGTGGGGCGGGTACGACGCCATCTACTTCTGGCGCGGCAAGGTGAACGCCGAACTGGAGAGCCGTCCCGAGACGTGGGCGAAGCTGAGCAAACACTTCTTCGACACCTTCCCGCAGCTCGAGGGCGTCAAGTTCACACACATGTGGGGCGGTGCGATCGACACGTCGAGCCGATTCTGCGTGTTCTGGGGCCGCGCCTGGCAGGGCCGCGTCGCCTATGCCGTCGGGTACACCGGACTCGGCGTCGCCGCTGCCCGCTTCGGCGGTGAGGTGATGCTCGACCTGCTCGACGGCCGCCGGAGCCGTGCCACCGAGACCACGTTCGTCCAGGAGAAACCGTTGCCCTTCCCACCCGAACCCTTCCGCTTCATCGGCATCCAGACCACGCGCTGGTCACTCGACCGGGAAGACAAGACCGGCAAGCGCAACCTGTGGCTGCGCGGCCTCGACCGCCTCGGCCTGGGGTTCGACTCGTGAGCGCCGCCTCGATGCTCGCGACGAAGCGCACCGACGACGCGGCGGCGTTCGTCGACCATCTGCACCCGAGTGCGGAGGTGGTCGTGCCGATCGCCAACGGCGAGCCGGTCGTGTTGCTCGACGCCCTGGAGGACCACGCGCAACGGCTCTACGGCACCACCGTGCACCAGATGCACGCGCTGCGCGACCGGAGGATGTTCCACGGCGAGTTCGGCGACCGGCTCCGCCACGTGTCGTACTTCCTGTCGCACATCACCCGACCCCGGTTCCACGAGGGCCACGTCGACCTCGTGCCCAACCACTTCTCCGAGGTGTACGACCTCATCACGCGGCGCTCGAAGCACCCGTACGTGATCGCTGCGGCATCGCCGCCCGACCAGCACGGCAACTTCTCGCTCGGTGTGAGCGCCGACTACGTGGCGAGCTTCATCGGCCGAGCACCGTTCTTCCTCGAGGTGAACCGGCAGATGCCGCGCACGTCGGGCCGCAACCAGATCCACATCAGCCAGATCGACGGCTACATCGAGGTGGACTATCCCCTGCTCGAGGTGCCGCCGGCGCAGCCGAGCGACGTCGATCGGTTGATCGGCGGCTTCGTCGCCGAGCGGGTGCGCAACGGCAGCACCATCCAGGCCGGCATCGGGGCGATCCCCAATGCCGTGCTGGCGCACCTCCGCAACCACCGCGACATGGGTGTGCACACCGAACTCATCTCCGACGGTCTGATCGACCTGATCGAGGCCGGCGTCGTGAACGGTGTGAAGAAGGCGAACAACCGGTTGAAGGTGATCGGCACGTTCGCGCTCGGCAC
Organism: Acidimicrobiaceae bacterium; assembly: GCA_020637235.1. Taxonomy (GTDB): domain Bacteria; phylum Actinomycetota; class Acidimicrobiia; order Acidimicrobiales; family Ilumatobacteraceae; genus VFMC01. Next base: position 246,158 of record JACJWG010000003.1, on the reverse strand, counting down.
CCAGCGCCTGTACGACTTCGTGCACGACAACCCGACGATCGAGATGTGGTCGGCGCGCTACGTGAACGACCCTCGCGTCATCTCTCGTGACGTCGACTTCGTGTCGATCAACGCGAGCCTCGCGGTCGACTTCCTCGGCCAGTGCGCGAGCGAGACGATCAGCGGCCGGTACTACTCGTCGTCGGGCGGGCAGAGCGACTTCGCTCGCGGCGCTGCCTACAGCCCGGGCGGGCAGAGTTTCATCGTGCTGCAGAGCACGGCGAAGGACGGCGAGCTCAGCCGGATCGTGCCGCAGCTGTCACCCGGCGACGTGGTGACGACGGTGAAGAACACCGTCGACATGGTGGTCACGGAGTTCGGAGTGGCCGAGTTGCGGGGGCGCACCATCCGCGAGCGCACCCAGGCGCTCATCTCGGTCGCGCATCCGAAGTTCCGCGACGAACTCACCCGCACCGCCGCCGAGATGCACTACCTCTGACGCAGCAACCCGCCACCCGTCGGCGCCGTTCACGGTCGACCGGTGAAGAACCGCGTCAGCTCGCCCGGATCGTGCGGGTCGAGGCACACCAGCACCAGGCGGTTCACGCCGAGGTCGGCCCACTCGCGTCGCTTCGGATGATCCGGATCGGCCAGGGCACGGTCGAACATCGCCCACACCGACACCATCATCGGCTGATCGGCGCGGTCGCTCGCGACCCGAGCCTCCAGCCCGGCGGCCACGATCGACGCGAGGTCGTCGTGGCTCTGGCGGACGTTGAAGCCGTCGGTACGCGCCGCGGCGAGCCGAGCGAGCGGTGCACTGTTGACGCCGAGGAAGATCGGCGGACGCGCCGCCGGCCGGTGGAAGTGCTGGTACTCGGGCTTGCGGTCGTCGGCCCACAGGTCGTCGATCAGTTCGAGCGCGTCGGCGAGCCGGCGATGGCGTGCGGCGACCGTCGGGGCGAGGTCGAGTCCGAGCGCCCGGTGTTCGGCCGACCACGGCGTGTTCGGTGCTGCGCCGGCGCCGAGTCCGAGCACGAGCCGCCCGCCGCTCACCGTCTGCACCGTGGCGGCCGCCATCGCCATCACGCCGGGATGGCGGTTGGCGACGTTCACCACGAGCGTGCCGAGGCCGATCGTCGACGTCGCGCTCGACAGGGCGCCGAGCAGCGTGAAGCACTCGAGCATCCGCTCGTCGCCTCGCAGCAGGTCGCCCGCGAAGTGGTCGAACACGTATGCAGTGTCGAAGCCGGCCGCCTCGGCCACCTGCACACCATCCCGGATCCGTTCCCACGGCTCGACCGCCGGATTGAGTTGGATGTCGACGATCATCGGCGGACCCCCTCAGGTCGGCCGGACCCCCGTGGGTGCGGCCAGCAACACGGCCGTCGACCGGGGTGCCACCACGACCGTACCGTCGCGCTCCATCGTCGTGTCGGGTGAAGCGGCACATTCCAACCGCCAGGTCCCCGGCGCCTGTACCTCGAACGCCAACGGCTCCCACCAGGCGTTCGACATCACGTACACGTCGCCGCTGTGCCACGCCAACGAGCGCGACTCGTAGCCGTAGTCGGGCCGGCCGTGGACCCCGTACACGCGCACGTGGTCGTGGTCGAGGAGACGGCGGATCTGCAGCAGGTGTCTCACGTACGCATGCAGCTCGTTCCAGGTCCCGAGCCGCGACCAGTCGACCCAGCTGACCGGTCCGTCGACGTCGTACGGGTTGTCGTGCCCCCGCTGGGTGCGAGCGAACTCGTCGCCCATCACGAACATGGCTGCGCCAGCGCTGAGCAACAGATGGGTGAAGTAGTTGCGCAGCTGCTGGGGCCGCAGCTCGGGTCCGCAGTCCCACGACCGGTGCCGATCGCCGGTCACCGTCGTCAGGTCGTACATGCACAGGCCGTCGTGGGCGTCGACGAAGTTGACCGACCGCCACGCCTCGCCGTCGAACAGCTCGGGGCTGCCCTGGGCGCGCTGCACCATCGCCGGCACGAGCCCGCTCTCGCCGCGCACGAAGCCGCGTACGTCGTCACGGAAACGGTCGTTCCACTGGGCCCAGCGCTGATCGGGGAACGCTCGACCCACCTGGTACGCCGCGAGGTCCCACGCCTCGGCGACCAGCACCACGCCCCGTCGCTCCGCCCAGTCACCGATCTGACGGACGAGACCACCGCCGTCTCGCGTGAGCAACGACGCGAGGTCGAACCGGAAGCCGTCGACCCCGAGGTCGGCGTACCGCGCCAACCCCTCGAGGACGAGCTCGCGGACCCAGGGGTGTGCCGGGTCGGTGTCGTTGCCACATCCGCTGTCGTTCGCCGGTGTGCCGTCGGCGAACGTGCGATACGTGCTCGGATCGAAACCGCGCAGGGTCCAGGTGGGCATCGCACCGCTGCCTTCGCCGGTGTGGTTGAACACGACGTCGATCCACACCGCGAGCCCGTGGTCGTGCGCGGCGCTCACCAGATCGGCGAGTTCGACCGCCGCATCGTCGCCGGCCGCGTACGGCTCGTGCACCGCACCCCACACGATGGGCATGTAGCCCCAGTAGTTGTCGCGGTGGTCGAAGGGGTGCACCGGCAGCAGTTCGATCACGTCGACGCCGAGATCGGCGAGGTACGCGAGCCGCTCGTGCATCCCGGCGAAGGTGCGGGCGAACCCGCGCACGTGCGTCTCGTACACCACCGGATGAGGCGTCACCCGCCCGAGCTGGGGGCGGTGAGGCCAGGGATCTGCCCGCACCACCCCGACCGGGCGGCCGTCGACGAAGGTGAGCGCTTCGGTCGACGGGTCGACCAGGGGCTCACCCCCGTCAACCTCGAGCCAGTAGTGCTCGCCGCCGGCGACCGGCACCGTCGCACGCCACCAGGGTGGATCGCCGTCGTCGTCGACCGGCGCTCCGGAGCGGGCGCAGTCGACCCGCCGCACGTGGCCGGTGGCGGGGGTGCGCACACACAGCACCACCTCACCGGCCGCCGGCGCACGTACCGACACCGACAGCGTGCGCGCCCCGTCGATCGCCGGCGCGTGCAGCGCGTGCGAGCCGTGCATGAGAGGGGCGGATTCGGTCAGCGTGTTCGGAGCGTCGATGTCGGAGACCGTGTCGGAACGCTCCGGGGTGTCAGGTGGGGGCACCACGGCACACCAGCATGGCACCCGCTCGGGGAAACACCTCTAACCTGGGCCTCCATGCTCTCGCCCTCCAGCACCCCGGCGGACGTCGCCCACGCGCTCACCTCGCACGGGTATCTCCCCGACGACGGCCTGGCCACGGCGATCTTCCTGGCGTTGTCGCTGCGTCGACCGTTGTTGCTCGAGGGCGAAGCCGGAGTCGGCAAGACCGAGGTGGCCAAGGTGCTGAGCCGGTGGACGGGCGGTCAGCTCATCCGCCTCCAGTGCTACGAGGGCATCGACGCCGCGCAGGCCGTGTACGACTGGGACTACTCGCGCCAGCTGCTGCACCTGCGCGCGGCCGAGGCCACGGGTGAAGCGCGCGGCATCGGCACCTCGATCCTCGAGGACCAGCTCTACCACGAGCGGTTCCTGCTGAAGCGGGCGCTGCTCCGAGCGATCGACCACGGCAGCCTCATCCCGCCGGTGCTGCTGATCGACGAGATCGACCGTGCCGACGACGAGTTCGAGGCGTACCTGCTCGAGGTGCTGAGCGACTACCAGATCACGATCCCCGAGCTCGGGGTGTTCGGCACGAGCATGCCGCCGATCGTGATCCTCACCTCCAACCGCACCCGCGACGTGCACGACGCGCTGAAACGGCGGTGCCTGTACCACTGGGTCGAGCACCCGAGCTTCGAACGTGAGGTGCAGATCGTGCGGATGCGCGTCCCGCACGTGCTCGGACCGCTCGCGCGCCAGGTGGCCGGCGCGGTGGAGGCGATGCGCACCAAGAGCCTCTACAAGCCGCCCGGCGTGGCCGAGACGATCGACTGGGCGACCGCGCTCGCGTCGCTCGGGGTGAGCGAACTCGACGAGCACACGGTCGACGTCACCCTCGGCGCCGTCCTGAAGTACCGGGAAGACCAGGAGAAGGTGCGCCAGCAGGGCGGCATCGCCGACATCGTGAAGCAGGCGTTCGAGCGCGGCGCCGTGCGCGCCTAGCCGGCGGCCCGGGTGACCGACACCGCCGGTCCCGGCGTGCGCACCGAGGCCGACGAACTGGCGATCACGTTCGCCCGTGTCCTGCGCGAACTCGGGCTGGCCGCGCCGATCGGCAGCGTCATCGACTTCGTCGAGGCGATCGGATTGCTCGGCGTCGACGCACGCGACTCGGTGTACTGGGCCGGGCGGACCACGCTGGTGCGGCGCCCCGAGGACCTGACGCTGTACGACCGGGCGTTCCGCGTGTTCTGGGAGCAGCGCCGCGGCGACCACCACGACGACGAACCCGACGAGCCGCTGAAGATCACCATCGCGATCGACGACGACGACGGCGACGACGGTGACGACCAGCACGACACCGGCGAACCGAGCGACGAGCCCACGCTGCAGCTGCGCTTCTCGGCAGCCGAGGTGCTCCGGCACAAGGACTTCGCCGACTACTCCGACGACGAGCTGGTGCTCGCGCAGCAGTTGATGAGCGACCTGCGCTTCGCCGGACCGCCGCGCAGCAGCTTCCGGGCGCAACGGGCTCGTCGTGGCCCTGACCCCGATCTGCGTGCCACCATCCGGGCGTCGCTGCGAGCGGGTGGCGAGCCGATCCGCCGCAAGTGGCGCCAGCCGGGCGAACGGATGCGCCGCCTCGTGTTGCTGCTCGACGTGAGTGGATCGATGGAGCCGTACGCGAGGGGCATGCTGCGCTTCGTGCACGCGGCGGTCGCCGGGCGCCAGCGGGTGGAGGCGTTCGCGCTGGGCACACGACTCACGCGCGTCACCCGCGAGTTGTCGTCGCGCGACCCCGACAAGGCGCTGCAGGCGGCGGCGTCGCGCGTGCTCGACTGGAACGGCGGCACCCGCCTCGGCGAGTGCCTCGGGCGATTCAACGACGAGTGGGGTGTGCGCGGCATGGCGCGGCAGTCGATCGTGGTCATCCTGTCCGACGGCTGGGACCGCGGCGACCCGGCGCTGCTCGGCGAGCAGATGCAGCGTCTGCACCGGATCGCGTTCCGCACCATCTGGGTGAACCCGCTCAAGGTGACCCCGGGCTACGCGCCACTCGCACGCGGCATGGCAGCCGCACTGCCGTTCGTCGACGCGTTCGTCGAAGGGCACTCGGTCGCGGCGATGGAAGAATTGGCGGCGACGATCTCGGCTCGTACCCTGGCCTGAGGCCGAACCGCAGGAGAACACCGATGCGTGAACTGTTCGACGACATCGACCGCTGGCGCGGGGAGGGCCGCCGCGTCGCCCTGGCGCGAGTGGTGGACATCCTCGGGTCGGGGCCACGCGAGCCGGGCGCTGCGATGGCGGTGAACGACGTGGGCGAGGTGGCGGGCAGCGTGAGCGGCGGCTGCGTCGAGGGGGCGGTCGTCACCGAGGCGCTCGGACTCCTGCAGGGCGAACGCGGCCCCGGCATCGTCACCTTCGGCTACAGCGACGACGAGGCGTTCGCGGTCGGGCTCACCTGCGGCGGCACGATCCGGCTGTTCCTCGAACCGCTCGACTGGTGACCCGGCCGTGAGCATGTACGACACCCTCCGCGACCGCCTTCGCCAGCAGCTGCCGACCTCGCTCGTCACCGTGGTCGACGGCCCGATGCCCGGGCGCAAGCTGCTCGTCACTCCCGACGAGGTGCTGGGCGGACTCGGCGACCCCGACCTCGACCGGATCGCCGCCCGCGACGCGCTGGCCGAACTCGAGGCCGGCCGGTCGGGCATCCGCCACTACGGCCCGCAGGGGCAGACCACCCCGGAGGACCTGCTCGACGCGCCGACCCTCACCGTGTTCGTCGAGAGCTGGGCGCCGCCGCCGCAGATGTGGATCTTCGGCGCGGTCGACTTCACCGCCGCGCTGTCGCGCGTGGGCAAGGTGCTCGGGTACCGAGTGATCGTGTGCGACGCCCGCGAGGTGTTCGCCACCCGGCGACGTTTCCCGGCCGCCGACGAGGTGGTGGTCAGCTGGCCGAGCGCGTTGTTCGACCAGCGCGGCGCCCAGCTGGGATCGCGCGACGCCGTGTGCATCCTGACCCACGACCCGAAGTTCGACGTGCCCGCGATCCAGGGCGCGCTCGCCACACGGGTGGGGTACATCGGGGTGATGGGCAGCCGCACCACGCACGAGCGACGGACGGCGCGCCTGCGCGACGTCGGCGTGACCGACGACGAGTTGGACCGGTTGATGTCGCCGATCGGCCTCGATCTCGGTGCTCGCACACCGGAGGAGACGGCGATCTCGATCTGTGCCGAGATCATCGCCCGCCGCACGGGGCGACCAGCGACGCCGTTGCGTGTCGCGCACGGGCCGATCCACGGCTGACGTCGCGGCCGGCGAGTCGGATCAGACGGTCGGGTCGCCGAAGCGGAGCGACTTGCGGCCCGACACGATGTCGACCGACACCGGCTTGCCCGGCTGGATCGCGTGCACGACCGCACGGTCGACACCGAGCCACATCATCACGTGACCGGGGTACTGCACCAGGTCGCCCGCCTGCGCGGTGGACGGATCGCGCGGTGCCGCGGCCTTGATCTGCGCGCTGCTCTGGCGAGCGAGCGTGACGCCGGCACGCGACCACGCGTAGGTGGTGAAGCCCGAGCAGTCGAAGCTGACACCCGGCTTGCTCGTGTTGCGACGGTACGACACCCCGAGCTGGCCGAGACCGGCGATCAGCGCCGTCTGGTGGTCGAGGTCGGCGGTGCGCCACGCACGCTGCATCGCCGCCGGGTCGAGACCCAGCCGCTCGGCGACTGCTGCGGCAATGGCGTCGCGCTGCTCGTCGAAGCTGTCGAGGAGGTCGGCGTCGCCGGTCTCGAGGAAGCGCTCCACCACGTTCAGCGCGGCAGCGGCCTGGTCGGCGATGACGTCGGCCTGGCGGGCGCGACCCCGGTCGACGGTGACAGCTGCGGGTGCAGCCTGCACGGCGCCGGTCGGGAGGGCCACGGTGGTGACGGTGGCCGAGGCCAGTGCGGCGGCGACGACCACCCGTCGGAAACGACGTGTGGATCCGGTCCGCCGGTGGGTACGGATGCTCATGTGAAGGGGACGACTCCTCGATCTCGCGGGCCGACGCGATGAGCCGGCACCGTGGACGTTCGTGAGCGGTGAGGGGAGGTCCGGACGAACCAACCGACCACGATCACGCAGGAGCGCCGTACGAGAGCGCAACCGCTGTGTCCCGCCGGGTCGTCAGCTCCACACGAATGGGTGACGCTCCTGCGAGACGGCCGTCAACTTATCGTCACCGTTTCGCAATGTTCAAGCGCGTCGTCATCTTTTCGTCATGTGACTGACGCCTCACCGTCATCCCGCGCGCCCCGACCCTGGGCCCGGCACGCCGCCTACGCTGGGACGATGCCGCATCATCCGTCGACCGTCGTGTGCGTCGTGCTGGCGGCCGGCGCCGGCTCGAGGTTTCGCGGCGATCGTCACAAACTGCTCGTCGACATCGACGGCGAGCCGCTGGTGGTTCGTGCGGTGGCCCACGCCCTGGAGGCCGGCGTCGGCGACGTCGTCGTGGTGTCGGGCGCGACCGACGTGCCGATCGACCCGAGCGATGCGCGCTGGGCGGGCCGGGTGAGCGTGATGGCGAACGAGCGTTGGGCCGAGGGCCAGGCCTCGTCGCTGCGGGCCGGCGTGGCCGTCGCCGATGCCGTCGGGGCCGATGCCGTGGTGGTGGGCCTCGGCGATCAGCCGGGTGTCACGAGCGCAGCATGGCGCGCCGTCGCCACGGCACCGGCCGACCAGCCGGTGGTGGTGGCCTCGTATGATGGCCGCCGCGGGCCCCATCCCGTGCGGCTCCACCGGTCGGTGTGGCCGATGTTGTCGGACACAGGCGATGATGGAGCGCGGACGCTGATGCGCGATCATCCGACCCTGGTCCACGAGGTCCCGTGTCCGGGGACCGCCGCCGATATCGACACCCTGGAGGATGTGCAGCGATGGAGAAGCTCCTGAACGAGTTCGTGGTCCACCGTCCCATCGACGAGACCTGGGTGGTGCTCACCGACGTGGAGCGGATCGCACCGTGCATGCCCGGCGCACAGCTGCAGGAGATCGAGGGTGACATCTACCGCGGCGTGGTGAAGGTGAAGCTCGGCGCGATCAGCACCGCGTTCAAGGGCCAGGCCACCTTCGTCGAGCGCGACGACCCGAACCACCGCGCCGTGTTGCACGGCGAGGGCCGGGACACGACCGGCAAGGGCAACGCTGACGCGATGATCACCGCCCAGCTCGAGCCGATCGACGCCACCACCACGAAGTGCGTCGTCCAGACCGACCTGCGGATCACCGGCAAGGTGGCGCAGTTCGGACGCGGGATCATGGCCGACGTCAGCAAGAAGCTGATGGAGCAGTTCGCGCACAACCTCAACACGATGCTGGACGAGTCGGGCGCCACATCCGAGACTGCACCCGAGGCCGCACCCGAGACCGCACCCGAGGCCGCACCCGAGGCCATCGGTGCCGCCGACGCCCCGGAGGCGGCGACGGCATCCACCGACGAAGCCGTGGCACCGGCAGCTGCCGAATCCGCAGCCGACCCTGCTGGCGCCCCTGCTGCAGACCCTGCGACGGCGACGCGCCCGGCCACGGAGACGCCGACGGTGCGCAAGATCGACGGTCCGGCGAACGAACCGATCGAACTCTCCGGGCTGGCCGGCACGGCCGTGCTGAAGCGTCTGCTCCCCACCCTGGCCGCTCTGGTCGTCGCGCTGCTGGTCGTGCGCCGCTTCCGGAAGTGACCCGTCCTGGTCGAGGATCCGTCCGTGCCGGCGCCGACGCCACCGAGCGATGCCGACCGACTCCGGGTGCGTGAGCTGCTCGGCCGCGAGCCACAGGGTGCGTACGAGATCGTGGTCCGGCGCGCCGACGGCGACCCGGTCGTGCTGCGCAACGCCCCGGTCCTCGACGACGGCACCCCGATGCCCACGCGCTACTGGCTCGTCGGCCACCGCGAGCATCTGGTCGTCAGCCGCCTCGAGGGCGCGGGTGGCGTGCGACGGGCGGAGGCCGACCTCCCCGCCGACGAGGTCGCCGACGCCCACCGCCGCTACGCGATCGAGCGTGACGCCGACCTCCCGGCCGGACACACCGGTCCGCGGCCCACGGGCGGCGTGGCCGGGACCCGCACGGGGGTGAAGTGCTTGCACGCCCACTACGCCTGGTTCCTCGCCGGCGGCGACGATCCCGTCGGCCGCTGGGTGGCCGAGCACCTCGACGAGGTGGCCACGTGACCGCGACCGCGGGCCCCTTCTGGCACCTGGAGCTCCTCGACGACGAATTGGTGGTCGTGCACGTGCCGGTCGACGGCACCTCGGTCCGCCGCGCGCTGCCCGTCGGCGTGACGACCCTCACGCGCCAGTTCGTCAGCGATCCGCCCCGGCCGGAAGATCTCACGAACGCCATCGGCGCCGTCGCCGATCACCTCGACGACCTCGTGCGCGAACGCCCCGACCTGGTCGACGCACCGGTGTCGATGAGTGGCCCGGAGGCGACGGCCATCGTCGCGGTCGAACTCGGCGGCGCCGCCGAGCTGCCGTTCGAGCTGAGCCGCGACGCCGCCGAGGACGTGTTCCGCACGATGGCCACCGAACGGCGTGCCGATCGGGCGAAGAACCCGGGGCTCGACCCGCTCCTCGTCGACCGCGTGGTGGCAGGCTGTTGCACGGTGGTGGCCGTGATGCGCAAGCTCCAGCTCGACGTGCTCGTCGTGACGGCGGCACCGTGAGCGGCTCGGGCGTGTTCGGACACCCGTCGATGCCATCGGTGAACGGACTACGCCTCTACGGCAAGCGGGTGATGATGCGGCCCCTCACACCGACCGACTTCCCGCAGTGGTCGGAGGTGCGCGTCCGCAACGAGCACTGGCTGCTGCCCTGGGAGCCGATGCGCTCCACCCGCGTGGCCGATCCGACCCGGTCCCGCGACGCGTTCGGCGCACGGTGCGCGGCTCGTGATCGTGAACGCCAGGCGGGCACGGCGTACGGGTTCGCGCTGTTCGTCGATCACGCCTTCGCCGGCGAGGTGAACCTCAACAACATCGTCCGAGGTGCATTGCAGTGCGGCACGATCGGCTACTGGATCGACCGCGAACGAGCCGGTCACTCGTACGTGGCCGAAGGTGTGGCCGTGGTGGCGCGGTTCGCGTTCGAGGAACTGCACCTCCACCGGCTCGAGATCTGCATCGTCCCTCGCAACACCAACAGCCGTCGGGTGATGGAGAAGCTGGGTGTGCGCGAGGAGGGTGTCGCGGTGCGCTACCTCGAGATCAACGGCGTCTGGGAGGACCACATGCGCTTCGGCATCACCGCCGAGGAGTGGCACGAGCGGCGGGCGGAACTCACCGCCACCTGGATCGGTTGACGCTCGGGTGAGCCGGAGGTGCGCGGCCTGCTGACCGCGCACCTCCGCTCACGAGGAGCGAGTCACCTGGCTGCGGTGGTCACTCGCCGGCGAGACGGAACGCCTGGGCCTTCGCCCGGCGGACGCTCGAGCGCCGCTTCCACATCTTCATCTTCCAGTGACGGGGCTGGCGCTGCGGAGCCTTGACGCGATCGGCGTCCCGATGGTGCTCGGGCACCCACGCACGACCGGGTTCGTGGACGTCCTCCGGTTCGTACCCGGCGCTCACCTGCGATGCAAGGGCGGAGAGCTCGCCCTTGATGCGGTGCCGCTCGTTGTGGGCATGGGCCCGCAGGTCCATCTTCGGTGGCGGTGCCACGTCCTGGCTGCGATGGCGCTGGCTCATCAGTACCTCCGTTGTCTCTCGGATCAGTACGGGTGGAAGAGCTTCCCGTGACCTGAGGGTACGCCTGGGCCCGTCACCGGGGAAGGGCCTGCCGGTAACTTTTGTGCGCGCTTTCCGGCCACGCTGCGTCGACATCCTGACGAACCCGCGCGACCGACGATCGGCCTACGATCGACCACGTGCATCCCAGCATGGAGCTCGAGTTCGCCGGCGAGATCATCCACTGGCGCGGGCCGTCGCCGTTCCACTTCGTGCCGGTGCCCGAGGACGAGAGCGAGCTCATCCGCGACGTCGCGAAGCTCGTCACCTACGGCTGGGGCGTCATCCCCGTGCGGGCCCGGATCGGTGTGACGGCGTACACGACGTCGCTGTTCCCGAAGCAGGGCGGCTACCTGGTACCGGTGAAGGATGCGGTCCGGCGCGCGGAATCGCTGGCCGTCGGGGACGAGGTCGTCGTCCGCCTCACGATCGACATGTCGAAGGTGTGACTCCGGGCAACGGCCTCACTTCGAGCTGATCGTGCGCTGCAGCGCGGCGAGACGCTCGGCGAACCACGGCTGGCGGGTGCTCCACACCTGCGGATCGAGCTCGCGCTGCACCGCCGACGGGTGGGTGTCGACGTCGGCCATCGCCTGGATGGTCTTCTTCACCTCGATCACGAGCTCGCGTGGCGCCAGCGCTGCTCGCGCGGCCATCGCGCCCGCGGCGGCGAGCAGCTCGTCGTCGGCGACGCACCGGTGCACGAGACCCACGCGCTCGGCCTCGGCTCCGTCCATCACCTCGCCGAACACGACGCCCGCGAACGTGGCCTGCGGGCCGACGATGCGGCGGAGCATCCAGGTGTGCCCGCCACCCGGGTGGATGCCGATCTGGAGGAAGCGGGTGTCGAACTTCGCGCGACGAGCGGCGATGCGCACGTCGCACCCGAGCGCGAGGTTCATCCCGGCGCCGACGGCGGCGCCGTTCACCGCGGCGATGGTGGGCAGCGGGCTCCGGGCCACGCGGAGGAACCCCTCGTAGATCGACCCCAGGCTCTCCTCGGTCGCCTCGGCCAGATTGCCGAGGTTGGCGCCTGCGCAGAACGCCGGGGCGGCGCCGGTCACCACCACGGCACCGACGCGCTCGTCGGCCTCGAACGCGTCCATCGCCGAGATGATGTCGGCGACGAGCGGCGCCGTCAGCGTGTTGCGCTCGCCGGGGTTGTTCAACGTGAGCACCGCATACGCCGCCCCTTCCGGGGCGTCGGGATCGGCGGGGACGAGTTCGGTGAGCACCAGCGACATGGCCCCGATCATGGCACGACGGTCGGGGCGGCCCCGTGCCCGCACCCGGCCGCCGGTTTCCCCGATGGGCGGGGGGCGGCGAGTGGCTAGCGTCGTCGCCGCATGCTCGACCACGTGTTCACCGATGCCATCGGCGCGCTGCGCGACGCCTTCGAGGCGGCGTTCCTCGAACGGCAGGCCTTCGACGAGCACTTCCAGGTCGACGTGTTGCTGGGCGACCTCAGCTGGGAGACCAGCTACGGGCTGCCCGGCGAGGGCCAGCCGCCTCGCGTGGTCGCGCACGTCAACTTCGACTGGCCGACGTGGAGCCAGACGTCGTACCGGCGGTGGTACGTCGAGGAGGTGCTCGACCAGCTGCCGGCGATCGAGATGGAGATCGTGTTCCGCGTCCAGCGACTCGCCGGACAGCCCGACCGATCGGTGGTGGAGCACATCGCGCCCGAGACCAGCCCGTTGATCGGCGACGGGCGTCTCGAACGTGCGGGCACCACGATCGAGATCGCCTACGTCGACCCGATCGAGCGCGAAGCGGCCGACGACGCGCCGTCGGCGGAGTTCGCGATCGAGGTGACCTACGAGGGCTTGTACGAGCTGGCCGAGCAGACCCTGGCCGACGGTTCGAGCACCTTGCTCGACGACCACTTCGGGGCGCTCGGGGGGTGGATCGCGGCGACGCTCGTGAAGCTCGGCGACCTGAAGCTCGAGTTCCTCCCCGCCGACGACGACTGATCGCTCGCCCACCCGCTTTTGGTCGCGCATCGTCTCGCTGGGCGTGACGTGGCGCGACCAGAATCGACCCATGTCCGATCCCGTCGTCCTGTCCGAGGTGAGCGAGCGCATCGCCACGATCACCCTCAACCGTCCCGCAGCGCGCAACGCGCTGTCGAGCGAGGTGCTCCGCCTGCTCCCGCAGCTGCTCGCCGAGGCCGACGCGAGCGACGACGTCGACGTGGTGATCCTCACGGGCGCGGATCCGGCGTTCTGCGCCGGGCTCGATCTGAAGGAGCTCGGTTCGTCGGCCGGCAACCTCGGCGGCACCGGCGCCGACGGCGGCGCCAACGCGGCCGGCGTGCGGGGCCCCTTCCCACCGATGACGAAGCCGCTGATCGGCGCGATCAACGGGGTGGCGATCACGGGCGGGTTCGAGCTCGCGCTCAACTGCGACTTCCTCGTCGCCAGCGAGCATGCGAAGTTCGGCGACACCCACAGCCGCGTGGGCGTGATGCCGGGGTGGGGCCTCACGGTGCTGCTGCCGCAGGCGATCGGCGTACGTCGCGCCCGCGAGATGAGCTTCACGGGCAACTTCCTGCAGGCCGACGAGGCACTGCAGTTCGGACTCGTCAACCACGTCGTGCCCCACGACGAGCTGATGCCGTTCACCCGGAAGCTCGCGCTCGACATCATCGGCAACGACCAGCCGGGGGTTCGCCAGATCCGCAGCACCTACGCCGAGATCACGGCCGAGCGCCCCGGATGGGAGATCGAAGCTCGCGACGGGCGCCGCTGGCGCGACGAGCAGTTCAGCCCGGAGAAGGTGGCCGAACGGCGCGCGGCGATCCAGGCACGCGGCCGGCAGCAGTGACGTCGCGCCGACCGGCGACCACGAGCGCGGCACCCAACGCCACCACGATCGCGCCCACCAGGGTGGTGGCGAGCTCGTCCTGACCGGTCTCGGGCAGGACCGACGCCACGGCGCCCTCCGATCGGGTGGCGGGCGCCGCCGTGGCCACCGGCGCACCTGCGGTCGATGCCGCTGCGACCTCGGCGCAACGCCGCACGACGACCGTCACCCCGCTCACGGTGACCGGGGTCGACACGTTCGATCGCACCACGACCGCTCCCCCGGCGGTCGACCCGCCGGTGTGCACGACCGCGCCGCCGACCTCCACCGGCAGCGCGCTGGCACGTCCGCTCGTGTCCAGACCGTCGGCGGACACCCCGACGACGCTGAGGGTCTCGCCGGCCGCCGGCGGCACCACGTCGACGCCTGTCGAGAACGAGCCGTCGACGGCGAGCTGATGGGCACCGCCCCACCGCACGGTCTCGTCGACACACGAGACGGCGGTCGCCGGCGGCGCCGCGGACACTTCCGAGCCCGCATCGGACAGGGCGAGCACGAGCAGCGCGAGCGCGGCACCAGCCATCGCCCGCGTTCGGTCGGTCCGACCATCCGCATGACCAGTCCGCACTCGCGCTGCCATCGGGGCAATGTACGCGCTGCGCGCCCGTGCGTCGCGCCATCGCGCGCACGGTGAGCCGCGCGGCCCACCGGCGCCGACCGGGTCAGAGCTGGGCGCCGCGTGCGACGAGGTCGGCGCGCACGACCTCCATGATGTCGAGCGCGAGGATCTCGGCACCGACGGTGTTGAGGTGGAAGCCGTCGTCGGCCCGCACGTCCTTGGCGGTGGAGTCGCGAGGGTCGATCACGAACTCGGCCCACCCGCCCTCGCGGCCGCTGAACCGCTTCCACGTGTCGACGAACGCGACCTGCGGCCGCTTCGCCGCCTCCGCCCGCACCACCTCGTCCTGCACCCGCAGCCGCGTCGTCACGTCCGGGTTGTCGTCGTTCGGGATGCCGACCCACACGAGGGTGCGTCCCTCCGAGGCGAGGTAGTCCATCACCTCGCCGACACGACGTCCGTACTCGGCTCGCCATTCGGCATCGCCGTCGCCGGTGGGCTCGCCGATGATGAAGTTGGGTGTGCCGTCCGCCTTCGACCCGTCGGTGAGGCCCTGTGGGTCGTTGCCGCCGAAGGTGACCACGACGATGTCGGGCTGTATCTGCGGGATGATCTGGCGGAAGTGCGAAGGCCAGTCGAAGAAGTCGGGGCGCGACAGGCCGGAGGAGACCTTGTAGTCGAGCTGCGTGCGGGCGACGCCCGTGTCGTCGAGCAATGTCTCGAGGTAGGGGCCGAAGGTACCGGCGTCGGAGTCGCCGGCGATGAGCACCACCGCCGGATCCGCCGCGGTGGGCGGGCCGGTCGACACCGCGGCCGAGGTGGCCGGCACCGTCGACCCGGCGCCGGTGGCATCGGTCGATCCGGGCGCACTGGTGATGGTGGTGTTGCCCGTGGCCCCGACGACGGTACCGCCGTCACTCGCCGCCGTGGCGTCGGCCGGTGTCGAGCCGTCGGCACCCGCGACGGTGTCCCCGTCGTCGCCGCCGGCGAGCGCCCCGACGACGCGGACGACGCCGAACAGCACGAGCGCCACCACCACCAACGCGCCGACGCGACGCACCATGTACCGCTGCCGGCTCACCCGCCGGCGTCGGGGCGGGCCGGGACGCGGGACAGGACGGACGGGTGCACTCATGGCGGATCGGGGGACATGCTACGCCGAGGGCGCTGCCGGACCGGTGGAGGCCCGCACCGCCAGCGACACCGGTAGCACGCGCACCGACGGTCGCTCGCGGACCGCACCCGCCGGCGGTTCGGCGTCGGCGCCGCCGGCGATGAGCTCGGCGAGCAGGGTGCCGGCGCTGCGACCGAGCTCGTCGGCCGGCAACGACACGCTCGTCAGCGGCGGCGTCAGGAACGCCGAGAGCGGCTGGTCGTCGAAGCCGACCACCGACCATCGACCCGGTACCTCCACACCGTGATCCCCACATGCACGGAGCAGACCGTATGCGTGGAGGTCGGTCGCACACACCACGGCGGTGACGGCCGAACCGAGCAGGGCCGGGATCGCAGCCGACGCTGCCCGGTACGCGGCGCCGGCGTCGACCTCGCTGCGCAGCGCGTCGGGAGCGAACACGGTCGCGCCACCGGCCACGAGCGCGTCGCGCAGCCGTGTGCGGCGCACCACGAACGTGTCGGTCTCCGGGGTCGCCGCCATGAACGCGACACGTCGGTGGCCGAGTGCCAGCAGGTGCTCGGCCACCTGGACGGCACCGTCGGCGACGTCGAGGTCGACCCGCGGACGCCCGTCGCCGGCGCCCGGCGCGTCGAGGAGCACCGCCGGCAGATCGGCCGGCAGCCACCGGAGCACGTCCTCGCTGGGCGCGGCGATCAACGCGCCGGCGAGTCGCAGGCCACGGAGCCGTACGAGCATCTCGACCGGGTCCTCGTCGATCTCGGGCACGGAGAACACCACCTGGTACGCCGCGCCCAGCGCTGCCGCGGCACCCACCGACACACGGGCGTAGAACGGGTTGGTGAACGCCGGCGTGACCACCGCCACCGCGCCGGCGGCACCGATCGCCAGCCGGCGCGCCGACTCGTCGACCACGTACCCGAGGCGGGCGACCTCGTCGCGGATGCGCGCCACCGTGTCCGGCGCCACCCGACCCTCCCACTTGTCGTTCACCACGAGCGACACCGTCGAGATCGACACCCCCGCCGCCGCGGCGACATCGGCGGCGCGGACACGCCGGCCCCGGGTGGGCAGCCGGAGGTCGCCCTGGTTCGGGTGGTCGCTCGTCACATCGCCATCGCGTTCGACCATCGCTGCACGAACGACGAGCCTACGCCGTGTCGACGAGTCGGTGCCGGGGCGGTCAAGCGCTTGACGTCAGGGGCGCCCGACGAGCATGCTTCACACGCCTGCAACCGAGTGGCGACCCTCCGGACGGCCACCCGCAAGTAGGCTGTGGAACGGATCTTCCGATCCACCTGAACCACTCCTAGGGGGAGAACCACATGCGCAAGACCAAGCGCTTCGCCGCGCTGGCGCTGACCGCGTCGCTGTTCGTGGTCGCCGCCTGCGGCGACGACGAGGAAGAGGGCACGACGACCGAGGCCCCGTCCGACACCACCGCTGCCGGCTCCGACACGACCGCCGGCGGCTCCGACACGACGGCTGCTGCCGGGGGCGACGGCGAAGCCGTCTCCGCCTGCGAGGTCACCGACGTCGGTGGCGTCGACGACAAGGGCTTCAACCAGTCCGCCTATGCCGGCCTGCAGCAGGCCGAGGCCGAGATCGGCGCCGAGATCGACCTCCTCGAGTCGTCGAGCGACGCCGACTACGCCCCGAACATCCAGGCCTTCATGGACAAGGGCTGCGACGTCATCATCACCGTCGGCTTCCTGCTCGGTGGCGCGACGGCCGAGGCCGCCAAGACCAACCCGGACCAGCAGTTCGCGATCATCGACTCCGACGCGAACGACGACGCCGGTACGCCCGACGACTTCGCCGACGACGTGAACCTCGAGAACGTGCGTGCGCTCAACTTCGCCACGGACGAGCCGTCGTTCGTGGCCGGCTACCTCGCCGCGGGCATGAGCGAGACCGGCAAGGTCGCCACCTACGGCGGCATCAACATCCCGCCGGTCACCATCTTCATGACGGGCTTCCTGAACGGCGTCAATTACTACAACGAGCAGAAGGGCACCGCGGTCGAGGTCCTCGGCTGGGACGGCACCGAGGGTTCGTTCGCCGGCAACTTCGAGAGCCTCGACGACGGCAAGAAGCTCGCCCAGGGCTTCGCCGACGAGGGCGCCGACATCATCTTCCCGGTCGCCGGTCCGGTGGGCCTCGGCTCGTCGGCCTACGCCAAGGAAGTCGGTGGCATCCGCATCATCGGTGTCGACGTCGACATGTACGTGAGCAACGACAAGGAGAAGGAGGTCTACCTGACCTCCGTGCTCAAGAACATCGACGCCGCGGTCTTCGACACGGTCACGAACGTGGCCGACTCGGGCGACCCCGGTGACGACTACGTCGGCACCTTCGCCAACGGTGGCGTCGGCATCGCCGACTACCACGACCAGGCGGGCGACGTCCCCGACGAGCTCAAGGCCGAGGTCGAAGAGCTCATCGCGATGTTCACCGCCGGTGAGATGACGGCGAGCTGAGCGACCCGCTCCATCGTGAACTGCGATCGAGAGGGGCCCGCGAGGGCCCCTCTCGTCGGTTTTCGGCACGCGACTAGATTGCGCCACGATCACCGGGTGACGACACGGCGTCGTCCCGACGAAGGGGAGACATGGAACTCGAGCTGCGGGGGATCACGAAGCGGTTCCCCGGTGTCGTCGCCAACGACGACGTGAACCTGCGGGTGCGCGGCGGTGAGGTGCTGGCACTCGTCGGCGAGAACGGTGCCGGGAAGAGCACGCTGATGAACGTGCTGTACGGGCTGTACAAGGCCGACGAGGGCGAGATCCTGATCGACGGCGTGCCACAGCACTTCACCTCCCCCCGCGACGCCATCGCCGCCGGCATCGGCATGGTGCACCAGCACTTCATGCTCGTCCCGGTGTTCACCGTCGCCGAGAACGTCGTGATGGGCGTCGAGCCGACGGCGTTCGGCGGCATCAAGCTCGACATCGCCACGGCGCGAGCGCAGGTGCGCTCGATCAGCGAGCAGTACGGGATGCACCTCGACCCCGACGCGAAGATCGAGGACCTCCCCGTGGGCCTGCAGCAGCGCGTCGAGATCATCAAGGTGCTCTTCCGCGATGCCGAGATCGTGGTGTTCGACGAGCCGACCGCCGTGCTCACCCCGCAGGAGATCGAGGACTTCTTCGTGATCGTCGAGACCCTGAAGGCCGACGGCAAGGGGATCGTGTTCATCACCCACAAGCTGCGCGAGGCGCTGCGCATCGCCGACCGGATCGAGGTGCTGCGCCGCGGCAAGACCGTCGGTGAGGCCGACCCGACGACGGTGAAGGACACCGAGCTCGCCGAGATGATGGTGGGACGCCCCGTCGACCTGGTGGTCGCCAAGGAGGTCCGCGAGCCGGGGCCGACCGTGCTCGACGTGCGCGATCTCACGGTGCGCGAACCGGGCGGGCGAGCGCTCGTCGACCACGTGAGCTTCCAGGTGCACGCCGGCGAGATCGTCGGCATCGCCGGGGTGCAGGGCAACGGCCAGACGGAGCTCGTCGACGCCCTGGTCGGACTGCGGCGCATCGCCGAGGGGCGCGTGGCGTTGCAGGGAACCGACATCACCGAGGCCGACCCTCGTGACATGCACCGCCACGGCGTCGCCCACATCCCCGAGGACCGCCAACGCGAAGGGATCGTGAAGGACTTCGACGTCACCGAGAACCTGGCCCTCACCGCGTACTACACGGCACCGCTCAGCTCGGGTGTGAGCATCGACTGGGGGTCGGCACGCGAGGAAGCGGCCCGTCTGGTCGACCAGTTCGACATCCGCACGCCGTCGGTCACCACGCCGGTCGGCACGCTGTCCGGCGGCAACCAGCAGAAGGTGATCGTGGCCCGCGAGCTGAGCCGCGAACTGAAGCTGGCGATCGCGTGTCAGCCGACCCGCGGCATCGACGTCGGCTCGATCGAGTACATCCACGAACGGATCGTCGCCCTGCGCGACGCCGGTGTCGCGGTGCTCGTCGTGAGCACCGAACTGGACGAGGTGATGGCACTCGCCGACCGCGTGCTCGTCATGTACCGCGGCACGATCGTCGCCGATCTCCAGCGAGCATCCACCGATCACAACGAGGTCGGCCTGTACATGGCCGGCGCGAAGGAGAGCGCAGCATGACCGCGGCCACCGTCGACGGAGGCAGCAGCTCCGGCCCGCGCGGCGACGAGCGGACACCGAAGGCCGTCGCCTTCTTCGATCGCATCGACGCGTACAACAACCTGCTGTTGCCCGTGCTCGCCATCGTGTCGGCGCTCGTGGCCGGCGCGGTGATTATCGGCCTCACCGACATCGACCGGCTGAAGGAGGGCGACATCCTCGGCATCCTCGGCACCATCAAGGACGCGTACCTCGCGCTGCCGGCCGGTGCACTCGGCAGCCTCAACGGCATCAGCGAGACGATCGTCTCCGCCACGCCGCTGATCCTGGCCGGCCTGTGCTTCGCGATCGCCGCCCGATCCGGCCTGTTCAACATCGGTGCGACCGGTCAGATGTTCGCGGGTGGCATGGCCTCGGTGTGGGTGGGGTTCTCGATGAACGGACCCGGCATCGTGCAGGTGCCACTCGCCTTGCTGGCCGGCATCGTCGCCGGCGGCATCTGGGGCGGCATCGTCGGATTCCTCAAGGCACGCACCGGCGCCCACGAGGTGATCACCACCATCATGACGAACTACATCGCCGGCCTGTTGACGCTGTGGTTGTTGAAGACCGACGCGTTCCAGCAGCCCGGCAAGGACAACCCGATCTCGAAGACGGTGCGACCCGAAGGCCGGCTGCCCGACCTGTTCTTCTGGAGCGACAATCCGGCGCTGCGGGCCCACTGGGGCTTCCTGGTCGCCATCGCCGGCGCGATGTTCACCTGGTGGCTCTTCGAGCGGTCGAAGATCGGTTTCGAGCTGCGCACCTTCGGGTCGAACGCCGACGCCGCCCGTTACGCAGGCATGAAGCCGGCGACGCTCACGACCATGGCGATGTTCATCGCCGGCGCGATGGCCGGGCTCGCCGGTGCGAGCCAGGTGATCGGCACCCAGGGGTACGCCACGGAGAGCTTCGCCGGCAGCATCGGCTTCGACGCCATCGCCGTCGCGCTCCTCGGACGCAACAAGCCGACCGGCATCGTGTTCGCCGCGTTCTTGTTCGGCATCCTCGAAGCCGGCGGCCGCCGGATGCAGCTCGAGACCGACATCCCGCTCGACGTGGTGCTGGTGCTCCGAGCCCTGATCGTGTTGTTCATCGCCGCCCCGGCACTCACGCGCCTGCTCTGGCGACTGAAGCGTGAGGGCGGCGGCTCCGCGCTGCAGTTCAGGGGGTGGGGGGCGTGAGCATCTCCGAGAGCCCCGCACCGGACCAGACGCCGATCGAGACGACGGCCACCACGACGGCCACCGCCGATGCGTCGAACGCACCGGGCGGCATGACCTTCGAGGAACGGCGCCATGCCCGCAACCTCGGCATCTCCTACGTCGTGCTCGCCGGGGTCACGGCGCTGTTCCTCACCCGCCACGAGGGCACCGCGACGTTCAACCTCGACGGTGGCCGGTCGTTCGGCCTGCCCGCTCAGGGCCTCGGCTGGTTCGTCGCCGCCGCGCTCGCCGTCACCGCCGGCATCCAACTGTGGCGCGGGTACGGCAAGTACACCAACGTCGTCCTCGCGATGGCGTCGATCCTGGTGTTCATGTCGTTCCTGTCGTGGGCGGCCGCCGGACGGTCGTTCTCGTTCATCGGCATGCTCGCCTCGGCCGTCACCTTCTCGACGCCGCTCATCTTCGGCGCCTGTGCCGGCATCATGTGCGAACGCTCGGGCGTGGTGAACATCGCGATCGAGGGCCTGTTGCTGAGCGGCGCGTTCACCTCGGCGCTGGTCGGGTCGATCGCCGCGAGCTGGCCGGGACTCGGCGACTCGAGCGGCTTCTGGGTCGGGGTGCTGGCGGCGATGATCGCGAGCGCGCTGCTCGCCTGGCTCCTCGCCTGGCTGGCCATCCGCTTCAAGGTCGACCAGGTGATCGTCGGCTTCTTCATCAACTTCTTCGTCCTCGGCCTCACGTCGTTCCTGTCGAGCCGCGTCCTGACGGAGAACCCCGACTACAACGACACGCCGACCCTCGGGGCCTGGAAGATCCCGCTGCTCGAACGCATCCCGATCCTCGGACAGATCCTGTTCCAGCAGACGGTGTTCGTGTACTCGGCGATGCTGCTGGTCGTGGTGTTCACGTGGTTCCTCTTCCGCTCGAAGTGGGGATTGCGCACACGTGCCGTCGGCGAGCACCCGCGAGCCGCCGACACCCTCGGCATCAACGTGTTGCGCCTTCGCTACCGCAACGTCATCCTCGCCGGTGCGATCGCGGGCTTCGGCGGGTCGTGGTGGACCGCCACGATCGGTCGCTTCAACGAGAACATCACCAACGGCCGAGGGTTCATCGCGCTCGCCGTGGTGATCGTCGGCCGGTGGCATCCGGTTGGCGCGATCAGCGCCGCGTTGCTCTTCGGCCTGTTCGACTCGGTGGCCGACAAGCTCAGCCTGCTCAACACCGGCCTGCCGAGCGAGTTCATCAAGATGACGCCGTACCTGATGACGATCGTCGTGGTAGCCGGCTTCGTGGGCCGCTCACGCGGCCCCAAGGCGGCCGGCCAGCCGTACGAGAGCCAATAGGCGACGCCGGCCCGCGGGAGGTCGTCGCCCGGCGGGCTCAGCGCTGCCGGCGAGCGACGGCCTGCACCTCGATGCCGCCGCGCGGACGCTGCGTCAGCGTGACCGTCACCTCGCGCGGCTGGGCCGTGGTCATCACCTCGTTCGCGATCTCGGCCGTGAGCGCCTCGGCGAACACGGCCCGGTCACGAAAGCCCCACAGGTAGAGCTTCAGGCTCTTCGACTCGATGCACCAACGGTCGGGTGTGTACTCGATCACCACGTGTGCGATGTCGGGTTGCTGGGTGACCGGGCACATCGACTGCAGCTCGTCGGTGGTGAACCGGACGGTCGTCACGTGCTCGGGCGCCGCGAACACCTCGACGTGATCGATCGCGTGCCGGACGGTGTTGCCGAGAACGGTGAGATCGCCGGTGTTCATCCGGCACAGGGTACGGGCGACGGAACGGCGCCCCTACGCTGTGCCGATGTCCGCCACACGACGAGGTGTCCGGTGATCGATCACGACCTGTTGCTGCGCGCGCCGAAGGCGCTGCTCCACGACCATCTCGACGGCGGCGTGCGTCCGGCGACCGTGGTGGAGCTCGCGCAGGAGTACGGCTACGCCAACCTTCCCACCACCGACGTCGACGAGCTCGCCCACTGGTTCCACCGCGGCGCGCGGCGCAACGACCTCGTGCTCTACCTCGAGACCTTCGCTCACACCGTCGGCGTGATGCAGCACCGGGACGCCATCGAACGGGTCGCCCGCGAGTGCGCCGAGGACCTGGCGGCCGACGGCGTGGTGTACGCCGAGGTGCGCATGGCACCCGAGCTGTGCACCGAAGCGGGGCTCACGCTCGACGAGGTCGTCGAGGCGATCCTCGACGGCTTCCGCGCCGGCGCCGAGGGCACCGACCTCACCATCCACCTCATCTGCTCGGCGATGCGCACCGCGGCGCGCAGCCTGGAGATCGCCGAGCTCGCCGTCCGCTGGCGCGACGCCGGCGTGGTGGGCTTCGACATCGCCGGTGCCGAAGCCGGCTACCCGCCCACGCGCCACCTCGACGCGTTCCACCACATCCAGCACGAGAACTTCCACACCACCATCCACGCCGGCGAGGCCTTCGGGTTGCCGAGCATCTGGGAGGCGGTGCAGTTCTGCGGCGCGGAGCGTCTCGGCCACGGGGTGCGGATCGTCGACGACATCACCGGCGCACCCGGTGAGGAGCAACTCGGACGGCTCGCCGCGTTCGTGCGCGACCGTCGCATCCCGCTCGAGCTGTGCCCCACCAGCAACGTCAACACCGGTGTGTGCGCCTCGATCGAGGAGCACCCGATCGGCATGCTGCGCCGGCTGCGCTTCCGCGTCACGCTCAACACCGACAACCGGTTGATGAGCGCGACGTCGATGACCCACGAGATGCAGCAGATGCACGATGCGTTCGGGTGGGGTCTCGAGGACTTCGAGTGGATCACGATCAACGCGATGAAGAGCGCGTTCGCGCCGTTCCCCGAGCGGCTGCGCATCATCAACGGCCTGATCAAGCCCCGCTACGCGCTGCTCCGGGCGCAGACCACGCTCGGCGCCGGCTGATCCCTCCGTCGACCGCGTCGCACCTTTCCGGGCACCGACGCGCGTCTGCCACACTCGGGACATGTCCGTCGCCGTCCACCATGTCGACCACCCGCTGATCGCCGATTCGCTCGTGCGCGTGCGCGATGCGAGCACCCCGAACGCGATCTTCCGCCAGGAGATCGAGCGGATCGGGTCGTTGCTGCTGGCCGAGGCGACGCGCAACCTGCCGACCCAGACCGTGCGGGTGACGACCCCGCTCACCGAGACCTCGGGTCGGGTGCTCGCCGCGCAGCCGATCGTGGTGCCGGTGTTGCGAGCGGGCCTCGGGTTCCTGCACGCCGCGCAGGAGTTGCTGCCGAACGCCGACGTGGGCTTCATCGGCGTGAGCCGCGACGAGGAGACCTTCCAGCCGAAGTCGTACGTGAACAAGCTGCCGGAAAACCTGGCCGGCCGCCAGTGCATCGTGCTCGATCCGATGCTGGCGACCGGCGGCTCGCTGGCCCACGCCTGCCAGCAGCTCATCGAGCGGGGCGCCACCGGCACGATCATCGTCGTGTGCGTGCTGGCCGCGCCGGAGGGCATCCAGGTGCTCGAGCAGGCCGGGCTCGACCTCGCGATCTACACCGCGGCCGTCGACGAGCGGCTGAACGAGCACGCGTTCATCGTGCCCGGCCTCGGCGACGCGGGCGACCGCCAGTTCGGCTCGCCGGCCTGACGGGAGCAGGTTCAGCGGAGGGCGGCGCGGTCGGCGGCCGTGAGGCGGGTCGCCAGATACGTGCTCGTGCCCTGCTCGAACAACTCGCGAGCCCCGGCCATCAGCGCCCCGTAGGCGGTGCTGGCGAGCGACGAACCGACCGACACCCGCCGCGCGCCGGCCGCGCCGATCTCGGCCACCGTCGGCCCGCCGGGCAGCGCGAGCACGTTCAGCGGCACGCCGACGGCGTCGACGACCGCGGCGATCTGGGCCACCGTGGCGAGCCCGGGCGCGTACACGCAGTCGGCGCCCGCATCGCGGTACGCGCACAGCCGTGTGATCGTGGCATCGAGGTCGTCCACCCCGTGCAGGAGGTGCTCGCACCGCGCGGTGAGCAGCAGCCGGTCGTCGGGGTCGGCGTGCGCGGCCGCCGCAGCGGCTGCCACCCGCTCGGTGGCGAGCGAGAGATCGTCGATCGACGACGTGGCCTGGTTCCAGTCCTCGATCGAGCATCCGGCGGCACCCGCCTCGTGCAGCAGGCGCACCGTGGCGGCGACACCGTCGAGATCGTCGGCGAACAGCCGCTCGCCGTCGACGTTGAGCGGCACATCGACCGACTCGGCGATCTGCGCCACGTGCGCGACGAGGGCGTCGCGGGTGACGCCGTAGTCGTCGTGTCCCAGGCTCCAGGCGAACCCGGCGCTGGTGGTGGCGAGCGCGGGGAAACCGATGGCGGCGAGGAGCTTCGCCGATCCGACGTCGAACGGGTTCGGCATGACGAACACGTCCTGCGCTGCATGGAGGTCGAAGAAGCGGGAACGTCGGGCGATCGCGGTGCTCATCGGCCCATCATCGCGGTGCCACGAACGGTCGGCGAGCGGGTTCCGGTCGTGGCCGTGGTGGCATCACCACCCGTTCCGTCCCCGACGGCGCCGACCGATCTCGACGACGGCCGCCGCGCTCGCCGTCAGCGGAGCGGGCCGGTGGCCGACACGTTGGGCGAGCCGGCGTCGCGGCGCACCGAGGCGAGGCCCGCGAGCACCTCCATGATGCAGCGGTGCGCGACGTTCACGGTGCAGTCGGCGTGGTCGTAGGCGGGCGCCACCTCCATCAGGTCGAACCCGACGAGTGGCGTCTCGCGAGCCAGCCGGCGCAACGCCCGCAGCAGATCGGCGCTCGCGAGACCCCCGGGCTCGGGGGTGCCCGTGCCCGGCGCGTACGCCGGATCGAGGCAGTCGATGTCGACGCTGACGTACAGGTGGTCGACGCCGTCCATCGCCTCGGCGATCGCGTCGGTGAGCACGGCGTCGAGCCCTCGCCGGTGCACCTCGTCCATCAGGTGCCAGCGCATGCCCTGCTCCCCCATCCACGCCCACACGTCGGCGCCGGGCCAGTACCCGCGCAAGCCGATCTGCACGAAGTTGGTGCCGGGGATCGCACCGCTCTCGATCAGCCGGCGCATCGGGGTGCCGTGGCTGGCCAGGTTGCCGTCGATGGTGTCGGCGGTGTCGGCGTGTGCGTCGAAGTGCACCATGCCCACCCGGCCGAACCCGTGGTGCTCGGCGACCGCGGTGGCGGCCGGCCAGGTGACCGTGTGGTCGCCGCCGATCGTGATC
Source organism: Acidimicrobiaceae bacterium (assembly GCA_020637235.1). Classification (GTDB taxonomy): domain Bacteria; phylum Actinomycetota; class Acidimicrobiia; order Acidimicrobiales; family Ilumatobacteraceae; genus VFMC01. The sequence continues at coordinate 220,205 of JACJWG010000003.1, read as the reverse complement.
GGCATCACGCCCAGTTCCACCACCTGGGCCACCTTCGCCCGGATGTTGTCGAGGCTCTCCTGCACCATCCCACTCGGGCAGTAGGCATCGCCGACGTCCACCACCTCGAGCCAGTCGAAGATCTCGAGCCCGAGGTCGAGGTGGTAGGTGCCCGGGTCGTACGCGTCGGTGCGCAGCGCACGGGGACCGAAGCGCGCGCCGGTACGGTTGGTGGTGCCGAGGTCGAACGGCGCCCCGAGGATCGCGACGTCGGCCTGCCACTCGGCGAGCTGCTGCAGCTCGGTGACGAGCGGCCGCTGGGCGAAGGTCTGCACGCTGCCGAACACGTACCCGAGGTCGAGCTGTTCACGGAGACCGGGGGGCACGTGGCGTCGTGGCGTCGTCATGGCGCCGACGGTAGCCCCACCCCCCTCACGTTCTGGTCGCGCATCGTCACGCACGGCGTGAAGATGCGCGACCAGAAGGTGCTCAGTCGTCGGTGACGTCGAGGTCGCTCATCGCCGGCACCGGCATGCCCCATCGCTTCATGCCCTCCTCGATGCGACGGTTGAGCGTCTCGAGCACGGCGATCCGGCCGTAGCGCTTCTGCTCGGCGGGGATCACCTCCCAGGGCGACAGCTTGTGCGAGGTCTTCGCGAACATGTCCTCCGCCGCTGCCTCGTACAGGCGGTTCTTCTCGCGGTTGCGCCAGTCCTCGTCGGTGAGCTTCCACCGCTTCAGCGGATCGGCGGCGCGGGCCTGGAACCGCTCCATCTGCTCGTCGTCGGAGATGTGCATCCAGAACTTCACGAGGATGATGCCCTCGGTGACGAGCGACTTCTCGAAGTCGACGATCGACTCGTACGCCCGTCCCCACTCGGCCTTGGTGGCGAAGCCCTCGATCCGCTCCACCAGCACCCGGCCGTACCAGCTGCGGTCGAACACCGCCATGCCGCCGTGACCCGGGAGCTCGCGGTAGAACCGCCACAGGAAGTGGTGCCGCTTCTCGCGGGGCGTGGGCGCGGCGTAGTTGACGACGGTGTAGTGGCGGGGGTCGAGGTGGCCGACGATCACCTTGATCGCGCCGCCCTTGCCGGCCGCGTCGGGTCCTTCGAACAGCACCAGCAGACCCGGGCCGATCTGCCCGCCCATCTCGCCGCCGAGATGCAGTCGCAGCTGCAGCAGCCGCCGCTGCTCCTCGGCGAGTCGCTTCTCGTACTGCTCACGATCGAGCCGCAGCGAGAGATCGAGCTTGTCGATCACGCTCATGTTCGCCCCCTCAGGACCTGTCTCGGGCCCGCTCTCAGGTCCGCTTCTGGATGTTGGCCCACTCGTCCTTCAGCCCGACCGTCCGGTGGAACAGCAGGTGCTCACGAGGGTCGTGGGCGAAGTAGCCGAGCCGCTCGAACTGCACGACCTGGCCGGGAGCGGTGTCGGTGACCGCGGCCTCGACCTTGCAGTGCTCGAGCAGTTCGCGCGAGGCGGGGTGCAGGTCGTCGAATGGTTCGCCCGTCGCCTCACCCGGCACCTCGGCGGTGAACAAGCGCTCGTACAGCGCCACGGTCGCATCGCCGGCGTGTGCGGCCGACACCCAGTGCATGGTCGACTTGACCTTGCGCCCGTCGGGTGCGTTGCCACCGCGCGTGTCGGGGTCGTACGTGGCGTGCACCTCGACGACCTCGCCGTCGTCGCCGGTGACGTAGCCGGTGCAGGTGACGAAGTAGGCGCCACGCAAGCGCACCTCGCGGCCGGGCGTGAGACGGAAGTACTTCGGTGGCGCGTCGATCATGAAGTCGTCGCGCTCGATCCAGAGCTCGCCGGTGAACTCGACCTCGCGCGTGCCGTCGTCGGCGTTCTCGGGGTTGTTCTGCAGGGTGACGTGCTCCACCTGGCCGGCCGGCCAGTTGGTGACGACCAACTTCAGCGGCCGCAGCACGGCCATGCGCCGCTGCGCGGTGCGGTTCAGCTCGCTGCGCACGAAGCTCTCGAGCAGCTCGATCTGGTGCCGGCTGTTGGTCTTGTGCACGCCGATGAAGGTGCAGAAGTCCTTGATCGCGACCGACGGGTAGCCACGCCGGCGCAACGCCCGGATCGTCGGCAGCCGCGGGTCGTCCCACCCGTCGACGATCCCGTCGGCGACCAGCTTCGCGAGCTTGCGCTTCGAGGTGATCGTGTGGGTGAGCTCGAGCCGGGCGAACTCGATCTGGCGCGGCTGCTCGAACGGCAGCGGCAACTGCTCGAGGTACCAGTCGTACAGCGGCCGGTGGCTGTCGAACTCGAGCGAGCACAGCGAGTGGGTGACGCCCTCGATCGCGTCGCTCTGGCCGTGGGCCCAGTCGTACGTGGGGTAGATCACCCAGGCGTCGTGGGTGCGGTGATGATGGCCGCGGCGGATGCGGTACATCACGGGGTCGCGCAGCTGCATGTTCTCGTGCTGCATGTCGATCCTGGCGCGCAGCACGCGCGAGCCGTCGGCGAACTCGCCGGCACGCATGCGCCGGAACAGATCGAGGTTCTGGTCGACGCTGCGGTGGCGATACGGGCTCTCGACACCCGGCTTGCCGTATCCGCCGCGCTGTGCCGAGATCGTCTCGCCGTCCTGGTCGTCGACGTAGGCGAGCCCCCGGGTGATGAGCAGCTCGGCCCACTGGTAGATCTGCTCGAAGTAGTCGCTCGCGTAGAGGACGGTGCCGACCTCGTAGCCGAGCCAGGCGAGGTCGTCGACGATCGCGTCGACGTACTCGGTGTCCTCGGTGTCGGGGTTGGTGTCGTCGAAGCGCAGGTTGCACACCCCGCCGAACTCCTGCGCGATGCCGAAGTCGACATGGATCGCCTTGGCGTGGCCGATGTGCAGGTAGCCGTTGGGCTCGGGCGGGAACCGGGTCTGCACACGACCGCCGTAGGTGCCCTGCTCGTTGTCCTGGCGCACGAGTTCGCGCACGAAGTTGGCCGCGGTCGGCGTCGAGGTCGCGGGCGCGTTCGGAGGCGAGGTGGGGGGTGTGGCACCCGGGGACGTCATGCGGATCGACGCTACCAACTGACCGCCGACGCCACGAAGGTCCTTCGACCGCGCCGGCGACGTGTCACCGTCAGTCGCTCGGCACCCACCCGCTCGGCTGCCGATAGCCGTCGCCGGTGCGGCATCCGCCGGCCGCGCGCACGGACCGATACGGGTTGATCGGTTCCCCGCCGCCCGGATGGATCTCGAAGTGCAGGTGATCGGTGGCCGAGTTACCCGTCGTGCCGACGAAACCGATGATCTCACCTGCCTCGACGCGGGAGCCGACGCGCAGCCCGGGCGCGAAGTCGGCGAGGTGGGCGTAGAAGAAGTACGTCCCGTCCGCGGTGGTGAGCCACCAGGCGTTGCCCGACAGCGAGCCCGGCTGGTCCCAGTGGCGACGGGTGAGCACGCCGTCGGCGACCGCGTACACGTAGTTGCCCGACTCGACGATCAGGTCGACGCCCTCGTGCCGGCGACCGTTGCCACGTGGGGCGCGCCACGTGTCGCCGTACCAGCAGGGTCCCTGCACGGGCAGCGCCTCGAGCTCGACGAGCATGTTCACGTCGACGCTCACCTGTGCGCCGGCGGGCAGGCAGAGCCGACCGCCCGGTTGCAGCACCGTCGCGACATCGGCGTCGTTGGCGTCGAGCAGCGCGGACATCGACACCCCGACTCGCCGGGCGATCTGGAACCAGCTGTCGCCCGACACCACCTCGTACCGGGACGCGGCCGCGCACGCTGCGGCCGACGACTCCTCGCCTGCTGCGGATGCCGTGGTTGCGGGCACGGTCGGGGTCGCGCCGGCCGGCAGGCACAGGTGGTCACCCGGACGGATCACGGTGTCGACGTCGGCGCCGTTGGCGTCGAGCAGCGCAGCCATCGACACCTTCACGGCAGCGGCGATACCGAACCAGGTGTCGCCGGCACGGACGCGCTGCACCGGCGCGCCGGTGGCGCACGTGCGGGGTGCGCCGGCGGCGCTCGACGCGGCGGGCACCATCGGCACGGCGGGCGCCGTCACGGCGCCGAGCAGGACCGCCGACGCGAGCCCCACCCGTCGGCGGGATCGCGGTGGTCGCGATGGTCGCAGTGATCGTGTCATCGGGAATCCTCTCCCCGCCCCACGACCACCGTACCCATCGACGTCGCAGCTGTCCGGTCGCCCCGGCCAGCCGCACGGTCATCCGCAGCGGTCGGGCTGGTCGATCCGGCAGGCCAGGTCGAGCGACACGCTGCGATCGATCGTCGCCGTCGTCCAGTCGCCGTGGCGACCGTCGTTGGAGAACACGAACGCGTTGGCCCGGTTCGGGTCGCCCGCCACCGCCACCATGATCTCGTCGGGTGTGGCCACGAGCGGCACCAACCGGTCCGGGTCGTCGCTCTCGGCGAACCGGGCGGGCAGCAGACCCTTGGCCACGAGGTCGATGAGCGTCCGCCGTCCGGCGGTGAGGTTGCTCCACTCACCGATGAACGCCTCCCAGGTGCGCGCCGGCAGCACGGCGCGCTCCCACAGGCCGCGGCGCACGTCGTGCTTCGACCAGCCGTGTCGGGCGAACAATCGGGCGAGCAGCGGCGACAGCACCAGGAGCGGGCGGTACGAGTGGTGCCCGAGGCCGTACACGTGGGTGAGCTCCCACCCGCTCACCCGCACGAGGCCGTTCGCGAGGTACGGCAGCACCTCGCCGGGTGAGCTGCCGAACACGCTGCCGACGATCAGCCCGCCGTTCATCCGGGCGACCGCGACCGTGTCGACGCCGGGCGTCGCGCCGAGATCGGTGGCGAGTGCGGGCCAGCCGATCGATGTGAGCGTCGGCTCGTGTTCGGCGAGCACGACGCGGGTGCTGTTGCCGAACGTGGCCTTGTCGTGTTCGGCGCCGGTGAAGCCGCACACGTTGCGCAGGTAGAGCCGCAGCCATCGCCCGACGGCGGTGTTGGCGTGCACGCCCTCGCGCAGCGCGCCGGCCTCGCTGTGGAAGCCGAGCTCGGCGATCGAAGGGCCGCTCACCACGACGAGCGCATCGGCGCCGGTGGTGTTGCCCGAGTGTTCGACGCCGTACTGCGGGTTCGCGAGCACCTCGGCGAGCGCGAGCACGACGGGCAGGTGGCGTTGCTCGAGACCGGCCATCACGGCGTTCACCGCCACCGACCACACCGTGATGTCGCGACCCGACGGGCGGGCCTGGCCGATCACGCGGAACGGGTCGTGGCCGGTGCCGTCGAGCAAGGCCCGCACGCGGTCGACGGTGGGTGGCACGAACGGCGAGCCGTCGGTCCATCCGAGCTCGAGGAACCGACGGTGGATCTCGTCGATCGTGCCGGTGGCCACCACCTCGAGCGCGCTCGGTTCGGCGGTCTCCTCACCCGCGACGTCGTGGGCGTCGGTGAGGCCGCGCACGATCTGGTCGATGGTGTGTTCCCGGAACCGGGCGATCATCTCGTCGTGCGACTGGGTGTCGACGTGGCCGTGCAGCACGGCGAGCGGCAGGTCGTCGAGCCCGAGCCCTCGACCGGTGGCGAGAGCCTGGCGTTGGAAGCCCTCACAGACGATCGAGACCGTGGGCACCCCTGCGGTCTCGGCGACGACGGATGCCCGCATCACGGCGGGCGTGCAGCTGCCTCAACACCCCACACCGCTCACCGCCGCATCGGCTCGCCAGTCGCGCAACTTCTGCGGCAGGTCGGCGAGCACCTGTGCCTCGTCGGGTCCGTGGGTGTTGCCGAACGCCTCGTAGCCGATCACCTCGCAGCCGTAGGTGTCGCGCAGGTGGCGCTCGAGCTCGGGGAAGAGCTCGTCGCCGCGGAACAGGTACTCCCACACGAACGCGATACGAGCACCGCGGAGGTCGTCGAGCCGGGTTGCGTGGCGCCGGCGCTGCACCCCGAGCGGCGACTTCGGCCAGACGACGGCGTAGGAGGGTTCGCTCATGGGCCCAGTCTGCCGGTCAGCGGGCGTCGGCGGGCCGGGTGACGCGACCGGAGAACTGTTCGACCCACACCTTCCATGCGTAGTGGTCGCCCTCGCCCGGATTGCCCACCTGGCGCATGTGTTGGGTGAGCACCTTGCGCCAGGGCACGGTGGTGTTCGCCGTGGTCATGTGCGGCGTCTTGCTGTGGTGGAACGTCACACTGCCGAGCCGCACGGGGCAGGCCACCGCACGCGACGTGTCCGGTTCGCACACCAGGAGGTCGCTCTGGATGTGCTCGGGGCGTCGGTGCGTCAGCACCCCGTCGCGGTGTCCGCCGTCGATGAAGTGCATGCAGCCGCTGTCGACGTCGACGTCGTGCAGCGGCATCCAGCACGTGATGCCGAGGTCGTCGAGGTTGCGGCCCCAGTAGGCCTCGTCCTGGTGCCAGTCGGTGGGCACCGAGGTGGCGGCCGGCTTCGCGAGCAACTGGTCGTACCAGTGCTCGATCGGGAAGCCCATCAGCGCCGACGCGAACTCGACCGCCCACAACCGGTACGGGGTGGCGTCGAAGGCGGTGGTGCCGATGCTCGGCATCGCCTGCAGGATCCGGTAGGTGCGGTCGGCGCCGTCGTCGTTCGACCAGGCCCAGTCGTAGGCCTGGCGCTCCTTGTCGGCGATGATCTCCTCGCACCTGCGGTCGAGCGGGCCGAGGTCGGCCGGGTCGACGGCATCGGCGACCACGAGCCATCCGTGCTCGCGGAAGAAGTCGACGTCGGTGGTCGTCGCAGCTCGGTACGGCATGAGATCCCCCTGTCTCGGTGCCCGCAGGCTACGACCGGCGTGGGTGGGAGGTCGGGTCGAGTGCCGGGTCAGGCCGACACCCACCGCTGCATCCACTCGACGAGTGCTCGGTCGTGCGCCAACCGCCCGGCCGGTGGACCGTAGGTGCTGCCCTCGTGCGTGGAATCGGGCAGCACGAGCACCTCGCTCGGCGTGCCGGCACGTCGCACGGCGCGGTGCATCGCGAACGCCTGCGCCGGGGGGCATCGACGGTCGTCGGCACCCACCACCCACAGGATCGGCGTCCGGCAACGATGCGCGTGGTGCAGCGGTGTCTGCGACGCGTATCGGTCGGGCACCTCGTGCGGTGCGCCGCCGAACTGCCCCTCGAAGAACCACGGTCCGATGTCGCTCGTGGCGTGCATCGACGCCGGATCGGTGACGGGGTTCTCGGCGACGGCGGCTCGGAACCGATCGGTGGTGGCCGCGAGCCAGGCAGACATGAAGCCGCCGTACGAGTTGCCGGTGACACCGAGACGGTCGGCGATCACCCAGCCGCGGTCGACGGCATGGTCGACGACGGCGAGCAGGTCGCGCGCGGGTCCGTCGGTCCAATCTCCCCGCCCGGCCGCGGTGAACGCGTCGCCGGAACCGGTGGATCCTCTCGGGTTGGCATAGAGCACCCCGAACCCCGCTGCGCACAACGAGTGCACGTCGACGTTGAAGGTGTCGCCGTACGCGAAGTTGGGACCGCCGTGCACCACCAGCACCGTCGGCAGCGGCAACGCGGCACCGACCGGGTGCACGAACCAGGCGTCGATCGGAGCCGGCGCGTCGGTGGCAACGGCGAAGCGATGGACGCCGACGGTGGCTGCGTCACCGTCGGCGTGATCGGTGATCCGCCGTTCGTCGTGCCCGTCGAGTCCCACCGTCGCCAGTTCGGCCGTGGCGTCGGCGGACACGACGACGAACACGAGCCGATCGCCGGCCACGGCCACCGGGGTGCAGCACCGATCGCCACCGACGATCGGCGCGAGCGAGGTGCGAGGCACCGCGATCTGCACGTCGTCGAGCTGCAGCCTGGCGATGCCCATGCGTCCGCGGTCCACGGTGCGAACGACGAGTGATCCGTCGCCGGCATCGAGCACGACGTGGTCGTAGGTGTCGCACAGCTCGGCCTGCTGGTCGCCGTAGACGTCCCCGCCGAGCAGTCCGTCGACCGACACCTCGTCGACCCGATCACCGTCGACGACGAACAACGCAGCGGCAGCACCGATCGGGCGGTCGTGCGGATCGACGACGAGTACCGTGAGTCGCCCGTCGCGCCCCCACACCGGCAGGACCACCCGACCCGACGGGACGTCCGGGCGCCGACGAGAGCCGTCGAGGCCGAGCAGTTCGAGATGCTGGCCCCCGATCGATCCGTCGGGATCCAGACCGGCGCACGCGGCGAGCCGAGCACCGTCGGGCGACCACCGCAGCGTGCTCCACCGCCAGTCGTCGTCGGTGAGCTGCATGCGCTCACCCGTGTGCAGGTCGACGACTCGCACCTGTGGCGGGGTCTCGAGTGGACCGACGCCGTCGAAGTGCAGGTACGGCCGGGTCCAACGGTAGGGCTGGCTCCGGTCGATCGGCGGCCGCGACGGTGCGGTGAATGCGAGCTGTCGCCCATCGGGCGACCAGCTCGGCGCATCGGTGGCACCCGCGCTGGCCGGCACGAGTGCCGGCTCGGCGTCGATCGAGGAGGCCCATCGCAACGCCGGTTCGGCACCGTCGCTGGTGCACCATGCGAGCGCACGTCCGTCGGGTGCCCAGCTGGCATTCGAGTCACCCGCAGCGACGTGCGGGAGTGGCGTCTCCGCACCGTCGAGGTCGAGCAACGACAGCTGCACCTCCACCGACGTGGCGCCCACCGGCACCCGCACGGTGGTGAGGAGGATCCTGCCGTCGTCGGTGACGCTCGCGTGCACCGGGGCTCGACGCGCGAGCAGGCGGACGATGAGGTCGTCGGGGGCGGCCACTCAGTCCTCCTGGAACGTGACGACGGTGAGCAACGTCGCGCTCGACTTGCCGGTGCTGTAGGCGTGCGGGACGGACGAATCGAAGCGCACGGCGTCGTGCGGTCCGAGCTGCCATCGCCGGTCGCCGATCGTGAGCGTCACTCGCCCCGACACCACGTACGAGTGCTCGATCGAACCCTTGCCGTGGGCGCCGAAGCTGCCCGGCTGATGAGGCGGGAGCACACCTTCGGAGATGTCGAACCGGCGCCGTTCGAGCATGTCGAACAACGTGCGGACACGCGGCAGTCCGCTCGTGCCGTCGCCACCCGGGTGCTCGGCACGGATGATCTCCGGCTCGCTGATCGTGACACGGGTGAGATCGGAGAACGACAGCTCGAGGAACGACGCGATGCGGACCAGCACCGTCACGGTGGGGTTCGCCGCCTCTCGCTCCACCTGCGACAGCAGCGCCGTGCTGAGTCCGGTGGCCGCCGACATCTCCCGCAGGCTCACCCCACGGGCGAGACGCGCGCGGCGCATGTTCGCCGCGACGGCGCCGCGCACCGCGTGGCCGTCGTCGATCGGGGCCTCCTCGTGGCCGCCGTGGTGCTGCCGGTCGGGTGCGGCGTCGGTCATCGACCTGCCACCGATGCGAAGAGACGCTGCGTGTACTCGTGCTGCGGGGCGGCGACGAGGCGATCCATCGCCCCAGATTCCACCACGCGGCCACGATGCATGACGTACACCCGGTCGACCACCTGCCGGGCCACGGCGAGGTCGTGCGTGATCAGCAGCAGGGCCAGGCCCAGCTCGCGCCGGAGCTCGTTGAGCAGGTTGAGGATCTGAGCCTGCACCGACACGTCGAGCGACGACACCGGCTCGTCGCACACCAACACGTCGGGTCGGGGGGCGACGGCCCGAGCGATCGCGACACGCTGCTGCTCGCCGCCCGAGAGGGCTCGTGGTCGCCGCTTCGCGTACGGCACGGGCAGCCCGACGAGTTCGAGCAGCCGAGGTACCGCCGAGGGGTCCTGCCCGCCGGCGCGCAACGCCTCACCGAGTGCGGCGCCGATCGTCATCGCCGGGTTCAAGGCCGAACTCGGGTCCTGGAACACGATCTGGGCCCGAGTAGCTCGCGGCCGATCGGCGGCCCACTCGATCGTGCCCTCGTCGAGGCGCTCGAGGCCGAGCAGACAGCGTGCGAGCGTGGTCTTGCCCGAGCCCGACTCCCCCACGACGCCGACCGCCTCGCCGGCGCCGACCACGATCGACACGTCGTCGAGTGCGGGGGGCGCATCGTGACGGAAACGGCGCCGCGCCCCGCCGACGGTGACGAGCGGACGTGTCGGCGCGCCCTCGTCCGTCGGCGACGTCCGGGTAACGACGACCACGCCGGCTGCACGATCGTCGAGCGGGTGCCAACACGCCCAAGCCCGGATGCCGTCCGCGTCGGTACCGCCGAGCGTCGGTTCGTCGACACGGCACCGCTCGTCGGCACGCTCGCATCGCGGCGCGAACACACAACCCGCCGGGTGTTCCCACGCTCGCGGCACCGAGCCAGGGATCGACGGGAGCCGCTCGAGTCGTTCCACCAACGGCGGATCGCTGTCGCGCAGTCCGGCGGTGTAGGGATGGCGTGGCGTGCCGAGCAGCTCGGCCGTCGGGCCGCGCTCGACGAGGCGGCCGGCGTACATCACGAGCACCTCGTCGGCGCGCTCGCGAGCCACCCCGAGATCGTGGGTGATCAAGACGAACGCCATGCCTCGCTCGCGCTGCAGACGGGCGACGAGATCGAGCACCTCCCGTTGGGTGGTGACGTCGAGCGCCGTGGTGGGTTCGTCGCCGATGAGCACGAGCGGGTCGCTCGCGAGGCTGGCGGCGAGCGCGACACGCTGGCGCATGCCTCCCGACAGCTCGAACGGATACATCGACGCGACGCGCTCGGGAAGGTCGACCTCGGCGAGTCGCCGACGCACCTCGTCGTCCACCTCGTCACGTGCCACGGCGAGCGTGGCGGCGATCTGCGGGCCGCATCGGTGGACGGGACTCAGGCTCGTGAACGGGTTCTGCAGCAGCAGGCTGACACGTCGTCCGCGCACCGCGGCGAGCGCCCTGGCCCCACCGGCGAGGTCGAGGCTCGTGCCGTCGACCGCCACCGTCCCCTCGGCGTGCACGCCTGACGGCAACAAGCCGGTGAGCGCTTTCGCCGTCATCGACTTCCCCGACCCCGACTCACCGACGATGGCCAGGGTCCGGCCGGGTTCGACCGCCAGATCGGCATGCGAGACGATCGGCCCGTTCGGCCCGATCACCCAGAGCCCGCTGACCTCGAGAACAGGGTTCACCGCCCGCTCCCCCGTCGCTCGAACCGTTCCTGCGCCCAGTCACCGAGCAGGTTGATCGCGGCGGCGGTGACGATGATCAGCACGCCCGGCACCACGGCCGCTGCCCAGTTCCGTCCGAGCAGATCGCGTGCGTCGCTGAGCTGTCGCCCCCAATCCGGCTCGCCCGGACCGACGCCGAGTCCGAGGAACGACAGCGCCGACACGGCCACGAGCGCGAAGGCGACGTTCAGCAACATCGTCGTGAAGGCGACGGGCAACACGTTCGGGACGATGTGACGGAACATGATCCGCACCCGGCCGAGGCCCAGTGCCTTGGCCGACTCGACGTACGGACGCGTCGACTGCGAGATCACGGCGCCCCGTACCATCCGGATGTCGGTGGGCGAGAAGAGCACCACGAGCACCGCCACCGTCACCCAGTACCCGCCATCCACCAGCCCTGCCACCACCAGCGCGATGAGCGTGGTGGGCAGGGCCAGCAGCAGGTCCGCGTACTTCGAGAGCGCGAGGTCGACGGCCCCACCGAGGTAGCCGGCAACCGTGCCGAGCACGAGGCCGATGCACATCGAGCCGAGCGCGATCACCACGGGCCCCACGACCGCGGTCCGCGCACCGGCGATCGCCAGCTGGGCGATGTCGCGCCCGTTGGTGTCGGTGCCGAACAGATGGCCCGCCGTGCCCGGCGGCGTGACGCCGGTGAGGATGTCCTGCACCCGGGCGTCGGGCGCCAGCCAGTTCGACGCGGCGGCGAACACGGCGACGATCACGAGTGGGATCGCCGCCACCACGGGCGTGAGCTGTCGACGCGCCGTCACCGCAGACCCCTCGCTCGGACACGCGGGTCGATGGTGTAGGTGACGATGTCGACGGCGAGCGCCGTCAGCGCGATCACCGTCGCCGTGAGCAGGGTGATGGCCTGTACCACCGGGATGTCCTTGAAGGTGACCGAGCCGGCGAGCAACCCGCCGATCCCCGGCAGCGCGAACGTCACCTCCACCAGGATCGTGCCACCGAACAGGAAGGCGAACACGAGCCCGCCGGAGGTGACCACCGGGATGAGCGCGTTGCGCAGCACCAGCCGTCGAACCGCCCCTTCGGACAGCCCACGAGCACGGGCGAACGCCACGTAGTCCTGTTCGAGTTCACCGAGCACCGCGGTCCGGGTGAGCTTGAAGACCAACGCGCCGATGCCGATCGCGAGGGTGACCGCCGGCAGGACGAGGTGCCAGAGCTGATCGAGACCACCGTCGCCGATGCCGTACACGGGGAACAGCTGGAACCGCACACCGAGCAGATAGAGCAACAGGAGCCCGACCGCATAGCTGGGCGCACCGACACCGACGATCGAGGCGAGGCTCACCGTCCGGTCGAACACCGAGCCCGCACGCCAGGCGGCGCGCACGCCCAGTGGTACCGCGACGACCAAGGTGATCACGAACGCCATGATCGCGAGCTCGGCGGTGAGCACCACCCGGTCGGCGAGCAACGACGTCACGGCGATCTCCGAACGGATCGACGTGCCGAGATCGCCGCGAACCACGTCGCCGATCCAGCGCACGTACTGGGTGACGAACGGGTCGTCGAGGTGGTACTCGGCCCGGATCGCCGCCAGCAGCTCCGGAGACGGGTTGCGAGGGCCGAGCAGGTTGCGAGCCGGATCGCCGGGCGCGAGGTACAACAACGCGAACACCACGAACGACAGTGCGAGCAGCAACACGACGGTCGCGGCGAGCCGCACCATCACGAACCGACCGAGCGTGCCGCGCCCGAGGCGTGACGCCATCGCGACGGTCAGCCCTTGGTGATGATGCGCGGCGTCCAGGGGGAGAGCAGCGTGTACGAGCCGAAGTCCTCGATCTCGTAGGTGTCGGCGATCGCCACCGCTGCCTCACCCCACCACAGCGGCACGTACGGCAGCTCGGCGAGCGCCGTCGTCTGGGCTTCGAGCACGAGGTCGATCCGCTTCGCCGGATCGGTCTCCTCCTTCGCCTTCGCGAGCGTGGCGGCCACCTCGTCGTTGGCGTACGACGCCGGGTTGCCCTCGTTCAGGAACCAGCTCGACAGCTCTGCCGGATCGCCGGTCGTGTTGAAGTACCACATGTAGGCCAGGCCCCAGTCGGGCGAGCCGATCGTGTCGTACCACTGCTCGACCGGCATCTCCTCCACCTCCACCGTGATGCCGATGGTGGCGAGATCCTGCGCCAGCGCCTGGAATGCCGAACTCACCTGCGGGGCGCTCGACGAGACGCCCACCTTCACGCTGAAGCCGTCGGGCACCTTGGACTGCGCGAGCGCGTCCTTGGCCTTCGCCAGGTCGTAGGTGACGTCGCCGATGACCGCGCGCAGCTTCTCTCGAGCCCCGTCGGCGCCGAGTACCGACTCGATCTGCGCCGGCGTGGTGAGCGCGGTCGCCACCTCGCCGTGACCGCCGAGCAGCTTCTCGACGAACGCCTCGCGGTTGCACGCGAAGCCGATCGCACGCCGGACGTGGATGTCGTCGAAGGGCTCGACCGCCGTGTTGAAGTCGATGCCGACATAGCTGCGGTCGGCGGCGAAGAGCACCTCGGTGGCCTCGGTGCCTGCCCACTGCTCCGCCTGGTCGAGCGAGATGCTGACGGCGATGTCGATGTCGCCGGACTGGCGGGCGAGCAGCCGGGTCGACTCCTCGGGGATGAACTGGATCTTCACCGTCTTCACCGGCGCGGTGCCGCCCCACCAGGTGTCGACACGCTCGAGCTCGACGCCGCTGTCGGGCTGGAAGCTCGTCACCTTGTACGGACCGGTGCCGAGGAGCAGCGCGTCGGGGGTGCCGATGTCGCCGTTGTTGGCGTCGACGAACGACTGCTTCGTGATCCACATCGCGTTCGCCGCGCACGGGCCCCACTCGAACGCCACGTCGGGCGAGGCGAGCGTGATCGTGACCTGGTTGTCACCCGTCTTCTCGGCACCCTGCACGTTGGCCCAGTAGTACGCGGTGTTGGGCGAGACGTTCTCGTCCTTCGACAGCCCGACGGAGTACACGATGTCGTCGGCGGTGACGGCCGAACCGTCGCTGAACTTCGCGTCCGAGCGGATCGTGTACACGTAGGTCGTGGGCGACGTCTGCTCGAAGCTCTCGGCCACGGCGGGCACCAGCTTGCCCGTGCCGTCGGGTGCGACCAGACCCTCGAGCACGAGCGCAGCCACGTAGTAGTTGACGATGCCGGCTTCCTTGCCGGGGTACAGGTTCGACATCGACGACGGGAACGCCACGGTGAGCGTGTCGATCTCCTTCACCTCGCCCGTCCCTCCGCTCGACGTGGCGTCGGTGTCGCCGCCCGCGCTGTCGGTGTCGTCGCCGCACGCGGCAGCGATCAGCATCAACAGCGTGCTCGCGCCCGTGCCCTGCAACAGGGTGCGGCGGCTCAGGGTGACATGGCGGGTCATCGGGACTCCTCGGCGTGTGGTCGTGGCCGCCCGACACTCGGCGTGTGTCTACTCAGACTGGTCACGTGAGCCATGACAGTAGACGGTCGGGTCCGGTTGTCACGAGTCCGTTCCTCGCACGTCGTCACACGCTCTGGCAGGATCAGCCGATGACGGTTGGCGTGCTCGATCTGTTCCGCATCGGCATCGGGCCGTCGAGCTCGCACACGGTGGGGCCGATGCGTGCGGCGCGCCGGTTCGTGGTCGAGCTCGACGCCGCCGGTCGGCTCGGGCTGGCGAGCGGTGTGCGGATCACGCTCTACGGATCGCTGGGTGCGACGGGCGTCGGACACGGCACGATCCCGGCGGTGGTGCTCGGCCTCGCCGGGTTCGAGCCCGACCGCACCGATCCCGACGACGTGGAGCCGTTCCTGCACGACGTGGTCGCATCGGGGCGTCTGTCGTTGCTCGGCCGGCACACGGTGGCGTTCGAACTCGACGCCGACGTGGTGCTCGAACCCGACGAGGTGTTGCCGGCGCATCCGAACGGTGTGCGGTTCGCCACGGTCGACGAAGCCGGACAGGTGCTCGATGCCCGCTCGTACTACTCCGTCGGCGGTGGCTTCGTGGTGCGCGACGACGAGTTCGACGCGCCGATCGCAGGCGACGACGCACCGGTGCCCCATCCGTTCACGAGCGCCGACGAGCTCCTGGCCCGATGCGCCGCGGCGGGGCTCTCGATCGCCGAGCTCGCGATGCAGAACGAAGCGGCACGGCGACCGGCCGTCGAGGTGCGCGACGCGCTGCTCGAGATCTGGCGGGCGATGCAGTCGTGTGTCGAGCGCGGATGTCGCACGGACGGCGAGTTGCCGGGCGGGCTGGGGGTGCGCCGGCGAGCGGCGGCGCTGCGTCGATCGCTCGACGACTCGGGCGCCGACGGCGATCCGCTCACGGCGCTCGACTGGGTGAACCTGTGGGCGATGGCGGTGAACGAGGAGAACGCGGCCGGCGGACGCGTGGTGACCGCTCCCACCAACGGTGCTGCGGGCATCGTGCCGGCGGTGCTGCACTACTATCGGCGGTTCGTCCCCGGCTCCGACGACGACGGCGTGATCGACTTCCTGCTCGCTGCCGGTGCGGTGGGCGCGCTGTTCAAGATGAACGCCTCGATCTCCGGCGCCGAGGTGGGCTGTCAGGGCGAAGTCGGCTCGGCGTGTGCGATGGCGGCAGCCGGTCTGGCGCAGGTGATGGGCGGGACGCCGGAGCAGGTGGAGAACGCAGCCGAGATCGCACTCGAGCACAACCTCGGACTCACGTGCGATCCGATCGGCGGGCTGGTGCAGGTGCCGTGCATCGAGCGCAACGCGATGGCCGCGACGAAGGCGATCAACGCGGCACGTCTCGCGTTGCGCAGCGACGGCACGCACCTCGTGTCGCTCGACGAGGCGATCGCGACGATGCGCGACACCGGTCGCGACATGCACGACAAGTACAAGGAGACCGCTCGGGGAGGTCTCGCGGTGACGTTCCGGTCGAGCCGCGGCGAACCGATCCCCGTGCCGGTGAGCATCGTCGAGTGCTGAAAACCGGCTCGACCGGGTTCCGAGCAACTCGTCGACGACGTCGATCCAGAGCGCGGCCAGCGCGGCGTACCCGGCTTCGTTCGGATGGGCGAGGTCGTCGTCCATCGTGGAGGTGTCGACTCAGAACGGCCCCAAGGTCGAGCCCGACCGTCCCGGCGCACATCGATCGCCGACACGAGCAGGCCCACGAACCCCTGGCCGTTCTGTCGCCGACCATCGGCGTGTCGACGGTG
Source organism: Acidimicrobiaceae bacterium (assembly GCA_020637235.1). Classification (GTDB taxonomy): domain Bacteria; phylum Actinomycetota; class Acidimicrobiia; order Acidimicrobiales; family Ilumatobacteraceae; genus VFMC01. Next base: position 203,973 of record JACJWG010000003.1, on the reverse strand, counting down.
GCGCAGAAGGCGCGCCGGTGGGATCGGTGCGTGTTCACGGTCGGTCGCTCCTCGAGGCGGCGGGCGGCGGCAACGGGGCCGCCGCGGCCGGTGGTGGATGCACGTCGGCCGCGTGTTGTCGCAGGCGATTCGCGGCACGCAGCGCGAGACCGGCGACCACCAGCGCGGTCACCGATGCGACGAGTGCGACGATCGCGAGCCACGTCGTGCCGTCGCCACGCGACGTGTTCTCCTGCACCGTGGATGCGCGCGACGGCGTGGCGGGTGCTGACGGATCCGTGTCGTCCCGGCTCGGCGCGGCTGCGGCGGCATCCGATGTCGGGGGTTCGTCGGTCGCCCCGGGCGGAGGCGGAGGCGCCACCGCCGGGGAGCCACCGACCAGTGCGTCGGCGAGACCGTTCACGTACTCCTCGATCGCCGTGTAGCCGGAGCCCATCGCGGTGGCGTAGTCGTCGCCGTCCACCGGATCGAGACCGTGCTCGGTCTCCCAGTCGTCGGCCATGCCGTCTCGATCGCCGTCCGCCGGCGCGATGCCGGGCGTGAGACCGGCGAGCAGGTCGCTCGGCGGGTCGGGAGACCAATCGCCGCCGCCGGTGCGGACGTCGTCGACGGTCTCGATGGTGATCTGGTCGCGAGGGAAGGCACCGGCGATGGCGAGCACCGACTCGAACGCCGCGTCGGGCGGCTCGACGGTGACGGGCTGGTACGTGGCCGACTCCTGGGTGAAGTCGCTCGGGGTGAGCACGATCTGGCTCGCCGTTGCACCGGCGGAGAACGCCGCCTCGGCGAGCGCAGTGGACGAGATGTCGTCGACGACGCCCTCGAACCGACCGGGGGCCACGATCCGGTTCTGCGACAGCCAGTACGTGGTGCCACCCGGTTCCTCGTCGTCGAAGTACATGGGCGTGAACTCGTCGTGGCTCGGTCCCTGGAGGAACGTGTTGCCGGCGATGTGGAACTCACCCGTCGCCGGGTTGTGGTGCACGAGTGCGTCCTTGCAGTCGTACACCACGTTGTTGATCACCTCGAGCGGGCCGGACGCCACCGCCGGGCACCGGGCCTCGTGGTGTGCCATCAGCACGTGGTGCACGGTGAAGCGGGGGCTGTCGGGCCCGGCGATCATGCCGTCGTTGTGGGCCTCGCCGGTGCCCTGCGGGTTGGACTGCTCGATGGTGCTCCACTGCACGGTCGAGTCGGGCGAGAACTCGTACATGTCGAGCGTCTCGTCGCTGCCCCACGACAGCGACAGGTGGTCGAGGATGGTGTTCGGGTTGCCCGACAGCTGGAGCGCGTCGTAGCGAAGCCCCAGATCGTCGACGGCGCCCTCGTCGTCGGTGATCGGCGGCGGACGCACGCGGAGGTGACGGATGATCAGGTTGCCGCCTGCCCCGTAGCCGTCGATGCGGCCGTGGACGGTGATGCCCGCACCCGGCGCGGTCTGACCGGCGAGGGTGAGGTCGCCGCAGGTGAGCTCGAGGTCGTACGACGGCCCGGGCACCTCGATCACACCGCTCACCGCGAACACCACCGTGCGAGGGCGGCAGTCCTCGGGCGCGAGTGCGTCGCCGAGCGACCCCGGTCCGAACGGTTCGAGGGTGTCGACGATCATCACGTCGCCGCCGCGACCGCCGGTCGCTCCCGCACCGAAGCCCTCGGCTCCCGGGAACGCGACGAGGGCGGGCACGGCTCGCGACGCACGCGCGTCGCCGCCCGCGCCGAACCCGGTCGCGGCCATCGCGATCATCAGCGCGACACCGAGGCGCCGTGCGACGGACCGGTGTGCGTTCACGGCGTCGTCCCGCTGGCTCCCCGACCGAGGGCCGGACTGGCCGGATCGAGCGTGAAGTCGAACGACGCCGGATCCACGAACATCGGGTCGACGCCGAGGTTGCCCCCGCCGTCGATCGCGGCGTCGAGCGGTTGTTCGACGACCGAGTCGGTGATCGTGAGCTCGCACCCGGACACCTGCACGTCGTCGGCGCGGTTGCCCCACAGGATCGAGCTCGTGATCGACACCGAGCACGGCGTCGCCGCCGGGTCCGACGCGGCGATCAGCACCGCGCCACCGTTGCCCGCTTCGGGGCAGTCGGTCGCGGTGATGGTGACGTTGCGCAGCTCGGCCACCGTGGTCGTCGCGCCGCCGGTGTCGACCAACATCTGCGTGCCGCCGTCGGTGGTGCAGAGGTTGGCTGCGTAGATCTCGTCGACCAGCGTGGCATCGGCGCCGTCGTCGACGAACACACCCGACCCCGCGCCGACTGCCAGGTTGCCGGTGACGACGTTGCCCTGCAGCGTGGCCGTCGTGTCGTCGCCGAAGACGATGATGCCGCCGCCCCACCCGTAGCCGAGCGCCACACCGACGCGGTTGCCCTCGATCCGGTTGTCGAGGATGCGCACGTCGCCCGCGGCGTAGATGCCGCCGCCGTGATCGCCCACCGACACGTTGTCGCGCACGACGTTGCGCTGGATCGTGGTCGATCCGCCGATCGCAGCGATGCCCGACCCGCGCCCGGCGCCGTTGGCCTCGATCACGTTGCCGACGATCGTGACGTCGGTGCCGTAGGTCGCGACGCCCCCGCCGAACGTCGACGTCGGATCGTCGCCGTGGTCGACCGCGTTGGCGTGGATGCGGTTGCCGACGATCGCCACGTCGGACGATCCCGCGTCGACGTGCACGCCACCACCGAACCAGGAGTAGGTGTCGGTCGAGCCGCCGCCCCCGGTGATCCGGAAGCCCTCCACGAGGATGCCGCTCGAACCGGTGATCGACACCACGGATGCGTCGCCGGTGCCCTGCAGGACGGTGTCGTCGGTCTGTGCGTCGCGGGCGGTGAAGTCGCCGCCGGCGACGAAGCCACCGACGATCGACAGGTCGGACACACCGTCGAGGACGATCGGTTCGGCATAGGTGCCGGCCGCCACCTGGATCGTGGCGCCCGGGCCGGCGAGGGCGATCGCCTCACGGATCGACACCAGCGGCACGTCGGCCGTGCCACCACCGCCGTCACCTGCGGACGCATCGACACACAGCACCGTCGACCCGTCGCACGCGAGCGCCGGTGCCGGATCGGGCAGCGGCGGCAGTGGTTCGGCGCCGGTCGCCGTCTGCCCGCTGCCGTCGGTCGCCGATGTCCCTGCGGTGGCGTCGGACGGCTCGCCGGTGTTCACCGTGCCGTCGGTGGTCGGGCCCGAGTCCGAGTCCGCACCGAGCGGAGCAGCGGACTCGGACACGACCGACGCGGGCGACAGCAGATCGCTCCCCGCAGGTGCGTGGTCGGAGCCGCACCCGGCTCCGACCACGATGAGGGCGAGCAGCGCCACCGGCGCCGACCGGTGGCTACGGTGCGGTGTAGGCCCAGGTGGCACGGAAGAGCATGTCCTCGCTCGCGGGACCAGCAGGCAGGAAGCTGATGTAGAAGTGTCGGGTCGTGAGGGTGCCGACGTTGCCAGTGAAGCTCGAGAGAGCGATACCGTCACCGATCGAGTTGAGATACAGGCAGACCTTGCCAGGCGGCGCGGTCGGCGCGGCGTGGGTGCCGGTGCACGTCGGGTCGTTGTCGGCCGCCAGACTCGCGAAGTTGACGGTCGCCGCGGTGAGCGCGACCGGGGCCACACCGGGCAGGTCGACGCCGACCCGGTCGCTCACCGAGTTGCCGGGCGTGTGGCTGTCGAAGGTCACCTCGCCGATGACGGTGGTGCCGCTCGGGATCACGCCGTTCGACGAGCCACTCGCGGCCGTGTAGTAGCCGGTGATGTCCAGGATCGCGTTCACCGGGCCGGTGAGCGTGAACAACTTGATCGCACCGGTCGCCGACAATCCGACGATGCCGCTGTTCGCCTTCACCTGCTCACCCGCCACCGGGTTGATGCTCGACGACTTCGGACGCGTCGCATCCGCCGGAAAGATCGTCAGGAACCCGTCGATCGACGTCGGAATCGTCAGGTTGTAGGCGATCGCCGTCGCCGTCGCCGGGATGTTGCAGTTCCCGTTCGCCCCACGCACCTGGCGGGTGAGTTCCTCCCCCGCTGCCAACGGCGTGCTCCGGTCGCCCACGTTGTCCGGTGCCGGACGCGTGTCGAACAACCGGCACGGCGCGATCCCGACGAACGTCGACGCCGGTGTGTCCGCCGCGTGTGCGAACCAGCCGACGCCTCCTCCGGCTCCGAGTGACACCGCCACCGCAGCGCCGAACGCCGCCCATCGCGCACGGCTCGACGTCCCCGTGCTCCTCGCTCGTTCCACGACCCCTCCTCTCACGGGCCGGTCGATGACCGGCGGTAGATCGACGGTACGCATCGGCGCTGCCGGGCGATACCGGGAGATTCCCCGGATCGCCGCGTCCTCGCCCGCTGGGTGCCGGCTGCGGTCAACCGTCGAACTCGTCGGTCGCGAACTCGACCTCGTCGACCGCGACCTGCCCGACCGCCAGCTCCTCCAACACCGCGACCTCCTGGGCGCGCCCCCGAGCGTGCCGAGGAAGCCGACCGGATCGGCCTCGAAATCGCGTTCGGCGTTCGTCGCGAACTCCGTCACGTACGGCTCGGCCACGGCGGCGAGCTCCTCGCCGGCAGCCTTCATGACGGCACCGGCGTCGGAGAGCCCGTCGGCGAGGGCCGACCAGCCGGTGGTGAACACCGACGGTTCGGCCGCACGCCGAGCTCGCATCGGCGGCGTTTCCTGCCGGGCGAACGTACGCACGACGCAGGCGTGCGGACTTCGGGAGAATTCCCAGTTCTGCGCGGCGGGTGGCGGGCCGCGGCGACGGTCGAGCACCGCCGGATGGTTCAGATCATGCGGAGTCCGCCGGAGGTGATGGTGGTGGACGTACCGTCCGGCTCGATGTGGACGAGGTCGACCGGTGCGTCGTGGTCGGGCTCGGGTTGCGAGAGGCCGCCGCCGAGGTCGACTTCGACGACGGGGCGTTGCAGGTAGGTGATCGAGCCGTCGGGATGACAACCGAGCGCATCGCCGAAGAGGTCGGTACCGAGCTCGGCGAGGGGCGGTCCGCCGTCGACGTCGATCAGCCGGATCACCCCGGTCTGCGCATCGCCCTGGCCGTAGCCCACGTTCCAGGTGCGGTGGGCGATCGTGCGGGCGTCGACGAAGCACGCACCGTCGAGGAACTCGCCGGCGGCCGTCGGTCGAGCAGATGCCGACCACGGATCGACGACCCACGCCGTGCCGTCCTCCCACTGGTCGTTCACGATCAGGTGTCGGCCGTCCGGCGACCAGGCTCCCGGACCGGCGTTGATGCCCTCGGTCGTGAACCAGTTGGTGGTGCCATCGACCAGATCCGTGACCTCGATGCGCGGCTGTTCACCGGCAGGTGGGTTCGAGAACGACACGGCGAGGAATCGCCCGTCCTCGCTGAGCAGGAAGCCCGACACGTCGGTGGCGAGCGTCGTGACGGTGCCGCCCTCGATGGCGACGAGCTGTCGGTCGGCGGCTTGGTCGCTCACGTAGGCGTACAGGATGCCGTTTGCGCCGAGTCCGGCCGATCGGACGATCGTGGTGGTGCCGCTGATGCGGACGTGCTCGACGATCTCGCCGCTCGTGGTGACGGCGCTGACCACGCGAGATCCGACGTCGTCGGTCGTGCCCTCGCCTTCCCTGTCGGTGATCGCGATCCAGATCGTGTCGCCGACCACCCGTGCGGATTCGATCGTGCACGTGCGTGCGGTCGGGCAGCCGAGATCGAACGATCCCAGCAGCCCGTTCGCGTCGCGGACGTCGACGACGGTGGGGCGGTCGTCGGCGACCGTGACGACGAGGCCGCTCACGCGTGTGGCCCGCACGAGGTCGTCGCGGCCGACCGCGGTGAACACGGCGTTGGCGTATGACTGTTGAGCTTCCGACGTGGCCAGGTGGATCCCGTCTGCTGCGATGCCCGACACGGCACCGGACGCGACGAGCTCGTCCCAGTCGAGGAGGCTGACGTTGGGGTACTGCGCCGGGAGCGAACGGATGATGTCGTTGTTGGCCCCGATCCAGCTGCGGTCGGCGTGCAGCGTGAGGAACACCACCTGTTCGGAGCCGACCAGCGCCTGCGCGATCCGGCGGTAGACGTCCTCCGTCACGGGCCCGTTGGTGCCGACCTGCACCACCACGGTGCGACCGATCTCGCCCGCTGCGGCGAGTGCCTCGATCAGGTCGGCGGTCTCCGGTCCTTGCCGTGGCTCGTCGACGTCGACGACGAAGCCGCCGAGTTCGAGTTCATCGCCGGCGCCGAGCATCACCGACTCGCCGATCGCCATCGGCCGACGTCGATCGATCGGGATCGTCGACGTGACCGGCAGCGACGTGGAGGCCGGTGTCGAGGCCGGTGCCGAGGCCGGTGTCGACGGGGAGGTCGGCCCCGACGGCCGGTCCGGCTCCGTGGCGACCGGGGCGGGTACGAGTCGATCCGGACCGGTGGCCCACGTGGCGGTCAGGATCACGCCGACCATCGCCGCCGCGGCACCGACCAGCCACACCCATCGGCGCGGCGCACGCGATGTCGACGATGGACTGACGTCGACCGGCGTCACATCGTCCAGTTCCGGCACGCCGAGCAACGGCGCTCCACCCTGGCGCACTTCGTCGAGCGTGATCGGTGTGCTGTCGCGCAGCAGCGCATCGCCGAGTGCGCGGAGTCGGTCATCGATCGTTCGCATCGCATCCCTCCAACGACTGGCGGAGCCGAGCGATCGCCCGCTCCGCGTGTGTCTGCACCGTGGACGGCGCCAGGTCGAGCGCCTCGGCGGTCTCGCGGACCGTCCACCCGAACGCATGGACGAGCAGCACGATCAGCCGTTGCTGTTCGCTGAGATCCCGGAGGGAGCGCACGAGATCGAGATCGAGCCACGGTCGGACCTCAGCCGGCGCGTGGACGTCGGCGTCGAGCGGGAACGCCGTCGCCTGCTGACGTCGCGCCGACGTCTGGCCGACGCGGAAGAGGTACCCGACCGGATTCGCCATCACGCTGAGCCGGGACCAGTGTTCCCAGGCCCAACTGAGCGCGTCGACCGCTGCAGCGCGACCGTTGACCGGCCCGTAGGCAGCCGTGAGCGCAGTCCGCAACCGCGGTTCGGCCATCGCCATGAAGCGCTCGAATTCCACGCTCTCGGTCCGCTCCGTTCGCTCCATCACCACTCAGAGCATCGCGAACCCGATCCTGTACGACAGCCCGACCCCACCGACCGCCGGGCGGGACCGTCGAATCATCAGCGGTTCTGGGTGCCACGCTCGAACGACACCGCAGGTGGGATTGAGGCGCCGGCACCCAGAACCGTGGGCGCCCGCTTCCCGGGCGCCGGCCACGCCTCACCGGTGCTGGTCAGAGGTGAGCGGTGGCACCCAGGACGACAACGGCCGTGCGTCATCGACGACGCCACCGAGCCGCTCCACGGTTGCACGCCCGCCGTCGCTCGGGTGTATCCGTCGATTGGCACGGGATGGGAAAGCTGGGAAGGAAACGCAAAGAGCCACTCCGAAGAGTGGCTCTGAGCAGGTGTTTCTTGGCAGCCCGTACGGGATTCGAACCCGTGCCGCCACCTTGAGAGGGTGGTGTCCTAGGCCTCTAGACGAACGGGCCGAGCAGCGGTTGAGCACACTACCAATTGGCTCCGCCCTCGCCAACCGCGAACCCGCGGCATGATCGATCTCCGTGCCGAAACGACGACAGCCGGCCTGGTGGCCGGCTGTCACGATCGTTGTTGGTTGGGGTGCAAGGACTCGAACCCTGAATAACAGAACCAGAATCTGCTGTGTTACCTATTACACCACACCCCAGTGCGGCTGCCCGTCCGGGCGATCCACGAGTGTAGCGGGAAGAGCCCGGCCACCACCCTGGTTCAATGGTCTCGTGACACGAACGGTCCTGTCGATCCTCGATCTCGCCCCCGTCTCCACCGGCAGCACGCCGGCCGATGCCCTGCGCTCGTCCACCGAACTCGCCCGGCTCGCCGACGAGCTCGGCTTCGGCCGGTATTGGGTGGCCGAGCACCACAACATGCCGGGCATCGCCAGTTCATCGCCAGCGGTGCTGCTCGCCCACCTCGCCCAGGTCACCGAGCGCATCCGGCTCGGCTCGGGCGGGGTGATGCTCCCCAACCATTCGTCGCTCACGATCGCCGAGCAGTTCGGCATGCTCGAGGCACTCCATCCCGGCCGCATCGATCTCGGCCTCGGCCGCGCACCGGGCACCGACGGGCTCACCGCACGAGCGCTGCGGCGCGGCATCGCCCACGAGACGGCGGACGACTTCCCCCGCCAGCTCCAAGAGCTGTACGGCTACTTCACGGGCGCGTTCGCGGAGGGCCACCCGTTCGGCGCCATCCACGCCACCCCGGCTCGCGGTTATCTGCCCGACATCTGGCTGCTCGGCAGCAGCGACTACAGCGCCACCCTTGCCGGCCACAACGGCCTGCCGTTCGCCTTCGCGCACCATTTTGCCGGCGGGAACACCGACGCCGCGGTGCGCGCCTACCGGTCGCACTTCCGCCCGTCCGGCCGGCTCGAGGCACCGCATCTGGCGCTGGGGGTGAACGTGGTGTGCGCCGACACCGACGAACGCGCCGAGTACCTCGCCGGCTCGGGTGCGCTGGCGATCGCCCGATTGCGCCAGGGCCGGCCGAGCACCTATCCGAGCCCCGAGGAAGCGGCGGCCCACGAGTTCAGCCCGTTCGAGCGCGAGATCGTCCGCGGCTTCACCTCGAGCCATGTGATCGGCTCGCCCGACTCCGTGCGTCGAGGTCTGCTCGACCTCGTCATCCGCACCGGCGCCGACGAGCTGCTCATCACCACCAACGTGTGGGATCCCGCCGACCGGCTGCACAGCTTCCAGCTCGTCGCCGACGCGATGGACCACGTCGACGGCGAACTCCTCCTCACCGCCTGACCCTTCGTGAGCCGAATGCGCACCGGCTGCGCATCCGGCTCACGAAACACCCGGGTCCGTGAGCGCGATGCGCACCGGCTGCGCATCCGGCTCACGAAACACCCGGGTCCGTGAGCGCGATGCGCACCGGCTGCGCATCCGGCTCACGAAAGACTGATCGGATCAGCCGGTGATCTCGAGCAGGCGGTCGAAGCCGATCAGCCGGCCGAGCGCGATGCCGGCGGCCTCCTTCAGCTCCTTGCGCCGCGCCTCCCCGCCGGTGATCGTGGTCGTCGGCGTGGGCGACACCACGGCGTCGAGACCGAGCTCCTCGGCCGACAGGCGGCTGCGCAGCAGGTGGAACGGGTCGCTCACGATCAGCACCGACCGCTTGCCGAGCGGCTCGAGCACCCGAGCCACCTCCTCGAGCGACTCGTAGGTGCTGCGGCCGACGGTCTCACGCAGGATCGCCGATGCGGGCACTCCTCGCTCGATCAGGTACTCCGCCGACACGTCGGCCTCCGTGAACCGGTCACCGGGTTGGTTGCCACCCGTGACCACCACGGTGTCGCTGAGGCCGCGCCACCACAACTCGACCACGTGGTCGAGCCGGGCCTGCAGTTGCAGCGACGGGCGGCCGTCGTACTGGGCGGCGCCCATCACGACGATCGCGTCGACCGGCTGTGCCTCGTCGCTGCGTCCGGTGGACCACACCTGGTACCAGCTCACCCCGACGTAGCCGAGCAGGGCGAGCACGACGAGCAGCACCGACCACCCCAGCCGGCGCGGCCATCGGCGCGGGCGGAAGATCTTCACGCCACCGACCGGCGTCGGATCGACCACCGGCGCCTCGGACGCCGCGATCGCGGACCAGTGCTGATCGCTCACCCGGTGTGCACGCTCCCGGGGATCGAGCGCAGCCGGCGCAGCGTCTCGTCGCGGCCGAGGAGTTCCATCGCCTCGTACAGCGGTGGACCCACCGTGCGACCGGTGATCGCCACGCGGATCGGCGCCTGGGCCTTGCCCGGCTTCATGCCGTGGGCGTCGGCGATCGGGTCGAACGCTTCCTTCATCGCATCACGCGTCCAGTCGCACCGCTCGAACGCCGCGATCGTCTCGGCCAGCACCTCGGCTGCGTCGTCGGTGGCCCATGCCTTGGCGAGGCTCGGCTCGTCGAACTGCGGCTCGGCGAGCATCAAGAAGTCCACGACGCCGGGCGCCTCCGACAGCACCGTGGCGCGCTGCTGCACGAAGGGTGCCATGGCGAGGAACCACACCTGGTTCCACACGTGGCCGGGGTGGGCCTCACGCCATTGCGCCACCCACGGTTCGGCGGCCGCGACGAACTGTTCGGGCGTCATCGCCCGGATGTACTCGCCGTTGAAGGCGGCCAACTTCTTGAGGTCGAAGAACGCCGGCGACTTCGCCACGTCCTCCAGCGCGAACGTGTCCTGCATCGCCGACCACGGCTGGATCTCCTGTTCGCCCGGCGACCAGCCGAGCGTCATCAGGTAGTTGATCATCGCCTCGGCCAGGTAGCCCTCGTCGCGGTAACTCTCGAGCGCCACCTTGTCGCGGCGCTTGGAGATCTTCTTGCGCTGTTCGTTCACCAGCAGCGGCACGTGCGCCCACACCGGCGGTTCGTGGCCGAGCGCTTCCCACAGCATCTGCTGTTTCGGCGTGTTCGGCAGGTGCTCCTCGGCCCGGATGACGTGGCTGATCCGCATCGACATGTCGTCGACCACGTTCGCCAGCAAGAACATCGGCGACCCGTTGCCACGCAGCAGCACGAAGTCCTCGATCGTCGCGTTGTCGAAGGTGACGTCGCCGCGCACCAGGTCGCGCACCACGGTGGCACCCGGCGGCACGCGGAACCGCAGCACCCGTCCGGCAGCGGGGCCGAGGCCACGGTCGCGCGACCAACCGCCGTAGCCGGTGACGCCCTCGGCCTTGGCCCGCGCCTGGATGTCGTCGGGCGTCATGTCGCAGTAGTACGCCGCACCGGTGTCGAACAGACGCCGGGCCTCGGCGACGTGCTGCTCGGCGTACGAGCTCTGGAAGTACGGCCCCTCGAACGTGGGGTCGTCGGCGTGGATGCCGATCCAGGCGAGCGCGTCGATGATGCCCTGGTTCCACTCGGGCCGGTTGCGTTCCGCGTCGGTGTCCTCGATGCGCAGCACGAAGGTGCCGCCGAGCCGTTTGGCGAGCGCCCAGTTGTAGAGCGCCGTCCGCGCCCCGCCTACGTGGAAGAAGCCGGTCGGGGACGGCGCGATGCGGAATCGAGGCGCGTTCATGGTCCGACCGAGGCTACCGGCGGGGGTCCATGCGGTCGGTGCGCCCCGGCACCGCGACTGACACACAGGACCCGTTCCCAAACCTTCTGGGCGCCAGGAAATCTTGCGACCTGCACCGGTGAGCTGCGGCTGGCACCCAGGACCCGTTCCCGAACCTTCTGGGCGCCAGGAATCTCCGTCACCTGGACCGGTGAGCCGCGGCTGGCACCCAGGACCTCCGTCTGTCGAGCGCGGGAACACCCCGGCCGGCGGGCTCAGCTGATCGAGCTGGCCTGGAAGTCGTCGACGTACACCACGATCGGTGCGGTCGACGCTGCCGACGACAGATAGGTGACGACACCGACGTTGCCGCCGCCGGTGAGTGCCTGTGGCGACGTGTCGACGGTCTCGAGTTGCCACATCGCCGGCTCGGAGGTGCCGAGCTTCCAGGCCTTCATCCGCAGCGTCGGTCGGTCGGTGCCCTGCACGAGGAACTTCGTCCGGAGCAGCTCGCCCGGGGCGAGCGCCAGGTCGCTCGGCATCGACATGATCGCGATCGTGGTCTCCACCCCGCCGACCACCCGCACCAGCGACAGCTGCAGCTCGCCGGAGGGTCGGATGAGCACCTTGGCCCGATACTCGCCGGCGAAGCTCTGGCGGGCGACGAGCGACGTGTACACGCCGTTGCCGACCGTCGGCCGGTCGACACCGACCAGCGCCTGGACCTCCACCTGCGACGCGGTCGCCGGGAGCAGTGCCGCGACGCCGATGCCGGGGGCATCGAGCAGCAGTCGTGCGGTGCCGCCCGCCACGGAGAACGCCGTCGGTGCGCCGGCCGCCGCCCACGGTCCGCCCACGTCGGCGGAACCGAGGCCCTCGGCCACGGTGCGCTCGAACGAGTCGGACACGGCCAGCGATGCGCCGGAGGACGGCGGCAGCGTCGTCACCGGCGGCAGCGTCGTCACCGGCGGCAGCGTCGTCACCGGCGGCAGCGTCGTCACCGGCGGCAGCGTCGTCACCGGCGGCAGCGTCGTCACCGGCGGCAGCGTCGTCACCGGCGGCAGCGTCGTCACCGGCGGCAGCGTCGTCACCGGCGGCAGCGTCGTCACCGGCGGACGAACCGTCGTCGGCGGCGCCGTGGTCACCGGCGGCAGCGTGGTCACCGGCGGCAGCGTGGTCACCGGCGGCAGCGTGGTCACCGGCGGCAGCGTCGTCACCGGCGGACGAACCGTCGTCGGCGGCGCCGTGGTCACCGGCGGCAGCGTGGTCACCGGCGGCAGCGTGGTCACCGGCGGCAGCGTCGTCACCGGCGGCAGCGTCGTCACCGGCGGCAGCGTCGTCACCGGCGGCAGCGTCGTCACCGGCGGCAGCGTCGTCACCGGCGGCGCCGTCGTGGTCGTGGTCGGGGCCGGTACCCCTGCCACGCGCACGGTCACCGTGGGCGTGGGCGCCTCGTTGCCGAACGGGTCGACCGCCACGACCCGGTAGCTCGCGTCGGTGCCGGCCGGGGCGTCGTCGTCGACATAGCTGAGCGACGGGATGCGGAAGAAGGTCGACCGGGCGGTGATCGAGTCGATGGCGGTGCCGTCACGTTCGATGCGGTACTCGAGCGTCTCGTTGTCGGGGTCGACGTTTGCGTCGAAGGTGAGCGTCACCGAGCCGTCGGCCGGCGACGTCGCACTCAGCGGCCACGAGGCACCGAATCGCTTCGGCCCCTCGTCGTTCGGTGCGGCCCCCGCGAGGGCGAACCGCACCAGCCCCTGTTGCGGGCGACCGTTGACGTTGCGGAACTCGCCGCCGTACACCACGTAGGTGCCGTTGCCGCTGACACTCCACGGGCCCTGGTTCTGACCGGTGAACGACCCGATGTCCATCTGCGGGAACCACGTGAGCAACGACGGGGCCGGCTGACCACCGAAGTCGAAGTACCCGGTGCCGGTCCGGTTCGGCGCCACCGTGCCGGTCGCCGAGCGGCTGAAAGCGAGCGCCCGCTGGAACGTCCAGGTGCTCGAGTTCTGGGTCGGCTCCGTCCAGCCACCGATGTTGCCGCAGAAGTGCGAGTGGCTCGCCGCGTACACGGCGGAGCCCTGCACGAACGTCGAGTAGGTGTCGCCGTGGCAGTCGGCGACCCAGTTGATCGCACCGCCGTTCCACGAGGCCGAGAACACCCCTTCGAGGTTGCCGATCGACGACGACGTGGTGGCGAAACCCGAGCCGTAGACGTTCTGGCCGTCGGACGACAGCGACGTGATCGCGGCGCGGTCGGTGCCGTTGCGGATGAGCGAGTTGGCGGCCCACGGCAAATTGGCACCGGTGACGGCGTCCACCGCGGCGAGCCCGTAGCCGGGGTTGGTCGATCCGTTCATCGAGGTGAACCGGCCACCCACCACCAGGCGGCTCCCGTCCGGCGAGATCACCATCGCCGCCACCTGACCGCCCTGGGCACTCGGCGCCCAGTCGAGCAGGCCACCGTCGGCGGCGCGGAACGCGGCCAGGCGGTTCCGCACCTGCGCACCGACCGAACTGAAGTTGCCGCCGACGTACAACGTGTCACCCGTGGGCGACACGGCGAGCGCGTGCACGTGGTAGCCGACCGGCGGGGCGAACCCCTCGATCAGCTGCATCCCGGGCCAGGTGAACGCGGCGAGATACTGGCGAGCCGCACCGTCGACCGAGGTGAAGTCGCCACCCACGTACACGCGGCTCGCGTCGGGTGAGACGGCGATCGCGCGCACCTGGCCGTTGAACACCGGATCGATGCCACCCACCAGCCCGCCGGTGACGACGTCGTAGGCGAGGAAGTTGCCGCGGGCGACCTGCGACTCACCCGGCGCTGCACCGGCGGGACGGGCACTCGTGAAGTTGCCGCCGACGAGCACCGTGTTGCCGACCACGAGCTGCGTCCAGGCCACGCCGTCGATCTGCACCGTCGGCAGCGCGTCGGCGGTGACGGTGACCGGTGTGGCCGGATCGGCCGGGTTCGCGGGCGCCGAGTCGGCGTTGCCCTGTCCGCGTGTGGTGACGACGCCCAACAGCAGCGCCACCAACATCCCCGAGAACCACCAGCTCCGCCTGTACATCTCGCCTCCGTGTGCACCCGGACCCCGACGCCCGCCGGCTCCCGGCCACCCCCGCGGAGGTCGACGCCGGGCCGGGGTTCCGGCACGAGCAGGAACATTACTCAGCGCGTTCGACGAACACCACCCGTGTTCGAGGGGGCAGGGCGAACTGGGGCCGAACGGCCCAATGCCGGCCGTCGTCAGCCGGCGACGGTGGTGAGGACCAGGTTGCGCACCTGCCGGAGGGCGACGCTCAGCGTCGCCACGTCGGTGACGGCGGCGCGGCGGATCTCGCTGAACATCGCCGAGGTGCGCGCCAGGACGCGCTCGTTCGACTCCCGCCAGGCGACGATGCCGCCGCAGTCGACCACGTCGTCGTTCAGTTCGGCCAGCGCGGCGAGCAGGTCGTCCCGCAGCGCGGAGCGCGCCTGGGTCTGCCACCGGTCGGCGCGGGGCAGTTGCCCGATCGCGTCCCACAGCCATCCGACGTCGACGGCATCGAACACCTGCCAGTAGCTGCGAGCCACGTCGACCGCTGGCCGCTGCTTGCGCTGCGCCTGCTCGACCACGTCGAACATCGTGTGCATCAACGGCCACGCCGCCGATCGCTGGGCGAGGCGCTCCGGCACGCCGGCAGCGAGGCGACCCGCCTCGAGTGCGAAGGTGAGTTCGCGCATCCGCCCGCAGAGCACGTCGTCCTGCGCGCTGGCGAGCACCCGCATCGGCTCGCGGAACTGCGCGATCACCTCGTCGAACGCGACCGGGGGCCGGCGGTGCCGCATGATCCAGCTGACCGCACGCTCGATCAGCCCGCGCAGCTCGAGGAACAGATCGAGCTGCACGTCGAGTCGCACCTCGGGACCGACCGACTCGATCCGATCCCACCAGTGCAGCACGTCGAACACGTCGCGCGCCGCGATCCATGCCCGGGCGACGTCGACGACGCCGACACCGGTGTCCTCCGTGACCCGGTGGTCGAAGCTGATCCCCGAGATGTTCACCATCTGGTTGCCGAGCTGGGTCGCGACGATCTCACGACGCAGCGGGTGGCGGCGGATCTGCTCGGCGAACCGATCGCGCAACGGTGCCGGGAAGTACTCCATCAACGCAGGTTCGAGCGACGGCTCGTCGGGCAACGAACTCGCAGCGACGAGCTCGATGTTGGTGGTCTTGGTGTAGGCGAGCAACACCGCGAACTCGGGCGTCGTGAGCCCCGTGCCGCCGGCCTGCCGCTCGGCGATCTGCTTGTCGGTCGGCAGGAACTCGAGCCCGCGGTTGATCCACCCCTCGGTCTCGAGCGTGTTCAAGTAGCGGGCGTGCACGTTCGCCATCGGCAGGGCCTGCCGGCGTGCGATCGACAGCACCAGCGTCTGGGCTCGGTTGTCGTCGAGCACCTGCTCGGCCACCTCGTCGGTCATCGACGTGAGCAGCTCGTCGCGCTCGGACAGGGTCATCCCCGCACCGGCCACCACGTCGGACAGCAGGATCTTGATGTTCACCTCGTGATCGCTGCAGTCGACCCCGGCCGAGTTGTCGATCGCGTCGGTGTTGATCAGCCCACCGTTGACGGCGTACTCGATCCGACCGCGCTGGGTGAAGCCGAGGTTGCCGCCCTCGCCGACGATCGTGCAGCGCAACTCGTCGCCGTTCACCCGCAGCGAGTCGTTGGCGCGATCGCCGACCTCGGCGTGCGACTCGGTCGACGCCTTCACGTACGTGCCGATGCCACCGTTCCAGAGCACGTCGACCGGCGCCCGCAGGATGGCGCCGATCAACTCGGTCGGGGTGAACACGGCACGATCCGTGCCGAGCACCCGTTGCATCACCGCGGTCAGCTCGATGCGCTTGGCCGTTCGTGGATGCACCCCACCGCCCGCCGAGATCAGCTCGGGGTCGTAGTCGGCCCAGCTGCTGCGAGGCAGCGCGAACAACCGCAGCCGCTCGGCGTACGACGTGGCCGGGTCGGGGTCGGGGTCGAGGAACACGTGACGATGGTCGAAGGCGGCCACCAGACGGAGATGGGGCGAGCGGAGCAACCCGTTGCCGAACACGTCGCCGCTCATGTCGCCGATCCCGACCACGGTGAGCGGGTCACGGTCGGCGTCCTTGCCGATCACCCGGGCGTGGCGCCGAACGCTCTCCCACGCACCGCGGGCCGTGATCCCCATTTCCTTGTGGTCGTAGCCGGCGCTGCCACCGCTGGCGAACGCGTCGCCCAGCCAGAAGCCGTAGCGGGCGGAGATCTCGTTGGCGATGTCGCTGAAGGTGGCCGTGCCCTTGTCCGCCGCGACGACGAGGTACGGGTCGTCGCCGTCGTAGCGCACGGTCTCGGGCGGTGGCACGACGACGCCGCCGACGAGGTTGTCGGTCAGGTCGAGCAGACCACCGATGAACTGCCGGTAGCAGGCGACGCCCTCGGCCCGGAACTCGTCGGGCGTGACCGTGGCTCGCTTCGGGACGAATCCGCCCTTGGCACCGGTCGGCACGATGACGGCGTTCTTCACCATCTGCGCCTTCACGAGCCCGAGCACCTCGGTGCGGAAATCCTCTCGCCGATCGCTCCAGCGCAGACCGCCACGAGCGATGCGGCCGCCGCGGAGGTGCACCCCCTCCACGCGCGGCGAGCACACCCAGATCTCGAACATCGGTCGCGGCAACGGCAGGTCGGGCACCCGCGACGGGTCGAACTTGAACGCCATCACGTCGCGATGCGTGCCGGGTCGGTCGCCGCTGCGGAACACGTTGGTGCGCACCGTCGCGTCCACCAGTGCGAGCAGCGCTCGCAACGTGCGGTCGTCGTCGAGGCTCGGCACCTCGTCGAGCGCACGGGCGATCCGCTCCCGGATCTCGTCCTCCAGCCCACCCGAGGGATCCCCGGTCGATTCCACGGGTCCGGCGACACCGGCGCGGGACGGGTCGAAACGCACCTCGAACAGTTCGACGATCGACGCCGTGATCGAGTGGTGCCGGACGACGGCCGACTCGACGAACTGCGGGCTCAGCGGGAAGCCGATCTGGCGCAGATACTTCGCAAAGGCCCGCACCACCTCGGCCTGGCGGGCGCTCAACCCGGCGGCGAGCACCAGCCGGTTGAAGCCGTCCGACTCGATCTCACCGCGGAACGCGGCCTCGAACGCGCGGCAGAGCTCGGTCGCGATCTCGGGGTCGGCGAGATCGGCATCGACCGGCGCCGTGACGCCCACGTCGTGGAGGAACACACGGGTGTCGTCGGCCACCTGGAAGGCGAACGCCCGCTCGTCGTTGGCGCGCATCCCCAGATGGTCGAGCAGCGGGAGCAGGTCGGCGAGCGAGATCTTGTCGCCCCGCCGGTACACACGGAACCGCCACTCGTCCGGTGCGGCATCGGCGAACTTGAACACCGCCGTCGAGACGTCGCCGTCCGTGTCGGCGAGCGCGACCACGCGCGGCAGGTCGAGCGCGGCCGTCGGGGGGTAGTTCAGCTCGTCGTATCCGGCCGGCAGCACCGGAGCCAGCCGGTCGAGCACGGCCGCCGCAGGGCCGAGCGCAGCGCGGGTCGCCGCCAGCCAATCGTCGGTCGTTTGGCCGATCGCCGTCGGGAGTGCCATCACCACCGTGCCTTTCCGATCCGTGCGACGCCGTTGTCGCACGTCAGGAACACCCAGCTTGCCACCTCCTGACGGCTCGTGGCGGCGAGTGCCCGGGGCGTACTGTCCGGAGGTGATCACCGATCTGGTGTCGGTCGAGGCGATTCGGGATCCCTTCGCCGTCTACCGGACCCTGCGCGAGCACGGGTCGGTGGTCTGGCTGCCCGAGCACCGGGCGTGGTTCGTGTCGACGCACGCCGAGGTGCAGACCGCCTTCCGACACCCGGGCCTGTCGAGCGACCGCCTCACCCCCGTCGAGCGGCGGCTCGACGATCACCGGCGCTCGGTGCTCGCCGACACCTTCGAGCTGCTGCGCGGCTGGATGGTGTTCCACGACCCGCCGCAGCACGAGCGGTTGCGTCTGCCGCTCCGCCAGGCGTTCGTGCCGCTGGCGGTCGAGCGGCTGCGTCCCTTCGTCGCGCGCACCGTCGAATCGTTCGCGACCACCATCCGGGAGCGGCTGGCGAGCGGTGAGGTGATCGACCTCGTCGGCGAGCTGGCGTTCCCGATCCCGGCGATCGTGATCGCGGAGCTGCTCGGCGTGCCGGCGTCGGATCGCGACGAGTTCAAGACCTGGAGCGCCGACCTGGCAACGGTGGTGTTCGGCACGACCGCCGATCCACGTCGGGCCGAGGTGGCGGCGCGTGGCACCCGACGCTTCGTCGACTACTTCACGGCCCTCGTCGCCGACCGCGAGCGGCACCCGGGCGACGACCTGATCTCCACGCTCTGCGCAGCGCGAGATCTGGCCGACCCGCCGATCGGCGCGACCGAGCTGGTGGGCGCGTGCACGCTGTTGCTGTTCGGTGGCCACGAGACCACCACGAGCGCCATCACGCTCGCGGCACACTCGCTGTCGCAGCATCCGGACGAGCGGGCGTGGTTGACCGATCGCCCCGATGCGACGGCGAGGGCCGTCGAGGAGCTGCACCGGTTCGACGGCCCGTCGAAGGTGATGGTTCGCATCGCCGGCGACGACCTGGTGCTCGGCGGCGCCGAGATCGCCGCCGGCGACACCGTGTTCCTCGGCCTGGCCGCGGCCAACCGCGATCCACTCGCGTTCGACGACCCCGAACGATTGCACCTCGATCGGCCCGACGCGCACCGTCACGTCGGCTTCGGCCACGGCATCCACCACTGCCTCGGCGCGCCGCTCGCGCGTCTCGAGACCCAGGTCGCCGTCGAGGCGCTGCTCCGAGAACTCGGCGAGTGGGAACTCGCGGTCGCCTCGGACGAGTTGGGCTGGGGCGCCACCGTGCTCGGCCGTGGCCCTGGGACGCTGCCGATCGCACGTCGATAACCTCCACCGCGTGACCCGCCACACCGTGCACCGCCGCGACGAGGCCCATCCCGGGCATCGCCAGGTGTCCGGCGGGCGAGCCCGTGCGGCGGTGTTCGGCACCAGCGACGGGCTCACCTCGAACGTGTTGCTGGTGATCGGCTTCGCCGGCGCGTCGGTCGACGCGAGCGTGGTGCGGTTGGCGGGCGTGGCGGGGGCGATCGCCGGCGCGGTGAGCATGGCGGCCGGCGAGTACGTCAGCGTGCGCGCCCAGAACGAGCTCGTCGAACGAGAGGTCGAGGTCGAGCGGCGCGAGTTGCGGATCAACCCCGACGCCGAGCTCGAGGAGCTCACCGCGATGTACGAGTCGCACGGCATGCAACCTCGCACCGCACAGATGGCTGCGGCCGACGTGATGCGGGACGAGCACCGGGCCCTCGGCGTGCACTCTCGCGAGGAGCTCGGTGTCGATCCCGCCGACCTGCCGTCGCCCTGGACTGCGGCGGCACTGTCGTTCGTGTGCTTCGTGCTCGGCGCCGTCCTGCCCGTGATCCCGTGGATCGCCGGCAGCGGCACCTCGGCCACCGTCGCGTCGGTGGTGATCGGCGTGATCGCGGCGGCGGCGCTCGGCTTCACCATCGGCCAGTTCGCCGAACGCAACCGCACCCGAGCAGCACTGCGGCAGGTGGCGATCATGCTCGTGGCGTGTGTGGTGACGTACGGGATCGGCAACGCGCTCGGCGTCAGCGTGTCGTAGCGTCGTCGTCATGAATCAGCTGAACGTGCTCGGCCAGGAGCTCCAGCCCTGCTCGTACGACCCGATGACGGGCTACTACCGCACGGGCTGTTGCGAGAACCGGGGCGACGACCCGGGCATGCACGTGGTGTGCGCGGTGATGACCGACGAGTTCCTCGCGTTCTCGAAGTCGGTGGGCAACGACCTCAGTACACCGATGCCGCAGTACGGCTTCGCCGGGCTGCGCGACGGCGACCAGTGGTGCCTGTGCGCGGCTCGGTGGCAGGAAGCGTTCGAGGCCGGCAGTGCACCCAAGGTGCGTCTCGCGTCCACCCACCTGTCGGCGCTGGAGTACAGCTCGCTGGCAGACCTGCAGGCACACGCCGTCGACGCCTGAGCCCGATCGCCGTTCCCGCCGGGATCGGGGTACGGTCACCTCGTGCAGATGGCCGTCGTCAAGCCCGTCCTCCGCGGCTGGTCGCACGTCGTCGCCTCGTTCGTGGTCGCCGTCCTCGGGGTGGTCGTGATCGCCCTGGCCGACGCGACGGCCGGACACCGCGCGCTGCTGGTGGTGTACGCCGTCGGCACGCTGGCGATGTTCACGGTGTCGTCGCTCTATCACCGCGTGACATGGCGCCCCCGGGCGCACGCCGTGATGGAGCGACTCGACCACTCGACGATCTTCCTCGCGATCGCCGGCGCGTACACCCCGATCTCGGCCGTCGCGCTCGACGGCTGGCAGCGTCCGGCGGTGCTCGGCACGGTGTGGGGCGGTGCGGCCCTCGGCGTGCTGCTCGAGTGGTTGCCCGTCGCCACCCCGCGCGCCCTGTTCACCGCGGTCTACGTCGTGGTCGGGTGGTCGGCGGCGCTGGCGTTGCCGCAGCTGTTCACCGGTCTCGGCGGCCTGGGCTTCGGGCTGGTGCTCGGCGGCGGCGTGGCCTACACCGTCGGCGCCGTGGTGTACGGCACCCGACGACCCGACCCGTGGCCGCGGGTGTTCGGGTTCCACGAGGTGTTCCACGCGTTCACGGTGGTGGGTGCCGGATGTCACCTCGCCGCGATCGCCTTCGTCGTCGTACCGAAGATGTGAACCGAGTCCTGGGTACCGATCCGCGATGACCGACGTGTTCGCCCCGGCCCGCGTCTGGCTCGCCGACCAGATCCGGCAGCGTGTCATCGGCGAGGAGCCCGACGAGAAGGCAGCGGCGATCATGACCGCACCCGGTCCTCGTTGGTTCGACGACGGCCGGCCGATCCGGCGGGTGCACGGCGACGCGTCGATGTTCGTGGGCGGGTTGCGCGCCCTGCTCCTGCAGTCGCTGCACCCGCTGGCGATGGCCGGCGTGGCCCAGCACTCCGACTACCGCCACGATCCCTGGGGCCGTCTGCAGCGCACCGCCGACTTCCTCGCCGCCACCACGTTCGGTCCGATCCCGGTGGCCGAGCGGTCGATCGCCGTGGTGAAGAAGGTGCACGAACGAGTGGTCGGCGTCGCCGACGACGGGCGCCGGTACGCCGCCAACGATCCGCACCTGCTGCGGTGGGTGCACGTGTGCGAGGTGGACAGCTTCCTCGCTGCGCACCAGCGGTACGGCAGCGACCCGTTGTCACCCGCCGAGGCCGACGCCTACGTGGCCGACACGGCGCGCGTCGCTCGAGCCCTCGGGGTGAACGAACCGCCGACCACCGTGCGCGACCTGCGCGCCGAGCTGCGCGAGTACCGGCCCGAGCTGCGCGGCACCACGGAGGCCCGCGACGCCGCACGGTTCTTGTTGCTCGAGCCCCCGTTGCCGCTCGCCGCACGGCCTGCCTACGCCGTGCTCGGGGCGGCGGCCGTCAGCCTGCTCCCGGCGTGGACGCGTTGGCCGCTGCGCCTGCCGTTCCTGCCGGTGAGCGAGACCGTGCTGGTGCGCCCGGCCGGCGCGGCGATCACGCAGCTCATTCGCTGGTCGCTCACCTCGGCGGCGTGAGCCCGACGGCCTCGATCGCCACGTCGCGGCGGCGGGTCAACTCCAGAAGCCGTCGACGTGGGCCTGGTCGCGGTTGTGGAACCAGATGTCCCTGACGAGCCCGGTTGCATCGACCCGGGCGAGGTGCACCGTGTGGTTGTCGAGCCGGCGACCGTCGGCGCGCTCGGCGGCGACGTGGACCACGAGCGCGACGTGGTCGTCGCCGACGAGCGTGTCGACGCGCTCGGTGTGCTCGCCGTCGACCGTCAGGTCGCGCAGGGCGACGGCGAAGCGGGCGATCGCATCGAGACCCTGATGAGTGCCAGCGAGCGGTTGGGCGCCGGGGACGTGGAGTGCGACGTCGGGGTGCAACACCGACAGCAGCGCTGCGAGGTCGATCGAACCGTCGTCCCGATAGGCCGCAGCCAGCACGGCGGCGATGGCGCCGGTGTCACCGGGCCGGGGCCCGCCGTCGTCGGCGGGCGTCGGGGCGGGCGGGCGGGTCGTAGTCATGTCGTTCATGATCGAACTGTACGACGAAGTATATTTCGATGTCAAACTATTTGCCGCCGAATCACCGGACTACGATCCCCGCCGTGTCCGACGTTGCCGACGTGATCGATTCCTTCATCGCCCAATGGGAGCACGAACGGCCCGACCTGTCCTTCGCCGCGATGGGGACGATCGCCCGGCTCGGCCGATTCGTCGCACTCGCCGGGCGCGTGATCGACGAGACCCTCGAGACGCACGACCTCCGCGTGCCGGAGTTCGACGTGCTCGCGTCGCTCCGCCGACTCGGTTCGCCGTACGTCGCGACACCGTCCGAGCTCACGCGCATGCTCATGCTCTCGCCCGCCGGCATGACGGCGCGGCTCGACCGGCTCGAGCGTGCGGGCTACGTGGAGCGTCGCAGCGATCCCACCGATCGCCGCAGCGTGCGCGTCGTGCTGACCGCCGCCGGATTCGACCTGATCGACGCAGCCGTCGCCGACCACCTCGCCACCGAGGAGCGACTGCTCGGCGATCTCGACGCTCGCGAGCGGGTGGCGCTCGACGCCGCGCTGCGCTCGCTCGTTCGTCAGTTCGAGTGATCAGCGACCCGTGAAGTTCGGGCGACGCTTCTCGACCTTGGCGGCGAAGGCCTCACGGGTGTCGTCGAGGCGGAAGAGCGCGAGGTGACGCTCGGCCTCGACGACCGCGAAGTCGCCGACGCCGTGCTGTTCGGCGTCGAGGAAGTTGCGCTTCAGGGTGGACAGCGCGGCCGGTGAGGCCGCCGTGAGCCGGTCGATCGCAGCGGACACGTCGGCCGCGAAGGTGTCGTCGCCGAACACCCGGGCCACCAGACCGATACGACGGGCCTCGTCGGCGTCGAACTTGTCGGGCAGGAACATCAGTTCACGCGCCTTCGCCGCCCCGAGCAGGTGTGGCAACGACCACGGCAGCGCCATGTCGCCGGCCACGCCGACATCCAGGAACGCAGTGTTGAAACGGGCAGATCGCGTGGCGAAGCGGAGGTCGCACGCGCAGGCCCATCCCATCGCCGCGCCGGCACAGGCACCGTTCACGGCGGCGATCGTGACCGCCGGCATCTCGTGCAGGAGCTGCGGGATGCGGAAGTGGTCGGGGTTCAGCCGATCCTCGGGCGCCGTCTCGCCGCCGCCGGCCACCCACGCGAGGTCGGCGCCCGGGCAGAACGTGTTGCCGGCGCCGGTGAGCACCAGCACGCGCAACGACGTGTCGGCGGCCGCGACCGCCAGGGCCTCGGCGGTCTCGCGCACCATCCGGTTGGTCATCGCGTTGCGGCGCTCGGGGCGGTGCATCGTGAGCGTCGCGACCCCGTCGGCCACCTCGTAGCGGATCTCGTCCCAGCCGGTCATGTGGTGCTCCTGTCGTCGGGGATCCACGGCGCGAACCGTGGCGGGCGCTTCTCGACGAACGACACCACGCCCTCGGTGGTGTCGGGATGGCCGAGCGATGCGTTCATCTCACGTTCCACCTGGCGCAGCGCCTCGCCGATCGGTTGCGACCAGCCGCGCAGCACCTGCTCCTTCATGATCGCGAGCGACCGGGGGGCGACGTCGGCGGCGAGGTCGCGCACGTAGTCGCACGCCTCGGCGAGCAGCCGATCGTCGGGCACCAGACGGTCGACGAAGCCGATGCGGTGCGCTTCGGTGGCGTCGATCCGCCGGGCGCTCCACAGCAGGTCGAGCGCCCGGTTGGTGCCGACGAGGCGGGGCAGGATCCAGCTCGTGCCGTGCTCGGCGACGAGCCCGCGCTTGGCGAACGCCGTCGTGAACGAGGCGCCGGTCTCGGCGGCCATCCGCAGGTCGCACATCATCGCGAGCACGAAACCCCCGCCCGCGGCGACGCCGTTCACCGCGGCGATCACCGGCTTGGGCACCCGCAGCAGGTGCGAGAACAGCGCGGGCAGCTCGTCCGGATCGGGCACGGGGTCGGGCGCGTCGCGCCCACCGCGACTGGTGCCGGTCGACGCCGCACGAGCGAGGTCGGCCACGTCGAGACCGGCCGAGAACGCCCGACCCGCACCGGTGACGACGATGCCCACGACGCGGGTGTCGGCGACCGCGGTGTCGATCGCCCGTCGGAACGACGCGATCATCGGGTACGTCAGCGCGTTGAGCCGGTCGGCGCGGTCGAGCGTGACGAGCGCGACCGGTGGGTCGATGTCGAGCCGGACGAGCTCGGTGCGGTCGGCGGTGCTCACGAGCGACCCGGCTCCCGCGGCAGGCCGAGCACGCGCTCGCCGAGGATGTTGTGCTGGATCTCGTCGGTGCCGCCGGCGATCCGCAACCCCGGCGCGCTGCACAGGTGGCGACCCCAGGCGTAGGTGTTCCAGTCGCCGGTGTCGGCCATCATCGCCATGCCCACCAGCTCGCCGGCGAGCCGGCCGAGGCGGATGTTGCGCTGGTTGGCGAGCAGCTTCATGATCGATCCCTCCGGCCCGAGCTCCGCGCCCGCGGCGACGTCCTCGGCGATGCGCATCCCCAGCCAGTGGAGCAGGCGACTGTCGGTGTGCAGCACGGCGAGCTGCTGGCGCACGATCGGGTCGGCGCTGCGGCCGAGGTGCTGGGCCAGTCGCGTGATCACCTCGGCAGGGTCGACGGTGGAACCGCTGCCCGAACCGACGGCCCGACGTTCCGACATCAACGTGGTGAGCACCGCGCGCCAGCCGCCGCCCGGGTCGCCGACCATGTTGGTGTGCGGCACCCGCACGTCGGTGAGGAAGATCTCGTTGAACTCGGCGTTGCCGTTCATCTGCTTCAGCGGACGGCGGTCGACACCGGGCGAGTCGAGGGGCAGCATGAACATCGAGATGCCCTGGTGCTTCGGCACGTCGGGATCGGTGCGCGCCATCAGCTGACCGATGTCGGCCAGGTGCGCGTACGAGCTCCACACCTTCTGCCCGTTCACCACCCACTCGTCGCCGTCACGCACGGCACGGGTACGCAGTCCGGCGAGGTCGCTGCCGGCCTCGGGTTCGCTCAGCAGCTGCGAACACAGCAGTTCGCCACGGTAGAAGCGACGCAGGAACCGCCGCTTCAGCTCGTCGCTGCCGTGATGGAGCACCGCTGGCGCCACCATCTCCCAGGTGACGTTCCACGCCGACTGGTCGGGCACGTCGTACCGCGCCTCGATCGAGCGGTACACGTGGTCGAGATCGGGATGCCGGCCGGCGCCGCCGTACTCGACCGGACCGCCGAGCCAGCCGAAGCCGGCGTCGAACACCTGGGCACGCCACGCCTTGGCGAGGCGGATGTGTTCGCGCTCGGACTCGATGTCGCCGCCGGCCCCCATCAGGGCGATCTCGTCTCCCTCGCCCCAGGCCGTGGCCGTCGACGGTTCGGGCGTGCGCTCGGCGTGCGCGTCGAGCCAGGCCACCGCCTCGTCCTCGAACGCGCGGCGCTCGTCCTCGCTCAGCACGGTGTCGGCGGCTCCCACGGTGTCCCTCCCGGCACGCCGGTCCCCAGCGGCGCGCCACCGCCGATTCTGCCAATCGGTCCGGCGACGGCCGTCAGCGGACGTGCTCGACGCGTCACCCCCCGCCGTCGTCGCCCTCGACCGGCGCATCGATCGGCAGGGCGTGGCTCGCCGTTGCCGCTTGTTCGGGATGCTCGCGCCGCTGCCGCTCGGCCACCTCGTCCACCGTCGGCGGATCGTCGACCGCCGCGTCGTCCACCGGTACCGCACCCTGCTCGCTGTAATCGGTCATGGCCTCCCAGTACCCACCTCCCCCGCGACCCTGCCCTTCGTGAGCCGGATGCGCAGCCGGTGCGCATGTCGCTCACGGACACGGCCGGTCCGTGAGCCGGATGCGCAGCCGGTGCGCATGTCGCTCACGAAGCGGTGATCACGGGGGCTGGTCGACATCATCAGGGTTCTCGATGGCGCGACGGGCTCGACAGTTGGCAGGATCGACCGGTGACCAAGCGGGGGTGGGTGCTGTTCTGGGCGATGGCCGTCATCTGGGGCGTGCCGTACTTCTTCATCTCCGTCGCCGTCGACGAGCTCGAACCGTCGGTGGTGGTGTTCGGGCGCACCGGCCTCGCCGCCGCCGTGCTGCTGGCGTTGGCGGTGCGCAGCGGCGATCTCCGCCGGGCGCTCCCCCACTGGCGACCGATCGCCGCGTTCGCCATCCTCGAGATGGCGATCCCGTGGATCCTGCTCACGACCGCCGAGCAGCACATCGCCTCCGGGCTCGCGGCGCTGATCATCTCGTCGGTGCCGATCTTCGGCGCGCTCGCCGCCTTCGCACTCGGCGACCGATCAGCGCTGCGCCCGGTGCGCCTCGCCGGCATCGCGCTCGGCGTCGGCGGGGTGTCGCTGCTGGTGGGCAACGACCTGTCCGGCGACGGTGCGCCGCCGTGGTGGAGCGTGGCGTTCGTCCTGGTGGTGTGCGTGTGCTACGCGACGGCCCCGTTCATCATCAGTCGTCGCCTCGCCGACGTGCCCTCGATGGGCGTGATCGCCTTGTCGCTCACCATCGTCGGCGTCATCTACGCGCCGATCGCGGCGCTGTCGCTGCCCGATGCCGCGCCGTCGGCGAACGCCACCGGATCCGTCGTCGCCCTGGCGCTCGTGTGCACCGGCCTCGCGTTCGTGATCTTCTTCCGGCTGATCGAGGAGATCGGCGCCGCTCGCGCCACCGTGATCACCTTCGTCAACCCGGTGGTCGCCGTCGGGCTCGGCGCCGCGTTCCTCGACGAGCCGTTCACGCTCGCGATCGTGGCGGGATTCGTGCTCGTGATCAGCGGGTGCTGGCTGGCCACCCGACCGGCACCGACCGCGGCCGTGGTCCACGCTCCCGAGGACGTCGCCGTCGGTTCGTAGAGTGGCCCGATGCGCACTCGCAAGCTCGGCTCCACCGGTCTCGACGTCTCCCCCATCTGCCTCGGCTGCATGAGCTACGGCGTGTCCGACCGAGGCACCCATGCCTGGACCCTCGACGAGGACACGAGCCGCGGCTTCGTCCGCCAGGCGCTCGAGGCGGGGATCAACTTCTTCGACACCGCCAACGCGTACTCCGACGGCACGAGCGAGGAGATCGTCGGCAGAGCGCTCGCCGACATGGCGCGCCGTGACGAGATCGTGCTCGCCACCAAGGTGTACATGCCGATGCGGAAGGGTCCCAACGGGGGCGGGTTGTCACGCAAGGCGATCATGCACGAGATCGACCAGAGCCTGCGCCGCCTCGGCACCGATCACGTCGACCTCTACCAGATCCACCGCTTCGACACCCGCACGCCGATCGAGGAGACGATGGAGGCGCTGCACGACGTCGTGAAGGCGGGCAAGGCTCGATACATCGGCGCCTCGTCGATGTGGGCGTGGCAGTTCGCCAAGGCCCAGCACGTGGCCGAGACGCACGGGTGGACCCGCTTCGTCACGATGCAGAACCACTACAACCTCGTGTACCGCGAGGAGGAGCGCGAGATGATGCCGCTGTGCCTCGACCAGGGCGTCGGCGTGATCCCGTGGAGCCCGCTGGCGCGTGGGTTCCTCACCCGCGACCCTGCCGAGTCGAGCGCCCGCAAGGAGACCGACGAGTTCGGCAAGACCCTCTACGCCACCGCCGATCGCGGGGTGATCGACGCGGTGGCCCGGATCGCGGCCGAGCGTGGCGTGCCCCGGGCGCAGGTGGCGCTCGCGTGGGTGTCGAAGCACCCGGCGGTGTCGGCTCCGATCGTCGGGGCCACCAAGCCCGAACATCTCGCCGACGCGATCGCATCGCTCGACCTCACCCTCACCGCCGACGAGATCCGCGAACTCGAATCGCCCTACACCCCGCAACCGGTGCAGGGCCACGCCTGAATCGCGATCCGGCGCGATCCGGCGCGATCCGGCACGATCGTTGTCGAATCCGGCGACGGCTACGCGTCATCCTGGTGCCGGCACGAGGCCGGCATCCGATGGACGATCGAGAGGAGATCCGAGATGAAGTACTTCGTGTTGCTGGCCGGGCCTGGCGAGATGCAGGCATGGAACGACCTGAGCCCCGACGAACAGCAAGCCGGCATGGAGCAACACCATGCCTTCGCCCAGGCCTGCGAGGCACACCCGTCCGTCGAGATCGTGGCCGGGGAGGCGCTCGACGAAAGCGCCGCCACCACCCTGCGCACGCGAGGCGGGGCCTTCAGCGTGACCGACGGTCCCTTCGCCGAGGCCGCCGAGCAGATCGGTGGCTTCTACGTGCTGGAGGCGCCCGATCTCGACACCGTGATCGAGCTCTGCCGGATCCTGCCCGCCTATGACATCGACATCCGGCCGGTCCTCGACCTCGGCTGACGACCGGGCCCACCCGCTCGACGAGCAGCTGGCCTCGCTCCACCGTCAGGAGTGGGGCCGGCTGCTGTCGGTGCTGGTGACCCGGACACGACGGCTCGACCTGGCCGAGGACGCGCTCGCCGAGGCGTTCGCCCGAGCCGCGTCGCGGTGGCCGGACGACGGGGTGCCGCGAAACCCCGCAGCGTGGTTGTTCGTGACGGCCCACCGGCTCGTGATCGGCCGGCTCCGCCACGAGGCCGTCGCGGGCCGCGTGGTACCCCTGCTCGCGGTCGGGACGGCCACCACTCGCCCCACCGACGACGGGCTCGACGCCGACGACCCTGCGACCGGCGGCGAATCGATCGGCGGCGAGGACGAGCGGCTGCCGATGCTGTTCCTGTGCTGCCACCCGGCGCTGTCGGCCGACGCGAGGTCGGCGCTGGCACTGCGCCTGGTGATCGGCACCCCCACCGACGAGATCGCCCGGCTGTTCCTCGTGCCGACACCCACGATGGCCGCACGCATCACTCG
This sequence comes from Acidimicrobiaceae bacterium, assembly GCA_020637235.1. Lineage (GTDB taxonomy): Bacteria > Actinomycetota > Acidimicrobiia > Acidimicrobiales > Ilumatobacteraceae > VFMC01. The sequence continues at coordinate 174,879 of JACJWG010000003.1, read as the reverse complement.
GGCGAAGCAGAAGATCGTCGGCACCGGCATCCCGCTCGCACTGCCCGCGCGCGACCGGCTCGACGAACGACTCGACGTGGTGTGCCGCACGATCCTGCTGGCCTTCACCGCCGGCTACACGCCGGGCGAGGGACCGGACCTCCTCCGCATCGACGTCGCCAGCGACGCGGTCGAGCTCGCTCGCGTGCTGCACCGGTTCGCGCCCGACGACGAACGCACCCGCGCGCTGCTCGCGCTGGTGACGCTGCAGCACGCCCGGCGAGATGCTCGGGTGCACGACGGGCGACTCGTCACCCTGGCCGACCAGGACCGCACCCGTTGGCGACTCGACGAGATCCGACGCGGGCTCGAGCTCGTCGCGACGCTCCCACCGTCCACCGGTTACGCCGAGGAGGTGCGGCTGCAGGCGCTGCTGGCCGCCGAGCACGCACGCGCCTCGACCGCCGAGGCGACCGATTGGGCGCGCATCGTGGCGGTGTACACCGAGCTCGAATCGCTCACCGGCTCGCCCGTCGTGCGGATGAACCGTGCGGTCGCGGTCGCCGAGGCGTCCGGACCGGCCGCAGGCCTCGCCCTGCTCGACGGTCTCGACGACGCATTGGGCGACGGGCACCGGCTGCACGCCGTGCGCGGTGAGCTGGCCGCACGCGCAGGAGACGTGCCCACGGCGGTGCGAGCCGTGCGAGCCGCGATCGAGCGGTGCGCGAACGAGGTCGAACGCCGGCACCTCGCCGAGCGGCTGGCCACGTGGACGTCGACGTAGCTGCGGGTGGGTCCCGCCGTCTGGCATCGTGTGCGTCCATGGCACACGAACGCGCCGGCACCACCGCCTCCCCCGCCGATCTCGTCGACCTGTCGCACCTGGTCGCCGCCTACTACACCGTCGAGCCCGACCTCGCCGACCCCGGACAGCGGGTGAGCTTCGGCACGTCGGGACATCGCGGCACCAGCACCAGCGGCTCGTTCAACGAGGCCCACATCGCCGCGACCACCCAGGCGATCTGCGAGTACCGCGCCGCACAGGGCATCGCCGGACCGCTGTACCTCGGCCGCGACACCCACGGATTGTCGGAGCCGGCGTGGATCACCGCGCTCGAGGTGCTCGCCGCCAACGACGTCACCACCATGATCGACGCCGACGGCCGCTTCACCCCCACACCCGCGATCAGCCACGCCATCTTGCGGCACAACGCCGGACGGTCCGCCTCCGACACCGGTCGAGCCGACGGCGTGGTCGTGACGCCCTCGCACAACCCACCCACCGACGGCGGCTTCAAGTACAACCCACCCGACGGCGGCCCGGCCGACACCGACGCCACCGGCTGGATCGCCGACCGAGCGAACGAACTGCTCGCCGGCTCGAACACCGGCGTGCGCCGGATGTCGATCGCGCGTGCACGTGCGGCCGAGACGACCCACACCTTCGACTTCCGCTCGAGCTACGTCGACGATTTGCCTGCCGTGGTCGATCTCGACGCGATCCGTGCAGCCGGCGTCCGCATCGGTGCCGACCCGCTCGGCGGTGCGAGCGTCGACTACTGGGCGATGATCGCCGACCGGCACGGGCTCGACCTGACGGTGGTGAACCCGCTCGTCGACGCGACGTGGCGGTTCATGACCCTCGACTGGGACGGCAAGATCCGGATGGACTGCTCGTCGCCATATGCGATGGCGTCGCTGATCGCCGCTCGCGACCGCTTCCAGGTGTCGACCGGCAACGACGCCGACGCCGACCGCCACGGGATCGTCACACCCGACGGTGGGCTGATGAACCCCAACCACTTCCTGGCGGTGGCGATCGAGTACCTGTACGCACACCGGCCGGGCTGGTCGCCCGAGTGCGGCATCGGCAAGACGCTCGTGTCGTCGTCGATGATCGACCGTGTGGCCGCCGAGCTCGGCCGGCGCCTCGACGAGGTGCCGGTGGGGTTCAAGTGGTTCGTCCCGGGATTGGTGGACGGATCGATCGGGTTCGGCGGTGAGGAGTCGGCGGGCGCGTCGTTCCTGCGTCGCGACGGCACGGTGTGGACCACCGACAAGGATGGGCTGATCCTGTGCCTGCTGGCCGCGGAGATCGTCGCCGTCACCGGCCGGAGCCCGTCCGAGCGCTATGCCGCGCTCACCGAGCGCCACGGTTCGCCTGCGTACGCGCGTGTCGACGCACCGGCGACCCGGGAGCAGAAGGCGGTGTTGAAGGGTTTGTCGCCGGAGCAGGTCACCGCCACGGAGCTGGCCGGCGAGCCGATCGTGGCCAAGCTCACCGCGGCACCGGGCAACGGTGCGGCGATCGGCGGCCTCAAGGTGACCACCGAGTCGGCCTGGTTCGCCGCCCGCCCCTCGGGGACCGAGGACGTGTACAAGATCTACGCCGAGAGCTTCCGCGGGCCCGAGCACCTGGCCGAGGTGCAGCACGCCGCGCGCGAGGTGGTGAGCGCCGCGCTCAGTGCGTAGCACCTTCGTGAGCCGAATGCGCACCGGCTGCGCATCCCGCTCACGAAGGGACGCTGTGCGCGCTCACGCGATGCGCAGCTGCGACACGTGCGCGTCGATGAATCGCGCCGGCGAGATGCCGGCGCAGCGGAGTCCGTCGGCGTGGCGGCCGAGGGCCGCGCGAGCTGCGTCGAGTCGGCCCATCGCCCGCACCGCCGCCGCGAGTTCCACCGCCCCGGCGTCGCCGAGCGGATCGATCGTGAGCGCTGCACACGCGAACGACACGGCGCGGTCGGGCTCACCGATCGCCCGCGCCGCACGGGCGCCGGCGATCGCGACGTCGAACGCCACCGCCTCGAGCCGGAGGCGTTCGTAATGCATCCCGTCGAGGTCGACCCCGCGGAGGTACTCGCCGCCGTACCAGGCGAGTGCACGTCCGTAGTGCTCGACGGCATCGGCGGGGTGCCCGGTGCGTTCGGCCTGCCGACCGAGCGCCTCGGCCGCCGTGAACTCGTCGACGTCGATGCGCACCCGCGCCGTGTCGATCGCGAGCACACCGTGGCGTGACGAGATCCAGTTGCTGCCGGTGCGCTCCACCACCCGCATCAGGTGCGACAGCGTCACCCGCAGGTTGCTGCGGGCGGCGGCGAGCTCCTTGTCGGGCCACAGCAGACAGGCCGCCGTGTCGCGCCCGATGGCTCGGTGCGACACGATCAGGGCGAGCAGCTCGCGCACGCGGAGGCGCAGCTCGACGCCCGGTGGCGAGGGTTCGACGACGAGGCACCCGAGCACCCGGATCGTCGGCACCGGTGGTCGAGGCGCCCGAGCGCGCGGGCGGCGCAGCTGCAGAGGTCGCGCTGCGTCGCTCCCGGCGACACGCGACGGTCGCCGGCGGATCACGATGTGGCGGGGGCGGCCTGCGGCCGGCAGGTGTCGGGTCGGGTCGTGATCGGTGGTCGCCGGTTCGGTGGTGAGCGCTCGCATGAGATCCTCCCGCCGGCGGGTGGTTCCGCGCCGTGCGAGCTCCGTTGTACGGACGCTCGCTCGCGCCGCTCTCGCGACCGCTCCGCCCGGGTCCGGCCGGCGTGACACACCACACGAACGACCTGCTCAGCCGGCATGACGCGGCGGTCGCGTCACCGTGAGCCGCGGATCCCCGGCGCCGGCCACACGCGCCGATGTCGTCGGGCGTCGGGTGCGCTCCTGCTCGCTCAGCGACCTGGAGCGCACCCGACATCCACCGACAAGCGCCGAGCTGTCGAGAAGAACGGCATCGAACGGTACGAGACCCTCACAAACCGAGCTTCTTCGAGATCACCATGCGCTGGATCTGGTTGGTGCCTTCGTAGATCTGGGTGATCTTCGCGTCGCGCATCATCCGCTCGACCGGGAAGTCGGTGGTGTAGCCGTAGCCGCCGAGGAACTGCACGGCGTCGGTGGTCACCTGCATCGCCACGTCGCTCGCGAAGCACTTGGCCATCGCGCCCGCCATCGACAGTTCGCCGTGGGGATCGCCCTGGTCGGCGATCGCACACGCCCGATACACCAGTTGCCGGGCGGCCTCGACCCTCATCGCCGCATCCGCTGCCATCCACTGCAACCCCTGGTTCGAGCCGATCGGGCGGCCGAACGTGGTGCGCTCCTTCATGTACGCGATCGACGCGTCGAGTGCCCCTTGTGCGATCCCCACCGCCTGCGCGCCGATCGTCGGCCGGCTGCGGTCGAGGGTGTGCATCGCGATCGCGAAGCCCTGCCCCACCTCACCGATGCGGTGCGTGTCGGGCACCCGCACGGCGTCGAGGCGGATGACGCCCGTGGGCGAGCCCTTGATGCCGAGCTTGTGCTCGAGCTTGTCCACCTGCACGCCCCACGCGGCCTCGACGAGGAACGCGGTGATGCCGGTGTGCCGGTCGTTCGAGGTGCGGGCGAAGATCGTGTACAGGTCGCTGATGCCGGCGTTGGTGATCCAGCACTTGGTGCCGTCGATCACCCAGCCGTCGCCGTCGCGCACCGCCTTGGTGCTCATCGACGCGACGTCGCTGCCGGCGTCGGGTTCGCTCAACCCGTAGCTGCACTGGCTGGCGCCGCTGCAGATGCGCGGCAGGTAGGTCGACTTCAGGAACTCGGAACCGAAGTTGATGACGGGCAGCATGCCGAGCTTCGAGATCAGGAGCTGCAGACTCGTCGCCGTGCAACCCCGGGCCAGCTCCTCCGCGGCGATCGCCTGGTCGACCAGTGAGGCGCCCGACCCGCCGTACTCGGCCGGGTAGCTGAGGGCGGTGAGTTCCATCGCCTGCAACGCCTCGAACGTCGTCCACGAGTACTCGCCGGAACGGTCGATCTCGCCGGCGAGCGGGGCGATCTTGTCCGCCACGAACTGGCGCAGCACGGCGCGGAACTCACGCTGCTCGTCGGTGAGGGTGATGGACTGCACGTCGGTCATGGACGGTCCTCCGGTGTGGCGCGGCGGCCCGCGCGTTCGTCGTCAGTGCGCCGCGTGATCGGCGCCCACCAGGTCGCGCCAGCGACCGGGATAGGCCGCTGCGGCCTGCTGCGGGGTCATCCGCAAGGTCGACTCGGGCACCATGTCGGCGAGGTGCCGCTGATGGTGATAGCCGTGGTGACCCGCCGCGCCGCGGAACAGCGGGGCGCGCATCGCCACCAGATCGGCGGGCGGGTTCGCGTCGAGGAAGCCCCAGACGGTGAACGCGATCGTGAAGTCGTGGACCACCGGCGCGCGGCTGAACAGCGACGCCCGCTTCAAGCCGATGCCGAGGCACCCCTTCACGACGTCGTCGGCCGACTCACCGGCGGCGAGCTGCAGCTTCGGTCGGAACGTGTTGGCGATCTTGATCCCGAAGCCCTGATCGGGCCCCTGGTAGCCGAGACGGGTGCCCTTCGGCTGGAAGCCGACGATCTCGGCCGGACGGTCGGGCATCCACTGACGGGGCACGTAGTCGGGCGACGAGTACGAACGGGCGTCCTCGACCGGGGGCACGGGGGCGAACTTCGGAGCTGCCATACGCCACTTTCTACCCGACGGCCGTGGCCGCCACCGCACTTGTCCGAGGGCGCTCAGGCTCCCGAGTGCAGCAGGCCGTAGACGAGGCTCTCCTCGAGCGCCCGCCACGACGCCTCGATGATGTTGGAGCTCACCCCGATGGTGGTCCACGTGCGCTCGCCGTTGGTGGCGTCGAGCAGCACGCGGGTGATGGCGCCGGTGGCCGTGGCCCCGTCGAGGATGCGCACCTTGAAGTCGGTGAGGTGGATCCGCGCCAGCACCGGGAGGGCCTCGCCCAGGGCGGCACGCAGCGCGGTGTCGATCGCGTTCACCGGACCGTTGCCCTCGGCGGTGCGCACGTGACGCTCGTCGCCCACCCACACCTTCACCGTGGCCTCGGTGGTGAAGTCGCCGTTCGGCAGTTCGTCGGTGATCACACGCATGCTCTCGAGGCGGAACCACGGCTGCTCCCAGCCGGCCGCCCGACGCATCAACAGCTCGAGCGACGCGTCGGCCGCCTCGAAGTGGTAGCCCTCGTGCTCGAGCCGCTTCAGGTCGTCGATCACCTGGTTGACGGCCGGCCCGTCCATCGTGAGGCCGAGCTCGCTCGCCTTCACCTCGATCGTCGCCCGACCCGCCATCTCGCTCACGACGAAGCGCGTGCCGTTGCCGACGAGCGCCGGGTCGACGTGCTCGTAGGCGTCCTTCGCCCGCTTGATCGCGCTCACGTGCAGGCCGGCCTTGTGCGCGAACGCCGACGCGCCCACGTACGGCGCCTGCGGGTTGAGTGGACGGTTGAGCACCTCGGCCACGTGATTGCTCACGGCGGTGAGCCGGTCGAGGCGACCGTCCGGCAGACACTGGAGCCCGAGCTTCAGCTGCAGGTTCGGGATGACGGTGGTGAGGTTGCAGTTGCCGGTGCGCTCGCCCAGACCGTTGAGCGTGCCCTGCACATGGCGCGCACCGGCACGCACCGCGGCCATCGAGTTGGCGACGGCACAGCCGGTGTCGTCGTGGCAGTGGATACCGATCGTGACGTCGGCGCCCACGTGTCGGTACACGTCGGCCACGATCTGCTCCACCTCGTGGGGCAGCGACCCACCGTTGGTGTCGCAGAGCACCACGTGCGACGCGCCCTTCACGACGGCGGCCTCCAGGGCCCGCAGGCTGAACTCGGGGTTGTGCTTGTAGCCGTCGAAGAAGTGCTCCATGTCGACCATCACCCGCCGGCCGTGCCCGGTGAGGAACTCGACCGAATCGGCGATCATCGCCTCGCCCTCGTCGAGGGTGGTCTGCAACGCCTCGAGCACGTGGTAGTCCCAGCTCTTCGCGACGATGCACACGGCCGAGGTGTCGGCGTCGAGCAGGTTGCGCAAGGTGACGTCGTCGTCGACCTTGCCCTTCGGACGCCGCGTCGAGCCGAAGGCCACCAGCGTCGAGGTACCGAGGCGCAGCTCGGTGGCGGCACGGGCGAAGAACTCGATGTCCTTCGGGTTGGCGCCCGGCCAGCCGCCTTCGATGAAGTGCACCCCGAGGTGGTCGAGTTGTTCGGCGATGCGGAGCTTGTCGTCCACCGTGGCCGACACGCCCTCCACCTGGAGACCGTCGCGCAAGGTGGTGTCGAAGACCTCGACCGTGTCGGCGAGGTGGTGCTGACTCGTGTTCATGGGTGGGTCCTGTCTGGTGGTGGCCGGCGGGGGTGGATGTCGGGTGCGACGGATGAGCCCGAGAAATGCAACAGCCGCCCCGAGGGGCGGCTGTGAGCGCACGTGGGAGCACCACGTGCGCTATCGAATGATGATGATGCCGGCAGGCCGGTGGGCGGCTCGGTGCGACGTCATGGGGGTGATTGTGCCGCCCCGCCCATCGATCGTCAACCCAGCAGGCCGAACAGCGGCTCGATCACCACGCTCCGCAGTGGAAGCGCCGGTTCACATGTGCACAACGATGTGGACGAACAGTGGACGAAGCGCGAAATCCTGGGGATGACCGAGGAATCCGGTGGATAACCCTGTGACTTCGAAAATACCTCTTGACCAGGACGAACAGTCAGAGCAGAGTGTGCCTCGCACCGGCGAGCGCAGCCCACCGGAGCCCGAGGAACGGCCTCGAACGAACCGCGACGCGAGGATGGGCGACCATCCAACGGGTCACGGAGCGTGAGGGGGACCAACCGGGTTCACGAGGCGAAGCGGCGTCGGAGCGACAGGGATGATCCGCCAGCCGACGGATCGAGCGCCGGGCGACCGGCGGTCGTGATGGAGGCAGCCGGAGCACACGGATGGTCGGGCGACCGGCGACCGGGTGTTGCGGTGGTCGGCGTCGCGTGCCAGGCAACTGGGGCGACGACGTCGGCAGGCTGGGGAGATCCGGCCGGGTGACCGGCCGGGACGACTCGGCCACGTCGGCTCAGCAGCACCGGGCAACCGGGGCGGCGACGCCGGCAAACGGGAACCGCCCGCCAGAGCTCAGGCTCCGACGGGCGGTTTGAAACTGGTTCGAGACGAAGGCTAGCGCCGGGTGATCGACCAGTGGTGGATCATCCCGCCTGAGACGCCCTGCTGGGCGCGCCGACCTCCGGGCCGGCAGCGCCCGGTGGGGCGTCTTCCTTTTCCACGACCCGCGCCCGGACGGCGCACCGTCAGCCGACGTGTTCGCACCACGCGGCGTAGCGGGGGTCCTGGCCGCGGACGGCCCTGCCGTACGCTTCGGCGATCGCCCGGGTCTTCGGGCCGGGACACGGCACGCTGCGGTCGTCGACGGAGTTGACCGCGCTCACCTCGGCCGCCGTACCGCACACGAAGATCTCCTCGGCCACGTACAGGTCGCTGCGGGCGAGGTTGTCGACGCGCACGTCGTAGCCGAGGTCGCGAGCGATCGTCATCACCGAGTGCTGTGTGATCCCCTCGAGCGCGCCAGCCGACAGGGGCGGGGTGATGAAGATCCCGTGGCGCGAGGCGAAGATGTTCTCGCCCGTGCACTCGGCGATCAGGCCGTTCGGAGCGAGCATGATCGCCTCGTCGTAGCCGGCCTTCAGGGCCTCCACCTTCGCGAGCGAGCTGTTCACGTAGTTGCCGACGGTCTTGGCCGCCGGCGGCATCGTGTTGTGGTCGTGGCGGGTCCAGCTCGAGATCTTCATCCGCACGCCCTTCTCGAGCGCATCGTCGCCGAGGTACGCGCCCCAGGGCCAGCAGGCGATCGCGACGTCCACCGTGCACGGCAGGGTGTTCAGGCCCATCTCGCCGTAGCCGTAGTACGCGATCGGGCGGACGTAGCAGCTCGGCAGACCGGTGCTCGCGACGGTGGCCTTCGACGCGGCGACGATCTCGTCGACGGAGTACGGGATCTCCATGCCGAGGATGTGCGCGCTGCGGAACAGCCGCTCGATGTGCTCGGTGAGCCGGAAGATCGCCGGGCCGTCCTTGGTCTCGTACGCGCGGATGCCCTCGAACACGCCCATGCCGTAGTGGAGGGTGTGGGTGAGCACGTGCACCTGCGCCTGGTCCCAGTCGACCAGGTCGCCGTTCATCCAGATCTTCGGGGTGGGTGTGATCGGCATGGGATCAGCCTGCCACGGCGGCGGCGATGCGATCGCCGATCTCGGTGGTGGTGCCGGCACCCGCCTCGTCGCACGCGGTGCGGATGCGATCCGCCGCGGCCGACTCGCCGAGGAAGTCGAGCATCAGCGCCGCGCTCAGCACGGCAGCGGTGGGGTTGGCCTTGCCGGTGCCGACGATGTCGGGCGCCGAGCCGTGCACCGGCTCGAACATGCTCGGACCGGTGCGGGCCGGGTTGAGGTTCGCGCTCGAGGCCAGGCCGATGCCGCCGCTGACCGCGCCGCCGAGGTCGGTGAGGATGTCGCCGAAGAGGTTGTCGGTGACCACGACGTCGTAGCGGTGCGGATCCTGCACGAAGTAGATGCACGCCGCGTCGACATGGTTGTACGCGGTGCCGATGCCGGGGTACTCGGCGGCGACGGCGTCGAACGCCCGCTGCCACAGGTCGCCGGCGAAGGTGAGCACGTTGGTCTTGTGCACGAGCGTGACGTGCTTCGCGCCGTCGCGCTGCGTCGCCAGTTCGAACGCGTAGCGGATCGCGCGCTCGGCGCCCATGCGGGTGTTGACCGATCCCTGGGTGGCCACCTCGTGCGGCGTGCCCTTGCGCAGCACGCCACCCTCGCCCACGTACGGACCCTCGGTGTTCTCGCGGATCACGACGAAGTCGTGCGGCTGCGAGTGACCGGGCGCCGTGCCGACGAACGGCCGCTGGTTCACGTACAGGTCGAGCTCGAAGCGCATCTTCAGCAGCAGGCCGCGTTCGATGACGCCCGGGGGCACCTCGGGCGTGCCCACCGCGCCGAGCAGGATCGCGTCGAAGCCGCGCAGCGCCTCGAGCGTGGCGTCGGACAGCACCTCGCCGTCGCGGAGGTAGCGAGCACCACCGAGGTCGAAGTCGGTGGTGTCGATCGCCACGCCGGCGGCGCGCACGACCTTGAGGGCTTCCGTGGTGACCTCGGGACCGATCCCGTCGCCACCGATCACTGCGATGCGATGTGCCATAGGCCAGGCAAGGTACTCCGTCCCCCCGCCCCCGACCCCACCTCCGGTCAGAGGAGGGGGCGGCCGTGCCGGTGGCGGGTGATGCTGAGACTCTGCTCGCGCACCCAGTGGCGCAGCTCCTCCCAGGCCACCGCCACCGGCGGTGCGAGGTCGACGTCGAGCCCGGCGGCCCGCCAGGATCCGAGGTCGTCGGCAGCGACGGCGCCCGCCACCCGCACCCGATCGACACCGGGCGCGAGCGGATCGTCCACCACCCGCACACCGGCCACGCGAGCGGCGGTCTCGGCGACCGCGCGCCCCGAGGCGTCGTCGCCCACGAGCGCCACGCAGCCGAACGGCCGGTACCGGAGCACGTTGCGCTCGCACGTCAGGGCGGACGGATCGTGCTCGGCGGCGAACCAGGTGCGCCACGTCTCGCGGAAGCTCGCCTCGTCGTCGGTGCCACCGACGAAGCGGCCGAACCCCGACACGTGGTGCGGCCCGCCCGGCTTCGGGCCGCAGCCCACCGACGACCGCTTCCACCCGCCGAACGGTTGCCGGCGCACGATCGCGCCGGTGATGTGCCGGTTCACGTACGCGTTGCCGACCTCCACCGGTCGAGCCATCAGGACACCTCGTGCTCGTCGAGCGAGTGGATGCCACCGGTGAGGCCGAGCGTCGAGTCGTTCTGGATCTCGATCGCGTGGTCGAGATCGCGAGCCCGGATCAACCCGAGCACCGGGCCGAAGCACTCGGTCCGGTGGAACCACGAGCCCGGGCGCACCCCCATCCGCACGCCCGGGGTCCACGTGTGCTCGCCGATCCGGCGCGGTTCCACCAACCACGACTCCCCCGGATCGAGCACCGTCAACGCCCGTTCCAGCCGATCGGACGGCTCACCGATCAACGGACCGGTCATCGTCGCGAGATCGGTCGACGGCCCGACACGGACGCTGCGCACGGCATCGGCCAGTCGGCGCCGGAAGCGCTCGTCGTCGTACACCGCGGCTTCGACGATCGCGAGGCTGGCGGCCGAGCACTTCTGGCCGGCGTGCCCGAACGCCGACCGCACGAGGTCCTTGATCGCGAGGTCCTCGTCGGCGGCGCCGGTGATCACGATCGCGTTCTTGCCGCTCGTCTCCGCGAACAGCCGCATCGACGGCCGCCAGTCGAGGAAGTGTTCGGCCGTCTCGAGGGCTCCGGTGAGCACCACTGCGTCGACATCGGGATGGGTCACGAGCCGCCGGCCGACCTCGTCGTCCGGGCACGCCACGTACTGCAACGCATCGACGGGGACACCGGCGGCCCACAGTTGCCGGGCCAGGTGCAGCGCCACGGTCCGCACCTCCGGGGCGGGTTTCAGGATCACCGCGTTCCCGGCGGCGAGCGCGGCGCACACACCACCGGCGGCGATCGCGTACGGGAAGTTCCACGGCGACGCCACCACCACGGTGCCGAGCGGCTCGAAGCACGCGCCGGCCGGCAGCGGCACCTCCCCGGCGCCGGGGATCGTGACCGCTGCCCACCGCGCGAAGTCGATCGCCTCGCTCACCTCGGGGTCGCCCTCGGCCACGGTCTTGGCCGCATCGTGCGCCATCAGGGCGAGCGTCGTCCCGCGCTCGCGTTCCATCACGTCGGCCGCCGCGTGCAGCAGCCGCCGGCGTTCGGCGACGCTGGCGTCGTGCCACGACGACGAGCGTGCCGTCTCGACCACGGCGTCGATCTGCTCGATCGTGTCGAGCACCGACACGTCGACGGCAGGCGGCGACGCGAGCGCAGCAGCGATCCACCGCCGGTTCGCGGCTCGCGCCCAGTCGGTGTCGGCCGCGTTGTGGAACGGCGTGTCGAGTGCGACCGGCGCCGGTGCCACCGACCGGTCCTGGTTCCGCCGTGGCTCGGTCGACAGCGAGGCGCGATCGGACCTGGCCTGCTCGAAGCGCGCCCGCTGCTCGTGCCATGCCGGGCTGTCCGGCTCGAGGGTGAACAGCGCACGGAGGAAGTTGTCGGGCGAGGTGTTCTCGTCGAGGCGGCGGGTGAGATAGGCGATGCTCGACGGCAGGTCGTCGGTGCGCACCACGGGCGCGTAGAGCAGCACGCCGCCGGCGGCGGCGCGCACCGCCCGAGCCTGTGCCGGGGCCATCCCCTCGAGCATCTCGAGGTCGATCCGATCCTGCGCTGACAGCTGCATCGCCCACGCGACGTCGAACAGGTTGTGGCTCGCGACACCGACCCGCACGGCGTCGGCCCAGCGCGCGTCGAGCACGGTCTCCACCAGCCGTTCGAAGCTCGCGTCGACCTCCGCCTTCGTGGCGTACGGCGCCTGCGGCCACCCGTGCAACTCGGCCTCGACGCGCTCCATCGCCAGATTCGCGCCCTTCACCACGCGGATCTTCAGACGTCCGCCCGCGCGGCGGTGGCGGGCGAGCGCCCAGGCGCAGAGCTCCTCGCACGCGGCGTGCGAATCGGGCAGGTACGCCTGCAGCACCACGCCTGCGTCGATGCCGGCCAGCTCGGGCTCGTCGAGCACACGCTGCATCGCTGCGATGGTGAGCGGGAGGTCGCGGTACTCCTCCATGTCGAGGTTCACGAAGGTGGGTGGCGTGGTCGACGCCGCCAACCGGTACAGCTCGCGCAGTCGAGCCGCGACGCGCGACCGAGTGCTCGAGCGCGAGCACGTCGAGGTTCGCGACGATCGCCGAGATCTTGAGCGACACGTACGTCACGTCGGATCGCGCGATCCGCTCGCGCAGCAACGCCGATCGGGCGGCCGCCTCACCGTCGCCGAGGATCGCCTCGCCGAGCACGTTCACGTTGAGCCGGAACCCCGCCGCCGTGCGGCGTCGCACGTGGGCAGCGAACGCCGGATCGTCCGCCGGGAGCACGACACCCGCCGCCTCGGCGAGCACCCGCCGCCGCACGAGCGGCATCACCAGGTGCGGCAACCGTGTCGCCAGCGTCGCGCCGACGCTCAGCGCGATCCGGTCGAGGTGTCCGAGACCGGGCACCGCGCCGTGATCGCGTACCACGGCGGTGAAGCGCGTCGCCGATCGCCGCGGATCGTCGATGCGCAACACCTCGTCGGTGAGCGCGAAGGTGAGCTCGCGCGCCGCGTCGTCGTGGACGATCCGGGCGAGCCGCGCCTGGCGACGTCGTTCACGTCGCGTCGTGTCCGCCCGCGACGCCACGAGCAGGGATGCCGCCTCGGCCACCGCCGACCGGGTCACGTGGTCGCCGGTCCCGGGCGTGGCCGCCCGGCCGTGATCGGGTCGGGAGGAGGTGTCGCGCATCGTCATCGGCATGGCTCCACTCCACCCCGGAGACCGTGTCCGGGGCGAGCACGTTCCCGATGCCCGCAGCCGCCGGATTCGTACCATCGGCCTCGCTCGACCGTGCGAGCATGTGGCCGTGCATCCGGTGGTCGCTGCGCTCAACGACGTCTTCGCCGCTGTGCCGCACACGATGTTCTGCGTGAAGGACACCGACGGCCGCTACCTCGCCGTCAACCGGGCCTTCGCCGAGCGCGCCGGCCGCAGCGTCGCCGGGGTGCTCGGCCGCCGTGCCGGCGATCTGTTCCCCACCGACCTCGCCGACTCGTACGAGCACCAGGATCGACGGGTGCTCGCGACGGGTGAGGCGCTGCGCAACGAACTCGAGCTGATCCTGCGGCCGGACGGCTCGCGCGGCTGGTACGTCACCACCAAGACGCGCCTCGTCGACGGCGAGGGGATGCCGATCGGGATCGCATCGGTGTCCTACGACCTGCGCACCACGACCGGGACGGACGACCGACACCAGCGGCTGCAGGCAGCGGTCGACCTCGCCCGCCGGCGTTTCACCGAGCCGGTCCGGGTGTCGGAGCTGGCCGACGCGGCCGGGATGTCGCTGCCGCGTCTGGACCGAGCGCTGCGCCGCGCGATCGGCCTGTCACCGAAGCAGTTGCTCCTGCGTGCCCGGCTCGACGAGGCGATGCGGCGACTCGACGAGGGCGAGCTGCCGATCGCCACGATCGCGACCGAGTGCGGCTACTACGACCAGAGCTCGTTCACCCGCCAGTTCCGCCGCGCGACCGGCATGACCCCGGCCGCGTACCGGGTCGCCGTCCGGTCGGGGTCGGCGGCGCGTCGGTAGACTCGCTCGTCTATGGCGAAGCACCACCTCTCTCGCTCGGCGTTCGAACGGCTGAAGGCTGAGTACGAGGACCTCACGACGCGGGGGCGCATCGAGGTCGCCGACAAGATCGAGACGGCGCGCCTGCTGGGCGACCTCAGCGAGAACGGCGACTACCACGCGGCGAAGGACGAGCAGGGCCACATGGAGGGCCGCATCCGCCACCTCGAGCACCTGCTCGACCCGATCAACCACGAGATCATCGAAGCCGGTGACGACGAGACGATCGGCCCCGGCACGATCGTCACGATCGTCTACGAGGGCGACGACGACGACATGGCCGAGCGGTACCTCATCGGCCACCCCGAGGAGAAGACCGACGCCCTCGACGTGATGAGCCCACAGTCGCCACTCGGGTCGGCGCTGATCGGCCGCGGCCCCGGCGACTGGGTCGAGTACGAGGCACCCCACGGCGTGCTCAAGGTGAAGGTGCTCGAGGTCGAGCACGCCTGAACGGTCGACCGGAGCGATCGTGCCGATCCGCGACGGGGGCGGGGTCCCCTCACCACAGCTGCCGCCCGGTGCTGCGATGGAGTTGCCCGGTCGCGGCACCACCTTCGTCCGCCAGCTCGCCGGTCCACCCGGCGCGCCCGCCGTGGTGCTGTTGCACGGCTGGACCGCCACCGCCGACCTCAACTGGTTCACGGCGTACGAGCCGCTGGCGCGCCACTACCGGGTGATCGCCCTCGACCATCGCGGCCACGGCCGTGGCATCCGCTCGAAGAAGGCGTTCCGTCTCGAGGACTGTGCCGACGACGCGGTCGCCGTGTGCGACGTGCTCGGCATCGAACGCTTCGTGCCGATCGGGTACTCGATGGGCGGACCGATCGCTCAACTGGTCTGGCGGCAACACCCCGAGCGCGTGACCGGTCTCGTGTTGTGCGCGACCTCGGGCTACTTCGTCACCAGCCGGGAGGAGCGGATGAGCTTCCTCGGCCTGTCCGGTCTGGCCGCGGTCGCGAGGCTCACCCCGCTGCAAGCCCGACGGTGGCTGACCGCGCAGCTCTACCTCCAACGCAAGACCGAGCAGTGGGAGCCCTGGGCCGTGCAGGAGGCCAGCATCCACGACTGGCGGATGGTGCTCGAAGCGGGCCGGGCGATCGGGTCGTTCTCGTCGCGCCCGTGGCTCGGTGAGGTGGACGTGCCCACCTCGGTCGTGATCACGATGCGCGACCGCGTGGTCCCCGTTCGCCGCCAGGTGCGGCTGTTCGAGGCGATCCACGACGCCGAGGCGTTCCGGGTGGACGGCGACCACGACGCCGTCGTGGTCGACGCCGACCGCTTCGTGCCCACGCTGGTGCGCGCGATCCACAGCGTGGTGGAACGCGACGACGAACACCGTGCGACCCGGTCCGTGTCCGCCGAACCCGACGCCGCGCCGGCCTGAGCGCCGTGTCGCTGCGCCGGCAGCACCGGCGCGGTCGACTCAGCGGACGCCGAGCAGCGCAGCGCAGGTCGATTCGCAGCGACGACACGCGTCGGCACAGATGCGGCAGTGGTCGTGCACACCGGCGTGACGCTCACAGGTCTCGGCGCACGCCGCGCACGCGGTTCGGCAAGCAGCCAGCAACGCCTCGGTCACCGAGCCGCGATACCGCGTCTGTCGCGACAGCACGGCCGACGTGGCCACGCAGATGTCCGCACAGTTGAGATCGAGGGTGATGCAGTCGAGCAGCGCGTCGAGGTCGGTCTCGGCGAGGCACGCGTCGGCGCAGGCCGTGCACGTCTGCGCGCAGTCCTGCAGCGCCGCGATGCACGCGGCGAGGTCGTCCGCCGCGAATCCGGTCGGCTGGGTGGTGCTGTTGAGCATGGCGAGGGCGTTCGACACGGTGGCCTCCTGTGACGGCGGGGTGCGGCCCGGCTTCGTCCGGATCGCGCCGCGCGCGTACCCCGCTGCGCCGGATGGCACACGGCACGAGTGGTCGATCGGCGCGTTCGTGGGCATCCTGTCGCCGTGATCCCTCGGGCCCTCGCACACGCGCTCACGCGGCGCGCCACCTGGCTGCTGCTCGGCGCCGGCACCCTTGCAGGCGCGCTCTGGGCACGCCATCGCCACGACGTCCGGCTGCAGCGCAACGTCGATCTCGCGTCGCTCGGGTTGAAGGTCGGCGGCACCTACGCCTCGACGGCCGCGCGCAAGGTGTTCGCCGACGCCGAGCGACGCATCGAACTCGACGCCGAGCGCGAGCTGAAGACCGCAGAGGCGATCAGCGAGCGCCTCGGCAACATGAAGGGCGCGCTGATGAAGCTCGGTCAGATGGCGAGCTACGTCGACGAAGGCCTGCCCGGCCCACTGCGGGAGGCACTCGCCCAGCTGCAGTCGAACGCGCCGCCGATGAGCAGTGACCTCGCCGCCGAGGTGATCGAGCGCGAGCTTGGGTGCGAACCCGACCGCCTCTTCGTCGAGTGGGACCCGCAGCCGCTCGCGTCGGCGAGCATCGGTCAGGTGCACCGGGCCGTGGTGGTCGACCAGCAGACCGGGCTCGAACGGGCGGTCGCGGTGAAGGTGCAGTACCCCGGTGTCGACCAGGCGATCGCCGCCGACCTGCGCAACGCCGACCTGTTCGGCGCGATCCTGAAGCAGGGGTTCGGCGGCCTCGACCCCGACGAGATGGTGGCCGAGATCAAGGCCCGCATCTCCGACGAGCTCGACTACTCGCTCGAGGCCCGGAATCAGACGGTCTTCGCCGACCACTACCGCGGCCACCCGTTCATCCACGTCCCGGAGGTGCTGCCCACGCTGAGCACGCGGCGGGTGCTCACCACCGAGCTCGTCACCGGCCACACCTGGAGCGAGGCGCTCACCTGGGATCAGCAGCAGCGCGACCAGATCGGCGAGACCCTGTTCCGGTTCGTGTTCCGCAGCCTGTACGGCATGCACCTGTTCAACGGCGACCCGCATCCGGGCAACTACCTGTTCCACGGCGACGGCAAGGTGACGTTCTTCGACTACGGCCTGGTGAAGCAGTTCTCCGACGACGAGATGCACACCTTCGTCTCGATGGTACGCACCGCCGCCTACGAACACGACGTGAGCGCGTTCCGGACGATCCTCGAACGGGCGGGCATGCTGCGGCCCGGCGCACCCGTGCCCGATCCCGAGGTGGGCGAGTACTTCAGCCAGTTCTACGAGAGCGTCCGAGAGGACCGGATCGTCACCTGGTCGGGCGAGTACGCGAGCCGCATCGTCCGCCACACCTTCGACCGGACGAGCCCGATCTCGCAGTACGCAACCGTGCCGAAGGCGTTCGTGTTCATCCAGCGGATCAACCTGGGTCTCTACGCGTTGCTCGGCGAGTTGCGCGCCACGGGCAACTACCGGCGCATGGCCGAAGAGCTGTGGCCGTTCGTGCAGGGACCGCCGAGCACGCCGATGGCCGAGGCCGAACAACCGTGGCTGCGTGCCGTCAGCTCGCGGGGGCGACCGCCGGCACCGACTCCTCGCTGACCAGGCGGGCACGCACCGAACGGGTGGCGAACAGGTACACGGTGCTGGCCGCCACCGCGAGCAGCGCGAACACGGCGATCGCCGCACGAGCGCCCACGGCACCGGCCAGAGCGCCTGCGGCGAGATTGCTCAAGGTGATGATGAGGGTGACGATGCCGAAGTCGCCGGCGAGGATCCGACCGCGCAGATGATCGGGCGCTCGCCGCTGCAGGCCGTACGTGCTGAGCGTCCACTGTGCACCGCCGCCCAGGTGGGCGAAGAACGCGAGCGCCACGGCGAACGCGAGCGCCGGTGCGACACTCAGCCCGAGATAGCACACCCCGAACGACAGCCCGGCACCGCCGCACAGGGTGAGCACTCTCGCGAGGGACGGTCCGACGAGGCGGGCGGCGACGATCGGCCCGAGCGCCACGCCCACGCCACGAGCCGCCACGAGCAGGCCGGTGGCACCATCGCCGCCGTTCAGCTCGTCGGTCGCGAGCACGGCGAGCAGACCGACGATCCCCGCTCCCATCGCGAACGTGGCCTTCGACGCGAGCAATGACAGCAGGACGGGGTCGCGGCGGGCGACGGTGAACGCCTCGCCCATGTCGGCGACGGGCCGCATCCGCGGTCGGTCGCCAAGGTGATCGGTGGCCAGCTGCATCGGCCGACGGATCAGCGACACGATCGCTGCAGCCACGACGAACGAGATCGCGTTCGCGGCGAACGCCACGTCGCGTCCGAACCAGCTCGCCACCAGACCACCCACGGCAGCTCCGACGGCGAGCATCGCACCCCACAACGATCCGAACAGCAAGCTGGCCTTGGTGAGCTCGTCCGGGGAGCGCACCAGGTTCGGGAGCCCCGCTTGCGAGGCCGGGCCGACGAACGAGCCGAGCGCCGAGATCGCGCACAGGCAGACGAACCCGATCCACAGCTGGCCGGCAGATCCCACGAGCAGCAGGCCGGCGGCGGCGACCGCCTGCCCTGCCGACACCGTGCGGATGATCGTCCGCCGGTCGAACCGGTCCGCTGCCGGCCCGGCGATCGGCGACATGAGGAACGCCGGGAGTGCCTGCGCGACGTACACGAGCGTCACGAGGATCGGGGCGTCGGTGAGGTCCTGCACGAGGCCGACGAACGCCACGTAGGCGAACCAGTCGCCCATGAACGACACGACCTGCGCCACGAACAACGCCCGGATGTCGCGATTGCTGCGCAGCATCGACCACATGAGCGGCCGTTCTACCCGAGACGGTGATGCCGTGCACGATCCCGGCGACGGGCGACCCCTGCGGCAGGCGCCCGCCCGATAGCGTCGGCCCGATGCGTTCCCCCCGCCGTCCCTCGCTCCGCCGCGCCGCGCCCGCCGTCGTCGTGCTGTCCCTGCTCGCCGCCGCGTGCGGTGACGACGCCGCCGAGGAGGGCAGCGCCGCCACCACCATCGCCGGGTCGGGCACGACCGACAGCGGTGAGACGGCCGGCTCGTCGGGCTCGGGCGACGCCGCCGCCGAGTGCTCACGCGCCGACGTGTACGACCGCACGGTCGACACCTCGGCCGAGCTGGGCGAACCGGCGGCACCGGAGGTGCCCGACAAGCCCGAGGTCGAGATCCCCGACGGTGACGTCACCGAGCTCGAGGTGACCGACCTGGTGGAGGGCGAGGGCGACGAGGCGGTGGTGGGCGACACGGTCGTCGTCCACTACGTCGGCGTGCGCAGCGAGGACGGCACCGAGTTCGACAACAGCTACGACCGCGGATCGACCTTCCCGGTCACCCTCGGCGCGGGCATGGTGATCCAGGGCTGGGACGAGGGCCTGGTCGGTGCGAAGGCCGGTGCTCGCCGCCAGCTCGACATCCCCGCCGAGCTCGCCTACGGCGACACACCGCAGGGCGACGTCATCCAACCCGGTGACGCGCTCAGCTTCGTGGTCGACGTCGTCGCCGTGATCGCCGCGACCGACCCGACCGACGAACCGGCGGTCGAGGTGGCGGGGTCGGGCAACTGCGACGAGCTGTTCGTCACCGATCTCGTCGAGGGCGACGGCGCCGAGTTGCAGCTCGGCGAGTCGGCCTACGTGCACCTGATCGCCTACCGGGGCGACACCGGCGAACAGGTGGCGTCGAGCTGGGAGACCGGTCAGCCGCAGGGCATCACCTTCGTGGAGGACGGCGCGTTGCCCGGCCTGATCGACGGCATGGTCGGCATGAAGGTCGGCGGGCGTCGACAGATGGCGATCCCTGCGGTCGATGCGTTCGGCTCGGTCGGCAACGAGGGCCTCGGCATCCCGGCCGACGTCGACCTCGTGCTGGTGATCGACCTGATCGCCGCGTTCTGAGCCGTCAGGACACCGATCGCAGGTCGAGGCCGATGTCGAACACCGTCACCGAATGGGTGAGCTCGCCCACGGCGATGTAGTCGACACCGGTCTCGCCCACCCGTCGTGCGGTCTGCAGGGTGAGCCCGCCGCTCGCTTCGAGGATCACCTCGCGACGGACCTCGTCGCGGATGGCGACGGCCTCCTCCATCTGCTCGGGCGTGAAGTTGTCGAGCAACACGACGTCGGCACCGGCATCGATCGCTTCCCGCAACCCGTCGAGCGAGTCGACCTCGATCTCCACGGGGATCGACGCAGCCAGGCTCCGCACAGCGGCGAAGGCCTCGGCCACACCA
Source organism: Acidimicrobiaceae bacterium (assembly GCA_020637235.1). GTDB lineage: Bacteria > Actinomycetota > Acidimicrobiia > Acidimicrobiales > Ilumatobacteraceae > VFMC01. The sequence continues at coordinate 154,638 of JACJWG010000003.1, read as the reverse complement.
CCCGCGGCGAGCACGTGGTTGTCCTTCACGAGCGCCGCATCCGACAGCGCCATCCGGTGGTTCTGCCCGCCACCGCAACGCACCGCATACTTCTGCAGGGCTCGCAGACCGGGCAGGGTCTTGCGGGTGTCGCGCACCACCGCCGAGGTGCCCGTCAGCGCATCGGCCCACCGTCGTGTGAGCGTGGCGACGCCACTCATGTGGCACAGCAGGTTGAGGGCGGTGCGCTCGGCGGTGAGCAGCAGCCGCGTCGGCGCCTCGACGCGAGCCACCACCGTGCCTGCCTGCACACGAGCACCGTCGGCCACGAGGAACTCGACGTCGCTCGACGCCGCGCCGCACACCGTGTCGATCACCGCCGCGGCGACGGCGAGGCCCGACACCACACCGGTCGAGCGTGCACCGAACTCGCCGACGCTGCGCTGATCGGCGGGCACGGTGGCGGTCGACGTGACGTCGATGCCCCCGGCGAGATCCTCCGCGATCGCACCCCGAACCAGCGCCGCCACGGCGTCGGGATCGAGGCCACCGGCGATCAGGTGGTGGCGGACGTCGTCGGACAGGGGATGGAACACGAACATCGGCGGCCTCCTGAGGGTGCGGGACAGGCAGGGGAACGGACGGTGGGACGGACGGGTGGGCGGGTCATCGCGGCGTCGACGGCGCGTCGAGCACGGCCACGTCGGCGAGCATCGCCTCACCGTGGGCGTCGATCGGGCCGTCACCGCGTCCGAGCAGACGGACGTCGAGGTGGCGCACCCACTCGGCGCGGGGTTCGGTGTGGTCGGTACGACGGTGGCAGCCGCGGCTCTCGGTGCGGGTTGCCGCCGCAGCCACCACGGCCCGGGCGACGGTGAGCAGGTTGGTGGCCTCCCAGGCCGCTCGCGTGACGTGTCGATGGTCGACCGGCACCTCGTCGAGCGAGACCGCCGCGGCGGCGAGTCCCGCAGGCGTCCGGAGCACGCCGACGTGGCGCGACATCACCGTGCGGATCGCTGCCCGGCGGCCCGGGTCGACGACGCAGCACGAGGCGTCCGGGTCGTCCTCCACCCACGACACGTCCTCGGGCAACTCCCACGCGAGGTCGCGACCGACGCGGGTGCCGGCGACCACGCCTTCGGTGAGGCTGTTGCTCGCGAGGCGGTTCGCACCGTGCACGCCGGTGCAGGCCACCTCGCCCACGGCGAACAGGCCGGGGAGTTCCGTCCGTCCGTCGATCCCCGCCACGACACCACCGCACACGTAGTGCGCGGCGGGTGCCACGGGGATGCGGTCCCGAGCGGGATCGATGCCGACCTCGCGGCAGGCGGCGGTGATCGACGGGAATCGGGTGTGGAATCGCTCACCCATGTGTGTGGCGTCGAGGTACACGTGGTCGTCCACGCCGGCCGGTGCCAGCGCCATCCGGCGGCTGATGTTGCTCGCCACGATGTCGCGGGGAGCGAGGTCCTCCTGCGGGTGCACGCCCTGCATCACCCGTTCGCCCGCTGCGTCGTACAGGATCGCGCCCTCGCCGCGGACGGCTTCGCTGATGAGTGCCTGCTGTCCCTCTGCGTCGGGCCCGCGCCACAGCACCGTCGGGTGGAACTGGACGAACTCGACGTCCCGAGCGGGCAGCCCGGCGCGGAGCGCGAGGGCGAGGCCGTCGCCGGTCACGGCCGGCGGGTTGGACGTACTGGCGAACACCTGGCCGTAGCCCCCGGTGGCGAGCACCACGGCGCGAGCGGTCACCACCCCGACCGACACGACGTCGCCGTCGTCGTCGATGTGGGCGATGCGCACGCCGGCCACCTGCCGCTCGCCCGCCGAGTTCACACCGACCAACAGGTCGAGCGCGAACGCCCGGTCCATCACCTCCACGCCGGCCGCGACCGCGTTCTCGTCGAGGGTGCGCTGCACTTCGGCGCCGCTCTGGTCGCCGCCGGAGTGGACGATGCGGTTGTGGCTGTGCCCACCCTCACGCGTGAGCGCCGGACCACCACCCTCGTGCGACGGATCGAATGCTGCGCCGAGCCGCATCAGGTACCGCAGCGCCTTCGGCGCCTCCGCCACCAGGGTGCGCACGTTCTGCTCGTCGCACAGGCCGGCGCCGGCCACGAGCGTGTCGTGCACATGGTTCTCGAGCGAGTCGCTCGGGTCGAGCACACCGGCGAGCCCACCCTGCGCCCACGCGGTGCTCCCCGCGTCGAGCGTGTCCTTGGTGACGATCAGCGCCGTGCGAACCGGGCGCGCGGCAAGCGCGGCCGAGAGACCGGCGGCACCAGAACCGAGCACGACGACGTCGACGTCGCGCGTCCACGTGGCCGGCGGCGCGGCGAGGCGGCGCGGGAGCGGGTTGGTGTCCACGCAGCGGCTCGGGTCACTCGGCGGTGCGGCTCGGCGTGCCGATCGCGATCATCCGTTCGACGCTGCGACGAGCGCGCTCGGCCACATCGGCGGGCACGGTCACCTCGTCCGACATGGTCTGCAACGAGCGCAGCAACTTGGCGGGAGTGATCATCTTCATGTACTTGCACACCGCGGCCCGGTTGATCGGCTCGAAGATCACCAGCGGGTTCGCCTTGGTGAGCTGGTGGAGCATGCCGGTCTCGGTGGCGACCAGCACCTTGCTCGCGGTGGTCTGCTCGGCAGCGGTCACCATGCCCGACGTGGACAGGATCTTGGTCCGCTCGGCCGGCACGACCCCGCTCGACGCGAGGTACAGCGCACTGGTGGCGCAGCCGCACTCGGGGTGGATGAAGAGCTCGGCATCGGGCTCGGCCTCCACGCGGGCGCGCAGGTCGGCGCCGTTGATGCCTGCGTGCACATGGCACTCACCCATCCAGATGTGCATGTTGTCGCGGCCGGTGAGGCGCTGCACGTGGGCGCCGAGGAACTGGTCGGGGCAGAACAGGATCTCGGTGTCGGCCGGGATCGATGCCACGACGTCGACGGCGTTCGACGAGGTGCAGCAGATGTCGGTCTCGGCCTTCACGGCCGCCGTCGTGTTGACGTAGCTGACGACGACCGCCCCCGGGTGCTCGGCCTTCCAGGCACGCAACTGCTCGGCGGTGATCGTGTCGGCGAGGCTGCAGCCCGCGCGCTCGTCGGGGATCAGCACCGTCTTGTCGAAACTCAGGATCTTCGCCGTCTCGGCCATGAAGTGCACGCCGCAGAACACGATCGTCGACGCGTCGACGGTGGCCGCCACACGCGACAGCGCCAGCGAGTCGCCGACGTGATCGGCGAGATCCTGGATCTCGGGCAGCTGGTAGTTGTGGGCGAGGATCACGGCGTCGCGCTCGCGGGCGAGGTGCCGGACCTGCTCGACCCAGTCGGTCGGGAGTTCCGTGGCGACGTCGGAGGTACGGGGGCTGGTCACGGGGCCAGGCTACGCATCGCCGCGCGCCGACCCGCCACGTTGTTCACGGATTCACGATCCGGCACGCGGACCATCCTCAGTGCAACGCGGCGCGGACGGCGTCGCCGATCTGCACCCCGGCCGCGGCCACGGCCGCACCGTGCCGCGCGCCGGGCTCACGGCTGAGCCGCTCCACGGGCCCGCTCACGCTGATCGCGGCGATGACACGACCCGCTCGGTCGAGCACGGGCGCGCTGACGGAGGCGACGCCGGGCTCGCGCTGCTCGACGCTGTCGATCCAGCCACCCGGCCCGACCGGCTCGCCGCCGAGCACACGCCCGGCCGAGCCGACGCCGAGTGGCAGCAGGCTGCCCTCGGGGACGATCCACCGCAGCGCGTGCGGCGACTGCAGCGACACCACACACCGCCGCGCCTCGTCCTCGCGCACGTACAGCTGCACGCTCTCCCCGGACGCCTGCAGCAAGGCCTGCATCGCCGGCATCGCCACCTCGCCGAGACCGAACTGCTCGGCCGCGGCGCGGCCGAGCGCGACGAGCTCGAAGCCGAGGCAGAAGCGACCCTGCCCGTCGCGACGGACGAGGTGATGGGTCTCGAGCGCGACGACCAACCGGTGCGCCGTCGCCCGCGGCAAACCGGTTGCCGCCTGCAGCTCGGCGAGATCGAGTGGGCGGGCCCGCACGGCGCGCAGCACCAGCGCGGCCTTGTCGATCACCCCGACGCCGCTTACACTGTCCATGCCCGGGAACGCTATCCCACATGATGAGATCCCGGCAACCATCGATCAGCATCGATCAGCATCGATCAGAGGAGTCCGGATGACGAACGCTTCCCCGCACGCGGCGCCGCAGACGCTGCCGCAGAAGGTGTGGGACCGCCACGTGGTGCACCGTGCCGAGGGCGAGCCCGACCTGCTCTACATCGACCTCCACCTCGTCCACGAGGTGACCAGCCCGCAGGCCTTCGACGGGTTGCGTCTCAGCGGGCGCGGAGTCCGCCGGCCCGACCTCACCGTCGCGACCGAGGACCACAACGTGCCGACGGCCGACATCGACCAGCCGATCGCCGATCCGATCTCGGCTCGCCAGGTGGAGGTGCTCCGCGAGAACACCGCCGAGTTCGGCATCGTGAACTTCCCGATGGGTGATCCCGGTCAAGGCATCGTCCACGTCATCGCACCCGAGCAGGGTCGCACGCTGCCGGGCATGACCGTGGTGTGCGGCGACAGCCACACCGCCACCCACGGCGCGTTCGGTGCGCTGGCGTTCGGCATCGGCACCAGCGAGGTGGAGCACGTGCTCGCCACCCAGACGCTGCCGCAGAGCCGCCCGAAGTGGATGGCCGTCACCGTCGAGGGCGAGCTCGCCCCGGGCGTCACCGCCAAGGACGTGATCCTGCACATCATCGGCACGATCGGCACGGGCGGCGGCATCGGCCACGTGATCGAGTACCGTGGCTCGGCGATCCGGTCGCTGTCGATGGAGGGCCGCATGACCGTGTGCAACATGAGCATCGAGGCCGGCGCCAAAGCCGGGCTGATCGCCCCCGACGACACCACCTTCGACTACCTGAGGGGCCGGGCCAACGCGCCGCAGGGCGCCGACTGGGAGGCTGCGGTCGCCGACTGGCGCACGCTCGTCACCGACGAGGGCGCCGTGTGGGACACCGAGGTCGTGATCGACGCGGCCCACATCCGCCCGCAGGTGAGCTGGGGCACCAACCCCGGTCAGGTCACCAGCATCGACGGCGAGATCCCTTCGCCCGACGGCTTCGACGACCCCACCACCCGCGAGACCGTGGCCCGAGCGCTCGAGTACATGGGTCTCGAGGCGGGCACGAAGATCCGCGACGTGCGCGTCGACACCGTGTTCATCGGCAGCTGCACCAACAGCCGCATCGAGGACCTGCGCCTCGCGGCTGCGGTGATGCAGGGCCGCACGGTCACCGTGCCGCGGGTGATGGTCGTGCCGGGCAGTCACGCGGTGAAGGCGCAGGCGATCGCCGAGGGGTTGCCCGAGATCTTCCGGGCCGCCGGGGCCGACTGGCGCGAGCCCGGCTGCAGCATGTGCCTCGCGATGAACCCCGACAAGCTCGCCCCCGGCGAGCGAGCGGCCAGCACCAGCAACCGCAACTTCGAGGGCCGCCAGGGTCGCGGCGGCCGCACCCATCTGGTGAGCCCCGCCGTCGCCGCCGCCACCGCGGTGGCCGGCCACTTCGCCACCCCCGACGATCTGCCCCCGGCAGGAAGTGAGGTCCTGTCGTGAAAGCCGTGCAGATCGTCGCCGGTCGGGGGGTGCCGCTGAAGCGCAGCGACGTCGACACCGACCAGATCATCCCTGCCGAGTGGCTGAAGCGCGTCGAGCGCACCGGCTTCGAGAAGGGTCTGTTCTCCACCTGGCGCGACGACCGCGACTTCGTCCTCAACGACGAGCGGTACGCCGGCGCCTCGATCCTCGTGGCCGGGCCGGCGTTCGGCGTCGGCTCGTCACGCGAGCACGCGGTGTGGGCGATCCAGCAAGGTGGCTTCGACGCCGTGATCGCGCCCAGCTTCAGCGACATCTTCCGCAACAACTGCACCAAGAACGGCCTCGTGCCGGTGGTGGTGCCCGACGACGTGGTCACGGCGATCTGGGACGCGATCGAGGCCGACCCGCAGACCGAGATCGTGGTCGACATGGAGCGGCTCACCGTCGAGGTGCCGGCCGCCGGCATCTCGGCGACGTTCCCGATGGACCCGGCCACGCAGCACCGGTTCCTGAACGGCCTCGACGACGTCGGCATCACCCTGGGCCACGCCGACGCGATCGACGCCTACGAGGCTTCGCGGCCCGCCTGGCTGAAGTAGCACGATGAGCAGCGCCCCGATCCCGGTGACGGTGATCGGCGGCTACCTCGGCGCGGGCAAGACCACACTCGTCAATCGTCTCCTCGCCGGGGCGACCGGCGAGCGGATCGCCGTGCTCGTGAACGACTTCGGCTCGGTGTCGATCGACGCGTCGCTGATCGCGTCGAGCGACGGCGACACGATCCGGCTCGCGAACGGCTGCGTCTGCTGCTCGCTGGCGGGCGGGTTCGTCGAGGCGATGACGCGTGTCGCCGAATTCGACCCGCGCCCCGATCGACTCGTGGTGGAGGCCAGCGGCGTGGCCGACCCCGCCGCCGTCGCGCAGTACGCCCACCTGCCCGGATTCGGACTCGACGCCGTGGTCGTGCTCGCCGACGCCGAGACGGTGCGCCGCCGCGCCGACGACGCGCTCGTCGGTGCGCACGTGCGTCGCCAGCTCGCCGGCGCCGACCTGGTCGTGCTCAACAAGGCCGACCTCGTCGACCCCGCCACCCTCGAGCGGGTGTGCGACTGGGCGCGCACCCAGGCGGACGGTGTACCGATCGTGGCGGCGGTCGAGGCCGTGGTCCCGCTGGCGCTGCTGCTCGGCACGGCGCCGAGGTCGGCCACACGCGAGGCACCTCGCGCCGAGGCACACGTCGACCACGCCACGGTCACCATCACGGGCAGGACCGCCGTGATGCGCCGCGCGCTCGACGATGCGCTCGCGGCACTGCCGGACGGCGTGGTGCGGGTGAAGGGCTTCGTCGAGCTCACCGACCCCGACGGCACGCGGGTGCTGGTGCAACGTGTCGGCGCGCGCATGAGGATCGTGCCGTTCGACCGCGATCCGGACTCGCCCCCGGTGCAGCTGGTGGTGATCGGCCTGTCGGGTCCGGCCGTTGCCGCGGCGGGGCGTACGCTCGCCGACGCACTCGGCGCCACGCTCGCCGAGCCGGGGATCGAGCGACACCACCAGGAGCACCCGTGACCGACATCCGCATCTTCGCCGCACGCCGGGTCGTCACCATGAACCCGTCGAACCCGTCCGCCACCCACGTCGCGGTGCGCGACGGGCGCGTGCTCGGCGCCGGCACGCTCGACGAGGTGCGTGGCTGGGGTCCATCCGAGCTCGACGACACGTTCCGCGATCACGTGCTCGTGCCGGGGATGATCGACGTGCACTCGCACGTGTTCGAGGGCTTGTCGGGGTCGTTCCCGTACCACGGCCGGTTCGGGCGCCACGCCGCCGACGGCCGCTTCATGCCGGGCGTCGCCACGCTCGACGAGCTGCTCGCCGACCTGCGGCGCGTCGACGCCGAGATGACCGCTGCGGCGGACGACCCGCACGCGCCGCCCGAGCCGCTCGTGTCGCTCGGCTTCGACCCGGTGCACCTGCCCGGCGTGCGCCTCGACCGGCACCACCTCGACACCGTCTCGACCACGCGGCCGATCTTCGTGTTCCACGCGAGCATGCACGTCGCCACGGTGAACTCGGCGATGCTCGCCCGGCACGGCATCGACCGCCACACCGTCGCGACCGGCGTGGTCCGCGACGCCGACGGTGAACCCACCGGCGAGCTGCACGAGCTCCCCGCGATCGCGCTCGTCGCCAGCGCGCTCGCGCCGATCATGCGCGCCGCCTCCGCCGACTCGACGATCCTCGACTTCGGCCGCCTCGCGCTGCGCGCCGGGCTCACCAGCGTCGGCGAGCTCGGCGGCCAACTCCTGCAGCGGCCGGCCGCCGTCGACACCTGGTCGCGGCTCGTGAACGACCCGTCGTTCCCCGTCCGCGTCACCATCCACAACCTCGGCGTCCCCCCGGGCGGCGACGGCGACCACGATGCGGCCGCCGCCGCGCTCGTCGCGCTCCGCGATCGGCACAGCACCGACAAGCTCCGCTTCCCCGGCGTGAAGTTCGTGATCGACGGCTCGATCCAGGGGTGGACCGCGATGATGAACTGGCCGGGGTACTACACCGGCACCGATCACGGCCAGCTGCTCACGGTGCCCGAGCAATTCGTCGACTGGGTGCGGCCGTACCACCGGGCGAGCATCCCGGTGCACGTGCACTGCAACGGCACCGCCACGATCGACCTGTGGCTCGACACCGTCGAGCAGCTGGTGCGCGAAGACCCCTGGCTCGATCACCGCCACACGATCCAGCACAGTCAGCTCACCACCGAGGCGCAGCTGCGCCGGGCGAAGAACCTCGGCATGTGCGTCAACATCTTCGCCAACCACCTCTGGTACTGGGGCGACGTGCACTACGAGCAGACCGTCGGCCCCGAGCGGGCGAACCGGCTCGAACCCTGCGGTACCGCCGAACGACTCGGCGTGCCCTACTCGCTGCACAGCGACGCGAGCGTCACCCCGCTCGGGCCGCTGCACCTGATGTGGTGCGCGGTCAACCGGCTCACGCCGAGCGGGCGGGTGCTGGGCGAGCACGAGAAGATCACCCCGTACCAGGCGTTGTGGGCGGTCACCCAGGGCAGCGCCTACCAGCTGCACCTCGACCACCTGATGGGCAGCATCGAGTGTGGCAAGTACGCCGACTTCACGGTGCTCGACGACGACCCACTCGGCGTCGACCCGATGGCGCTGCGCGACATCGGCGTGTGGGGCACCGTGCTCGGCGGCGTGGCCCGACCGGTCGATCGAACCGACGGGTGAACCGATCGGGCGCGGCGGACGTAGACACCACCATGACCACACGCCGAAGCCTCACCGCCGTCCACCGCGCCGCCCACCCCGCCCGCCACGTCTCGTCCCGCACACGTCGCCCCGCCGCTCGTGTGCTCGCCTCCGTGGCCGTCGTCTCGTCGCTGTTCCTCGCCGCCTGCGGCGACGACGAGAGCGACGGTGACGGTGCCGCGTCGGGCGGCGACGCGGATCTGCAGCTCGTGTCGAGCGACCTCGGCGACGTGCTCGCCGACGCGAGCGGCAAGGTGCTGTACCTGTTCGTCCCCGACGCCCAGGGCGAGAGCACGTGCTACGACCAGTGCGCGGCCAACTGGCCGGCCTTCGGCGAGATCGACGCCGTCGGCAGCGGCCTCGACGCATCGCTGCTCGGCACCACCACCCGCACCGACGGCACCGTGCAGGCCACCTACAACGGCTGGCCGCTCTACTACTACGCCGGCGACGCCAACCCGGGCGACATGCTCGGCCAGAGCCTCAACGACGTCTGGTGGGTGGTCGACGCCGCGGGCGAAGCGGTCAGCTCGTAGCACCGTCGACGTCCGATGGTCGCCGCACACCCCGCCGCAGCCGGTGAGACGCTGGCCCGTGCCCTCTACGAGCGGCACGGCCCGGCGCTGGCACGCTGGCTGCGGCGGCGGTGCGGCGATCCGCATCTGGCCGAGGAGGTGCTGCACGAGACCGTGCTGCACGCGTGGCGCCACTACGACCAGTTCGACCCCGGACGCGGCAGCGAGCGGGCGTGGATGTTCGGCATCGCCCGCAACGCCGCGTCGAGCCGCGACCGCACGCGACGCCGCCACCTCCGCGTGCTGCCCGACGGCGGCCACGGCACCGGCGAGCGAGCCGTCGACGACGTCGAGCTCGCCCGTCTCGTCGACCGCTCGCTGATCGTCGACGCGCTCGCCGCGCTCTCGGCGGACCACCGCGCGGTCGTGGTCGGCGCCTACTTCGAACGGCGCAGCACCCGCGAGCTGTCGGAGCGCCTCGGCATCGCCGAGGGCACGGTGAAGTCGCGCCTGCACCACGCCCTGCGAGCGTTGCGTGCCAACCTGGAGGAACGGAACGTCCTGTGAACCCCCACGACACCGGCGCCCACGACGCCCACGTGCACGACGCCGACGAGCACGGTGAGGTCGGCGAGTGGGCGGGCGCGTACACCCTCGGGGTGCTCGACCCCGCCGACCGCCGGCGTTTCGAGGCCCACCTGCGATCCTGCGACGTGTGTCAGTCGGCGGTGCGCGACCTCGCGGTGCTGCCCGGGCTGCTCGCCGGCATCGACGTCGCCGCGCTCGACGACACCGCCGACCGCGCCACCGGCACGGCGATCGAGCGGCGCGCACGCGCCGAGCTCGCCGTGCTGCGCCGGAGCCGGGCGCGCTGGCGATGGATCGCAGCGGCTGCCGCAGTGGTGGCGACCTCGGGGGCGGCGTGGACCGTGGTGCGCGAGCTCGCCGACGACACGCCGGTGTCGACCACTGCGAGCGCCGCGACCATGGCGACGGTGTCGCGTTCGCTCGCCGACGCGGCCGCGATCGGCGCCGACGCACGCACGTGGGGCACCGCGCTCACCGCCGAGTTCACCGGGCTGCCCGAGCGCGAGCGCTACCAGCTCTGGACCGTCGACCACGGCGGCGCATGGACCGTCGCGGCCACCTGGGGTCCGACCCCCACGGGGAACACCCGCCTCGCGGGCGCCTCGTCGACGCCCGCCGACCGCGTGGCTCGGATCGTGGTGACCGGCGACGACCGCGACGACGTGATCGTCGACGCGACCCTCGGCTGACCGGCGATCAGCCCTCGCGGAACTGCTGCAGGTCCTTCAGCTTCGGGTTGTTGCTGAACACCTCCTGCGGCGGGGCGACATCGAGCCGAAGCGCCCGTTGCAGGATGCGCACCTGGGTGTGCTGGTTGTACTCGGCGAGCGTGATCGCCCAGCCGTCGCGCCCGGCGCGAGCCGTGCGGCCGCTGCGGTGCAGGTAGTCCTTCGCGTCGCCGGCCGGCTCGTAGTGGACGACCGCGCCGATGTCGTCGATGTCGATCCCGCGGGCGGCCACGTCGGTGGCGACGAGCACGGTGAGCTCGCCGTCGGTGAACCGCTTGAGCGCCCGCTCGCGCGACGCCTGCGCCAGATCGCCGTGGATCGCGGCGGCCTTCACACCGAGGTCCTGCAGCTTCTCCTCCACGCGGTCGCACGTGCGCTTGGTCTGGCAGAACACGATCGTCTTGTTGACGCCCGACGCGATCGATGCGACCACGCGGTCCTTGTCCATGTGGTGTACCGCGAGGAAGAGGTGGTACATGGTGCCGACGGTGTCGGTGGGCGCGTCGATCGCGACCTCGACCGGATCCTTCATGTACCGCGCCACCAGGTGCCCGACGTCGCCGTCGAGGGTGGCCGAGAACAGCATCGTCTGGCGCGGCGCGGTGCACTTGCGCAGGATCCACTCGACCTGCGGGGTGAAGCCGTCGTCGGCCATCCGGTCGGCTTCGTCGAGCACCAGCACCTGCACACCGCCGAGGTCGAGCTCGTTCTCCTTCAGCAGGTCGATCAGGCGCAGCGGGGTCGCGACGATGACGTCGACACCAGCTTTCAGCTCGTCGATCTGCTGATGGCGTGAGGCGCCGCCGTACACGGGAACGACGGTGCGGTTGCAGCCGGCGGCCACCGGCACGAGCACCTCGGCCACCTGCAGGGCGAGCTCGCGCGTGGGCACGAGCACCAGGGCGAGGGGGCGGCGGGGCTCGGCCTCGCCGTCGAGGCGGGCGAGCATCGGCACTCCGAACGCGAGCGTCTTGCCCGAACCGGTGCGGGCACGGCCGCACACGTCGCGGCCCTCGAGCGCCACCGGGATGGCCTTGGTCTGGATCGCGAACGGCGCCGTGAACCCGGCCCGGTGGAGGCCGATGTCGACCTCTTCGGGCACCCCGAGGTCGCGGAACGCCGTGGGCTCGTAGGGGGTGTCGACGACGGCGACGGTGCTGGTCGGTGTGCGGTACTCCGCGGGTTTCGGGGGGCGGCGACGACGCCGCGGTGCGCCCTTCGGGCGATGGTTCTCCGTCATGTCGTCATTCATGGTACCGGGGGACGGCCGACACGCCGGGTACCTGCGGGAACGTCGTTGCGGACCACCCGACGTGGTAGACACCGGCGATGAGCCGGCTGCAGCTGTTCGTGGTGGTGACACCGGGCCTCGAGCGCCTCGCCGCAGCCGAAGCGGCCGAGATCGGACTCCCGGCGGCCAGGGTGCGGGTGCAACACGGCGGCCTCGAGGTGCAGGCCACCGAACGTCAGCTGTACGCGATCCACCGGTGGGCGCGGATCCCCACCCGCGTGCTGTTGCGCATCGGCGCCGGCACCGCCCGGCGGTGGGACGAGTTGCAGGGCGTGGTGCGCGAGGTCGACTGGGGACGGTTCGTCGCGCCCGGCGCACCCGTGTCGCTGCACGTGGCGAGCCACCGTTCGGTGCTCTACCACGAGGGGGCGATCGCCGAGCGCGTCGCCGCCGTGATCGACCGCCCGATCGCCCGCGGCGACGACGCCGACCCAGCGCAGACGGCACCGGCCGTGCAGGCCGTGCAGGCCGTGCACGTGCGCATCGACCGCGACCGGGTGATGTTGAGCGTCGACGCGTCGGGCGAGCTGCTCCACCGCCGGGGGTGGCGGACGGCCGGGCATCGGGCACCGTTGCGCAGCACACTCGCTGCGGCGCTGGTGCGCGCGTCGGGCTGGACCGGCGACGTGCCCCTCGTCGACCCGATGTGCGGGTCGGGCACGATCGCGATCGAGGCCGCGCTCGCGGCGAGCGGCCGACCCCACGATCGCGAGTTCGCCTTCCAACGCTGGCCGTCGTTCGAGCGGGGCACCTGGGCGAGCGTCACCGGAACGTCCCGGCCCGACCGCCTCACCGCCGACGTGATCGCCGCCGACCGCGACGCCGGTGCCGTGGCCGCCACCCGCGAACACGTCACGAACGCCGGCCTCGACGGCCGGGTGCAGGTGGTGCGCGCCCCGATCGCCGCGCAGACCTGGCCCGACCGACCCGGCGTGGTGGTGGTGAATCCGCCGTACGGGCGCCGAGTGGGAGGCGACGACCTGCGCGACCTGTACGCCACGCTCGGGCGCCGCGTCGCCGACGGTGGTCATCGGCTGGCGATGCTGAGCGCCGACCCGCGGCTCGCCGCAGCCACCGGTCTCGAGTTCGACGAGGCCTTCACCACCGCCAACGGCGGCATCGAGGTGCGCTGCCTGGTCAACCGCTGACGTCGACGCCCGCCGACGGCGTGTCGATCTGCAACGATGCGCTCCATGAAGGTGGCACTCACGGTCAACGACTTCCTCCGCCGCGCCGAGCTGATCTACCCGAAGCGCATCGGGCTGATCGACGAGCCCGATCAGCCGGCCGACAGCTGGGGATCGCTCACCTACGCGCAGGTCGCGCAGCGTGCCCGTGCCCTCGCCGCAGGACTGGATGCGATGGGCATCGGCGTCGGCGAGCGGGTCGCGATGGTGAGCCACAACTCCGCACGGCTGCTCACCGCCCTGTTCGGGGTGAGCGGGTCGGGCCGGATCCTGGTGCCGATCAACTTCCGCCTCGTGGCCGAGGAGGTGCGGTACATCGTCGAGCACAGCGGCGCTCGGGTGTTGCTCGTCGACCCCGAACTCGACGAGGCGCTCGCCGACGTCACGTGCGAGCACCGCTTCGTGATCGGCGGCGACGCCGACCACGAGCTGATGCGCTACGACGCCGAGCCGGCCCCGTGGATCTACGACGAGGACGCCACCGCCACCATCAACTACACGAGCGGTACCACCGCTCGCCCGAAGGGTGTGCAGCTCACCCACCGCAACATCTGGCTGAACGCCACGACGTTCGGCTGGCAGCTGGGCGTGAACGACCGCGACGTGTACCTGCACACCCTGCCGCAGTTCCACTGCAACGGCTGGGGCGTGCTGTACGCCGTCACCGGCATGGGCGGCACGCACGTCATCATCCGCAAGATCGACGGCGCCGAGATCCTGCGGCGGGTGGACGAGCACGGAGTGACGCTGCTGTGCGGCGCCCCCGCCGTGGCCAACATGATCCTCGACGCCGCGGCCACGTGGGACGGCGAGATCCCCGGCCGTGGACGGGTGCGGATGGTGATCGCCGGTGCGCCGCCGCCGACGAAGACGATCGAGCGGATCGAGACCGAGCTCGGCTGGGAGTTCATCCAGATCTACGGCCTCACCGAGACCACCCCGCTGCTCACCATGAACCGGGGCCGCGCCGAACTCGACGAGCTCACGCCGGCCGAGCGGGCGGCGAAGCTGAGCCGAGCGGGCGCGCCGGCGATCGGCATCGACATCCGGATCAGCGCCGACGGCGAGGTGGCCGCCCGCGGCAACCACATCATGGCCGGCTACTGGGAGCAGCCCGAGGCGACCGCCGACGCGATCCACCCGATGAGCGACGACCCCGACGGCCCGGCCTACTTCCACACCGGCGACGGCGGCGGCCTCGATGACGACCACTACGTCACGATCAGCGACCGCAAGAAGGACGTGATCATCTCCGGCGGCGAGAACGTCAGCTCGATCGAGGTGGAGGATGCGCTGTTCAGCCACCCCGAGGTGGCCGAGGTGGCGGTGATCGGCATCCCCGACGAGAAGTGGGGCGAGCTCGTGTTCGCCCTCGTGGTGCGTTCGCCGGGATCCGAGCTGACCGAGCCGGATCTGATCGCCTACGTGCGCACCAAGCTCGCCGGCTACAAGTGTCCGAAGAAGATCGAGTTCCGCGACGCCCTCGCCCGCACCGCCACCGGCAAGCTGCAGAAGTTCAAGCTCCGCGAGCCCTACTGGGCGGGTCGCGCGAAGTCGGTCAACTGATCGGTCAACTGATCGGTGTCCGGTGCCGATGACTGACCGGTGGATCAGTCAGCACTGACGGACGGCTCAGGCTCACGAACTGTTGGATCAGTGAGTAGCAAAGGCCGTCCGCCGGTCGTTAGGTTGCCGCCCGGCTCGGCGCCCGGTCGAGCTGCTCAAGGGATGTGATCAGACCTTTTCACGCTTCGACTCGACGAGGAGACGACGACCGATGGAACAGCACGACGGAACGGTGAACGCAGGCCGCAAGGGCATTGCGTACGACTGGCAGTCCCTCCTCGCCGCGGCCGAGGCCGCCTCGCTCGAGCACGAGCTCGCCGGGCTGGCCCTCGCCGCCCACGCCGCCGACTGAGCCCGACTGGGCAACGCGGCGCACGAACGACCGCAACTGCGGGTCGGATCCGTCCTCCGGGACCGATCCGGCCCGCAGTGCCGCGTCAGCACGGCGTCGGCACGGCGTCGGCACGGCGTCGGCACGGCGTCGGCACGGCGTCGGCACGCAGCTGATTGCCGAAACCGGCTGCGTCCGGTACAGTCCGACACCGTTATGCGCACCGTCGGCCTGCTGCTCCTCCTTCTGTAGGGCAAGCGCCACATATCCGCGCTTGCCCGCCCCCGCCTCCCGGCCGGGGGCTTCTTGCTTTTTCCGGCCGGTTCCGCTCGCTCCCCTCCCCGTCCGTCACGTCCCGCCACGCGCCACCCGCCCTCGCCAGGAGAACCCCGCCATGCCTCCCGCCAACGTCACCCCGAAGAAGATGCCGTTCGACAAGTACCGCCGCTTCGTGCCGGTGGTGCTCACCGACCGCA
The DNA here is from genome assembly GCA_020637235.1 of Acidimicrobiaceae bacterium. Taxonomy (GTDB): domain Bacteria; phylum Actinomycetota; class Acidimicrobiia; order Acidimicrobiales; family Ilumatobacteraceae; genus VFMC01. The sequence continues at coordinate 139,080 of JACJWG010000003.1, read as the reverse complement.
CCTGGCCCGACGTGGTCGTCGACCGCGCGCCCCTGTGGTGCAGCGTCGACCTGCGCGACGGCAACCAGGCGCTGATCGACCCGATGGACCCGCAGCGCAAGCGGCGCATGTTCGATGCGCTGGTGAAGATGGGCTTCAAGGAGATCGAGGTCGGCTTCCCATCGGCCAGCCAGCCCGACTTCGACTTCGTCCGTCAGCTGATCGACGACGACCTGATCCCCGACGACGTGACGATCCAGGTGCTCACCCAGTGCCGCCCCGAGCTGATCGAGCGCACGTACGAGGCGATCGCCGGCGCGAAGCAGGCGATCGTGCACTTCTACAACTCGACCAACCCGCTGCAGCGCGAGGTGGTGTTCGGCCTCGACAAGGGCGGCATCATCGACATCGCGGTCAGCGGCGCCCAGCTGTGCAAGAAGCTCGAGGACACCGTGCCCGGCACGCACGTGCGCTACGAGTACTCGCCCGAGAGCTTCACGCTCACCGAGCCCGAGTACGCGATCGAGGTGTGCCACGCGGTGATGGACGTCATCCGGCCCACCCCCGACAGCAAGATCATCCTCAACCTGCCCGCCACGGTGGAGTGCTACACGCCCAACGTGTACGCCGATGTGATCGAGTGGTTCGGCCGCCACATTCGCGATCGCGACTCGGTGGTGATCAGCCTGCACCCGCACAACGACCGTGGCACCGGCACGGCGGCGGCCGAGCTGGGCGTGATGGCCGGCGCCGACCGGGTGGAGGGCACGCTGTTCGGCAACGGCGAGCGCACCGGCAACGTCGACGTGGTGAACCTGGCGATCAACCTGTTCGTGCAGGGCATCGACCCGCAACTCGACATCACCGACATCGACGCCCTGCGCCGCACCGCCGAGTACTGCAACCGGCTGCCGGTGCACCCGCGCCATCCGTGGGTGGGTGACCTCGTGTACACCGCGTTCAGCGGCAGCCACCAGGACGCGATCAAGAAGGGCTTCGACGCGCTCGACCGGCAGGCCGACGCGAACGGCGGCGAGTACCCGGAATGGGGCGTGCCGTACCTGCCGCTCGACCCGAAGCACCTCGGCCGCACCTACGAGGCCGTGATCCGTGTGAACAGCCAGAGCGGCAAGGGTGGCGTGGCCTACCTGATGAAGACCGAGCACGGCTTCGACCTGCCGCGCCGGCTGCAGATCGAGTTCTCCAAGACGATCCAGCACATCACCGAGGACACCGGCACCGAGATCGGCCCGGCGATCATGTGGGACGCGTTCCAGGGCGAATACCTGCCCACCGACCCGCGCTTCCGGCTGCTCGGCCACGAGCTGCGCAGCGACTCGTCCACCGGCCGCACCACGATCGTCGCCCAGCTCACCGTCGACGGCGACCACCGCACGATCGAGGGCGAGGGCAACGGCCCGATCGACGCGTTCGTGAAGGCGTTGCGCAGCGGTCTCGGCGCCACCCTCGACGTCACCGACTACACCGAGCACGCCGTCGGCCAGGGGTCGGAGGCGATGGCGGTGGCCTACGTGGAGACCCACTCCGACGAGCACGGCGTGCTGTGGGGCGTGGGCACCGACCCGAGCACGATCACCGCCAGCCTTCGCGCCGTCCTGAGCGCTCACGAGCGCAGCCAGCGGGCCTGATCGATGCCGTCGGTTCCATCCGTGGCAGCGGCGCCGTCCGTTCGATCCGTGCCGGCCGGCCTCCGACGACTCGCGTGCGTCGCCGTGGCCGCCGCCGTGGCGGCGCTCGTCGCCCGGTGGTGGGCCGAGCGTTCGGTCCCGCGCCCGTCGGCTCCGCCGCGGTGGCCGGCCTTCGCCGACGAACCGTCGGTCGCGGACGAGGAGCCGACCGCGGCCGACGGCTATCGTGCGGCCACGGCCTGATCCGGCCGAGCAGCACGACTCCCGAGGGGGATTCACGATGAAGGTGTCGGTCGACTACGACGTGTGCGCATCCACCGGTGCGTGCATGCAGGTGTGCCCCGAGGTGTTCGAGGTCCGCAGCGACGGCTATCTCTACGTCCTGCAGGACGAGCCGCCCGCCGAGTTGCACGACAAGGTGCGCCAGGCCGCCGACATGTGCCCCACCGCCGCGATCAGCGTCGAGGACTGACGCTGACCGCGCACGACCTGCTCCGGGCGGCATGGCACCGCACGAACTCGATGCTGTGCGTGGGCCTCGACCCCGACACGGCACGGCTGCCCTCACCGCTCGACGCCAACCCGCACGCGATCGAGCGCTTCTGCCTCGACGTCGTCGACGCCACCGCCGACGTGGTGTGCGCGTTCAAGCCGCAGATCGCCTACTTCCACGCCCACCGCGCCGAGGCGCAGCTCGAGCGGATCTGCCACCACATCCGCGCCGAGCACCCCGACGTGCTGTTGGTGCTCGACGCGAAGCGCGGCGACATCGGGCCCACCGCCGAGCAATACGCGCGCGAGGCGTTCCACCGCTACGGGGCCCACATGGTGACGGTGAACCCGTACCTCGGCACCGATGCGGTCGAGCCGTTCCTGCGCCACCCCGGTCACGGCGTGTTCGTGCTGTGCCGCACCTCGAATCCGGGGTCGGGCGACTTCCAGTCGCTCGACGTCGGCGGCGAGCCGCTGTACCTGCACGTGGCCCGGCGGGTGGCGACCGAGTGGCGCGAGCTCGGCGAGTGCGGGCTGGTGGTCGGCGCCACCTACCCCGACGAATTGCGTGAGGTGCGCGCGATCGTCGGCGACCTCCCGCTGCTGGTGCCCGGCGTTGGTGCACAGGGCGGCGACGTGGCGGCCACGGTGGCCGCCGGCGCCGACGCGCAGGGCTTCGGCATGGTGATCAACTCGTCGCGGGCGATCCTGTACGCGTCGTCCGGCGACGACTACGCCGAGGCGGCCCGCCGCGTCGCGATCGCCACGCGCGACGAGATCCGCGCCGCCGGCGCTCGCTGACCTCCACCCCCCACCTTCTGGTCGCGCATCCTCACGCTGGGCGTGACGTGGCGCGACCAGAAGCCGTGTCGGCGAGGTCAGCCGACCAGGGTGTGGACGCTGATGATGCCGGGCGACCGGCGCAGGTCGTCGAGCACCTCGTTCGGCACCGCAGCGGTCGGGGCGATCAGCATCACCGCGGTGCCCGGCTCGGCCGCGCGACCCACGTCCATGTCGGCGATGTTGACGCCGGCGTTGCCGAGCAGGGTGCCGACGAGGCCGATCACACCGGGCCGGTCGTCGTTCTTCACCATCACCATGTTCGGCGCGGGCGGGATGTCGAAGTTGTGGTCGTCGATCGCGATGATCCGCTGCTCGCCGCGCCGACCGACGACCGTGCCCGAGATCGAGTGCCCGCCGCCGCGCACGGTGATGAGGTTCACGAAGTCGGCCGCGGTGGCGCAGTTGGTCTCGCGCACCTCGAGCCCCTTGTCCTTCGCGAGCTGCGGCGCGTTGACGTACGTGACCGGTTCGTCGCTCACCAGCCCGAAGTAGCCCTTCGTGGCGGCGAGCGTGACGATGCGCGTGTCGTAGCCGGCGATGTCGCCGTCGCACGCCACCTCGAGCACGGACGGCGACGCACCCGACAGCGACGCGAACAACCGGCCCAGTCGCTCGGCGAGCGGCAGGTACGGCTTCAGCGTCTCGTTGGCCTCGGCCGCGCTGACGTTGACGGCGAACGGCACGAAGTCGCCGGCGAGGGCGAGTTGCACCATGTCGGCGATCGTGTCGCCCGCCTTGTCCTGCGCCTCGCGGGTGCTCGCCCCGAGATGCGGGGTGACCACCACGTCGTCGAGCTCGAACAGCGGCGACTCGGTGGTGGGCTCGGTCGCGAACACGTCGAGCGCGGCACCGGCGATGATGCCCTCGCGGACGCAGTCGGCGAGATCCTGCTCGACGACGATGCCGCCGCGGGCGACGTTGACGACCCGCAGGGCCGGCTTGGCCTTCAGCAGCAGATCGCGGTTGATCAGTCCCGTGGTCTCCTTGTTCTTCGGCAGGTGGATCGTGACGAAGTCGCTCTCGCCGATGAGTTGATCGAGCCCCATCAGCTCGACGCCCATCTGCCGCGCCCGATCGGCCGACACGAACGGGTCGTAGGCCACCAGGCGCATGCCGAACGCCTTCGCCCGGTCGGCGACGAGCTTGCCGATCCGACCGAGCCCGACGATGCCGAGCACCTTGTCGGCGAGCTCGACACCTTCCCAGCGGCTGCGCTCCCAGCGGCCGGCCTGCAACGCGGCATGCGCCTGGGGCACGTTGCGGGCCTGGGCGAGCAGCAGCGCCATCGTGTGCTCGGCCGCCGAGACGATGTTGCTCTGGGGCGCGTTGACCACCATCACGCCGCGGCGCGTGGCCGCCTCGACGTCGACGTTGTCGAGGCCGATGCCGGCCCGACCGACGACGACGAGGTCGGCGCCGACCTCGAGCACCTCGGCGGTCACCTGGGTGGCCGATCGGATGATCAACGCGTGCGCCCCGACGACGTGGGTGAGGAGCTGCGACAGGTCGAGCTGCACGTCGACCTCGTGGCCGGCGGCGCGGAGACGGTCGAGACCGCCCTCGGCGATCTCTTCGGTGACCAGGATGCGAGCCATCGCGCCATCGTTACCGGCACCCCCCACCCTTCGGCACCCCGGTGAACACTTTGTTCATCCTCCACGGTCGTGCACCTGTCACGCCCGAGCCGCTCGCCGTCCGTAGGCTGCGGCCTCGTGGTGGGTGCACGCGACGGCGGGATCGAGCGGTGGTTCGTGCGCCGCGGCGTGCCGCACTTCATCGACGACTACGCCCCGACGACCGACATCTGGAACCGCAGCCTGCCGATGCTGGTGATCGCGTACGTCGCAGGAGGGCTGCACGCACTCGACCTCGCCGACTGGTCCTGGCAGCGCAACCTCCTGGCCGCGCTCGTCGTGGTGGTCGTGGTGGTCGGGGGCTGGGTGGTCACCAACGTGGTGCGCGGCCGGCGGCCGTTCCAGGTGCCCGACGTGGTGGGCACTCCCGAACTGGCCTTGTTCCTGGTGGGACCCACGATCCCCTCGGTGATCTTCGGCCAGTGGGGCGACGCGTTCCAGACGCTGCTCGAGGGCGCCGTCGTGCTCCTGATCATCTACGTCGCCACCAGCTATGCCGTCGTCGCCCTGCTCGGCTGGGCGGCTCGCCGCAGCGCGGCCCAGCTGCCCGCGCTCGCGAGTCTGGTGGTGCGTGCCCTGCCGCTGCTGTTGCTGTTCACCACCTTCTTGTTCATCAACGCCGAGGTGTGGCAGGTGGCCGGCACGCTCACCGGCCTGCCGTACGTCGCCACCCTGGCCATCTTCTTCGTGCTCGGCGCGTTCTTCGTCCTGTCGCGGGTACCTGGCATCATGCGGGGACTCGCCACCTTCTCGTCGTGGGACGCGGTCCGTGATGCCGCCGAGGGAACGCCGATCGACACCCGGTCGCTGCCCGCCTCCGGGGCACCGCCGGCGTACGCGCTCTCCCGGCGCCAGCGCGTGAACGCCGCCCTCGTGGCGGTGTTCAGCCAAGCGCTGCAGGTGACGTTCGTCGCGCTGTTGCTCACCCTGTTCTTCTCGGTGTTCGGGTTCCTCGCGATCCCCGAGGCAACCACCGGCGCGTGGACCGGCCTCGATCAGGTGCACGTGCTGCTCCGCATCGACGTCGACGGCCGGCCGCTCGTGATCAGCGAACCGCTGCTGCGCGTCGCCGGCTTTCTCGGTGCGTTCACCGGCTTGTACTTCACGGTCGTGCTGTCCACCGACGCCACCTACCGCGACGAGTTCGCCGAGGACGTCGGCCCGCAGATCCGTCAGGCCCTCGCCGTGCGGGTGGCCTACCTGCACCACCGTGCGCGCAGTTCGGCCCCCGGACCTCTCGACATCGCGCCGACCACGGCGGAGCACTAGTTTTCGGCGCCGAGGCACCGAGGGTGCCGGAACGGTCAGACCCGGAGGTCACGATGTCGCACGAGTTCCTGTCGCCAGCCTGGATGGAGGCCGCCCGAGGCATCCGCGAGAAGTACGCGGCGCAGGCCACCAAGGTCACCACGAGCATCCGCATGAACCAGGTGATCACCGACGTGCCCGAGTCGGTCAACGACGGCGAGACCACGCTCAAGACGTTCATGGACACGTCGTCGGGCGACGTGGTGATGGACCTCGGTGAGCTCGAGGGCGCCGACCTCACGGTCACCACCGACTACGCCACGGCGTACAAGCTCTTCGTCGAGCAGGACCAGGCCGCCGGGATGCAGGCGTTCATGGCCGGCAAGATCAAGGTGCAGGGCGACATGATGAAGATGATGGCGATGCAGACCTCGATGCCCCAGGACGACATCGCGAAGACGATCGCCCAGGAGATCAAGGAGATCACCGCCTGACGGAGCAGGTCAGCCGCGTGCGGCGCCGCGCGGCGTCGAGCGCACCTGCGACGCGGCGACCGCCCCGGCGGTCGCCACCACGGCGGCCACCCAGAACGCGTGCTGGAACGGCGCGAGGCGACCGTCACCACCACCGGCGCTGATCGTGGTGAGCACCACCGTGCCCACCACCGCGCCGAGCTGCGACATCAGCTGCTGCATCGCACCGGCCACCCCGAGTTCGTGCTCGCCGACGGCGTTGGCCGTCAGCGACGTCATCGCCGGCGACGCGATGCCGAGCCCGGCGCCGGACAGGGCCAATGCGACGACGACGAACCAGACGGCGGTCTCGGCACCGACCAGCGCCCAGCAGACCATCGACCCGACCACCCCGATCGCGCCGAGCACACCCGTCACCCGTTCCCCCACGCGGATCGTCACCAGCCCGGCGGCCGGGGCGATCAACGAGAAGGTGAGCGGCCGGGCGATCACGACCAGACCCGACGCCGCCGCGCTGAGGCCGAGGCCCTGCTGCAACACCTGTGGGGCGAGGATGAACCCGCCCATGTACGCGAAGTTGGTGAGCGTCTGGCTGAGCACCGGGAAGGCGATGTTGCGGGTGCGGAACCAGGCGAGCACGACGAGCGGGTCGGACACCCGGCGCTCGATCCACACGAACCCCGAGAGGCTCACCACCCCCACCGCGAGGCACCCGAGCGTGAGCGGGCTCGTCCAGCCCCACTTCGGCGCCTGGCTGATGCCGGCCAGGATCGACGTCGCGCCGAGGCCGAGCGTCAACGATCCACGCACGTCGAAACGCACCCCCTCGAGCCGGTCGGTGTCGGGCAGCAGCCACAGCGCCACCACCACGCCGACGAGGCACAGCGGCGCCTGGATCGCGAAGATCGCGCGCCATCCCACCGACTCGACGAGCGGGCCGCCGGCCACCACACCGAGCACCGGCGCGCCGGCGGTGACGAAGCTCCAGTACCCGAGCGGCTTCACCCGGGTCTCGGCATCGAACAGCCGGTTGATGTAGGCCATCGCCGACGGGCCACAGGCCGATCCGGCCGACGCCGACAGGATCCGGAACGTGATCATCGAAGCGGCGTTCCACGCGAGCGCGGTCAGCGCCGCGAACGCGCCGGCGACGAGCAACCCCGTGACGAACACGCGCTTGTGACCCCACAGGTCGCCGGCCTTGCCGAACGCCGGGCCCACCACGCCGAACGCCAGCATCGGACCGGTGATCGCCCAGTTGAGCAGCCCGACGGACGCATCGAACTCGTCGGCGATCCGTTGCAGCGACACCACCAGGATCGTGATCGTGAAGCTGACGGTGAACAGCCCCCCGAGCACCACCCACAGCACCGCCCACTGGCGCTCGATGCCGATACGGGCGGCGAGCCGGCGTCGGAGCAGGATCGGCCAGGGCACCACACCGAGCTCGTCGACGCCGGCGGCGTCGAGCGACAGGGTGCGGTCCGAACGCGGCCGGACGGAGTCGGCGAGCAGCCCGTGATGGCCGGCGGCGGGCGAGCCGCGTCGATCCGGTGGAGCGTCGCCGGCGCGGGATGTGACGTCGGACGTGGGGTCGGGGGTGTCGCCCACGTCTCAGGCGCGAGCGCGTCGCGCGGCGGCCGCCATCAGCCGGGCCGCTGCAGCGACGTCATGGCGTCGCTGAGGTCGGCCACCGTCCAACGCGACTCACGGTCGATGCTCTGGCCCCGCGCCCAGCTCTCGATCATCGTGACGTTGCCACCCTGCACGAGGAAGGTCTCGCCGGTGAACACGCACGCCTCGCTGGCCAGATACGCCACGAGCGGCGAGATGTTGGCCGGGTCCCACTGGTCGAACACACCGTCTTTCGGGGTCATGATGTCCTCGAGGCCGGGCGTGGCGAGGGTGAGCCGCGTGCGGGCACCGGGCGCGATGGTGTTGCTCTTCACCCCGTACCGGATGAGCTCCTTCGCGACGATCTGGCTGAACGTGGCGATGCCGGTCTTCGCGGCGCCGTAGTTGCTCTGTCCGGGATTGGAGAACAGTCCCGACGTCGACGACGTGTGGACGATGTTGCGCGGCTTCACGACACCGGCCTTGTGCTGCTCGCGCCAGTAGGCGGCGGCCCAGCGAGTGGGTGCGAAGTGACCCTTCAGGTGGACGGCGATGACGGCGTCCCACTCCTCCTCGGTCATGTTCACGAGGACCCGGTCGCGCAGGATGCCGGCGTTGTTGACGAGGATGTCGAGGTCGCCGAAGTGCTCGATCGCGGCGTTGATCATGCGCTGGGCGCCTTCCCAGTCGGCGACGTTCTCGCCGTTCACGATGGCCTCGCCGCCCCTCGCCTCGATCTCCTGCACCACCTGCTGGGCCGGCGAGATGTCGGCGCCGGTGCCGTCGTTGGTGGCACCCAGGTCGTTCACGACGACCTTGGCTCCTTCGGAGGCGAAGAACAGCGCGTGCTCGCGACCGATCCCGCGCCCGGCACCGGTGATGATGGCCACGCGACCGTCGAGTGCACCCATGATTCCAACCCCTGTCTGCCAGTCCGAGCGAACGTCTCCCGGAGCGGCACGCTAGCCATCGCGCCGCGCCGGACGCGATTCCAGCGCGACCGGCGCAGCGGTGCTCAGGCGGTGCTCAGGCGGTGGTGGTGTCGGTCGTGGCCTCGGTGTCGGGAGGGGCCGGCACCTCGAAGGTGAGGTCGATCGCGGTGCCGCGCGGGAACTGAGCGCCGCCGCCGATGGACACGCCGCCCACCTGGGCCAGCACGTTGATGCCCGCCGGATCGCCGTTCACGGCGCCGAGCACCAGACCCGCCGCCTCCAACGCGGCGCGCGCCTGGTCGACGGTGAGGTCGGCGAGTGGTGGGACGGCGACGAGGTCGGGGCCCAGCGAGATCGCGACCGACACCGACGCACCCTTGCCGACCTCGGTGCCCGGGGCCGGGTCCTGGCGGGCCACGCCGCCGGCCGGCACCGTCGGGTGGAACTCGTCGGGGAGGGGCGCCAGGACGAGGGCGAGCTCGTCGAGGGCAGCGGTCACCTGGTCGATCGGCAGGCCCGTGAGGTCGGGCACCACACGGGGCGCGGGCCCGGCCGACACGGCGACGAGGATCGTGGTGCCGGGCAGCACGGTGTCGCCGGCGACGAGTGCCGGCTGATCGGGCACCCGCCACGACACGATCGCGTCGACGGGCACCTCGTCGTCGAAGGGGCGGTCCGTCTCCTCGAGCACCAGGTCGAGCGCGGCGAGCTGCTCGGTGGCCTCGGCCACGGTGAGCCCGGCCAGTTCGGGCAGCGTGCGCGGCGCGGGGCCGGTGCTGACGACGAGGGTGAGTGGCTCGCCCTCGGCGAGCGAGGTGCCGGCGACGGGGTCGGTGCGGATCACCACGCCGGCGGGCACGTCGTCGTCGGCCTCCTCGACCACCACGACGTCCCACTGCTGTTCGCTGATCGTGTTGAGCGCCTCGGCCTGCGGGGTGCCGGCCAGCGCCGGCACCTCGTGGCTGATCGTGCGGGTGAACCACCAGGTGGCCCCGGCGGCCAACGCGGCGACGAGCAGCAGGGCGACCACGACGATCGGCCAGCGGCGCCGCCGCGTCGGCGGGTGCTCGACGTCGTCGGTGTGGTGCGCGTCGTCGGTCTGGCCGGTCTGGCCGGTCTGGCCGGTACCGCCAGGTGCGGCCGGTGCGGGTGCGACCGGGACGACGACGTCGGACGACGTCGATGATGCAGTCGACGATGCAGTCGACGACGCGGCCGACGACGCGGCCGACGACGCGGCCGAGGTCGTCGCCGCCACGCTGCGCGCAGCGTCCGGGGTGGTGGCGGCCGCGGCGGCAGGCACGTCTTCCGCCGGCGACACGGTCGCGACTGCCGCCGCCGTGGGCGCCACCGGTGGCGCCGGTGGCACCGCTGCGGCGGCGGGCGCGGCGGGCGCGTCGACGGCGGCGCCGGACAACAACTGCAGCGGCGCGGGGCGCGGCAGCTTCTCCGCAGTGCCGTGCAGCGCCCGACCGAACTCGGCCGCCGTCGAGCGGTCGTCGACGTCGGGGAGCCCGGCGCGGCCGAACACGGTGGCCAACGGACCGAGGTCGGCCGACACGGGCAGCAAGCGGTCGACCCGCTGGGCGAGCGTCGACACGGCCGAATCACCGACGAAGGGCACCGAGCCGGTGACCGATTCGAGCAGGCAGAGTGCCAGTGAGTAGACGTCGCTCTTGGCGGTCGGGGCCACGCCCTGCGCCTGTTCGGGCGAGGCGTACCGGGCGGTCTCGGTATCGACGCCACTCGGGTCGTCCCACCACTCGTCGGCGACCAGGGCGGTGAGGCCGAGGTCGGCCACCCGCAGCCGGCCGTCGTCACCGAAGACGAGTGCGTTGGGCCGCAGCGAACCGTGCACCATGCCCGCTCGGTGCGCTGCGTCGAGACCACGACAGGCATCGAGCCCCACCAGCACCACCTGCGACGGTGAGAGCAGTCGCCCACGGTCGTGCAGGTCGCGGAGGCTGCCGCCGGTGAGGTTCTCGCAGACCACGTAGTGCACGGTGCGGCCACCCCAGGTGGAGGTGTCGACGTCGAGCACCTCGGTCAGGTTGGGATGGCGCATCGACGCCACCTGCTGCATCGTCTCGTGGAAGCGCTCGGCGAACCCGGGGCGGGCACAGAGGTCCGGGTGGACGATCTTCACGGCGACCGTCCGATCGTGCAGTTCGTCGGCGGCTTCGAACAGCGCGACGTCGGACGCGCGTCCGCGGCGGGCGAGCAGACGGTACCTGCCGGCGAAGATCCGGTGGTCGCCTTGCGACCGTTCGATGGGTCCGGTCCCGTCGGCGGCGCCCGGAGATGCGTGCACCTCGTTCATGGCCCCCGCGACGCTATCGGCTCCGCCTCGGCAACGGCGCGCGGCAGGTGACCGACGCACACCGCCCGGAGGTGCAAACGGCCACGACGGACGCGAGACTGGGCGCCGTGCCCGACGGCCCGACTCCCGAACCGCTCCTCCCGCACGATCCGCGTGCGGACGAACTCTCCGACGCCGCCGTGGTCGTCGCCGACGCCCACGGCGCACCCACCCGTCCGGAGGCGTCGTCGGAGGCGTCGTCGAGTGCACTCGAGCGGCTCGAGGCGGTCGTGCCCGGCGGCGCTCGTGTCCGCCGCCGGATCGACGTGTCGTTGCTGGTCGCCAGCTTCGCGATCGCGGTCGGCGTGGTCCTGGTGGGGGTCGGGCTGCTCCGCTCGGTCACCGGACGCGAGCAGCAGTTGCTGCCCGACGCGATCGAGAGCATCGACCCGATCCGCGGCGCCACCCAGGTTCCCCAGCAGACACGCGTGTTCGTCGACTTCGCCATCGGGTACGAGGCGACGATGTTCATCGACGGGGTGGCGTTGCCGACGATCGCCCTCGACGACGTCACCGTGCGACCGCCGGGGCTCGGCGACGACGCCGGCGACCAGGTGGAGATCCCACCCGGGGCGCTCTGGGAGCCGGGCAACGCGACGCTGACGTTCGAGCCCGGCCCGTCGCAGGTGATCGAGTCGTTCAGCACGGGACTGCACACCGTGACGCTGCACTACTGGCGAACCGAGGACGGCCCCGAACGATTCCGCACCTACACCTGGACGTTCTACGCGGTCTGACCGGCCGTCTGATCGTCGGTGGCCGAGGGCAGCTCGCCGGTCGCGAGCAGGTGGGCGAACCCCGCCTCGTCGAGGATCGGCACCTGCAGGTCGGTGGCCTTGGTGAGCTTGCTCGCGCCCGGGTCGGCCCCGACGACGACGGCGAAGGTCTTCGAGCTGACGCTGCCGGGGCTCTTGCCGCCACGGGCCTTGATCGCCTCCTCGGCACCCTCACGTGAGTACCCCTCGAGCGACCCGGTGACCACCACGGCCTTGCCGGCGAGCACCTGGGGCAGCCGGCTCACCTCGACGTTGCCGAAGTCGACCCCGGCGCGCCGCAACTTCTCGACCATCTCGCGATTGGCCGGCTGGGCGAACCAGCGCACGATCGAGGCCGCGATCGTCGGGCCGACGCCCTCGGTGGTGGCGAGATCGGCCTCCGAGGCCTCCATCACCGCGTCGAGCCGGCCGAAGGCGCGGCTGATGCCCTCCGACGCCGACGGCCCGAGTCCCTTCACCCCGAGCGCGGTGAGCACACGCGGCAGCGGCCGCGACCGCGACGCGGCGATCGACGCGACGAGCTTCTCGGCGCTCATCCGGGCGAAGCCGTCGAGTTCGAGCAGCTGATCGACCGTGAGCGAGTAGATGTCGGCAGGATCGTGCACCAGGCCGGCGTCGCTGAGCTGGAACACGGTGCGTTCGCCGAGACCCTCGATGTCCATCGCACCGCGTGAGGCGAAGTAGATGATCCGCTGGTCGCGCTGGAACGGGCACATCGGTTCGACACAGCGGGTGTCGGCCTCACCGTCGGGTCGGACCAGCGTGCTCTGCAGCGCGCAGGGGCAGGTGGTCGGGAACTGCCACTCGGCGAGACCCTCGGGGCGCAACGCGAGCACCGGTCCGACCACCTCGGGGATCACGTCGCCTGCCTTGCGGACCACGACGGTGTCGCCCGGACGGACGTCCTTCGCGCGCACCTGGTCCTGGTTGTGCAGGGTGGCCATGCCCACCGTGGAGCCGCCGACGAACACCGGCTCGAGGACCGCGAACGGCGTGGCGCGGCCCGTGCGGCCGATCGACACCTGGATGTCGCGGAGCAGCGTCGTGCGCTCCTCGGGCGGGAACTTGTAGGCGATCGCCCAGCGCGGCGCCCGCGACGTGAAGCCGAGCGCCTCGCGCTGTGCCAGGTCGTCGATCTTGCACACGGCACCGTCGATCTCGTACGCGAGATCGTGGCGGCGCTCCTGCCACTGCCGGCAGAACTCGTCGACACCGGCGAGGTCGGCCACCAGGCGGATCTCGGGATTCACCGGGAAGCCGAGCTCGGCGAGGAACTCGAGGGTCTGGTGGTGGCTCGTGAACACCGGTCCCCCGACCACCTCGCCGAGCTGGTAACACCAGAAGCTCAGCTCTCGCGACGCGGTGACACGTGGGTCCTTCTGGCGGAGGCTGCCGGCCGCGGCGTTGCGCGGGTTGGCGAACCGCGGCTGTCCGGCCTCGGCGGCGCGCTCGTTGAGCGCGTCGAAGCTCGTGAGCGGCATGTACACCTCGCCGCGCACCTCGAGCACCTCGGGCGCGCCGCCGGGCAGGCGGCGGGGCAACCCGGCGATCGTCGCGACGTTGGCGGTGACGTCCTCACCGACGCGCCCGTCACCGCGGGTGGCGGCCTGCACGAACCGGCCGGACTCGTAGCGCAGGCTCATCGCCAACCCGTCGATCTTCAGCTCGCACACGTAGTGCGCCGGCGCGCCACCGAGGCCACGCGCGACCCGCTCGCCCCACGCGGTGAGCTCGTCGGCGTCCATCGCGTTGTCGAGGCTCGTCATCGGCACCCGGTGCACCACCGGGGCGAACGTGGCACCGAGCGGCGCCGCGCCGATCCGTTGGGTGGGCGAATCGGGCACGGCGAGGTCGGGGTTGGCAGCCTCGAGGCTGCGCAGCTCGCGCATCAGCTCGTCGTACTCGGCGTCGCTGATCTCGGGCGCATCGGCACCGTAGTAGCGCTCGTCGTGGTGGCGGATGAGGCCGCTCAGTTCGGCGATCCGGGCCGCCGGGTCGGCAGGAGACGTCACGAGGGCGAGTGTACGCAGCGGGTCCGACACCGGCCCCGGGACCCGCGCGAGATCAGGCGCCGAGGACGAACCGGGTGGCGACGGCCTGGTCGTGCACCCGGCGGCTCACCTCGCCCGTGATGCGATGCACCCGGTCGGCCACCGACGGCGAATGGGTGCCGAGACCGCACTGTGGGCTCACGAGGCTCTGCGTGCGCAGCATCACCTGGTCGCAGCCGCGTTCGACGAGTCGACACCACAGCTGGCTGAGCTGGCGCCACGGCCGCTCGACCGACCCGGAGATCGGGCCATCGGTCTGCACAGCGCCCCAGGCGACGAGGCCGCCGCGAGCGAGGAACTGCTGGAGGTACCCGGCCGATCCGACGATCGAGGGGCCGACGGGCACCGACAGGATCGACGGTCCGGTGGCGATGAGCGACGACCAGTCCGGCTCGCCGCACACGTGCAGTCCGCTGAGGGCGCGGGGTTCGATCGCCGCGAGCGCACCCGACACGAGGTCGATGGCGGTGTCGGGGGCGATCGGGAAGTCGGCGTCGGTGACGTGGAGCATGTCGGGCTCGTCGATGAACACGAGCTGCTGGCACCCCGGCAGCGCGGCGTCGACGGCGTCGAGCAACGACTGGACGTGCGACCGCACCGCTGCGGCGGCGACCTCGAACGCCACCCGGTCGCTCACGCCCGCTCGCAGGAGGGCGAGGCCGAGCGACACGGGACCGACCAGCTGCCACTTCACCGCGTCGATCGGCGGCTCGACCGGCACGCCGCTCTCGCCGTCGGCAGCACCGGAGCTGCCGGCCGCCGCGGCATGACGGGCACGACGTTCCTGGCGTTCGGCGGCGAGTTCGAGGAACCGCCGGAACCCGGCGAACGCGTCGTGGTGCACGTCGGTGGTGACGTCGGCCGACGGATCGACCCGGCGCACGTCGACGGAGATCGCGCCGTACTGACCGACGGTGACGCCTTCGATGCCGAGCATCGCCTGGACGATCAGACCCTCGGCGGTCGAACGTCGCGGCAGCGAGGGGATCGTCGGCACGGTGGTCGCGCCGAGCGCGAACCGGATACCGGCGTCGAGATCGCGGTGCGGGAGGCTGCCGACACCGATGGTCGCGCCGTTGCCGATGCGGTGGGAGATGCGAGAGGTGGGCATGTCGATCCTCCTTTCCGGTGCGTCGTCGTTGGTCGGTCGTCGGTCGTTCGCGGGTCGTTCGTCCGGTGCGCTGCCGGCGACCGGTGGGTCGGACGACGGGATTTGCCGTCGTGCTGGACAAATGCTGACACGTCGTTCGGGTCCGGAGCGAGGCGGATCTGTCAACGCTCCGTGAACAGCGGCCGGTGGATACCCTGTCGACTCGTGCCCGGATCCGCCAAATCGCCCGCACTCTGGATGGCCCGAGCGGCCTGGGTGCTGGTCGCCGTCGTCGGCGGCGGGGGCATCGGCGACGCCGTGGCCGACCGGTCGCGAGCCGTGCAGCTCACCGCCACCGTGGCCGCGTGGGCGATCTGGGCGGTGGTGGCCGTCCTGCTCGCCGTGCCGTCAGCACTCGGCCTCACCCTGGCCCGCATGATCGTGCCGGGCGCAGTGGTCGCCGCCGTCGCGACGCTCGTGTCGGCAGGCGCCACCACCGGCAGCGTGCTCGCCGTGGTCACCACGGCGCTCGCCGCAGCGGTGGTGGGCAGCGCCGAGTTCGGCCAGCAGATGGCGCAGGCGTCCGCGTACGGCGACGAGCGCCGGTTCCTGCTGCGACCGCCGGCTGCGTTCTACCTGCCGACGGTGGTGTCGTGGGTGCTGTGGTGCGCCGCGGTCCTCGTCGGTCCGCTGGCGCTGGCGGCACGGTCGTGGGTGCTCGGCGTGGCGGTCACGGCGGTGGCGGTCGCCGCGACCTGGTTCCTCCTCCCCCGCTTCCACCGGCTCGCGCGACGGTGGATCGTGCTCGTGCCGGCCGGCGTGGTCGTGCACGATCACGTCGTGCTCGCCGAGACCGCGATGTTCCGGGCGGGCGAGATCACCCGGGCACGCCTGGCCCTGGCCGACACACAGGCCGCCGACCTCACCGGCCCGGCGGGCGGTCACGCGGTCGAGGTGGCGGTCCGCGACGCCGTCACGGTGGTGCTCGCCGGCACCCGCGATCGCCCGAACGGCACGGCGTTGCACGTGTACGCATTCCTGTGCGCACCGACGCGACCGGGCAAGCTGCTGCACGCGCTCGGCGATCGCCACCTCCCGGTCGGCTGAGCGGCACGGAGGTCACGCCGCGATGCCACCGCCCAGCACCCGCTCGTCGGTGAGGTCGTAGAACACGACGCTCTGCCCGGGGGCCACCCGGCGCTCGGGGTGCTGCCAATGCACCTCCACGGTGCCATCGCCGTCGCCGCCGACCAGCACTGCCGGACGGCTCGCACCGTGCGCGCTGCACTGCACCAGCACGTCGCCCGCCACCTCTCCCGCCGCCCACCCCGTGTCGCGCACGCGTGTCGAGGCGACGTGCAGCGCAGCGTCGTCGTCGACCACCACGCGCTGCGCGGCGATGTCGACGTCGACCACGTAACGCTTCGGGCCACCGCCCGGCAGTCCGATGCCTCGCCGCTGGCCGATGGTGACGAGCTCGACCGCGTCCACGCTGCCGAGCGGGCGGCCGGCGCGGTCGACCACGTCGGCGCGGTGGAACGGGATGCGGTCGCCGAGGAACTGCTCGCGCCCACCGGTGTGGGTGATGAAACACACGTCCTGGCTGTCGGGCTTCGTGGCGGTGCGCAGACCGGCGGCGCGTGCTCGCGCGCGCACCTCGTCCTTGGTGAGGTGACCGACGGGGAACAGGGTCCGGGTGAGCTCGCGCGGTGTGAGCACGTGCACCACGTAGCTCTGGTCCTTCGCGGCGTCGGCACCGCGTGCGACGTGGCGACGGCCGTCGTGTTCGACGATGCGTGCGTGGTGTCCGGTCGCCACGGCGTCGAACCCGAGCAGGTCGGCACGCTCGGACAGCCGGGCGAACTTCAGGTGGCGGTTGCACTCGATGCACGGGTTGGGCGTGATGCCGTGACGGTGTGCGTCGACGTACGGACCGACGACGTGGCGGTCGAAGTCGTCGGTGAAGTTGAACACGAGGTGGTCGATGCCGAGTTGCTGCGCCACGCGACGGGCGTCGTCGACGTCGGCGATGCTGCAGCACCCGGTGTCGCTCGCGCCGCCCCACAACCGCATGGTGACGCCCACCACCTCGTGGCCGGCCGCCAGCAGCTCGGCCGCCGCGACCGACGAGTCGACCCCGCCGCTCATGGCGCACAGCACCTTCACGACGACGACCTCGCGTCCGCCGGGGCGTGTGCCCGCAGACGTTCGATCGTCGACACCAGCACGTCGATCGCGCGGTCGACGTCCGCTGCGGTGGTGGTGCGTCCGAGCGACAGTCGCAACGCGCCCTGCGCCCACGTGCGCGCCACTCCCATCGCGGCCAGGACGTGCGAGGGTTCCATCGCACCTGCGGCACACGCCGATGCCGCGCTCGCGCACAGGCCCGCCTCGTCGAGCAGGAACAGCAGCGCCTCGTTCTCGACGCCACGGATGCACAGGTGCGCCGAGCCCGCCACCTTCGCGTCGCGCGGCACGGTCTCGCGGACGTCGGCGAGCCGGTGGACGAGGGTGTCGACGAGGTGGTCGCGCAGCGCCGACAGACGCACGCGCTCGGTGTCGCGTTCCGCGTCGGCCAGACGAAGTGCCTCGGCCATCGCCACGATGCCCGCCACGTTCTGCGTGCCACTGCGCCGCTCGCGCTCTTGTCCCCCACCCACCAGCAACGGCGCGAACCGAGCCGTGGCTCGGGCCATCAGCACGCCGACACCCTTCGGGCCCCCGAACTTGTGCGCCGACAGCGACAACAGGTCCACGTGGGGCGTGATCTCGCGCAGATCGAGCCACGACACCGCCTGCACGGCATCGGTGTGCACGAGCACCGAGGGGACGGCCTGCCGCGCCAGCGCTGCCGCCGCGCCCACGTCGTTCACGGTGCCGACCTCGTTGTTGACCGCCATCACCGACACCACGCGGACCGCCTCGGTGGCGGCGAGCACGTGTGCGAGGTGCTCGGGATCGACGCGGCCGGCGTCGTCGACCCGGACGACCGGTCCGCCCGCGTGCTCGACGGCGTGCAGCACCGCATGGTGCTCTGCCGCCGGGCACACCGCCACCCCGGGCGTCGCGGCGAGCACGCCCGCCACGGCCGTGTTGTCGCTCTCGGTGCCGCCGCTGGTGAACACCACCTCGCCCGGCTCGCAGCCGAGCACGTCCGCCACGACGTCGCGAGCGTCGTCGAGCGCGGCGCGGGCCTGGCGGGCGAAGCGGTGCGAGCCGCTGGGGTTCGCGTAGGCCGCGTCGAGGAACGGCAGCATCGCGGCGATCGCCTCGGGCCGCATCGGGGTGGACGCAGCGTGGTCGAGATACGTGAACCCCTGCGGCGGCGACGGCGTCCCGGACGACATGTGCGAAAACGCTAGCGGCGGGCGATGATGCGGGGATGCGGGGCTTCCGATCCGACAGCTATGGCGAGGCGTTCGCCGACGTCTACGACGACTGGTACGGCGAGATCTCCGATCCGGCGACGACGGCCTCGTTCGTGGTCGGCCTCGCCGGGCGCGACGGCGTGGTGCTCGAGCTCGGTGTCGGCACCGGCCGGCTCGCGATGCCCATCGTCGCGAGCGTCGGACGCTTCGTCGGCGTCGACACGAGCTCGCGCATGCTCGATCGGTGGCGAGCACGCATCGACGCGGCCGTGGCGGCCGGGGAATTCGCCGCCGACCGCGTCGAGGTGGTGGCGGGTGACATGGTCGACGACCTGCCGCCCGGCCCGTTCGACGTGGCGTTCGCCGCGTACAACACCCTCTTCAACCTCACGTCGGCCGAGCGTCAGCGTGCGCTGTTCGAGCGCCTCGCCGAACGGCTCCGGCCCGGCGGGTCGTTCGTGGTCGAGTGCTTCGTGCCGCCCGACGCGTCCGGCGCCGGCGGCGAGCAGCGGCTCGCCCTGCGGTCGATGACGGTCGACACCGTCGTGCTCAGCGCGAGCCGTCACGACGTGGGTGCGCAGATCGCCGAGGGTCACTTCATCGAGATCACGGAGGCGGGTGGGGTGAAGCTGCGGCCGTGGTCGATCCGGTGGTCGACGCCCGCCGAACTCGACGACATGGCCGCCGCCTGCGGGTTCGAGCTCGGCGGGCGTTGGTCCGACTTCGATCGACGACCGTTCCTCGCCTCCGATGTCACCGGAACGGGGGATGACGGCGACGTGAGCGAGCGACATGTGACGCTGTACACGCGGCGCTGAAATCCGGGCCGGGTTCGTACATGTCTCGGACAATCGCTCTAAGGTGGTGATGCTGTGAGTCAACTTCGCCTGAACCCTCTCACCGGCCGATGGGTCACCATCGTCGCCGAGCGGGCCGAGAGGCCCAGTGACTTCGCGCCGCGCGCACTCGACGTCGAGAGCGATCCGCACCGGCCGTGCCCGTTCTGCCCCGGCAACGAGGAGGCGAGCGCTCCGGCGCTCGAGCGCCTCGACGAAGGTGGCAGCTGGCGGATGCGAGTCATCCCCAACCGCTACCCGGCCTTCGACGGCGACGAGCCGTTCTCGGTGCATCACCTCGGTCCCGTGCACGTCGAGGCCGAGGCCAGCGGCATCCACGAGGTCTTCGTCTACACGCCCGACCACCACGGTGGGCTGCACTCGATGTCCGACACCGACGCCGCCGACATGATGCGTCTGCTCCAGCGCCGCTTCCAGGAACACGCCGCCGCTGCCAACCTGCGGTTCACACAGGCGATCATCAACCACGGTCGCGAGGCCGGCGCGTCGCTCACCCATCCGCACGGTCAGCTGCTGGGGCTGCCCTTCGTGCCGGGCGAGGTGCTCGAGGAACAGCGCGGGTTCAGCCGCTTCGAGGGCGGCTGCATCCTGTGCGCCACCGTCGAGGCCGAACTCGTCGACGGCGTGCGCGTGGTGTTCGCGAACGACGACGTCGTGTGCATCTGCCCGTTCTGGAGCGCGTCGCCGTTCGAGATGATGATCATCCCGCGCAGCCACGACCTGCACCTCACCGACTCGAACGACGCCACCCTCGCCGGCATGGGCATCGCCATCCGCGACGCCATCCGCCACCTGCGCGAGGCCGTTGGCGACGTCTCGTTCAACCTGGTGCTGCGCACCGCACCGCACCACTACACCGGTGCGTTCCACTGGTACGTGAGCATCTGGCCGAAGCTCTTCACGACGGCCGGCTTCGAGCGCGGTACCGGCGTGATGATCAACATCGTGCCGCCCGAGAGCGCTGCGTCGCACCTGCGCGACGTCGCCGTTCACGCCTGATCGCCCGGCCCCCTGCGATGGCGCGCATCTCGGTCTCGATCGAGATCGACGCCGACCCCGCCCGTGTCTGGCAGGTGGTCGAGCCGATCGAACGCCACGTCGACTGGATGCACGACGCGGTCGCGATCCGGTTCACGACCGACCAGACCCGCGGGGTGGGTACCACCTTCGACTGCGACACCAAGGTCGGTCCGATCCGGCTCGTCGACCGGATGGAGATCACGGCGTGGGAACCCGAGCGGGTGATGGGCGTCCGCCACGCCGGCGTCGTCACCGGCACGGGGCGCTTCACGCTCGAGCCGATCGACCTCGGTCGGCGCACCCGGTTCACGTGGACCGAGGAGCTGGTGTTCCCGTGGTGGCTCGGCGGCCCGATCGGTGCGACGATCGGCGGCAAGGTCGTCATGCAGGCCATCTGGCGCCGCAACCTGCGGGCCCTCGCCCGGCTGGTCGAGACCGGCTGATCCCGGGACGGCGGCTCACGCCCAGCCCGCGCGTCGCACGCCGGCGGTGACGAGCGCAGCGGCCACCACCACGACGACGAACGGCGCGCGTCGCCAGACGAGCACGACGGCCACGGCCACACCCGGCACCCGAGCGTCGACGACGAGCTCCTGACCCGCGCTGAACGTGTCCTTCACGACGAGCGCCGCCACCACCGCTGCCGGGATCAGGGCGAGGCATCGGTCCACCACCGCCGGCAGGCGTCGCCCGGCGAGCAGGAAGAACCCGACTCCCTTGCAGGCGTACGCCCCGGCGGCGAGCACCAGCACCAGCGTCCAGCTCACGCCGGCTCCGCCGGTCGAGCGGACGGTACGGACGGCGCCGATGGGGCCGGGACGCCCACCAGCACCGCCAGTGCGGCGCACAGGATCGGGACGCCGACCGGCAGCACCGGCACGAGCCCCAGACAGATCACCGAGCCCAGCAGGGCGGCGTCGCGGCCACGGGCGGTTCGCAGCTGTGGCCACACCATGGCGACGTACGCCGCGGGAAAGGCGGCGTCGAGCCCGAAGGTGACCGGATCGATCGCCGTCCCGATCAGCGCCCCGGCGAAGGTGGCGAGGTTCCAGAACACGTACACGGATCCGCCGGTGATCCAGAACGCGGCACGCTGCGCGACCGGGTCGTCCTGAGCGAGGGACATCGCGGTCGACTCGTCGATGGTGAGCTGGGCCGCCACGAGCCGGGTCGGGAGCCGCCCTCGCACGCGGCGGCCCATCGTGAGCGCGTACACGCCGTTGCGGGCGGCCAGCACGAGCGCGCCACCGAGCGCCGATGCCGTGGTCCCGCCGGCCGCGATCACACTCACCGCCGACAGCTGCGATGCGCCGGTGAACACGAGCAGCGACATGACGCAGGCCTGCGCGACCGACGCGCCGGCGCTCACTGCGCCGACCCCGAACGACACGCCGAAGACGCCGATCGCGAGCGACAGGGTGAGGCTCGCGGCGACGACGGGTCGCAGCGACGGGTCGCGCCAGACGTGGCGAGGGGTCATCACGGGTCGTGTCGGTCGTCGGGAAGCGGGTGCGGTGAACGGGGCCGGAGATGGGCCGGAGATGGGCCGGAGTTGGGCCGGAGATGGGCGGCGCCGCGCTGCGTCAGCAGCGGGCGGCATCCATCATGGCCGGTGGCGTGCCACCCACACCGACGCGAGCGGCGGGAGGTCGAGCACCGCCGAGCAGGGCTGCCCCTGCCACGGCACCGATTCGGCCTCGACATGCTCGCGTCCACCGGCGAAGCCGCTGCCGCCGAAGCCGGCGGCGTCGGTGTCGATGACGATCTCCCACGTGCCGCCCCAGGGCAGGCCGACCCGGTACCCCGTGCGCGGCACCGGCGTGAAGTTCGCGACGCACGCGAGCGCGTGCCCGCCGTCGACCGCCCAGCGCACGAAGCCGTAGGTGGACGACTCGGCGTCGTCGGCATCGAGCCACTGGAAACCACCCGCCTCGTCGTCGCGCTCCCACACCGCCGGCCAGCGATCGGCGGCGGCGTTCACCGCGGCGAGCAGATCGCGCACGCCTCGGTGGGATGTGTGATCGAGCAGGTGCCACGGCAGTCCGGCGGCGTCGTTCCACTCGGTCCAGGACGCGAGTTCGGCGCCCATGAACACCAGCGGCGAGCCCGGCAGCGCCCACATCCAGCCGTACAGCGCACGGAGATTGGCGAAGCGCTGCCAGTCGTCGCCGGCCATCTTGGCGAGCAGGCTGCCTTTGCCGTGCACCACCTCGTCGTGGCTGAGCGGCAACACGAAGCGCTCGCTGAACGCGTACAGCAGACCGAAGGTGAGGTCGCGGTGGTGCCAGCGGCGGTACACCGGGTCGTTCTGCAGGTAGCCGAGGGTGTCGTGCATCCAGCCCATGTTCCACTTGTGACTGAAGCCGAGCCCGCCGTACTCGGCCGGATGGCTCACCTTCGGCCACGACGTGCTCTCCTCCGCGATCGTCATCACGCCGGGATGCTCGTGGTGGACGATGCCGTTCACCTGTCGGAGGAACTCGATCGCCTCGAGGTTCTCGCGCCCGCCGTAGCGGTTGGGGATCCACTGACCTTCCGCCCGCGAGTAGTCGAGGTAGAGCATGCTCGCCACGGCGTCGACGCGGAGGCCGTCGATGTGGAACTCCGAGATCCAGTAGAGCGCGTTGGCGACGAGGAAGTTGCGGACCTCGTTGCGGCCGAAGTTGAACACGTAGGTGCCCCAGTCGGGGTGCTCGCCCTGGCGCGGATCGGCGTGCTCGTAGAGCGCCGTGCCGTCGAAGCGGGCGAGGCTCCACTCGTCTTTCGGGAAGTGAGCCGGCACCCAGTCGAGGATCACCCCGATGCCGCGGCGGTGCAGGGTGTCGACCAGATAGCGGAAGTCGTCGGGCGCCCCGAATCGGGCGGTCGGTGCGTAGTAGCCGGTGACCTGATATCCCCACGAGCCGCCGAAGGGGTGCTCGGCCACGGGGAGCAGCTCGACGTGGGTGAAGCCGAGCGCGCTCACGTGCTCGGCGAGCGAGTCGGCGATCGAGCGGTAGTCGTCGAGGTCGAAACGCCACGAGCCGAGATGCACCTCGTAGATGCGCAACGGTCGGCCGCGGCCGGCGACGTGGCCGTCGCGCTGTGCCAGCCAGTCGTCGTCACCCCAGGCGTACGACGAGCGTCCGGCCACGATGCTCGCATCGGACGGCGGCCGTTCGCAGGCTGCGGCCATCGGATCGGCCTTCATCAGGGTGCGCCCGTCCACGCCGTGGACGAGGTACTTGTACCGGTCGCCGGGCGACGCAGCGGCCGACACCGCGGCCCACACACCCGAGCTGCCCTGCGGCGCCAGCGCCTCCGGCGTCCAGCCGTTGAAGTCGCCGATCACCTCGACGCCGCGTGCGTTCGGTGCCCACACCGCGAAGCGCACCGAGCCGTCGTCGAGCTGAACGGCGCCGAGCACCTCCCAGAGACGCCGGTGCGTCCCCTCGCCGAAGAGGTGCAGATCGAGATCGTGGAGCAACACGTCTCCGAGCGTAGGTGATCGGGCGCGCTCGCGTTTCGTGCGCACCCGGGCGGGGGACGACCGCGCACTACGGTCGGGCTCGATGCGCGTGCTCATGCTGTCCTGGGAGTATCCACCGTTCGTCGTCGGCGGCATCGCGGCGCACGTCGACGGCCTCGCTCGCGCGATGGCGCGCCAGGGCCACGACGTCGTCGTGTGCACGCTGCAGCGCCACGAGCCCGGCTCGCCCGACGTCCCCGACGACGAGATCGTCGACGGGGTGCGGGTGCTGCGCGCCACGGCCGACCTGCCCTGGTTGCCGGAGGGTGACCTGGTGGCCCGGATGGCCTCGGCGAACCACCAGTTGGTCGGGCTCGCCGCTCGACTCGGCGCCTGGCGTCCCGAGGTGGTGCACGCCCACGACTGGCTGGTGTCGTGGGCCGGCGACACGCTGAAGGCGCTGTTCGCCGTCCCGCTCGTGGCCACGGTGCACGCCACCGAGCGCGGCCGCCACGGCGGCCACGTCCCGCCGGGCATGCCGGCGGCGATCAACGCCGTCGAGTGGTGGCTCACGTACCAGGCGCGTGAGGTGATCGCCTGCTCGCGGTTCATGGTGCGCGAGGTGGTGTCCGGCTTCGAACTCCCCGTCGAGAAGGTGCACCTGGTGCCGAACGGCGTCGATCCGGCGTTGTGGCAGCTGTCCGGGACGCCGCCGGCGCGCGAGCCGCTCGTCGTCGCCTGGGGTCGGGTGCAGTACGAGAAGGGGTTCCAGGTGCTCGTGCGGGCCATCGCCGAACTGCGCCAGCGCCTGCCCGAGGTGCGCTGCGTGATCGCCGGTCGTGGGAGTTACCTGCCCGAACTGCAGTCGCAGATCGACGTCGAGGGGGTCGCCGACGTGGTCGACCTCGCCGGGTTCGTCCCCGACGACGACCTGCGCCGGATCCTGCAGCGCGCCGGGTGCGTGATCATCCCGTCGTTGTACGAGCCGTTCGGCATCGTCGCGCTCGAGGGCATGGCGGCCGGGGCGCCGACGATCGTCGCCCGCACCGGCGGTCTGGCCGAGATCGTCGAGGGCACGGGCGCCGGGCTGTTGTTCGAGCCCGGCAACCATCACGACCTCGCCGCCCGCATCGAGTCGGTCCTGCGCGACCCGACGCTGGCCGGGTCGATGTCGGCGACGGCGGCCGAGCTCATCGCCGCCACCTACACCTGGGACGCGATCGCCACCACCACCATCGGCGTGTACGACCACGCCCTCCGCTGAGCACGCGTTCCAGCGGATTTCCACTCCTTTCCAACACATTCCACTTCCTCGGCGCCACGTATCGGACACCCGCCCGACGGTCACCGTTCACCGGGACGACACGTCACCCCAGCTCAATGGCCATCACGACGGCCGTCGCTGGCGACGATGGCCGAGGTCGGCACCACGCTGCGCGCGTGTCTTCCGAGAGTCTTCACACGGTCTTGACGACCGTGGCGGTTTCGTTCCACTACCCTCGGTGGCCATGCGTGCCGTCCGACACTTCACCGTCGTGCCTGCCATCCCCCCGGCGCTCGAGTCGCTCCGTGAGCTGGCGACCAACCTCCACTGGACCTGGGACCGCGACACCAAGCAGCTCTTCGAGCAGCTCGACCCGGCCACGTGGGCTGCCTCGGGCAACGATCCGCTGCGCCTGCTCGCCTCGATCGAGCCCGAGCGCTGGGCGGCACTCGCCGCCGACGATGCGATCGTCGAGCAGACCCGGCAAGCCACGGCCCGGCTCACCGCCGCGATCGGCGAGCCGCGTTGGTTCCAGGGGCGCGACGGCTCGCCGCTGGAGCTGGTCGCCTACTTCTCGCCCGAGTTCGGCATCAGCGAGACGCTGCCGCAGTACTCGGGCGGTCTCGGTGTGCTCGCCGGCGACCACCTGAAGGCCACGAGCGACCTCGGCGTCCCGTTGGTGGCGATCGGCCTCCTCTATGCCGAGGGCTACTTCCGCCAACGGCTCAACGCCGACGGGTACCAGGAGGAGCGGTTCCCGCGGCTCGACACCAGCGGCCTCGCCGTCCGCGACACCGGTGTGCAGGTCTCGGTCGACATCGCCGGCGACACCGTGCAGGTGCGCGCCTGGGAGGTCGAGGTCGGACGGGTGAAGCTCTACCTGCTCGACACCGCCGTCGACGGCAACAGCGCCGAGGGCGCCGACATCACGAACCGGCTGTACGGCGGCGACGCGGAGCACCGACTCCGCCAGGAGATGGTGCTCGGCATCGGCGGTGTCCGCGTCCTGCGCGCCCTCGGCCTGCAGCCGCAGGTGTTCCACACCAACGAGGGCCACGCCGGGTTCCTCTCGCTCGAGCGCATCCGCGAGCTCGTCACCGGTGAGCTCGGCGGTGCGCCGCTCACCTTCGCCGAGGCGGTCGAAGCGGTGCGCGCCGGCGGCGTGTTCACCACCCACACCCCCGTGCCGGCGGGCATCGACCGCTTCGAGCGCGGGCTGATGGAGAAGTACTTCGGCGCCTTCGCCGGCCAGCTCGGCATCGACTTCGACACCCTGATGGGTCTCGGATCGCGCGACGACGAGCCCGACGACAGCCGCTTCAACATGGCCGTGATGGGCCTGCGCCTCGGTGGCCGGTCGAACGGCGTGGCGCAACTGCACGGCGCCGTGAGCCGCGAGATGTTCGCCGGCCTGTGGCCCGACATCCCCGTCGACGAGGTGCCGATCGGGGCGATCACCAACGGCGTGCACGCACACACCTGGGTGAGCGATCCGATCGACGCGCTGCTGCGCCGCTCGGTCGGTGGCATGTGGGACGGCGCCGATGCCGCCTCCTGGCAGGCCGTCACCGACGTGCCGGCGGAGGAGATCTGGGCGGCACGCCGCGAAGGCCGGGCCGAGCTCGTCGAGTTCGTCCGGTCGCGTCTCGGCGACGCCCTGCTCGATCCCGACGCCCTGACGATCGGTTTCGCCCGGCGGTTCGCGACCTACAAGCGCGCGACGCTGTTGCTGTCGCAGCCCGAACGGCTGCGCGAGCTGCTGCTCAGCGCCGACCGGCCCGTGCAGTTCGTGTTCGCGGGCAAGGCCCACCCGGCCGACCAACCGGGCAAGGACATGATCCGCGAGATCGAACTGTTCGCCCGCCACCTCGACGTCGGGCACCGGTTCGTGTTCGTGCCCGACTACGACATGGCCGTCGCGCGTCTCATGTACCACGGCTGCGACGTGTGGTTGAACAACCCGCGGCGACCGCTCGAGGCCTGCGGCACCAGCGGCATGAAGGCGGCGCTCAACGGCGCACTCAACTGCAGCATCCTCGACGGCTGGTGGGACGAGTGCTTCGACGGCGAGAACGGTTGGGCGATCACCTCGGCCGACGACGACCCGGACACCGGTCGGCGCGACGCTCGCGAGGCCACCAGCCTGTTCGGCCTGCTCGAGCGTGAGGTGGTGCCGCTGTTCTACCGGCGCGACGCCGCCGGCACGCCGCACGGCTGGATCGACGCGATGAAGCACAACTGGAGGTCGCTCGGGCCGTTCGTCACCGCGGCCCGCATGGTGCGTGACTACGTCACCGAGCTGTACGAACCAGCTGCCGCCAACGCCGTCGCCACCGCGGCAGGCGACTGGGCCGAGGCCCGCTCGCTCGCGGCGTGGAAGGCCCGCCTGCGCACCAGCTGGCACGACGTGCACGTGGTCGCCGTCGACGGCGACAGCGGTCCCGCCCACGAGGGCGACACCCGCACGGCGTCGGCGGTCGTGTCACTCGACGGCCTCTCCGCCGACGACGTCGACGTGCAGCTGCTGCACGGCTCGATCGACTCGACGGGCGAGTTCATCGGTCGTCCCCAGGCGTTGTCGATGCAGCCCGGACCCGACGCGTACACGTGCACCTACCAGGTGAACGCCGCGGGTCCGTACGGATTCACGGTGCGGATCCTGCCGGCCCACCCGGCCCTGATCACGCCGGTCGAGATCGGCCGCGCCGCCTGGGCGGGCTGAACGCCGCTCGCCGTCGATCCGGCGCGCACGCGTCGGATCGGCGGTCGGGACCCGGATCAGCCGGCCAGCACGTCGAGCACCGCACGGGTCATCTCGTCGCGGAAGCGCACGCTGTCGTGCACCAGGTGACCTGCGCCGGTGGGCACCCGCACCTCGAGCGTGGTGCCGGCGGCGCGGGCGCGGTCGATCTCGGCGGGACGGCACACGCAGTCCGGTTGTGACGGATCGGCCGCCAGCAGCACCCCGCGTTGGGTGATCGGCCGGTCGACGTCGTAGACCCAGGAACCGACGGCGCCGCTGAGCACGGGATCGAGCACGGTCGCGTCGAGCTGCAACAGCGCGGTGGCCATCGCCTGCACGGCGTCGGCGTGCAACACCTCGCCCATCGGCGGCCCCGACGGGCTCGGCGCCTGTGCCAGCACGCCGGCGAGCGTCATCTCGTCGATGCCCGACGCCTGCAGCTGCGGCACCGACTCGCGCATCAACCGGAACGCGGTGAGCAGGCTGTTGTCGGCGTCGAGCGGCTCGCGGCTGCCGCCCATCGGCGGGTCCTCCAACACCAGCGCCGCCACCAGATCGGGCCGGCTCTGGGCGAGACCCAACGCGGTGACGCCACCGAGCGAGTGACCGATCACCGTGCAGGGGGTGTCGAACAGTGCCTCGCACACCGCGACGGCGTCGCTCACGTACCCGGCCGAGTCGTACGCGCCGGGGGTACGGTCGGAGCGCCCGTGGCCACGGAAGTCGAGCCGTACCACCCGATGCGTGGATGCCACGATCGGCACCAGCCAGTCCCACGTCGCCGTGCTGCCGGTGATGCCGTGCAGCACCAGGACCGGCGGCGCACCGTCGGGTCCGTCGATCTCGACGTGGCGACGCACCCCGTCGCGCTCGATGTCGTGTCCTGCCATGATGTGCCCCTTCCGGGTGAGATCGGCGGTCGCGGCGTTCAGCGTCCGGTGAACGTGGCCTTGCCGGGACCGTGCTCGAGGAAGCTCTGCACGCCGATCCGGCTGTCGTCGGTGGCGAACACCTCGGTGAACAGGTGCCGTTCGAGCGTGAGGGCGTCCGTGAGGGGCAACCCGAGCCCGCGGTCGACGGCCTCCTTCACGAGGCTGTGTGCGACGAGTGCGCCGCGAGCCACCTCGGCGGCCAGCGCGAGGGCCCGCTCGTGCAGCTGCTCGTTCGGCACCACCTCGTCGGCCAGACCGATGCGCAGTGCCTCCTCGGCGCGCACCTGGCGACCGGTGATCATCAGCTCCTTCGCTCGCGAGGCGCCCACCAGGCGGGGCAGTCGCTGGGTGCCACCACCACCGGGGATGATGCCGAGCAGGATCTCCGGCTGGCCGAACACCGCCTTCTCGCCGGCGATCCGGTAGTCGCAGGCCATCGCGAGCTCGCATCCGCCGCCGAGCGCGTACCCGCTCACCGCAGCGATCACGAACCGGGGCAGCGCGGCGAGCGCGTCGAGCGCGGTGTGGAACCCGATGCCGATCCGGTGGGCCTCGGCCGTACCACCGAACTGCGCGATGTCGGCGCCGGCGGCGAAGATGCGCTCGCCGCCGGTGACGACCACGGCGCCGGGGAGATCGGCGGCGAGGTCGGCCACCACCTCGCGCAGGTCGGCCAGCACCTCCTGCGAGAGCGCATTCACCTTCGGGTTGTTCAACGTGACGACGGCGACGCCGTCGTCACGCCGCTCGAGCAGCACCAGTCCGGCCATGCGGCGGACGCTACACGCGACCTCAGGCGCCGATGCCGTCGAGCATCGCGTCGGCGGCGCCCCACGGGTCGAGGTTGCGATCGAGCACCTGCTGCTGCAGGTCGTCCCACCGGTCGCCGGTCGCGATCTCGCGGGCTTTCTGCTCCAGCCGGCGGGCGACGATCTCGCGCAGTTCCTCGCGCAGGCGGAACGCCCGGCGACGGGCGAGCTCGCCCGAGTCGGTGATGAACTCGCGATGGCGCACGATCGTGTCCCACAGCTCGTCGACACCCTTCGACTCGGTGGCCACGACCGACACGATCGGGGGGCGCCAGGCGTCGTGGGGCAGGTCGCTCAGGTCGAGCATCTGCTCGAGGTCGCGCCGCGTCTCCTCGGCCCCCTTGCGGTCGGCCTTGTTGATCACGAACACGTCCGCGATCTCCATCAGACCCGCCTTGTTGGCCTGCACGCTGTCACCCCACCCCGGGTTCACCACGACGACGGTGGTGTCGGCCTTGCCGGCGATCTCGACCTCCACCTGGCCGACGCCGACGGTCTCGACGAGGATCCATCGCCGCCCGATCGCGTCGAGCAGACGAACGGCCTCGGGCGTCGCCAGCGCGAGCCCGCCCAGGTGACCGCGGGTGGCCATCGACCGGATGAACACGCCCGGATCGGTGGCGTGGTCCTGCATCCGCACCCGGTCGCCGAGGATGGCACCGCCGGTGAAGGGCGACGACGGGTCGATCGCCAACACGGCGACCTCGAGGTCCTGGCGGCGGAGATGGCCGATCGTCGCGCTGGTGAGCGTGCTCTTGCCCGCGCCCGGCGCGCCCGTGAGGCCCACCGTGTAGGCGTTGCCACCGAGCGGTGAGGCGAGCCGGGCGATCTCGCGGGCCTCGTCGCCGCCCCGTTCGACGAGCGACAGGAGGCGGGCGATCGCCGCCCGATCGCCGGCGCAGGCATCGGAGAACAGTTCGGCGGTCGGTCGGTGTCGGCGGCTCATGCGGTGCCCGACGCTAGATCCTGCCCACCGACCTGGACGACTTCCGTGACCCCGTCGACGCGGTCGCGCAGGATGCGTTCGACCCCCGCCTGCAGGGTCTGGGTGCTCGACGGGCAGGTGCCGCACGCACCGGTGAGCCGCACCGACACCACGCCGGTCACCTCGTCGACGTCGTGCAGTTCGATGTCGCCGCCGTCGACCTGCAACGCCGGGCGGATCACCTCGAGGGTCTGTTCGACGAGTGCGCGCATCGTGGGTCCTGGCTGGGCCGGGCGGGCCCGGGAGAGCGCCTCGGGGAGGACGAGACGCGTCGGGGGACGCACATTCAACCAGCAGCGCTCGTACGATGGCCAGCCATGACGACGTCCCGCACGCTCCCCCACGGCTCGACCCGTCCCCGCTCCGGTCCCCGTCGGCGGCGCGCGATCGGTGCGCTGCTCGTCGCCGGTGTCCTGGTGATCACGGCCTGCGGCGGCGACGACGACGCGACCGCGACGACGGTCGCGGTGTCGACGGCGGCTCCGGCGCCGGTGTCGAGTGAGACGGCGACCACGATCGCCGCCACCTCCGACACGGCCGACCTCGCCGATCTGCCCGCCCCGAGCGACACCGGCGACATCCCGCTGCCGGTCGGCACGGGCGACATCCCCCTGCCGGTCGGGACCGGCGACATCCCGCTGCCACCGGTCACCGCCGACCTGCCCTACCAGATCAGCGTCACGGTGGGTCTCGACAGCGGTGACGACCGCATCGAGATGGTGCCGCTCGGTGCGACGGTGGTGCTCACCGTCGTCAACCCGGACGAGGCCGACGAGTTCCACCTGCACGGCTTCGACCTCGGCGACGATCAGGTGATGCCCGCCGGTCAACCCGCGTCGTTCACCTTCGTGGCGAACCAGGTCGGTTCGTTCGAACTGGAGAGCCACGAGACGGGCGGCGTGCTGATGATCCTCGAGATCGTCTGATCACGGCTCGGGACGACCGGTGCTCGCGCATCAGGGTGGCTGGGACGAGATCCTGCTCATCGTCGGCCCGATGGTCGTCGTGGTGATGGTGCTGCGTCTCGCCCGGCGCCGCGTCGAACGCGCGGGCGACGCCCGCGAACCCTTCGACCGTCCGTGACCCTGCCGCCCTGACGCGGGCTCGCCGGCGGGTCAGCGCGGCGGGCGACGTTCGATCGGGGCGCCCACCGCGGCGAGCCGGCCGACGAGGTCGTCGTACCCGCGGTCGATGTGATGGACCTCGCTGATCGTGGTCGTGCCGTCGGCCACGAGCCCGGCCACCACGAGCGCCGCACCGGCGCGGATGTCGGGCGCCCGCACGGGAGCGCCGCTGAGGGACGGCCGCCCGCGCACCACCGCGTGGTGGCCGTCGGTGCGGATGTCGGCACCGAGGCGGCACAGCTCCTCCACGTACCGGAAGCGTCCCGGATACAGGTTCTCGGTGACGATCCCGACGCCGTCGCCCACGGCGAGCATCGTGACCACGAGCGGCTTGTAGTCGGTGGCGATGCCGGGGTACGGCAACGTCGCGACGTCGATCGACCGGAGTCGTTCGGGCGCGAACACCGTCAGGCCGTCGTGCTGGGGCACGATCTGCAACCCCATGTCGCCGAAGCGGCGCAGCAACATCTCCATGTGCTCGGCACGGGCCCCGCGCAAGAACAGCTCGCCACCGGTGACCGCGGCCGCCGCCACGTAGGTGGCGGCCTGGATCCGATCGGGCACCGTCACATGATCGGTGGCGTGCAACGATCCGGGCTCGACGCCGTGCACCACGAGTCGCGAGGTGCCGACACCCTCGATGTCGGCACCCATCGAGATCAGCATCCGGCACAGGTCGCTGATCTCGGGCTCGCGCGCTGCGTTGTCGATCACCGTGGTGCCCTTCGCGTGCACCGCCGCGGTCAGGATGTTCTCGGTCGCGCCGACGCTCGGGAACTCGAAGGTGATGTCGGCGCCGTGGAGCCGCTCGGCGGTCGCCACGACATCGCCGTGTTCGAGGGTGATCTCGGCGCCCATCGCCTCGAGTCCGCTCAGATGCATGTCGATCGGCCGTGACCCGAAGTCGTCGCCACCCGGCAGCGACAACCGCACTCGACCCACACGGCCGAGCAGTGGGCCGAGCACGTTGATCGACGCACGGATGCGCTCGACGAGTTCGTACGGCGCGACGGGGACGAGGTCGCCGCGGTTCACGAGGGTGAGCTCACCGTCGTGGACATCGGCGGCCGCCGTGGTGGTGATGCCGATCGCGCCGAGGAGCTCGGCCATGATCCGCACGTCGGCGATGTCGGGCACGTTGCGCAGCCGGTACTCGCCGTCGGCGAGGATCGTGGCCGCCATCAGCTTGAGCACCGAGTTCTTGGCACCGGGGACGACCACCTCGCCACGCAGCGGACCCGACCGGTGCACCACCACCACGGCGTCGGAGGTACGACGCTCGGGCACGACCGCCGGTTGGGTGGCGAAGGACTCGGACGACGGCGGCGACATCGCTCACCAGTATGGCCGCGAGTACTGTCGGCACGTGCTCAGGTCCGCCCGGCGGGTCGTGCGACGAGTCGTCCGGCGTTGGCCCACCTCCCAAGTCGAGAGCGCGCGCCTGCCGCGCCACCACCTGGTGTCCGAACGCGTCGTGTCCGACGGACCCGACGGGCAGGTGTTCGAACAGGTCGAGGGTCCGTTCACCGACTACCGCCGGGTGGTGGAGGTGCGCGACGACGGGGCCGGTCCGGAGGTGGTCGACACCACGACCTATCGACTCGACATCCCGTGGTTCGGGTGGCTGTTCCGCTGGCCGGTCCGCCACGCGCTCGGCCAGCACCGGGCGGGCACCGGCACGCCCCCCGCCTGGGCTCCGCCCGATCGGCTCACCTCGCGGCACGTGCTCGTCCTCGGACTGCTCGCCGCGGTGTCGATGCCGGCCGCGTTCGTGAACACCCTGTTCACCCAGACGGTCAACTTCGCCGCCGACGACTTCGGCATCGGCGAACGCGCCCAGGGCGTCGCCGGCGTGGTGGTGCGGTTCGGCATCGTGCTCGCACTGCCGTTCGCCGTGCTCGCCGACCGGATCGGCCGGCGGCGGATGATCGTGCTGCTCGCGTGGCTCGCACCGCTGCTCGCGTCGCTCGGTTCGCTCGCACCCAACTTCTGGGTGCTCACCGCGAGCCAGACGATCGCCCGTCCGCTCGGGCTCGCGCTCGACCTGCTGATCGCGGTGGCAGCAGCCGAGGAGATGCCGCGCAACAGCCGCGCGTACGCCGTCAGTGTGCTCGCGATGGCGAGCGGGCTCGGCGCCGGCATCGCCGTGATGTCGCTCCCGCTCGCCGACCTCGGCCCCGCCGGGTGGCGGTTCGTCTACCTCGTCGCCCTGGTGTGGCTGACCGCTGCGGTCACCGCCAGCCGAAAGCTCACCGAGACACCGCGGTTCCAGCACCTCGTCGAGACCCACCACGTTGGCGACTCACGCATCGACGTGCGCCGGTTCGCGATCGTCGCCGGCGTCGCGTTCCTCGCCAACGTGTTCATCGCCCCCGCGTCGTTCTTCCAGAACCGCTACCTCGACGACGTGCGCGGGTACAGCGCGGCGGGGATCTCGGCGTTCACGCTCACCACCGCCACGCCGGCCTCGATCGGCTTCGTGCTCGGCGGCCGCCTGGCCGACACGGCCGGCCGCCGGCGGGTGCTCGCGTTCTCGATCCCGCTCGCGACGAGCGGTCTCGTGCTGTCGTTCGTCGTCGGTGGTGTGGTGATGTGGATCGCTGCGTTCGTCGGCGGACTCCTGGCCGGCATCGCCTACCCGGCGTTCTCCGTGTACCGCACCGAGATGTTCCCGACCGGGCGGCGCGGCCGCGCCGGGGGCCTCGTCGTCGCCGCAGCGCTCGTCGGCGGCAGCGTGGGCATCCTGGTGGCCGGCGATCTCGTCGACCGGGGGTGGAGCTACGGCCGGACGATGGGGGTGCTGGCCCTCGCCCAGGTGGTGACGGCCGCGATCGTGTTCGTCACCTATCCCGAGACCGCACACCGCACGCTCGAGGAGATCAACCCCGAGGACGCCGCGCTCGACGCGTGACCGGCGCAGGGAAGGTCGTGTCGAGCCAGCCGGTCACCGCAGCGACGATCGACGCATCGGCGTTGCGCAGGTCGTGGCCCTTGCCGTCGAGCCACACGTGGGTGACGGCGCCCGGGATCGTGGCGGTCCACCGTTCGAGCTCGTCGCGGGTGCCGAACGCGTCCTTCGTCCCGTGCACGAACAGACACGGCACCGTCAGCGCCGGCAGGTGCTCCACGCGCAGGCGATCCGGCTTGCCCGGCGGGTGCAGCGGATAGCTGACGAGCACGAGGCCCACCGCGTTCGGCACGCGCCCCTCGGCGACCGCCATCGAGCACATCCGGCCGCCCATCGACCGACCCCCGAGCACGAGCGGTCCGTCGATCTCGCGCGCCGCGTCCTCGACGGCCTGGACGAGCACCGGCGCCCGATCGGGTGCCCGACGGCCCGCTCGGCGGTACGGGAAGTCGACCCGGTCGCACCGTCGCGGCGCGACGGCCTCGGCCAGCGCGACGAGCGACGCGTGGTCCCGGTCGGACCCGGCACCGGGGAAGAGCAGCAGCGACGGCGACACGCTCACGACGTCAGGATCCTGCGTGCTTCGCCGAGGTCGGCGATCGCCTTGCTCGCCGCCGACTGCTCGCCGCCGTGATCGGGGTGCACCCGTCGCAGCCCGTCGCGGTACCGGGTGGTGACGTCACGTCGGGAGACCTTTCCGGTGCCCGGTGGGAAACCGAGCAGCTCGAGCGCCCAGGCCCGCGGATCGGCCATCGCCGACAACGACGTCGACGAGGTGCCGGCGAGATCGGCGATGAACGACGGTCCGATCGGGCCTCGCCACCGCATCGCGCGTTGCAGCACCGGTGCGAGCAGCCGCCGTGCCTCGTGGTCGAGTCGCTCGATCGCGTACACCGCGCCCAGCACCTGTGCGAGTGCGCTGCCCTGCGCATGCAGGTCGAAGCGGATGTTGTCGCCGTCACCGATCATGCGGTGCACGCTCACGGCCAGGCCGTGCCGGTCGACCTGGTAGCGGTGACGCAGGCGCGGCTGCGGGATGCGCTGTCCGTGTTCGACCTGGCGGACCAGCCGGTGGACATCGGCCACCAGATCGGGGTCGATGTCGGGCAGATGCGTCGCGATCACCGCACCGAGCAGCAGACCTCCGAAGCCGGGCGCCGGGTCGGTGGGGAGCACCAGGTGCCCCAACGCGACACGGCGCGTGGGGGTGGTCGGACGGGAGTGCCAGACCTCGAGCTCGGCGAGCAGCACGGGCGGTGTCCGTCAGGCGAGGTCGGGCGACATCAGACGTGGGGCCGGAGCAGTTCGTGGAGCTCGGCCGCGACGTCCATCGCCTCGGTGTGATCGGGACCGTCGTCGTCGACGAGTGCGTCGACGATGCGGTCGGCCAGTTCGCACGTACGGTGCCAGAGTTTCGGTGTCACGCCGAACGGCGTCGACTCCGGGTCGGCCGATTCGGTCGCCCGTCGCAGGTGGTCGAGGCCGTCGGCGTCGAGCGGATCGCGGCGCAGCCGATCGGCGGCGAGGAAGAAGTCGGTGAGTGCCTCGGCGCCGCGCTCGTCGGCGTCGGTGGGTGGGCGCGGCGAGCCCACCTCCACGTACTCGCCGCTCTCGATGTCGTCGAGCAACGCGTCGACGACGGCCTCGTCGTCGGTGCCGACGAGCAGCACCGCATCCTCCCAGCGGAACGGGATACGGGCGTCGGCGAGCGCACCCGACACCGCGTCGAGCTCGGCCGCCGACCAGTCGGCCAGGTCGTACTCGGTGGTGGGGACGTCCGCGCCGAGCTCGATCGGGTCGGGACGGTCGCCGGCATCGGGCAACGGCGCGCTCTCGATGCCGAGCTCGGCCTCGACGCGCTCGATGAGCTCGTCGGCCGCGTCCTCGTGCGACTCGGGGACCACCAGTTCGGTGCCCTCCCACGCGTGTGGGATCTCGGCGTCGGCCATCGCAGCGGCGAGTTCGGCCTGCTGGTCGAAGTCCCACGCCGCCAGGTCGTAGTGCACCCGGGTGGCGTCGGGGTCGTTGGGGTTCCAGTCGGTCATGGCCGTCCCGTCGTGAGGTCCCGGAGGAGGTGCAACCGGGGCGTCCGGTCGTCGCCGACGCTATCGCTCCTGGCGCGTGCTGGCCACGTGACGTCGGAGGAACGACCCGATGCGCCGGTACTCGTCGAGCTGGTGGTCGCGCTGGCGGAAGCCGTGCCCCTCCCCGGGGTAGACCACGAACTCGACGTGGCGTCCGGCGGCCCGCATCCGCTCGACCAGCACCCGGCTCTGGCCCACGGGCACCACCGGATCGTCCTCGCCGTGGAGGACCAGCAACGGTGTCGTGATCCGGTCGGCCGACCACGTGGGCGACCGGTCGCGGGCCCGGGTGTCGATCGCCGGCGGCGGCGGGGGCTCGCCGACGAGCGATCGTGTGTAGTGCCGTTCGAAGCGATGGCTGCGCTCGGCGAGATCGGCCAGGTCGGCGACCGGGTACGCCACCACGGCCGCGGCAGCCAGGTCGGGGTGGTGGCGCACGACGTTGAGCACGGTGAACCCGCCGGCCGACCCGCCGATCAGCACCGTGCGAGCCGGCGTGACGGCACCTTCGCGGTGCAGGTGGCGGACCACGGTCGCGACGTCGGCGACGTCGAGCTCCCCCCACCGCTCGCGCAGCGCCTGCTGATAGCGGCGGCCGTGGCCGGTGCTGCCGCGATGGTCGGGCACCAACACGTCCCACCCCTGCGCACGCCAGAACGCCAGCCGGGCCATGAACGTCACCTGCCATTGATCGGTGGGGCCGCCGTGCAGCCAGCAGATGAGTCGAGGCGGCTCGTCCGGCTCACGATGGCGTTCGTCGGCGCGATACCACCGTGCGTGCACCACCGGCCCGTCCGGCCCGTCCGGCCCGTCCGGCCCGTCCGGCCCGTCCGACCTGTCCGGCCCGTCCGGCGCCGCGGCCGGGACGACGATCGTCTCGGGTTCCACCAGCAGGTCGCGGTCCCATCTCGCCCGTGAGGCCACGAGCACCTGGGTCCGCTCGAACGAACGTGCGTCGTACACGACCACCTCGGTCGGCGTCCGGGCTCCGCTGCGCAGCGCGGCGATGTGGTGGCCGGCCCACGACAGCTGGCCGTGGACCCCACGTCCGAGCTCGTGCACCGCGCCGGTGGCGACGTCGGCGACGCAGAGCCGGCCGAAGCCGCGTTCGTTGCGTGTGAACGCCACCCGGGACGCGTCGGGCGACACGGCGTACGACCGCTGGCCGAGGCCCCAAGTGGGGCCGGCGTGTTCGGCGGGTTCGTCGACGAGTGGACCGTCGCCCCACCACACGTTGTTCCAGCCCGTGTCGTCGCGCACGCACACGACGGTCCCGTCCGGGGCCAGGCGCGGCTGCTGGATGCCGCCTGGAGGCACGAGCTCGTCGCGTCCCCCGTCGGATCCCACCCGCACCACGCGAGCACGGTCCCACGGCATGTCGGGCACGTTCCACGCCAACCAGATCGCACCGGCGCCGGGCAGCGCCTGTGGATCGAAACAGAAGTCGGCGCTGCCGTCGTCGAGACGGCAGCACGCGCCGTCGACGAGCGACACCTGCCACACCTCCGACTGGTCCACGACGTACACCACCCGACTGCCGTCGGCGGCGGCGTGCGGCGCCTGAGCGACCCGCTCGGGACCCTGATCGGTGAGGCGACGCGCCGGCCCCGCAGCGCGGGCGTCGACGCCGAGCGGCTGCACCCACAGGTTGCCGTCGACCGCGGCGTACACGATCGAGCGCGCGTCGGGCGTCCAGCACCAGCAGCCGCCCCCGAGACCGCGTCCGGCGCGCGGTGCCGGGTTGGCCACGACGGTGTGCACGGCGAACCCGCCGCCACCGCGCCGACCGGCACCGAAGTCGACCGACAGCAACGAGGTCCCCGACGGCTCGGACGCGGCGACCACGAGCCAGCGACCGTCGGGCGAGAGCTGCGGTTCGGTGAGCTCTCGATCGCCGACGCACGCGTCGACGGGCACCACCCCGGGCGCCCGTGCGAGGGCGGCCACGGCCGACGAGACGTTCGTTCCGCTGCCCACCACGACGAATGTACCCAGGCCGCGATATTCGGTTGCACGCGCCACGGTGGCCTTGCGACACTCCTGACGCGGTCGTGACGGACCGCGCGCAGGCAACCCGAGCGAGAGGAGGTGACGTCGATGATCCAGATCACACGGTCCGACCGGACGCAATCTCGAGCCGGCGTCGCCCCCGCCGGGGGCACCAGCGCCACGATCGGCTGACCCCGCTCGTCGCCCGTACGTCGTCCCGGGCCGACGCACGCGCCCGTCCACGTCCGCACCCGTCGCGGACGCTGTCGCGCCCCACGCACCCGCTGCGTTCGGCAGCGCGTGCGCTCTCTCCACACACACCCACACCGAAAGGCACTGCCGTGCACCTCCAC
Source organism: Acidimicrobiaceae bacterium (assembly GCA_020637235.1). GTDB lineage: Bacteria > Actinomycetota > Acidimicrobiia > Acidimicrobiales > Ilumatobacteraceae > VFMC01. The sequence continues at coordinate 100,056 of JACJWG010000003.1, read as the reverse complement.
CCACACCTCACCGATCAACTGCTGCGCGACCGTCACGAACGGCTCCGTCGCGAGGTCGCCGGCGAGGGTCGTCACGACCTTCGTCACGACGACCGCTCGCCGCGGCGCCGGCCGGGCACCACCCGGTTGCGCCGGCACGCAGCGGTCCGCCCGCGCGAACACGAGCGAACGCGTCGCTGACGCCCGCCTCGTCCGTCCTCGACACACCGGGTCCGTCCGGGGTGGGTCCTTGGTCCCATTCCCGGACGGGCCCCTTCGCCGTCGGTGCTGCTGCGTTGTACGGTGACATCGATGAACGCCCCCGATCGCAACCTCGCTCTCGAGCTCGTCCGCGTCACCGAGAGCGCCGCGCTGGCCGCCTCCCGATGGGTCGGCCGCGGCGACAAGCTCGGCGCCGACGGTGCCGCCGTCGACGCGATGCGCACCGTGCTCAGCACCGTGCCGATGGACGGCCTGGTGGTGATCGGCGAGGGCGAGAAGGACGAAGCCCCGATGCTGTTCAACGGCGAGCGCGTCGGCGACGGCACTCGACCCGAAGTGGACGTGGCCGTCGACCCGATCGACGGCACGAGCCTCACCGCGCTCGGACGTCCGAACGCGATCTCGGTGATCGCAGTGAGCGACCGTGGCAGCATGTTCGATCCCGGCCCCTGCTTCTACATGACCAAGATCGCCGTCGGTCCCGACGCCGCCGGCTCGATCGACATCACGGCCACACCCACGCAGAACCTGCGCTGGGTGGCGAAGGCCAAAGGTGAATCCGTCCGCGACCTCACCGTCGTCATCCTCGACCGTCCCCGCCACGAGGAGCTCATCGCCGAGGTGCGTGCGAGCGGCGCCCGGGTGAAGCTCATCGGTGACGGCGACATCTTCGGCGCGATCGCGACGGCGTGGCCCGACGCCGGCGTCGACGTGTTGTTCGGTGTCGGCGGCACGCCCGAAGGTGTCGTCGCGGCCGCAGCGCTGAAGTGCATGGGCGGCGAGATCCAGGCCCGCCTGTGGCCGCGCAACGAAGCCGAGCGCGACGCGTCGATCGCCGCGGGGTACGACCTCGACGCGGTCCTCACCACCGACGACCTGGTGCAGGGCGACAACGCCTTCTTCGCCGCCACCGGCGTCACCGACGGCGAGCTGCTCCGCGGGGTGCGCTTCACCGGCCGGGGTGCACAGACCCAGAGCCTCGTCATGCGGTCGCGCAGCGGCACCGTCCGCCTCGTCGAGGCACATCACCGGATCGACAAGCTCGCGAGCTTCGCCGCCGTCGACTACAAGTGAGCTGCGGCCCGTGAGCCGCTGAAGCCGTCGCCCGTCCGGCCGACGCTGCCGATGTCAAGGCACTCACGGTCAAGGTGCTCTCAAGGACGACCACGCAGATGCCGATGAAGGCAGGCGTATGCGTAGCGGGCGATCCATCTCTCGGCGAGGCGAACAGCCGACCGGACGGCTGACGAGACGGCCCGCCGGACGGCGTGCCGGCCGGCAGACCAGGCGACTCAGCCTCCTCGTGCGGTTCGCGCTCATCAGCGCGGCCCTGCTCACCTCGGTCGGGCTCGTCCTCGCCAACTGGTTCGCGGAGATCCAGCGTGACCGGGCACTCGGCGAGGCCGCCCGCACCGCCGAGCTCGTGGCTCGCGCCGCGACCGGTGACGTGCTGCACGTCGAGCAACTCCGCCGCGACTTCGTCCCGATGGACGAGGCCGATCGGGTCCAGTTCGACGACAAGGTGCGCTCGATCATCAGCGACGACGGCATCGTGCGATTCAAGATCTGGAACGCCCAGCACTGGATCGTCTACAGCGACAACCCACGCCTGATCGGCCGCTGGTTCCCCGGTGACGACCAGCTGGCGCAGGCCCTGGCAGGCGAGAGCTCGTCGATGGTGACCGATCTGAGCGACCCCGAGGAGATGGAGGAGCGCGACTTCGGCCGCCTCCTGGCGGTCTACGTGCCGCTGCGTCTCGACGCGACCACCGGCGAGCTCACCGGCGACGGCGACGGCGAAGTGGTCGGTGCGTTCGAGATCTACGTGCCCTACTCGACGATCGACGCCGCCCTGGCCGACGACCTGCGGCTGCTGTACCTGTCGCTCGCGATCAGCCTGGCCGTGCTCTACCTGGCGCTGTTCCGCCTCGTCGCCGGCGCCTCGCGCAAGCTGCGTCTCCAGGCGGCGATGAATGCCCACCAGGCGACCCACGACCTGCTCACCGACCTGCCCAACCGCCGGGAACTGGTCGCTCGGCTGCAGGACATGCTCGACCGCCGATACGGCGACAAGTACGTCGCGCTCGCGCTGCTCGACCTCGACCGGTTCAAGGAGGTCAACGACGCGCTCGGACACCCGAGCGGCGACGCGATGCTCGCCGCGGTGGCCGACCGCTTCCGGACCGAGATGCCCGACACGGTGGTGGCGCGCATCGGTGGCGACGAGTTCGCGATCGCCGCCGAACAGCTGCCCCACGCGCAGGCCGCCCTCGCCCTCGCCACCCGGATCGAGGGCGTATTGCACGATCCGTTCGAGGTCGCCGGCATCTCGGTGTCGTTGCGGCCGAGCATCGGGATCGCTCTCGGACCCGACGACGGTCGCACCGCCGACGAGCTGCTGCAGCACGCCGACGTCGCGATGTACGTGGCGAAGCGCAGCGGCTCGGGCCGCCGCCTCTACTCGCGCACCCTCGACCACTACAGCCCCGACCGACTCCAGCTCGCCGGCGAGCTGCGGGACGCGATCGCCCACGCGACCGGCGACGTGCACCTGGCGTTCCAGCCCAAGCTCGACCTCGCCACCGACGAGATCACCGGCGTCGAGTGCCTCGTGCGGTGGAAGCACCCCGAGCGCGGCTTCGTCCCGCCCGGCGAGTTCCTGCCGATCATCGAGAACACCGAGCTGATCGCGCCGCTGACCTGGCTGGTGCTCGACCAGGCCCTCGGCACGTGTGCCACGTGGCGCCGCCACGGCCTCGACATCCAGATGGCGGTGAACATCTCCGCCCGCACGATCGGCTCACCCGAGCTGTACGACCGGGTGGTCGCCACGCTCCGGCGGTACGACCTGCCGCCCTCGTCGTTGGAGCTCGAGCTCACCGAGAGCGCGCTGCTCGGCGACCACAGCCTCGCCGCCGAGAACGTGACCCGGTTCCGTGAGCTCGGGGTCAGCATCGCGATCGACGACTTCGGCACCGGCTACGCGTCGATCGGGTACCTCACCACGCTGCCGATCTCGGCGGTGAAGATCGATCGCTCGTTCGTCGATCGGATGTTCAGCGACGAGGCATCCGCCGCCGTCGTCAACTTCAGCCTCGGGCTCGGGCGTCAGCTCGGGTTGCAGGTGGTGGCCGAGGGCGTGGAGGACGAGGCGACGCTCGTCGAACTGCGCCGCATCGGCTGCGACCAGGCGCAGGGCTACTTCATCAGCCGCCCGCTCGGGAGCACCGAGTTCCTGCACTGGCTGCTCGCCTGGAGCACCCGCCACTTGACCCCGTCCGACATCGCACCCGAGCTCGAGGTCGACGAGGACGATCCGGCCCCGTACACCGGCAGCCCCTACGACCTCGTCGGTGTGGGTGTCACCGCGGCGCCGCCGCCGCTGCCGATGCCGGCGTTCGCCCCGTCGCCGGCCCCGCCGCCGGCCGCCGCGCCGGCCCCGCCGCCTGCCGCGCCGGCCCGCTGCCGCTCACGTTGCGGCTGCCCGACCCGTCGAGCCTGCCACCACCCCCCACGCTCGCACCCACGGCGCCTGCGGCTGCAGCGCACCCGAACCTTCCGGAGGACCTGCGATGAGCGCGACGGCCGAGACGCCTCCTGCGCCCCGACCGGGCCGCGAGCCCCGCAGCCGCCGTGCCCGCCGCACCGCCGCCAAAGGGATCGCACTCGTGTCGATGGCGGCCATCGCCGGCTGTGGCGGCGGCGATGGGTCGTCGCGCGTCGCCCTGCCGAACGTGTTCGACCTCGCCCACGACGCCACCGCGGGGATCGCCCCGCGCGACCCGGCCGCCACCGACATCCTGCCCGCCGACGTGCTGCGCAACCGGCTCGAGAAGGAGTTCACCTGGCACGGCGTCACGCTCACCGAGACGATGCGGGCGGCGCACGAGGGCTCGCCGGCGGTGGACGCCTGGGTGGCGGCGCTGACGGCGAACACCGACGACATCACCGGCGCCGTCGGGGTCGTCTACGGCCGTGACGGCGCATTCGCCTTCAACCAGCAATGGGCCCAGCACACCCAGTTCCTCGTCGACTACGCCGTCGCCCTCGCCAACGGCGACGACGAGGGGCTCGCCCAGGCAGAGGAGCACCTCCGGATCTACGCGGCCGACTCCGGCAGCTTCTTCGCCACCGCCACCGGTGACGCGCTCCCGGCCGACGCGGTGCAGCAACTGCTCGACACCCATGTCGACCACATGCTCGCCATGATCCAGGCCGTGCACCGCGGCGACCTCGACGCAGCGCTCGCGGCGGCGATCGAGGACAACAGCTACCTGTCCGACATCGCGCGCAGCCTCGCCAGCGCGATCGCCGGCCAGTCGAGCGGCGCGTTCCCCGGCGCGATCGAGACCCCCGAGGCGTTCGTCTGCTCGATCATCACCGTCGAGACCGGCAACTACCTCCTGCGCGAGTTGTTCGCCGCGAACGACGGCCCCGAGCCGGAGGCGGCGTTCGAACGGGCGACCGATCTGCGCTTCGGCGACGTGGTGGGCGTGATCGACCAGCTGCACGCGAACGATCCGGTGCTGGTCGCCACGACGGCCGACCTCGCGCTCGACCGGGCCTACGACTACGCCCGGCCGCCGGCCGACTGACCCGACGAGCGCACGCCGGGACGCCGCCTCAGCGCTGCACGAGGCCCGACAGGCGGCGCAGCACGCCGCGAGGCAGCACGCCCGTGGCCGCGACCATCGACCGGTACAGCACCCCCGGCACCGAGATGGCGCGGTTGCGCGCCACGTCGTCGAGGCCGCGCCGGGCCACCTGTTCGGCCGACGTCCACATCCACTCCGGGTACTGCTCGGCGTAGCCGCTGCTGCTGCTGACCGACTGGAACTCGGTCCGGGTGAGCCCGGGACAGAGCGCCGTCACGTGCACCCCCGTCCCGCGGACCTCCTCGTGGAGGCTCTCGGTGAGCTGGGTGACGTAGGACTTCGTCGCCGCGTACACCGCCAGCTTCGGCGCCGGCTGGAAGCTCACCACGCTGCTGACGTTCAGCAGGTGGCCGCGCCCACGGGGCACCATCGCTCCGAGTGCGGCGTGGCTCAGCCGGGTGAGCGCCCGCACGTTGAGGCCGATCTCGCGGTCGAGCCGGTCGGCATCGAGGGTGTGGAACGCCCCCGACGTCCCGAACCCGGCGTTGTTGACGACGAGATCGATCGGCTCGACGGTGCTGGCGACTCGCGTCGCCACCCGCTCGAGCCCATCGGCCGTGGTGAGGTCGGCGACGAGGATCTCGAGCGCGGGGAGTTCGTCGGCCAGCGCCGCCAGCCGTTCGCCCCGTCGGGCCACCACCACCTGGGGGAGGCCCTCGCGCCCGAGCTCACGAACGATCGCCTCGCCGATCCCGCTCGACGCGCCGGTGACCAGTGCCGACGAGAACGGGACGCGGTCGGCCATGCGTGGCGACCGTCGCGGGGAGGTCAGTGTGCGCCCGCGGCGGTGCCGAGACCACCGGTGGCGTTGAGGCGGGCGTGTGCCCGTGCGAGCGCAGCGGACGCCTCGGCGTCGTGCTCGCGCCGCAGGATCTCCTCGGCACGATCACGTGCCGCCATCGCCCGTTGCCGGTCGATCTGCTCGGCGAGCTCGGCCTGGTCGGACAGGATGCTCACCGTGGTGCCGCTCACCTGCACGAACCCGCCGTGGACGGCGAGGTCGAGCACCGCGCCGTCCGCGAGCGTGATCCGCGTGTGGTTCTCGACGAGCGCGCCGAGGAACGGGGCGTGGCCGGGCAGGAACGCGATCTCGCCACCGCCCAGCGTGCGGGTGATCACCTGGGTGGCCTCGCCCGAGAACAGCATGCGCTCGGGCGAGACGACCTCGACCTGCATGGTGGCCATGGTCAGGCTGCGCCTTCCTGCAGGGCCTTGGCCTTCGCGAGCACCTGCTCGACGCCACCCACGTTGAGGAACGCCTGCTCGGGCACGTCGTCGAGTTCGCCCTTCACGATCGCCTCGAAGCTCTCGACGGTCTCGGCGACGGGCACGTACTCGCCCTGCACGCCGGTGAACACCTCGGCCACGTAGAACGGCTGGCTGAGGAAACGCTGCACCTTGCGGGCTCGGGCCACGGTGAGGCGGTCCTCTTCCGACAGCTCGTCGAGACCGAGGATGGCGATGATGTCCTGCAGTTCCTTGTAGCGCTGCAGGATCTCCTGCACGCGACGGGCGACGCCGTAGTGGCGATCACCGACGACCTCGGGCGACAGGATCGTCGAGGTCGACGCCAGCGGATCGACGGCCGGGTAGATGCCGAGCGAGGCGATCTGGCGGCTGAGCTCGGTGGTGGCGTCGAGGAAGGTGAAGGTGGTGAACGGCGCCGGGTCGGTGTAGTCGTCGGCGGGCACGTACACGGCCTGCAGGGAGGTGATCGAACGACCGCGGGTCGAGGTGATCCGCTCCTGCAGCTGGCCCATCTCGTCGGCGAGCGTGGGCTGGTATCCCACAGCCGAGGGCATGCGGCCGAGCAGGGTCGACACCTCGGAACCCGCCTGCACGAAGCGGAAGATGTTGTCGACGAACAGCAGCACGTCCTGGTTCTGGACGTCCCGGAAGTACTCGGCCATCGTCAGCGCGGAGAGGGCGACGCGCAGGCGCACGCCCGGCGGCTCGTCCATCTGGCCGAACACGAGGGCGGCCTTCTCGAACACGCCCGACTCCTCCATCTCGAGACGGAGGTCGGTGCCCTCACGGGTGCGCTCGCCCACACCGGCGAACACCGACACACCACCGTGCTTGGAGGCGACGCGGTTGATCATCTCGGTGATGAGCACGGTCTTGCCGACACCGGCACCGCCGAACAGGCCGATCTTGCCACCGGCGAGGTACGGGGTGAGCAGGTCGATGACCTTGATGCCGGTCTCGAACATGCGCTTCGACGGCTCGAGGGTGTCGAACGCCGGCGCCGGACGGTGGATCTCCCAGCGCTCGATGTCGGCGAAGTCGGCGTTGTCGGCGTCGAGCACCTCGCCCCACACGTTCCACACGTGGCCGAGGGTGCGGTCGCCGACCGGCACACTGATGCCGCGTCCGGTGTTGCGCACCGCGGTGCCGCGGGTGAGGCCGTCGGTGGGCTTGAGGCACACCGCGCGCACCCGGCTGTCGCCGAGCTGCTGGGCGACCTCGGCGAGCACGCTCACCGCCTTGCCGTCCACCGTCACGGTGAACTCGAGCGCGCTGTTCAGCTCGGGCAGCGAGCCGCGCGGGAACTCGACGTCGATCACGGGGCCGGCGATGCCGACGACGCGCCCGTCCTTGTGGTCCGTTTCCGTCATGGTCATGGGGTTGGTTCCTTGCTTCTCGTTGCGCTCGAAATCAGTTGCCGTACTTGTCGGCCTGCAGTCTGCGGGCCTGTTCGATCCACTCTTCACGCTCGACGCGCCCGGGGAAGTCGATCTCGTCGCCGATCCGGGCGGCGTCCTCGGGGGTCCAGGCGGCGATCTGGGCGAACGTGGTGACCCCCTGCTCGCGCAGGTGGGCGCCGATCACCGGCCCGATACCGAGGATCTCCTCGATGTCGTCGGGCTCGAGCACGCCGACCGCCGTCGCCGCGAGGGCACTCGCCGGTCGGATGTCGAGGTACCCGTCGAAACCGTCGTTCGAGAGCGGGCCGAGCTCGACGTAGCGGACCTTCTTGGCGTCGCCGCCGAGGGCTTCGGCACCGCCGACGATCTCCATGATCTCGGTCGTGATCGAGTCCTGGCGAGCCCGGTTCATGATCCGGCTGAGGCTCTTGATCAGTTCCTCGGCGTTGTCGGTGGCGCTCTTCATCGCCCGCTGGCGGAAGGCGTGCTCGCTGGCGGCGGCGTTGAGGAGCGCCGCGTAGATGCGGGCCTCGACATAGCGCGGCAGCAAGGTGTCGAGAATCGTGCCCGGATCGGGTTCGAACTCGAAGTCGGCGGCGACACCGGCGGCGTCGACACCCTTGCCGTCCCCACCGGCGACGGTCGCACGGTCGAGCGGCACCAGCGGACGCTGGACCACCTCTTGCGAGCCGGCGGAGATGAAGCGGGTGTAGACCAACTCGACCCGGTCGACCTCGCCCCGGACGTACAGGTCCATGACGTGCTGGCCGATCTCCTTCGCGTGGGCGTAGGTCGGGTTGTCCGAGAAGCCCGCGAAGGTGGCGCCGATCCGGTAGCCCCGGAAGCGGAAGTAGCCCTCGGCCTTGCGTCCGATGGCGATGATCGAGTAATCGGCGCCGTTCAGCACACCGGCCTTGATCTCGCCCTCGGCAGCACGCTGCACGCCGGCGTTGTAGCCGCCGCAGAGTCCACGGTCGGCGGTGATGACGACGTACGCCGTGGTCTTCACGACGTCACGACCGGCCAGGAGCGGCGACTGCGAGGCACCGCCCGCCGCCGCCAGGTCCTTCACGACCTCGGTGATCTGCTCGCTGTACGGCACCGCGGCAGCCACGCGCTGCTGGGCCTTCACGATGCGGCTCGCCGCGATCAGCTCCATGGCGCGCGTGATCTTCTTCGTCGCCTGGACGGTACGGATCCGTCCACGAAGGATGCGCTCCTGACCTCCGGCCATGACTACTCCGTCGCCAGCGTCTTCGCGCTCTGGGCATCGCCGAGCGCATCGGCGTCGGTCGCCGTCGGGTCGGCCACCCGTCCGCTCGCGATGTCGGCCACGAAGCGCTCCTTGAACGCCGCGATGATGTCGCCGAGCTCGCCGGGCACGTCGGCTTTCGGGTTCGAGCGCATGCCGGCCAGTAGGCCGCCCTGGGTGGAGCGCATGTGGTCGAGCAGTTCGGTCTCGAAGCGACGGACCTCGTTCACCGGGAGGCTGTCGAGGTAGCCCTTCGTGCCGGCGAACACCGCCACGATCTGCTCCTCCACCGGCAGCGGGCTGTTGAGCGGCTGCTTCAGCAGTTCGACGAGGCGGTAGCCGCGCTCGAGCTGTGCCTTCGAGATCGCGTCGAGCTCGGAGCCGAACGTGGCGAACGCCTCCAGCTCACGGAACTGGGCGAGGTCGAGCTTCAAGGTGCCCGACACGCTCTTCATCGCCTTGATCTGCGCCGCGCCACCCACGCGCGACACCGAGATGCCCACATCGACGGCCGGGCGCACGCCCGACTTGAAGAGGTTGTCCTGGAGGTACACCTGGCCGTCGGTGATCGAGATCACGTTGGTCGGGATGTACGCCGACACGTCGCCGGCCTTGGTCTCGATCACCGGCAGTGCGGTCAGCGAGCCGGCGCCACGCTCGTCGGAGAGCTTGGCTGCTCGCTCGAGCAGGCGGCTGTGGAGGTAGAACACGTCGCCGGGATACGCCTCACGGCCCGGCGGGCGGCGCAGCAGCAGCGACACCTGGCGGTACGCCTCGGCCTGCTTCGACAGATCGTCGTACACGATGAGTGCGTGCTCGCCGTTCTCCATCCAGTGCTGGCCCATGGCGCAGCCGGCGTAGGGGGCGAGGTACTTGAACGGTGCCGGATCGCTCGCCGGGGCGGCGACGACGACGGTGTACTCCATCGCACCGAACTGCCGCAGCGTCTCGACGGTCTGGGCGACCGTCGATCCCTTCTGGCCGATCGCGACGTAGATGCACTTCACACCCAGGCCGCGCTGGTTGATGATCGCGTCGATCGCGACGGTGGTCTTGCCCGTCTTGCGGTCGCCGATGATCAGCTGGCGCTGACCACGACCGATCGGGGTCATCGCGTCGATCGCCTTGATACCGGTCTGGAGCGGCTCGTGCACGGGCTTGCGGCCCATGATGCCGGGCGCCTGGATCTCGACACGGCGGTCGATCCCGCCGACGATGTCGCCCTTGCCGTCGATCGGCTGGCCGAGCGCGTCGACCACGCGGCCGAGCATCGCGTCGCCGACGGGCACCGAGAGGATCCGGCTGGTTGCCTTGACGGTCTGACCTTCTTCGATCGCATCGGCGTTGCCGAGCACGACGGCGCCGATCGAGTCCTCGTCGAGGTTGAGCGCGAGGCCCATCGAGCCGTCCTCGAACTCGAGCAGCTCGTTGACGGCGCAGTCGGGCAGACCGCTGACGCGGGCGATGCCGTCGCCGATCTCCGTGACGCGTCCGACGGTGCGGGCCTCGAGCGAGGGCGTGAAGCCCTCGAGGTTCTTCTTGAGCGCCGCAGCGATGTCGCCTGCGCTCAGCGTGAGTTCTGCCATGGTGGGTGTTCCTCGTTCTCTCGTGCTGCTCAGGCGCTCACAGACGCGACTTCAACTGGTCGATGCGGGTTCGGACGCTGCCGTCGATGACGGTGTCGCCGATCGTGGCCACGACGCCGCCGAGCACGGCGGGGTCGACGACCACCTTCAGGTTGACCTGCTTGCCGGTCGCGTTCGCGAGGGCGGCGGCGAGGCGGGTCTCCTGGTCCGAGGTGAGGGGCACGGCCGTGCGGACCTCGGCGAGCTCGAGGTTCTTGGCCGACGAGGCACGGGCCACCAGGCGGTCGATGATCGCCGGGAGTTCGCGGCCGCGGCCGGCGCCGACCACCATGCTGACGAGCTGGGTCGTGGTGCTCGTGGCCTTGCCGCCGAGCAGGTCCTCGACGATCGCCTGGCGCTTCGCCGCAGGGATCTGCTCGTCGGTCAGCGCGTTGCGCAGCTCGTCGGAGCTCTCGTAGCTGCGGGCGAAGCGGAAGAGCTCGTCTTCGACCTCGTCGATCGTGCCTTCGGCTCGGGCGATCTCGAACAGCGCCCGTGCGTATCCGTCGATGCGGTTGTCGCTCACTTGGCAGCTCCCACTCGTGCGATGAAGCCCTCGATGAGCTCCTGCTGGGTCGCGTCGTCGAGCGAACCGGTGACCACGTGGTCGACGGCGGCGTTCGACAGGCGGGCGATCTCGGCCCGCAACTCGTCGCCGGCACGGCTGCCGACGGCGGCGATCTCGGCCCGGGTGCGGGTCTCGAGGTCGGCGAGCTCCTGGCGCAGACGGGCACGCCCGTCCTCGAGCACCGCCGTCGCCTGGGCGTCGGCCTCGGCGAGGATGCGAGCCCGCTCCCCGGCGATGTCGCCCTTGGCCTGGCGGATCTGGGTGGCCTCGGTGGCTGCTGCCGCCTTCGCCGCCGCAGCGCCGTCGAGCTCTTTCTGGATGCGCTCGGTGCGCGCCGCCATGCCCTTCTTGATCGCCGGTCCGGCGAACTTCACGAGCAGGGCGAAGATGATGATCGAGGCGAGGCCACCCCAGATGATCTCGGGCGTCTCGGGCAGGATCGGGCTGTGCGTGACGCAGTCGCCGTTGGCGTCGATGCCGCACTCGGCCATCGGACGGATGATGGTTCCCAGAACACTCATCGTGCCATCACCTCGTCGACGACTCGGGCCACGACCGCGGCGTCGGGCACCCGGCCCGTCGCGAGCTCGCCGGCACGTCCGGCCACGTCGGCCACCGCCGCGTGGATCTGGTCCCGTACCGCTGCCTTCGCGGCCTCGGTCTCCGCCGCTGCCGCAGCGCGCTCGTCGGCGAGCCGGGCGTTGAGGGCGGTGAGCTGCTCCTGGCGTTCGGCCTCGAGCGTCTGTCGGGCGGCGTCGACCTTGGCGGCAGCCTCGGCCTTGACGGCGACGAGCTGTGCCTCGTAGTCGGCGACCTCCGCCCGTGCGCTCGCACGTTCGGCGTCGGCGGCCTCGTGATCGGCGCGGATGCCGGCGTACCGGGCTTCCATGCCGGCCTTCAGCCGCGGGAACAGCCAGAAGCGCATCGCGATCGCGAAGACGATGAACGAGCCGGCGCCCCAGGCGAGCTCTTTCAGCTCGGGGACGATCGGGCCGGGCCCTTCGCCCGCCTCGACGCCTGCTTCGGTGGCGAGGTGGGTGAGCCCCTGGAGATGATTGACGATCGTCAACACATCAGCTCCATTCGGGTGGGTTCGGACGTGGGGTTGATCTCAGGATCCTGACCGTGGACCGATCAGAGACCGATGAGGATGAAGACCACGAAGCCGATGAGGGCCAGTGCTTCGGTGAAGGCGATGCCGAGGAACATGGTCGTGCGGACCATGCCGGCCGCCTCGGGCTGGCGGGCCATCGCCTCGACCGACTTGCCGACCAGGTAGCCGATGCCGATGCCGGGGCCGATGGCGGCGAGGCCGTAGGCGAAGCCGGCGGAGCTGGCGGCCTGGGCTGCCTTCTCCTCGTCACCGGTGAGCTGGGCGAGCATGCTGAACGCTTCCATGGGATTGACTTTCTCCTGTGTGTGTTCTGGGTAGGTGGAGATCGGGTTCGTATCGCCGGCGAGATGCCGTCGATCAGTGCTCGGGGTGAGCGGCGCCGCCGATGTAGACGGCGGTGAGGATCGTGAAGATGTAGGCCTGCAGGAAGGCGACGAGCACCTCGAACGCCGTCAGGAACACCAGCATGAAGAACGGCAGGATCGCCATCGGCTTCAGCAGGAGTTGCTGGGTCTCGGCGGTGATCAGCGACTGGGTGAGCAGCGCGAAGGTGACGAGCAGGATGTGACCGGCGAGCATGTTGGCGAAGAGTCGGACGGTCAGCGAGAACGGGCGCACGATGATGTTCGAGATGAACTCGATGACACCGACGAGCGGCTTCAGCGCCACGGGCACCCCGGGCGGCCAGATCGTGTGCGTGAGGTAGGTGATGCCCTGGTGCTTGAAACCGACGCCGTTGTAGACGACCCACACCAACAGCGCGAGGAACATCGGGATCGCCATGCGGGCCGTGGCCGGCATCTGCAGGATCGGGATGATGCCCGGCACGTTGCAGAGGTAGATGAAGATGAACAGGCTCAGCAGGAACGGCGTCCAGCCGAGGCCGCTCTTGCCCATCGTCTGCATGACGATGCCGTCCTCGATGAACTCGACGGTGGTCTCGGCCAGGTTGCGCACACCCTTCGGGGCGACCTTGGCGTCCTTGTTGCCCGCGAGGAGGAACACGACGATGCCGATCACGGCTGCGGCGACGGCGATCAACGCGATCTTGTTGAAGGACGTGAAGATGTCCTGCCACCGGAGGATGGCGTTGATCTCGGGGAACTTGAAGGCTTCAGCGAGCACGTGTGATCCGTTCCTTGATGGTTACGAGCGGGCGGTCTTCGCAGGGTGGGCAGGAGGCTTGAGGCCGGGGTGGGCGAGCGAGATCGCCACGTACTTCAGCTCCCAGAGCAGGAGCCCGAGGTGCGTGACGATGATGGTCGCTCCGAGGGCCGGAAGTGAAATCCAGGCGGCGTCACGCACGAGGAACACCGCGAGGAAGATCAGCCCGAGTCGGATGAGGTAGCCGAACAGCACCCCACCCATCATGAGCCCGAGGCTGATCCGGGCGGTCGTCGCCACGATGGCGGCGGCGAGCGCGAAGTTCACGAGCACCAACGCGATGGCGTAGACGCTCGACCAGACACCGTCGAGGCCCCAGAGCACACCGCAGATGGCGACGAGCACGGGGGCGACGATGAGGCCGCGACGCACCAGGTCGCGAGAGATCGACACCTCGGTCGCCGGACCGTCGAGTCGCGTGAGCATCGGCGCCGGCGTCTGGCTCATGCGTCGACCTCGTGGTCCCGGCCATCGCGTCCGAGCGGCTGGTCGCGTTCGGACGGGATCTGCAGCGGCTCGTACGCGAGGTCCTCGAGCACCACCGATGCACGCGGTGCGGCGTCGCGTGCGGCGGCGAGTTCGGCCTCGTGGCCGCGCATCGTGGCCTCGTACTCGTAGTACATCTTCACGAACTGGCCGGCGACGGCGAACACCACGCAGCCGATCATGAACGCCGGGCGGGTGCCGAGCGCCCGGTCGATCACCCAGCCGATGCCGAGGAACACCAGGGTCACCAACGCGAAGTCCATGCCACGTCCGACGTTGTCGTCGGCGTCGATCGACTTGGGGCGGGGAACGAGTCTCACGGGGTCCTGACCTGGGGCGCGTTGCACGTGCACGACGTTGTGCGGAGCTTGTGAACGCGGACACAATCTAGCCACCCCACGACGCCGGTCCAAACCGTAGCCGCGCTGCGTCACCCGGGCTCACGTCGCGTGAGCGCTCAGTCCAGCGAGCGCCGCCGGATCTCGGGGTGCATCACGGTGTAGAGCGCGAGCAGCAACATGCCGGCGCCCACCGGGATGTACGACACGCCGCTGTCGGTGATCACCGGGTACAGCACCAGCGCGCTGAGCAGCGTGGTCCATCCCCAGAGGATGAGCACGCTGCGCCGCTGCCCGTGCCCCATCTCCATCAACCGATGGTGCAGGTGGCCCTTGTCGGCCGTCGCCACGCCTCGGCCGCTGCGGGCCCGGCGCGCGATGGCCCACAGCGTGTCGAGGATCGGCACGCCCAGGATGAACAGCGGGATGAACAATGGCGCGAGGAAGAAGTACGCCTGGCCGCCCGAGTCGGTCTCGGCACCGGGGGCCTCGCGACCGCCCACCACGCTCGTGCTGACGGCCATCAGCAACCCGAGGAACAGCGCGCCGCTGTCACCCATGAAGATCCGAGCAGGATTGAAGTTGTGCGGCAGGAAGCCGACGCAGGCACCCACCGTGATGATCGCGATCAGCGGCCCGATGTTCGGTTCGAGCAACAGCCGCTGCTCGCTCAGGTGCTGGCTGTACAGGAAGAACGAGAACGCACCGATCGCCACGATGCCGGCGGCGAGTCCGTCGAGCCCGTCGATCAGGTTGATCGCCGTGCTGATCCCGAGGATCCACAGCACGGTGACGAGCGGGATCCAGTCGTCGCCGAGGTAGGTGACGCCGAGGAACGGCAGGCGGAACAAGAACATCGTCACGCCGAAGTTGACGAGCACCACCCCGGCGACCACGGTGCCGGCCACCTTCGCCGGCGCCGAGATGTCGCGGACGTCGTCGATCAGACCGAGCAGCAACATGACGGTGGCCGCGACGAGCACGCCGAACGGCTCGGAGTTGCGCGCGAAGAGCGGATCGAAGCCGTCCATCAGGCGCGACACCCCGAACGCGACGAGGAAGCCGACGAACAGGGCGATGCCACCGACGTCGGGCAGCGGCACGGTGTGCACCGTGCGCTCGTTCGGCTCGTACACCCACCCGACGCGACGGGCGACGCGCTTCACGAGCGGCGTGACCGCGAAGGTCGCGACGGCAGCGACGGCTCCGACGAGGAGGTACGAGCCGATGCCGGGCACGGTGTGCGATCTCGTGCGGCGATCAGTACGCGGGGAAGCGGCCGCAGAGCTCGGCGACCTCGGCCTTCACCGCGGCGAGCGCGGCGTCGTCCGTGCGGTGGCGCAGCGCCCGAGCGATGAGTGCGGCGATCTGCGCCATCTCGGGTTCCTGCATCCCCTGCGTCGTGACCGACGGGGTCCCGATGCGCACACCGCTCGTCACGAACGGGCTCCGGGGGTCGTCGGGGATGCTGTTCTTGTTGAGCGTGATCCCGGCGAGGTCGAGCACCGCCTGTGCCTCCTTGCCGGTGAGCTCGGCGTCGAAGGGGCGGAGGTCGACCACCATCAGGTGGATGTCGGTGCCGCCGCTCACGAGCCGGAAGCCTTGCTGCACGAGCGCCTCCGCGAGCGCGCTCGCGTTGGTGACGATCTGCCGGGCGTAGTCGGCGAACGTCGGCTGTGCGGCCTCGTGGAACGCGACCGCCTTGCCCGCGATCACGTGCTCCAGCGGTCCGCCCTGCCACCCGGGGAAGACCGCCTTGTCGATGGCTGCGGCGTGCTCGGCCGTCGACAGGATGCAGCCGCCTCGCGGGCCGCGCAGCGTCTTGTGCGTGGTGAACGTCACGATGTCGGCGTACGGCACCGGGTTGGGGTGCACCCCACCGGCGATGAGCCCGGCGATGTGCGCGGCGTCGAACAGGAACATCGCACCGACCTCGTCGGCGATCGCCTTGAACGGTGCGGGATCCAGCCGGCGGGGGTAGCTGGTGGTGCCCGCCACGATCAACTTCGGGCGGTGCTCGAGCGCGAGGTCGCGCACCTGGTCCATGTCGATCCGCTCGTCACCGGGCGTGACCTTGTAGGCGACGAAGTGGTAGAGCTTGCCGCTCGCGTTGACGGGCGAGCCGTGGGTGAGGTGGCCACCGTGGTCGAGGCTGAGGCCGAGCACGGTGTCGCCCGGCTGGAGCACCGCCTGGTACGCGCACATGTTGGCGTTGGCGCCGCTGTGCGGTTGCACGTTGGCGTGCTCGGCGCCGAACAGTCGCTTCACCCGATCGATCGCGATCGCCTCGATGTCGTCGACGATGGCGTTGCCGCCGTAGTAGCGCTTGCCGGGGTAGCCCTCGGCGTACTTGTTGGTGAGCGCCGAGCCGACGGCCTGCATCACGGCGGGCGACGTGAAGTTCTCGCTCGCGATGAGCTGCAGTCCGGTGCACTGCCGCTCGACCTCGCGCTCGATGAGGCCGAACACCTCGGTGTCCGGCGTGGTGTCGCTGGGGAACGGCATGTCAGAACTCCTGCTCGAGGGCCATGAGCTGCTGCACACGGCGGAGGTGGCGGCCACCTTCGAAGGGGGTGGTCAAGAACGTAGCCAGGATCTCCTCGGCCAGCCCAACGCCCACCACCCGGGCGCCGATGCTGAGCACGTTGGCGTCGTTGTGGGCGCGCGCCATGCGGGCGGTGTAGAGGTCGTTGCACAACGCGGCGCGCACCCCGCGCACCTTGTTGGCTGCGAGCTGCTCGCCCTGGCCGCTGCCACCGAGCACGATGCCGAGGTCGGCCCGGCCGTCGCGAACGGCGCGACCGACGTTCGCGCAGAACTCGACGTAGTCGACGCTCGCCGTCGAATCGGTGCCGAGGTCGTCGACGTCGTGGCCCTGCTCGCGCAGCACGTTGACGACATGGTGCTTCAGGTCGTAGCCGGCGTGATCGGAACCGATGGCGATGCGGGACACGTCGAGCGAGTCTAGGTGGCAGTGGCCCGACGGCCCGGCGGCACGAGTCCTGCGTCACGGCCGGGTTCTTCGTCGCACCACGGTGTTCCCTAGCCTCGGCGGCCGTGACGATCGATCCCCGCACCCCCGTCCTCGTCGGCGCCGGCCAGTCCCTCCATCGCGCCCAGGGCCTCGACGATGCTCTCGATCCGGTCGGATTGATGGCGCTCGCCGTCGGCGAGGCCGTCGCCGACGCCGGCCTGGACGCGCTGGCCGACGTCGACACGATCCGCGTCGTCGGCCTGATCAGCTGGAAATACGGCAATCCGGCACAGGTGCTCGCCGACCAGCTCGGCGTGGCCAGCCGCGAGTTCGCGATGACGCCGATGGGTGGCAACAGCCCGCAGTCGCTCGTGAACTCGACGGCGCTCGCGATCCTGCGTGGCGACGTCGACGTCGCGATCCTCACCGGCGCCGAGGCGTGGCGCACCCGCATGCGTGCGCGCAAGCTCGGTGTCGAACTCGACTGGCCGAAGGCTCCCGAGGGCAGCGAGCCGGTGATGCTCGGCGAGGACCTGGTGATGAACCACCCGGACGAGACCGCCCGTCAGATCATGATGCCGGTGCAGGTGTACCCGATGTTCGAGACGGCGATCCGAGCTGCAGCCGGCCGTTCACCCGAGGACCACCTGGTGCGGATCAGCGAGCTGTGGGCGCGCTTCAGCGAGGTGGCGGCCGCGAACCCGAAGGCCTGGATCCGCGACGCCAAGTCCGCGGAGGAGATCCGCACCGTCGGCCCCGACAACCGGATGATCGGCCTGCCGTACGTGAAGTACATGAACTCCAACAACGACGTCGACATGGGTGCGGCGCTCCTGATGACGTCGGTCGAGGCGGCGCGACGCCTGGGCGTGCCGGAGGACCGGTGGGTGTTCCCGCACTCGGGTACGGACTGCCACGAGCACCAGTTCATCTCGCACCGATGGTCGTTCCACGAGACGCCGGCGATCGAGCTCGGCGGTCGTCTCGCGCTCGAGCTCGCCGGGCTCACCATCGACGACATCGACCTCGTCGATCTCTATTCGTGCTTCCCCTCGGCGGTGCAGCTCGGCGCACAGAGCCT
This sequence comes from Acidimicrobiaceae bacterium, assembly GCA_020637235.1. Taxonomy (GTDB): domain Bacteria; phylum Actinomycetota; class Acidimicrobiia; order Acidimicrobiales; family Ilumatobacteraceae; genus VFMC01. The sequence goes on along the minus strand of JACJWG010000003.1, from coordinate 81,950 downwards.
GGGTCTCGAGCTCGACCGCCAACTCACGCTCACCGGCGGTCTGCCCTTCGCCGGTGGTCCGTGGAACAACTACGTGATGCACGCGATCGCGACGATGATGCAGCGGCTCCGCGAACAGCCCGGATCGAAAGGTCTCGTGTGGGCCAACGGCGGCTACACCACGAAGCACGCGTTCGGCGTGTACTCCACGGCGGCACCGGCCGAGCCGTTCCGTCATGCGTATCCCCAGGACGAGATCGACGCGATGCCCCGCCGCGAACTCGCGCCGCCCGCCGAGGCCGCCGGTCCGGCGACCATCGAGGCATACACCGTGATGTTCGACCGCGACGGTGCCCCCGAGCGCGCGATCGCCGCCTGTCTGCTCGCCGACGGCCGGCGCGCGTGGGGCGACTCCACCGACCCGGCGCTCGCCGCAGCCATGTGCGACGGCGAGTGGGTCGGCCGTGACGTCGTCCTCGACGACGCCGGCGCGCTGCACGTCTGAGCCGGACCGAGCCACGCCATGCCCATGTCGCACCTGCCCGGCACGTCGGCCGCCACCCGTCCGCGCGTGCTGATCGACTGCGACCCGGGCCACGACGACGCCATCGCGATCGTCGTCGCCGCTCGCCACACCGAACTGCTCGGCATCACCACGGTCGCCGGCAACGCCCCGCTCGACCGGACGACGCGCAATGCACTGATCGTGCGCGACCTCCTCGGCATCGACGTCGAGGTGCACTCCGGCGCCGACCGCCCGCTCGTGGCGCCACCGGTGCACGCCGACTACGTGCACGGCGAGAGCGGCATGGACGGCGCCGACCTCCCCGAACCGGTGCGTCCCGCCGACGGCGCCGACGCCGTCGCGTTCATCATCGACACCTGCCGAGCGAACGAGGGGACGTGGCTCGTGCCGACGGGGCCGCTCACCAACGTCGCTCTCGCGCTGCGCGCCGCACCCGATCTCGCCGATCGTGTGGCGGGCATCTCGCTCATGGGCGGCGGCACCTTCGGCAACCGCACCGCCTCGGCCGAGTTCAACGTCTGGTGCGACCCGGAGGCCGCGGCCACGGTCTTCGGGTTCCGCGGCCCGCTCGTGATGAGCGGGCTGCACCTCACCCACGGATTCCAGGCGACACCCGAGCGCATCGCCAGGGTTCGTCGCATCCCCGGACGGCTGGCCGCCGTGCTGGCCGACCTGTTCGACTTCTTCAGTGGCACCTACGTGTCGCGCCACGACGGCCTGCTCGGTGCGCCCGTGCACGATCCCTGTGCCGTGCTCGCGCTCACGCACCCCGAGCTGTTCGAGGCGTCCGACGCCCATGTCGCGATCGAACTGCGCGGCGAGTTCACCCGTGGCATGACCGTCGTCGATCGCCGCCGTCTGCTCGACCGCCCGGCGCCCAACTGCCGGGTGCTCGAGCGCATCGACGACGAGGCCGGCTTCGACGTGATCGACGAGGCGATCGCCGCCTTCTCCCGCTGAGGGCGGCGCGATCCTCGGTCGCTACGGTCTCGCGTATGCGTGCAGCCGTGATGCGAGACTGGCAACTGCGGGTCGACGACCTGCCCGATCCCACCCCCGGCCCCGGCCAGGTGCTGACCAAGGTGCTCGCCTGCGGCATCTGTGGCAGCGACCTGCACATGCTGGTGCACGGTGAGGAGAGCCGCCGGTTGAGCGACGAGCTGTCCGACGGCATGCCCGCCGATCCGATGGCGCCGAAGATGTTCGATCCGCACCAGGACACGGTGATGGGTCACGAGTTCTGCTGCGAGGTGGTCGAACTCGGACCCGGCTGCGAGAACCTGAAGGTCGGCGACGTCGTGGTGAGCATGCCGGTGAGCTTCGACGCCAACGGGGTGCACCCGCTCGGCTACTCGAACGTCTACAACGGCGGCTACGCCGAGCTGATGGTGCTGAACGAACTGATGGGACTGAAGGTGCCCACCGGCCTGCCGGCGCAGATGGCCGCGCTCACCGAGCCGCTGGCCGTCGGCGCCCACGCCGTGGTGAAGAGCCGGATCGTCAGCGGCGAGAGTGCGATCGTGCTCGGCTGCGGCCCCGTCGGCCTGGCCTGCATCGCCGAACTCCGCCTGCGTGGCATCGGCCCGATCGTGGCCGCCGACTTCTCGCCGAAGCGCCGCCAGCTCGCGGAGCAGCTCGGCGCCGACGTCGTGGTGGATCCCCGCGAGACACCGGCGATCGAGGCGTGGCGCAAGGTCGACGGCGCGCACCCGCTCGTGATCTTCGAAGCGGTCGGCGTGCCGGGCATGATCGAGCAGGCGATGCGGATGGCGCCTCGCGACAGCCGCATCCTCGTGGTCGGGGCGTGCATGCAGGAGGATCGGATCCACCCGATGCTCGGCATCGGACGCGAGCTCAACATCCAGTTCGTGCTCGCCTACACCCCCGACGAGTTCGCCGGCGCGCTCGCCGACATCGCCGACGGGCGTGTCGATCTCAGCCCGTGGCTCACCGGCACCGTCGGTGTCGACGGCGTCCCCCAGGCCTTCGCCGACCTCGGCAACCCCGAGGCCCACGCGAAGATCGTCGTCGTCCCGGGGACCTGATCCCGGCACTCGACACGACCACCGCCCGCACACGGCACCGACCGGCGCGGGTACCGTGCTCGGGATGAGCGACACCTTCCCGCGGCAGTACGCACGCACCCAGCGGTTCACGCTCGGCGAGCCCCGCAACGTGAGCGTCTCGACCGACGAGCAGCGAGTGGTGTTCCTGCGCAGCCGCGCCGGTGACGACCCGGTGAACTGCCTCTGGGTACGGTCGCTCACCACCGACGACGAGGTGCTCGTGGCCGACCCGGTGGCGCTGCTCGCCTCGGCCGACGAGGCCGTCGACAGCGAACTGCCGCCGGAGGAACGCGCCCGCCGCGAGCGGATGCGCGAGGGCGCAGGTGGCATCACCGCGTACGCCACCGACCGCGCCACGACCGTCGCCGCGTTCGCCCTCGCGGGACGCCTGTTCGTCGCCGGGTTGCTGAGCGGGGCGGCGCGTGAACTCGTCGTCGAGGGCCCGGTGTTCGACCCGCGTCCCGATCCCCTCGCCCGCCGGCTCGCGTACGTGAGCGGCACCCGGCTGCGCATCGCCGAACTCGACGGCAGCAGCTGGGAACTCGCCGGCGATCCCGACCCCGAGGTCACCTGGGGCAGCGCCGACTTCGTCGCCGCCGAGGAGATGCACCGCTTCCGCGGCTACTGGTGGCACCCGGAGGGCGTGGCGATCGCGGCGTGCCGGGTGGACAACTCACCGGTGCAGCGGTGGCACATCGGCGACCCGGCCGACCCACGCACCGAACCGCACGTGGTGCGGTATCCCGCGGCGGGCACGGCGAATCCCGAGGTGACCTTGCACGTGCTCGCGCTCGACGGCGGTTCGGTCGAGGTGATGTGGGATCGCGACGAGTTCCCGTACCTCGCCACGGTGTCGTGGACGCCGGACGGCCGGCTGCTGCTCGGTGTGCAGTCGCGCGACCAGCGCACCGCCGCCGTGCTCGAGGGCGATCCCGAGACCGGCGACACCGCGCCCCTGTTCACCGACGTCGACGACGCCTGGGTGGAGCTCGTACCCGGCAGCCCCGCCATGAGCGACGACGGTCGGCTGGTCGTCGCGGCCGACCGGGAAGGACGACGGTGCCTGCTCGTCGACGGAGTCGACGTCACACCGCCCGAGGTGCAGGTGCGATCGGTCGCCCATGTCGGCCACGACGTCACCTTCCTCGGCAACCCGCTCGGCGACGCCACCGTCCTGCACGTCTACCGCTGGGACGGCGCCGAGGTGGTGGCGCTCACCGACGAGCCCGGCATCCACGCGGTGAGCGACGGGGTACCACTGCTCGTGCGTTCCGCCTCGCTGGCCCGGCCGGGTACCTCGTGGGCGCTGCCGGGTGGCGGGGCCCTCGCCTCGCACGCCGAGACACCGCTCGTCGAACCGAACGTCACCCTGCACGAATTCGGCGACCAGCGCATCGCGACGGCCGTGTTGCTGCCGCGCGATCACGACGGCTCGAAACTGCCCGTGCTGCTCGACCCCTACGGCGGGCCGCACGCGCAGCGCGTGGTGCAGTCGTACCTCGCGTACGCCTCGTCGCAGTGGTTCGCCGACCAGGGGTTCGCGGTGGTGGTCGCGGACGGCCGGGGGACACCCGGTCGCGGGTCGGCCTGGGAGCGGGCGGTGCACCGCGACCTCGCGACGGCGGCGCTCGACGACCAGATCGCCGCGCTGCAGGGCGCGGCCGCCGAGCACCCCGAACTCGACCTGTCGCGGGTGGCGATCAGAGGCTGGAGCTTCGGCGGGTACCTGGCCGCGCTCGCCGTGTTGGTGCGGCCCGATGTGTTCCACGCCGCCGTGGCCGGCGCGCCCGTCACCGAGTGGCGGTTGTACGACACGCACTACACCGAGCGCTACCTCGGCGACCCCACGGTCGACGCCGCGCCGTATGCGGCGACCAGCCTGCTGCCGCTGGCGAAGGACCTCACCCGCCCGCTGCTGTTGGTGCACGGCCTCGCCGACGACAACGTGGTCGCCGCGCACTCGCTGCAGCTGTCGTCGGCGTTGCTCGCCGCCGGTAAGCCGCACGAGTTGCTGGCCCTGGTGGGCGTGTCGCACATGACCCCGCAGGAGGTCGTGGCCGAGAACCTCCTGTTGCACCAGCTCGACTTCCTGCGTCGCTCGCTCCCCCGCTGAGCCGGTTCCGAGGAGCAGTTCGCGCGACGACGGAGCCCGACGTGCCCGCAGGTGCCAGAATCGGGGCATGAGCACGCAGTTGAAGGATCTCTACGACGGGATCTCGGTCCACGCCACCGCCGACCGCGAGCACGAGGCCGCGATCGAACTGCTGCTGCTCGTGATGGTGGCCGACGGCCACATCGGCATCGCCGAGATCGAGGAGATCCGCACGATCAGCGAGGACCAGGGTTTCGAGTCCGAGACGTTCTCGTTCGACCAGCATCTCGGCCTCGCGATGGCGAAGGTACGCACCGCGATCGCGAACGACGAGGTCGACGGACTGCTCGACGACATCGATCACCGGATCACGAGCAGCGTGCTGCGCCAGTCGTTGTTCTCGGCTGCCCGCGACGTGGCGGGCAGCGACCGCGAGATCGGCCCGGCCGAGGAGAGCCTGCTCGCTCAGGTGGCGGCGCGCTTCGCCTGAACGAACCGTGGGTGACCCGCGAGATCGGCGAGCACCCGCACCTCGACCAGCCCGACGTCGCGCATCGCAGCGGCGACCGGCTCGCCCTGGGTCCGGCCGATCTCGGTGATCACCGCACCGCCGGGCGCCAGCCATCGGACGGCGCCCGACACGATCGTGCGCAGGTGGCCGAGTCCGTCGTCGGGGGCATAGAGCGCGAGGTGCGGTTCGTGCGTGTGCACCACGTCCTCGACCTCCGGGTCGCCGGGCGCGATGTACGGCGGATTGCTCACGATCAGGTCGAGCCGGCCGCACAGGTGATCGGGCAACGCGTCGTACCACGACCCCTCGACGACGCGAACCGCGGCGGCGCCGCGCCCGATGCCGGCGGCGTTGGCCCGAGCCACGTGTGCCGCGTCGGGCGACACGTCGGTGAGCCACACCTCGAGACCGTCGTGGCTCCGTTCGGCCGCGATCGACAGACCGATCACCCCGCTGCCGGTGCCGAGGTCGGCCACGAGCCACGGGCGCGGCCGGTCGGCGATCGCGGCCACGGCGTGGTCGACGATCAGCTCGGTCTCGGGTCGCGGGATCAGGACGCGGGTGTCGACCAGCACGTCGAGGCGCCGGAACGCCCAACGTCCGAGCACGTACTGCAGCGGCTCGCCGCCGAGGTAGCGGTCGACCATCGCGTCGAGATGGGCCACCATCCGCTCGGTCGCGCACTCCTCGAGCACGTCGAGGAACTCGTCGCCGTCCGCCCCGCTCGCGGTCTCGCAGATCCAGCGGGCGATCGGACGGTCGCCCTGCACCCGTCGGGTGGTCTCGGCCCACAGTGTCCGCCACGTGAGGGTGCCGTCGAGGTCGCTCGTCGGGTCCATGCGTCTCGGGGACCTCAACCCTCGCCGTCGGCGAGCTGCCGGGCGCGCTCGTCGGCCAGCAGTGCCTCGACGACGTCGTCGAGATCCCCGGCGAGCACGTCGGCGAGCCGGTAGATCGTGAACCCGATGCGGTGGTCGGTGACCCGATTCTCCTTGAAGTTGTAGGTCCGGATCTTCTCGCTGCGGCCACCGCCGCCGACCTGGGCCCGCCGCTCGGCCGACGTGGACGCGTCGAGCTCGTCCTGCTTCAGCTGCAGCAGCCGTGCACGCAGCACCTGCAGGGCGCGAGCTCGGTTCTGCAGCTGGCTGCGCTCGTCCTGCATCGTGACGACGAGGCCCGTGGGCCGGTGGGTGATGCGCACCGCCGAATCGGTGGTGTTGACGCTCTGGCCACCTGCGCCGCTGCTGCGGTACACGTCGATGTCGAGGTCGCGCTCGTCGAGGTCGACGTCGATCTCGTCGGCCTCGGGCAGCACGGTGACGGTGGCCGACGAGGTGTGGATGCGCCCCTGGCTCTCGGTGACCGGCACCCGCTGCACCCGGTGCGGCCCGCCCTCGAACTTGAGGTGCGACCAGGCCGTGTCACCACGCACGACGCAGGTGATCTGGTTGAGCCCGCCCAGGTCGCTGTCGACGTGCGAGAGCACCTCGAGCTTCCACCCCTTCGTCGACGCCCAGCCGCGATACATCTCGTACAGATCGCGGGCGAACAGGTTGGCTTCCTCGCCGCCCTCCGCGCCACGGATCTCGAGGATCACCGCGCGACCGTCGTTCGGGTCCGTCGGCAACATCAGCGTCCGGATCGTGTCCTCGAGGCGGGCGACGTCGGCCTCGGCCTCGGTCAGCTCGGCCCGCCAGAGCTCACGGTCGTCGCCCGCCGACGCGTTGACCAACTCTCGCGCGGTTTCGGCGTCGGCGGTCCGGGAACGGTGCTCGCGCAAGGCCTCGACGAGCGGGGTGAGATCCTTGTAGCGCTTCGACATCGAGCGCAGCCGGGCCGGATCGGCCAACACCTCGGGGTCGCCGAGCCCGGTCTCCAGGACGGCGTACTCGTCCTCCACGGTGGCCAGTCGATCGATCACGGTGCCCCGAGGCTACTGGGACGAGCGGGCGCAACCCCGAGCCCCGCCCTTCGTGAGCCGGATGCGCAGCCGGTGCGCATCGCGCTCACGAAGCCGGGTCGTTCGTGAGCCGGATGCGCAGCCGGTGCGCATCGCGCTCACGAAGCCGGGTCGTTCGTGAGCCGGATGCGCAGCCGGTGCGCATCGCGCTCACGAAGCGGTCAGAGGCCGACGAAGCGGGTGGGCACCGTCAGCAGCGCGGCGAGGCGGCGCTGCACGTCGAGCACGTCGCGCGCCGGCGCGGCGATCACGCACCGGTCCGCTCCGTGCCGCGCGATCGCATCGCCCGCCCAGGGCACGACATCCAGGTCGACACCGCTGGTGCACACCACGAGCGTGCCGGTGCCGGGTTCGGCGGCCACGCACGGCACCTCGTCCTTCAGGTTCGTGCGCGGCAGCGGCGGATCGACCGGCACCAGCGCCGCGGCACCCACGGGTGTGGGATCGGCCAGCAGACGGGCACGCAGCCGCCTGCTGGCGGCCAGCTGGTTGAGCGGGTGCTGCGCCGCGCCCTCGCGCCGGTGCCCGGCCACCGAGCGCACCACGTCGGCGAGCGCGTCCACGGTCGGCCGGTCACCGTGCAGCAGCTGGAACGTTTCGCGGTCGTGGGCGCCGACGCCCACCTCGAGGCGAACCTCGCCGGTGATCGGGTCGTCGACGACGCGACAGACCTCGAGGCCGTCGACCTCACCGGCCACGACTCCGTGCTCCTCCACCGCGAGCGCGCCGCCGGCGGTGATCAGCCCGGCGAGCGACCGGTGTTCGGGGCGAGCGGTCGCCGGCTCGGGCAACGGGTCGGGGTCGGCCGCGGCGAGGGTTCGTCCCTCGAGCCGCGACACCCTGATCGGCACCGAGAACCACCCGGCGCGCCGGGCCAGCACGCCCGCACCCTGCTCGGCCACCACGTGCAGCGACGACGCCTCGTGGCGCACCGCGAAGGCCAACGCCGCACCGAGCTGGCGGTCGGGGCCCCGGTCGCCCAACTCGGCGAGCAGCACCCAGGCCGTGCCGTCGTCGGCCAGCACGCCGGCGCCGCCGCCGAGCACGACGCGCCGTTCGGTCGGTGCAGCCCGGGCGTCGTCGAGGAGGGCGAGCAGACGCATGGTGTTGAGCGCCGCGCGACGGGCCGGGTCGATCGTCGTGGCCATGCGTCGAGGCTATCGACCGCCTCGGCACCGTTCCTGCGGCCCGGCCGCGACGCAGGTCCGACTCAGGTGAAGTACCCCATCACGTCCGCCACCAGGTCGACGGAGCCGCTGTTGTTGTAGATCATCGCGGCGCCGTCACCACCGAGACGAGCGATCACCATGTTGGGCACCACCTGGCCCCGCACGGCGTTCAGGTTCGACGCCGTCGGCCGCTCGATGCCCGTGGGGAACACCGTCACATAGGTCCCCGTGCTCGGTGCCACCGCAGTCACGTTCAATAACACCGCCGAAGCACCCGATGACGGCACCCCACCTCGACCGGCGAGCGCCAGCGACAACGCGCCACGTCCGAGCGGTTCCTGCGCGGCGCCGGTCCCCTCCCGGGTGTCGAGCACTCGCGAGGGCGACAGCGACACGAACCTCGACGGCACTCCTTCGCCGAAGCTGCCCAGCACGTCGACGACCACGTGGGTCGATCCGGCGTGGTTGAAGATGCTCACCTTGCCGCCGGCGCCGACCTTCGCCAGCACGAGGTTCGGCACGGTCTGGCCCGGTCCCATGTTGACGCTCGAGGCGAGCGGCCGAGGCTCGCCCGACGGCCACACCGTGAGGTAGCTCCCCGACGACGGCTCGGTGGCGGTGACGTTCAACGCCACGGCGGTGCACTCGGTCGACACCCCGCCGCGCCCGGTGACCTGGAGTTCGATCGTCTGTCCCGGGCCGACCGCACCGAGCACGTCGCCGGTGCCGTCGCGGGTGTCGAGCAGCCGAGCCGGAGCGAGCGCCTCGAGGCCCACCGCACTCTCGGGCACGAACCAGCCGACGACGTCGCCGACGAGGTGCACCGAACCCGAGTTGTTGTACAGGTCGATGCTGCCGCCGACGCCGATGCGAGCGAGCACCAGATTGGGGATCGCTGCTCCCGGCACCGGGTTGAGGTTCGACGCGAACGGCCGCAGCTCACCGCTCGGCGACACGGTGACGTAGGTGCCCGCGGTGGCATCGACCGACGTGAGGTTCAGCGCGACGGCGACGGCGTCGATGGGGATGCCGTTCGTGCCGGCGAGCGGGAACCGCCACGTCTCACCCTGGCCGAGCGGTGTGGTCCGACCGCCGGTGCCGTCGCGCGTGTCGAACACGCGCGTCGGCACGGCGGCGACGAAGCCGCTCGGCGTCGCCGGCGGCAGCACCACCGCCGGGAGTTCACCCCCGGCCGACCCGGGGGTGCCGGCGAAGAGTTGCAGGTTCTCGAAGCTGCCGTTCAGCACCGTCTGGCCGCCGCCGCCCATCCATCCGTCGAGCACCGAACCGAGTACCCATCGGAAGTCGACGTACGCCGGCATCCGGTCCCACTGTCCGAGGCCGGCGAGCGACGGCGCCTGTCCGTACATGCCGCCGCGCACTCGCGTGCCGATCACGAACAACGGTGCGGACGTGCCGTGGTCGGTGCCGAGCGACTCGTTCGACCACGAGGTGCGACCGAACTCGGAGAGGGTCACGATCGTCACTCGGTCGCGCCACTGCGGGGCGAGCGCACCGTAGAAGGTGGCGATCGCGGTGTCGAGCTGGCCCAGCAGGTCGGCGTGCATCGTCGGTTGGCCTGCGTGGGTGTCGAACGCGTCGAGGCCGACATCGATGATCCGCATCCCGATGTTCGCGTTCACCAGCCGTGCGGCGATCGTGAGCTTGGTCGCGAGATCGCCGTCGGGCAGCTCCTGCTCGAAGGCGGGAGCGACGTCGTGGGCGAGGTCGAGCTGGGTGCGCATCGTGGCCGCGAACATGTCGTGCCACACACCACGACCGGAGCCCGGAGCCGCCATGGCGCGCAAGCCGTCGTACATCCGCAGCTCCGGGGCCTCCGAGCTCACGCCGAACATGTCGCCCCACGGCGAGATACCGACCGCTCGGCGTTGTTCGCCGATCATGTGGAGCGCGACCGAGGAGTCGATCGTGACGGCAGCGAGCTCGGCCCGCTCGGCCGCCACCCCGTCGAGCCAACGCCCCACCCAGCCCGACGTCGGGGAGCCGCCGTAGCGACCGTGCATCCAGATCGCCATCGACGTGAAGTGCGACAGGTCGGGGTTCGCATAGCCGACGCCGTGCACGATCGCCATCTGACCGCGCTGGTACAGCTGGTGCAGGTAGGGCAGCCGGGGGTGCAGGCCCCAGCGATCGTCGAGCGCGAGCACCTGGGCGGGCTGGATCGCGACATTGCTGCGCTGGTCGTAGTAGTGCCCGTCGGTGTACGGCACCACCGTGTTGAGGCCGTCGTTGCCGCCGTACAGGTTGATCGTCACGAGGATGCCGTCGCCGGCAGCGATCGGCGGGCTCGCGAACGCGTCGTGGACGTCGCCGGGGACGAGCGCCTCGCCGAGCGTGCCGGCGACGGCCCCCGCGCCGAGACCCATGCCGACGGCCTGCAGGAATCCTCGACGGGTCCAGCCACCCGGACCGGCGAGATCGTCGCCGGGCCGCACCAGGCCGTGCGGGCGGCTGAGCAGACGTCGGGCGTCGGCGGTGGAGATGTCCGGGTCGAGCATGTGTGGTCCTTCGATCGTCGGGTCCGCCGTCAGGCCATGTGCATCTCGGGCGCGAGCATCGCCATGGTGAGCAGGTTGGTGGGTGCCCACCAGCTCTTCCACGACTGCGCGCTGCGCTCGGCCTGGTGCGCCGACTCGAGCGCCGTGCGCGTGGTGGGACTGAGCGGGTGCAATCCGAACAGGTCGGCCACGGCGTTCACGGCCGCCGGCACCGACAGGTCGTTGAGGTGGGCCCACCCGTCCTGGTCGCGAAGGTGCCAGGTGACGCTGCGCGCCGCCTGGGCACGGCCGCTGAGTGCCGAGGTGTTGAGCCAGGAGGCGTTCGACTTCCACCCGGCGACGTTGGGCGGGTTGAACAGCGACTGGCCCATCCGTTCGCCGAGCCACGATGCACCGAAGTCCTCGGGTGCGACACCTGCGTGGTGGCACAGCGCCACCATCCACTCGACGGGCGACCGGACGAGGCCCTGCTTCGCGGTCGTGCTGTAGAACTCCGGTCGCTTGAGCAGCGCCCGCATCAACGCCAGCAGATCGAGGTCGGTGGCGAGGAACTCGGCCGACAGGTCGTCGAGCACGCCGGCGGGGATGCCCGGATGGGCGAAGAACTCCCACAGCTTCGTGGTGATGAACCGAGCGGCGACCGTCTTCTTGGCCAGGTTGTCGCGCAGGATCTCGTCGATGATGTCGGGACCGTCCCAGTTCTTCGTGGTCCCGAAGAACGTCTTCGAGCCGGTGTCGTGGCGGCTGGGGAAGAAGTGGTACTCGTACGCCGGCCAATCGGCGTTGTGGCCCGTCCAGGCCCGTGCGGCGGCCACGACGTCGTCCTCGGTGTAGTTGCCGACCCCCAGGGTGAACAGCTCCATCAGCTCGCGCGCGAAGTTCTGGTTCGGCGACCTCTTGTGGTTCTCGTTGTTGTTGAGGTACACGAGCATCGCCGGCTCGATCGCCATCGCCTGGGTGAGCGACCGGAAGTTCCCGAGCCCCTGCGTGCGGTAGAGCTGGTTCTGCCGCATCATGTGGTCGGAGCGGTTGACGCTGTTCCACCACGAGCTGGTGAAGTGGCCGTGCCAGAACAGCGCCATCTTCTCCTGGATCGGCCGCGGCCGGGTCCGCATCGCCTCGAGCCACCACGTCACGGCGTCCACGTACTGGTACCAGCCCCGATCGGGGTCGTGGACGGCCAGCGATCCCGGCACGGTGGGGCTGCCGTTCCGGGCGACGTCGAGGACGTCGTCGACGGCGGCGTCGATCGAGAGCGCCGTCAGTTCGCTGACGCGCGCGGGCTTGGCGACGAACTCGGTACGGCGGAGCAGATGGGTGATGTCGGCGAGGTCGGCCACGCGTGTCTCCTCACGGTTCCAGCTGGCGGTCGTGACAGACATCGGCGCGACACGGCGACGCTTGAGCGGCGGCCCCCGACCGGGTGACGCAGCGTGACGACCGTCCTGGCGCTTCGTGGTTTCCCCGCCCGATCTTGACGGCGCCTTGACGACTCGACTCCTCCGACCCCGCTGAGCAGCCGACGGCCCCGGAAAACGCGAAGGACCCGGCCGTGCGGCCGGGTCCTCGACGGATGGTGTGTCGCCCCCTGCGGGGCGGCGGTCACTTCGCCTTGCGAGCGCCGTAGCGCTTGTTGAACCGCTCGACGCGGCCACCGGTGTCGACGAGCTTCTGCTTGCCCGTGAAGAACGGGTGGCACTCGTTGCAGAGTTCGACGTGCAGCTCGCCGCCCTTGGTGGAGCCGGTGGTGAAGGTGTTCCCGCACGAGCACTTGACGGTCATCTCGGCGTAGGTCGGGTGGATGTCGGTCTTCATGATGCGCTCCAGCGGAGAAATCGGACGTGTCAGTGTATCGCCGCACGGGCCGTGGTCCACCCGGCGCGGTCGCCGGATGATCCGCCCGCTCGGTCACATGCTCGGTTGCTTGGCGATCTCGTTCAGGAACTCGTCGTTGGTCCGGAACGTCTTCAACCGGTCGACGAGCAGTTCGAGGCCCGGGGCGGCGTTGCCGTCGGCGGCGAGGCCGCTCAGCACACGGCGGAGCTTCCACACCATCTGCAGCTGCTTGCGATCGAACAGCAGCTCCTCGTGACGGGTGCTCGAGGCATCGACGTCGATCGCCGGGTAGATGCGGCGTTCGGCGAGCTTGCGGTCGAGGCGCAGTTCCATGTTGCCGGTGCCCTTGAACTCCTCGAAGATCGCGTCGTCCATCCGGCTGTTGGTCTCGATCAGCGCCGTGGCGAGAATGGTGAGCGAACCGCCCTCCTCGACGTTGCGGGCTGCGCCGAAGAACTTCTTCGGCGGGTACAGCGCCCCGGCGTCGATACCACCCGACAGGATGCGCCCGCTCGCCGGCGCGGCGAGGTTGTAGGCACGGCTCAGGCGGGTGATGCCGTCGAGGATGATGACGACGTCGTCGCCCTGCTCGACCATCCGCTTCGCCTTCTCGATCGCGAGCTCCGCCACATGGGTGTGCTCGTCGCTCGGGCGGTCGAACGTGCTGGCGATCACCTCGCCCTTCACGGTTCGACGCATGTCGGTGACCTCTTCGGGCCGCTCGTCGATGAGCAGCACGATGAGCTTCACCTCGGGGTGGTTCTGCTCGATCGACGTCGCGATCGTCTTCATGATCGTCGTCTTGCCGGCCTTCGGCGGCGACACGATGATGCCGCGCTGACCCTTGCCGATCGGCGAGATGAGGTCGATGATCCGTGCCGTCATGTTGGCCGGGTCCATCGGGTTCTCGAGCCGCAGCTTCTCGTCGGGGAACAGCGCCGTGAGGTCTTCGAACCGCTTGCGGTTCTTCGCCTTCTCGGGGTCGGCGCCGTTGACGGTGTGGATCTCGAGCAGCGCCGGGTTCTTCTCGTTGCGCCCCGCCGGTCGGCTGATGCCGGTGACGTGGTCGCCCTTGCGCAACCCGTACTGCCGGGTGAGCTTCACCGGGATGTACGCGTCCTCGCGGCTCGACAGGTAGCCGTTCACGCGCAAGAAGCCGTAGCCCTCGTCACGCAGGTCGAGATACCCCGACACCGTGACCGGTTCCTGACCGGGCGCGTCCGACGGCTCACGGTCCTGACGGTCGCCGCGGTCCTGGCGGTCGCGCTGGCCACCCTGGTTGCGCTGGCCACCCTCGTTCGACGAGCCGCCCTCGAAGCGGTCCGAACCCTGTGGCCCGTCGCCGCTGCGGTTCTTGTTGCGACGGCGGCGTCGACGGCGGCTGGAGCGGCCATCACCGTCCCCGCCGTCGCTTCCGTCACCGCTGGCGTCCGCGCCGAGCTGGTCGTCGTCCTCGCCGTCGCCGTCGCCGTCGCCGTCGTCGCCGGACGCGCGGTCGGCGCTCGCCGCCGTGGCGCCGTCGCCGGCGGGCGCGTCGCCCGCCCGCAACAGTTCGACCTCCCAGTCGGCGAGCGGTTCGCCGTCGGGCCCGAGCACCACGTCGGCGTCCGACCCCGACACCGGTGCCGCCGGTGTGTCTGCTGACACCTCGTCGCCCGGTGTCTCGTCACCCGGCGCCGTGTCGGCCGGCGTCGCGTCGGCAGGTGCCACCGGCCGCGAGGTCGCGGCCGGCGCCGCGGCCGCTGGTGTGGTGTCGAGCGGCAACTCCGGCGCTGCGGGCGCGGGCGTGGCCGAGCCGTTGCCGGACGGCGTGCCGCCGGTGGTCTCGAGGATCCGGTTGATGAGCGTCGCCTTCGCCGCTCGGGCGTTGGTCTTGATGCCGAGCGCCTGGGCGATGGCGAGGAGCTGGTCTTTGTCCTTCGACTCCAGCATCGACTGTTCGAGAGCTTCCGCGGCCACCGGCCACCTGCTTTCTGACACGGGTGGTGGGCTCGGCGTGCGTCGTCGTCGGGGATCGAGACGAGCAGCCGGCGGCCCCACCACCGGAAGAGATCGTCCCCGTCGGGCCGTCGGCGCGAGCATCGGCTCGAGCCGGAGACGGGGCGGTTCGGGAACCCGAACACCTGCACTGTAGCGAGGACGCCCCGGTCCCGCAACGCATCGGGCATCACCACGACGGACGACCCGGCGCCCGCGACGGTCAGTGGCCGAAGGTGGTGGCGACGTACCGCTGCACGGTGGCGAGGTCGTTCGGCAGCACCGTGGTCCGTTCCGGCCGATCGAACAGGTCGGCGAGGTGCGGCGGCAGCGGCGGCCGCACGCCCGTCGCCCGCTCCACGGCATCGGGGAACTTGGCCGGGTGGGCGGTGGCGAGCGTGACCACCGGACCCGTGATCTCGCCGGCGGCCCGCAGCCGCTCGACGGCGCCGACGCCGACGGCCGAGTGCGGGTCGAGCAGCATGCCGGTCGCCGCGTGGGTCCGGCGGATCACCTCGATCGTGGCCTCGTCGTCGATCCGCTCGGCGACGAACACCCCGTCGAGCCACTCGGCGCGCTGGTCGTCCTCCACCGACAGCCGCCCCGTCGACCGGAACCGCTGCAGCTGCTCGGCGGTGAGCCCGCCGTCGCGGCCGTTCATCTCGAACAGCAACCGCTCGAAGTTGGACGACACCTGGATGTCCATGCTGGGGCTCAGAGTGGGCACGACGTCGGCGGTGCTCATGTCGTTCGAGCGAAGGAACCGGGTGAGGATGTCGTTGGTGTTGCTCGCGACGACGAACTGCTCGATCGGCGCGCCCATGCGCTGCGCGATCCACCCCGACAGCACGTTGCCGAAGTTGCCCGTCGGCACGCAGAACGTGAGCGGGCCGGCGAGCTGGCGCGTGGCGGCGACGTAGTACACCACCTGGCTCATCACTCGTGCCCAGTTGA
The DNA here is from genome assembly GCA_020637235.1 of Acidimicrobiaceae bacterium. Taxonomy (GTDB): domain Bacteria; phylum Actinomycetota; class Acidimicrobiia; order Acidimicrobiales; family Ilumatobacteraceae; genus VFMC01. The sequence continues at coordinate 66,361 of JACJWG010000003.1, read as the reverse complement.
TGCTGTTCACCGCGGACAGGCGCTGCGACTCGCGGAACGGCGCGTCGTTGAACATCGCCTTCACGAGGTCCTGGCAGTCGTCGAAGGTGCCGTCGATCGCGACGGTGCGCACGTTCGGCGAGTCGACGGTGGTCATCTGCTTGCGCTGCACGTCGCTCGTCCGGCCGTGCGGGTAGAGGATCACGATCTCGACGTGCTCGCAGCCCTTCACCCCGTCGATCGCCGCCGATCCGGTGTCACCGCTGGTGGCGCCGACGATCCGGATGCGCTCGTGGCGCTGCGACAGCACATGGTCGAACATGCGGCCGACGAGCTGCAGCGCGACGTCCTTGAACGCGAGCGTGGGGCCGTGGAACAGCTCCTGCACGTAGTGGTGGTCGTCGATCTGCACGAGCGGGACCGTGGCCGGGTGCCCGAACGTGGCGTAGGCCTCGTCGCACAGGCGACCGAGCGTGTCGTGGTCGATGTCGTCGCCGACGAACGGGGCGATGACGGCGGCGGCGAGCTCGGCGTAGGTGGCGTCGCGTGCGACGTCGGGCAGCGACGGCCACCCGTTCGGCACGTAGAGCCCGCCGTCACTCGCGAGGCCGGCGAGCAGCACATCGGCGAAGCCGAGCTCGGGTGCGTCGCCGCGGGTGCTGACATAGCGAGTGTTCATCGTCTGCTCACCCGCCGATCACGCGCAGCAGACCACCGATGTTGCGCACCGCGTCGAGCTCGCGCAACTCGCGCATGGTGGCCTGCACCGCGGACTCCTTCGCGAGGTGGGTGATGAACACGAGTCGTGCGTCGGGCCCGTTGCCTTCCTGCTCCGCAGCGCGGATGCTCACGTCGTTGCGGGCGAACACACCGGTGACGGCGTGGAGCACACCGGGCCGATCGGCGACGTCGAGGCTGAGGAGGTACTGCGCCGACGTCTCGTCGATCGGCAGTGTGATCGCCTTGCCGAACGAGCCGATCGTGCCGTGGGTGCCCTGACGGAGGTTGACCGCGGCGTCGATGACGTCGCCGAGCACCGCGCTCGCCGTCGGGAAGCCACCGGCGCCACGACCGTAGAACATGAGGTTGCCGACCGCGGCGCCCTCGACGAACACGGCGTTGTAGCTCTCGCGGACGCTGGCGAGCGGGTGGGTGACGGGCACCATCGCCGGATGCACGCGCACCGCGATCTCGCCGCCGGACAGCTGTTCGGCGATGCCGAGCAGCTTGACGACGTAGCCGAGACGGCGGGCGACGGCGATGTCGGCAGCGCTGACCCGACTGATGCCCTCGTGGTACACGTCGCCGGCGACCACCTTCGCACCGAAGGCGATGGTGGCGATGATCGCGGTCTTGGCGCCGGCATCGAAGCCCTCCACGTCCGCGGTCGGATCGCGCTCGGCGAATCCGAGCGCCTGGGCCTCGGTGAGCGCGGCCATGTAGTCGGCGCCCTCCTCGGTCATCTTGGTGAGGATGTAGTTGGTGGTGCCGTTGACGATGCCCATCACCCGGGTGACCGGCTCGCCGCGCAGGCTCTCGCGCAGGGCACGCACGAGCGGGATCCCGCCGGCGACCGATGCCTCGAACAACAGGTCGACGCGCGCGGTGTCGGCGGCTGCGAACAGTTCGGTGCCGACGTTCGCCAGCAGCTCCTTGTTCCCGGTGATCACGGGCTTGCCGTTCGCAAGTGCCGTCGAGATCAGCTCGCGGGCCGGCTCGATGCCGCCGATCAACTCGACGACGAGGTCGATGTCGGGGTCGGCGACGACGGCGTGCGCGTCGCGGGTGAGCACGCCGTCGGGGAGGGCGATGCCACGGTCCTTGCTGAGATTGCGGACGGCGACGGTTCGTACCTCGAGCCGGACGCCGGTGCGAGCCTCGATCGCCGGCGCCTGTTGCTCGACGAGTTGCACCAGGGGAGCGCCCACGTTGCCGCAGCCGAGCACCCCGATGCGGATCGTGCCGTTCGTCGGACCTGCCGACGGGTCGGGGGCGGACGCGGGATCGGATGCGGAGCTGACCACGGCGTGGAGGCTAGGTGACGGGCACGACTGCGCCTCGTCTCCTTTGTCCGCCGCCGGGCCGGTGCGTCAGCGCTGCTCGGCGGGACGGCGACGAGCGGCGAGGTCGGTGAGCCAGTAGCCGCCGCCCATCACCGTGATCGCGATCACGCCGATGGCCAGGGCCAGCTCGGTGTCGCCCGTGTCCGGCAGGGTGGTCGTGGTGGGCCGCACGACCGTGGTCGTGGTGCCCGGGCTCTGCGACTCGACCGGCACGGTCGTCACCGGGACGGTGGTGTCCGGCACCGTCGTCACGGGGACGGTGGTGTCCGGCACCGTCGTCACCGGCACCGTCGTCACCGGGACCGTCGTGACCGGGACCGTCGTGACCGGGACCGTCGTGACCGGGACCGTCGTCACCGGCACGGTCGTCACCGGCACGGTCGTCACCGGCACCGTCGTCACCGGCACGGTTGTCACCGGGACCGTCGTGACCGGGACCGTCGTCACCGGCACCGTCGTCGTGGTGCCGCAGCCGAGCGACGGGTTGTCGTTGCCGTCGGCACAGGGGTCGTACTGGCCGTACGGGTCGTCGCCGTACGGCGCGCCCGCCGAGGCGCCCTCGGGAGCGGCGATCAGGAGAAGAGCGCCCGCCATGACGCCCCCGACCAACGTGATCGCCGCAGTCCGCCAACGCAGCGAAGTGGTCCGGTTCATCGCGCTCATCCTCCCGATCGCCGGGGCCGGAGGATTCCGGCACTCCCGTGGAGGACGACCATACGGATGGCCCCGCCAGCGGGGAACCCCTGCGCTCGACGATGGGCCGCACGGCCCACGGGCGCGTCGTCCCAGCTCAAGCGGTGTTCAAGGGCGGACACCGGCGGCGGGCCGCTGCGCGCGCCGCGTGCTCAGCGGTCGCGGTGCGTGGTGCCGTGGACGCGGCCGAGCGCGACGACGAGGTCGTCGAACCGACGGCGATCGAGCACCGCACCCTCGCGGCGCACCTGCCGGGGATCGATCTCGAGCACCCGTTCGAGCTTGGCGTAGCTCGGCCGGCCCTCACGATCCCAGGGACCGGTACCGACCTCGCACTGCGGCTCACGATCGTTGCGCTTGGAGGTGAGTGCGACGCCGACGAGCGCGCCACGGCGACGCCCGACGATCACCACCGGACGATCCTTGCCCTGTGTGGGGTCGTCCTCGTAGGGCACCCAGGTCCAGACCACCTCGCCGGGATCCGGGTCGCCGTCCATCGACGGCGTGTACTCGATGCGCGTGCCGTCGAGCTCGATGTCGATGGCGGACGGCGCCGAGCCCGCCGGCGACCGCGGCGGTGTCGGTGTCGGCTTGGGCTTCGGCTTGGGCTTCGGCTTGGGCTTCGGCGTCGGCTTCGGCTTCGGCTGCGACGTCCGTCGCACCGCGTCGAGCGCCGTGCGTGCGAGGCCGAGCACCGACCGCAGGTTCAGTCCAGATCGCATCGCAGCAGGTCCTCGTAGTTCTCGCGGCGCACCACCAGCCTGGCGTCACCGTCACGGACGAACACCACCGGCGGCCGGGTGAGCTTGTTGTAGTTGCTCGCCATCGAGTGGCCGTAGGCCCCGGTGACCGGCGTCGCGAGCAGGTCGCCGGCACGGAGCCCGTCGGGCACGGCGGCGTCGAACACGAGCACGTCGCCGCTCTCGCAGTGCTTGCCCACCACGCGGGCGCGGCCGGCACGTGGGTCGAGCACCCGATCGGGCGCGAAGGCCTCGTACCCCGAGCCGTAGAGCACCGGCCGCGGGTTGTCGCTCATCCCCCCGTCGACGGCGACGTAGGTGCGTACGCCCGGCAGATGCTTCACCACCCCGACGGTGTACACGGTGATCGCCGCCGCGGCCACGATCGACCGTCCCGGCTCGACGCTCACCCGGGCCGTCACACCCATCGACCGGCACGCGTCGAGCACGACCCGGCCCCACTCGGTGAGCGTCGGTGCCTCTTCACCGCCGACGTAGGGGACGCCGAGGCCGCCACCGAGCACCAACTCGGGCAGCTCGAGCGGTTCTGCGAAGCGGGCCATCACCTCGGCCGCACGGGCGAAGCTGTCGACCGCGAACACGTTCGAGCCGATGTGGCTGTGCACGCCGACGAGTTCGACCGCGCTCGACCGACGGGCCCGGTCCACGGCCGCCGCCGCTGCGCCGTTCGCCAGGTTGAAGCCGAACTTCGAGTCGTCCTGCCCGGTGGAGATGTACTCGTGGGTGTGGGCGTGCACGCCCGGCGTCACGCGCAGCACGACGCGAGGCACCGGCAGCCCCTCCCGGTGCAGCATCTCGAGCCGGTCGAGCTCCTCGTCGCTGTCGACCACCACGTACCGCACCCCCTCGTGCAGCGCCATGCGCAACTCGTCGAGGCTCTTGTTGTTGCCGTGCAGGGTGAGTGCATCGGCAGGCACCCCTGCGGCGAGCGCGACGTGCATCTCCCCGCCGCTCGCGACGTCGAGCAGCATGCCCTCCTCGTACGCGAGGCGCGCCATCGCCTTGCAGAGGAACGCCTTGGTGGCGTACACCGCCCGCTGGTGACCGAACGCGTCGACCGCTTCACGGCACCGGCGCCGCAGGTGCACCTCGTCGTACACGAACAGCGGCGTGCCGAAGGTGGCGGCGAGATCGGGCACACGCAGCCCACCGACGCACAACACGCCGTCGTCGTCGACGGTGGAGGTGGCGGGGAGCAGGTGCAGCGGCAACGAGGTCATCGGCGGGTCCGGTCGTGTCGGTGGGCTGACCGGTGGTCACATCCGCTCGGGCGCGTCGATGCCGAGCAGGCCCAGCCCGGCGGCCAGCACGCGCGCCGTGAGCGCCGCGAGTGCGAGCCGGCTCGTGCGCAGCTCGTCGGTCGGCGCCTTCAGCACCGGGCACGAGTCGTAGAACGAGGTGAAGTCCTGCGCCAGCTCGAACAGGTAGGTGCACAGCCGGTGCGGTGACCAGCGTTCGAGCGTCTCGGCGACCGCCCCGTCGTAGGCGAGCACCTTCAACGCGAGCTGCACCTCGGCCGGCTCACCGAGCACGGGGACGACCGCGCGCACGTCGACCGGATCGACACCGGCACGACGGAAGATGCTGTGGATACGAGCGTGGGCGTACTGCAGGTACGGCGCGGTGTTGCCCTCGAACGACAGCATCCGATCCCAGTCGAACACGTAGTCCTTGATCCGGTCGGTCGACAGCTCGGCGTACTTCAGCGCGCCGATGCCGATCTGGCGTCCGAGCTCGTCGCGCTCGTCGGTCGGCAGGTCGGGCGACCGTTCGGCGACGATCGCCCGGCCGCGCTCGATCGCCGCGTCGACCAGGTCGAGCAGCATCGCCGGCTCGCCACTCCGGCTCTTCAGGATCTTGCGGTCGTCGCCGAGCACGTTGCCGTTGTTCACGTGCACCGCTCGCGCCGGCGGCACGAGCACCCCGAGCATCTCGGTGGCCTTCCACACCATCTGCAGGTGCTGGCTCTGCGGCGTGCCGATGCAGTAGACGAGGAGCGTGGCGTGCAGCCGCTCGACACGGTCGATCACGCACGTGATGTCGCTCGTGGCGTAGTTGAAGCCGCCGGTGCGGGCCTGCACGATCAGCGGCAGCGGCTCGCCTTCGCGGTTCTGGAAGCCGGGCACCCACACCACCTTGGCGCCGTCGCTCTCGTCCAGCAGGCCGGCCGCGTCGAGCCGGTCGATCACGGCCGGCATCATCGGCTGGTAGAAGCTCTCGCCGACGATGTCGTCGCGACGCAACAGCACGCCGAGCTTGCCGTACACCACGTCGAAGTAGTCGGCCGACTGGTCGACGAGCCGCTGCCAGAGGTCCATCGTCGCCTGGTCGGACCGGCTCTGCAGCAGCGTCACCCGGTTGCGAGCCCGCTCCTTGAACGTGTCGTCGGCGTCGAACTTCGCCCGCGCCTGCTTGTAGAGGGCGCCGGGGTCGGTGAGGTCGATCTCGCCCACCTCACCGCCGAGGTCGATCACGTGCTCGATGAGCATGCCGAACGGCGTGCCCCAGTCGCCGATGTGGTTCTCCTTGATCACCCGATGGCCGACGAGATCGAGCATCCGCACGAGCGCGTCGCCGATCAGCGTGGTGCGCAGATGGCCGACGTGCATCTCCTTCGCCACGTTCGGCGCCGAGTAGTCGACCACCACCACCTCGGATGGTGCCGCCGGCCGCACCCCGAGGCGCTCCTCGGACGCGATGGCCGCGAGCTGCGCGGCGAGGAAGCCCGCGTCGAACGTGACGTTCACGAACCCCGGGCCGGCCACGTCGAGCGTGGCGATCCCGGCGAGGTCGGCGGTCGCGGCCTCGACGATCTCGGTGGCGACGTCGCGCGGGTTGCGGCCGAGGAGCTTCGCGAGGGGCAGTGCACCGTTGGCCTGTGCGTGCGCTCGATCACTCGGGCGCACGACGGGATCGACGTCGTCGCGACCGGCGACGCGGGCGAACGACGGAGCCAGCAGCGCAGCGACGGAGACGAGGGGATCGGCCATGGCGGCACGATCGTACCGTCGAGACGGCGTCGCACCCGGGTTCCGTGCCGGCCATCGCCACCGCGGCGCCCCCGGAAGGATTCGAACCTCCGACACACGGTTCCGGAAACCGTTGCTCTATCCCCTGAGCTACGAGGGCGGGATGCGGAGAGGATAGCGAGCTGTGCCGGTTTGCACGCATCCTCGCGACCCGGTCGGGGCACCGTCGCGTGGTCGCGCCTCCAGCACGAGGACGTGCGTGACGATGGAATACCCGGAGGGGTACCGTGGTTGTCACCCGGTGCCTCGTGCAGGGCTGAGACGAAGGCTGAGACGAAGGAGTTGCCCCCGATGACCGCGACCATGGAACTGAACGCCGAGAACTTCAACGAGACGATCGAACAGCACGACATCGTGCTCGTCGACTGGTGGGCGGAGTGGTGCGGTCCGTGCCGCATGTTCGGCCCGATCTTCGAAGCCGCGGCGACGAAGCATCCCGACATGGTGTTCGGCAAGGTCGACACCGAGGCCCAGCAGGGTCTGTCCGCTGCCGCCAACATCCGCTCGATCCCGAACCTGATGGTCTTCCGCGAGGGTGTGCTCGTGTTCAACCAGCCCGGCGCGCTGCCGGCGCACGCCCTCGACGACCTGATCACGCAGGTGAAGGCGCTCGACATGACCGAAGTGCACCGCCAGGTGGCGGCTCGCCAGCAGAGCTGAGCGCTGTCGGCGTTCACGGGGGTGGGGTCGGTAGCCTGGCTGCCCGTGAATCAGATGAAGAACCGCCTGCAGGCGCTGTCGCTGCTCGATCGTGCGTTGGCGACCATGACCGACGCCGAGTTGGAGGCGCTCGTCGCCACGCTGCCCGAGGACCACGTCACGGCCCTCGACCAGCTGGCCGGCGCCCGCGACGGCGGCTTCGACGAGCCTGCTGCGCGCACGGTGGCGCTGCGCGCCGCCGTGGCGCGTGGCCGTCTGACCGGCGCGCTCGAGCAGATCACGACGGTGCTCACCGATCCGTGCCTGGCCGATTTCATCACCGCGCTGGGCGACAAGAGCGACCACCCGTCGGAGGACGACCTGCAGGGTGTCCTCCCCGACATGATCACGAAGCACGGGTTGCCGACCGTGCGGTTGACAATCGCGGCGTCGATCGCCGGTGAGGCAGCGGCGTCGGTGATGCTCACCCGCGTCCTGAAGCACGACGAGGTGGTGGGCCTGCCGGCCGCCGCCGAGCCCGCGCAGCCCGTGGTGCTCGTCCGTGAAGCCGACGACGAGACCCGCGCCCGCCGCAAGGCGGCCAAGGAGCGCAAGCAGGCGGAGGCCCGCGCCCGTCGCGAGCAGGTCGCCAAGGCCCGCAACCGGGCCTGACGACGCACGCTTCTGGTCGCGCATGCTCACGCCCAGCGTGAGCATGCGCGACCAGAACGATCAGCGGGTCGCGAGTACTCGGCGCTCGTGGTCGAGCAGCCACGCCTTCTGGTCGAGCCCGCCGGCGAATCCGGTGAGCGCGCCGGTGCTGCCCACCACACGATGGCACGGCACGATGATGCTGATCGGGTTGCGACCGTTCGCCGCACCCACCGCCCGGGCCTTGTTCGGGTCGCCGAGTGCGCGTGCCTGCTCGCCGTAGCTCATCGTCGCCGCGTAGGGGATCGTCCGCAGCACCCTCCACGCCGACTGCTGGAACGCCGTACCCACCGGATCGAGCGGTACGTCGAACTCGCGTCGGTCGCCGGCGAAGTACTCACGCAACTGGGTGCACGCGAGCTCGAGGATCCGGGACACGTCGTCGTCGGCATCGCCGGTGCCGCGTGCATCGCCGGCGGCACCGAGGGCAGCGCCGGTGCCCAGGTCGAGCGAACGTCCCTCCCCGGGCCACAACACGAACCGCACCCCCGTCGCGGTCGCACCGATGGAGAGCACGCCGACCGGTGTGTCGAGGGTCGTGGTCGCCACCAGGTCGGTCCCGGCGACGCGACGTGGGTCGCGGCGGGTGCGCGCGGTTCGGAAGTTCGTCATCGTGGTGCTCCTTCGAGGCTCGAGGTGGCGGGCGCACGGCGCGGCACCCGTCGTGTGGGCTGGGTGGACGCGGCGGGCGTGGCGGGGGTGGCGGGCGTGGCGGCGGGGTCGAGGCTGCGCCACAGATGGTGCAACGCGTACGAGCGCCAGGGGCTCCACCGCTCGGCGCGCGCCATCGCGGCAGCGGGCGCGGCGTCGGCGCCGAGGCGCTCGAGGGCGTGGCGCACGCCGAGGTCGGTGGGGAGGAACACGTCGGGATCGCCGAGCCCTCGCATCGCCACGTACTGCGCGGTCCACGGGCCGATACCCGGCAGCGCCACCAGCCGGCGGTGCAGGTCGGCGCGGTCGGCACCGACGTCGAGCGCCACGTCGCCGTCGGCGACCGCGCGGCACGCGCCGATGAGCGCCCGGGCCCGGGCAGCCGGCATCGGCAGCTCCGAGGGGTCGATCTCCGCCAGTGCGTCGGCCGAGGGGAACATCACATCGGGCAAGTCGAGGTCGGACGGCGCGAACTCGATCCGTTCACCGACCGCAGCGGCCAGACGTCCCGTCACGGTGCGGGCACCCGCCACCGACACCTGCTGACCGATCACCGCCCGCACGAGCATCTCGGCACCGTCCACCGCACCCGGGGCGCGCAGGCCAGGCGTCGACGCGACCAACGGCGCGAGCACCGCGTCGGTGGCCAGGTGGCGATCCACCGACGCCGGGTCGGCGTCGAGGTCGAGCAGTCGCCGACAACGCTGCACCGCGGCCTGCAGATCGGTGAGCGACGACAGCCACAGCGTGCACGAGACCGCCGCGCCCGGCGTGTCGGCCGTCTGCAGCCGCGCCACCCCGGGCCCTCCGGGCAGGCGGAGCGTACGATCGAGCCGCCCGTTCGCGGCGTCGGCCCGCTCCACCCCGGGCACCGCCCGCAGGGCGAGGAAGTCGAACAGCGGTCCGAGCGCGATCGGTGACCGTGCGGGCAACCGCAGCGTGATGGCCCCCGGCTGGCCGTCCGTCGCCGCCAGTTCGCGGCGCGCCACGGCTCGTCGATCGTCGCGCAACCGGGTCGGCGTGGCGGCGAACACCTCGCGCACCGTGTCGTTGAACTGCCGGACGCTCGCGAATCCTGCGGCGAACGCCACGTCGGTCATCGGCATCGAGGTGGTCTCGATGAGCACCCGAGCGGTCTGTGCCCGCTGGGCCCGGGCGATCGCGAGCGGGCCGGCGCCGATCTCGTCGGTGAGCAGCCGGTTGAGGTGACGCTCGCTGTAGCCGAGCCGAGCAGCGAGTCCGCCGACCCCGCCACGGTCCACGACGCCGTCGGCGATGAGCCGCATCGCACGCCCGACGACGTCGGCACGCACGTTCCACTCGGGCGAGCCGGGGGAGGCGTCGGGACGGCATCGCTTGCACGCCCGGAACCCGCGCTGCTGTGCAGCGGCGGCGGCCGGGAAGAACGACACGTTCGACCGCTTCGGGGTGGTCGCCGGACACGACGGACGGCAATAGATGCCGGTGGTGTGCACCGCGACCACGAACCATCCGTCGAAGCGGCTGTCGCGGCTCTCCACCGCCCGGTAGCACTGATCGTCGAGCACGGCGTCGAGTCTGTCGGGTCGGCCGGCCACTCACCAGCGGGATTCGGACACCACGACGCGACGTCCGAATGCCGCTACCCGCCCGCGTCGACGTCCGGTGGCGTCAGGTGGCGTCAAGCGGCGTCAAGCGGCGTCAGGTGGCGTCGCCGCTGGTGACGTCGACGCCGACGGTCAGCCGTTGCGTCGCAGCCGGGCCGATCACCACGCCCCGAACCGGCGTGACGTCGAAGTAGTCGCGACCCCACGCCACCGTGACGTGCCGTTGCGGCGGCACCTGGTCGTTGGTGGGGTCGGCGTCGACCCAGCCGTGGTCGGGGACCCAGACGCTGCACCAGGCGTGTGACGCGTCCGACCCGGTGAGCTTCGGCTGACCCGGCGGTGGCACGGTCTCGATGTACCCACTCACGTACCTCGCGGCCAGGCCGCGTGATCGGAGGCACGCGATCATCAGGTGGGCGAAGTCCTGACACACGCCGCGCCGAGCATCGAACACGGCGGCGATCGGGGTGCTCACGTCGCTGAACTCGGCGTCGAACACGAACTCCCGATGGATGCGGGTGCTGAGGCCGCGCACCACGTCGAGGATCGGCGTGCCGGGGACGTACAGGTCGCCGACGAGCTCGTCGAGCGACACCAGGGTGGGCGTGGCGGTGGTGTGCGCGGCGAAGCGACCGACCTCGTCGGCGAGTTCGCCGCGCGCCGACGTCAGCAGCGCGGCCGTCCGCTCCCAGGTCGCGGATGCGGACGGCAGCCCGGCGGAGCCGCCCGCCGCATCGACGTCGACCATGCACCTGCCGGTCACCACCAGCCGGTCATGGGGTCGGTGCACGCCGAGCCGAACGACGCGGTTCCCGAAGACGTCGGTGTGTTCCTCGAACTCGTCGGGCTCGGGATCGACCTCGATCGCCGCGCTCACGACGCGTTGCGTCGGCGTCTCGCGAGGCAGCAGGTGTGCCACCGTGTAGCCGTCGCTCATCGGCGACGAGTACTCGTACTCCGTGCGGTGCACCACGGCGAAACGCAGTGGCGGGGTGGGCGTCGTGGCATCGGGTGGTGCATCGGGTGGGGCGTCGGCCGTCATGGGTCAGGAGTTCCCCATCATCATCGGGTTCACCGGATCCGCGAACCAGCGCCGCACGACGGCATCACCGAGCTGCAGCAGCGGGCCCCGGGTCGCGAGCACGAGCGCGTCCACCGCCATGTGGCGGCCTCCCACGACGGCGTCGTCGACGTGGGTGAGTGCGCCGAGCGACGCCTGCTGCACCAGATCGGCACCCTCCTGCCATGCCAGCGACGCCATGTGCTCGCGGAGCCGGTCGAGCTGGAACGCGAGACTGCGTGGGTTGGCGTCGTCGTGCACCAACAGGTCGACCACGTCGCCGAGCTCGACGTCGCTGCGGTAGCGCCGGCGGTAGGCGACCAGGCTCTCGTTCGCGGCCAGCAGCGACTCGGCGAGCGGCTGCAGTGCCAGCGGCTCGGTGTCGATCCCGAGTGCGGCCTCGATCGATCCGAGCAGCGCCAGTGCCCGCTCGAGCCGTCGGGCGAGATCGAGGAACCGCCACGCAGGCCCGCGCACCGTGCTCTCCATCGCGAGCCCGGCCAGCGCAGCGAGATCGACGAGGACGACGTCGAGATCGTCGGGTGCCGCCAGCGACGACACGAGGTCGGCACGCAGCCGGGCGAGACGTCCGAGCACCCGGCCGGTCGTCGTCGACAGGAACTCGCGGACGGTCATGGCCTCGTGCACCAGCGACGCGAGCTGAGCCGCCACGGCCTGCTGCCCGCCCTGCAGCTCGTGCTGCACTCGGTCGACGAGCGGCGCGGCGCCATTCGGTCCGCGCCCGTCCGTGGCCGACGTCGACAGACCCTGTGCGGCGCGCAGCAGCGCGATCGCCCCCGTCCCCCAGCCGCCACCGGCGACCGAGAGCAACGACGGGTCCTGCTGGACCTGCGCAGCGACCAGTCGGGTGGTGCGCGCCACCACTTCGGCGCGCTCCGCGGCTCGGCCCATCCAGTACAGGGCGTCGGCGGCTCGCTTCGGCACCGACGCACCGAAGTCGACCCTCGTCTGCACCGACCGCGTCACGAGTCGTGTCGGCGCCGGCCCCCCGACCACCCAGACGTCCTTGACGACTCGCGCGGTGGGCAGACGCGGGTCGTCACCCGGCGCGAGCACGCGCCCCACGCCGCCGTCCATCGCCGTCACCCCGTCCGGGGTGACGGCCAGGTGCATCCGCAGCACCACCGTGCCCGGCACGAGCGCCCCCGGGGTCCACGACGACAAGCACGGCGCCGACGCGGGATCGTCGGTCGGAGCGAGCGCAGCGAGGTCGAGGGTCTCGCCGAGCAGCTCGGCCGCAGCGGCGGGCAGGTACGGCACGAGCGCCGGTTCCTCGGCGAGCCGGGTGCCGAACGCGTTGGCGAGCGACACGCCACCGGACTGCGCCGCCCAGGTGACACCGGGGATGCCCGCGCCGCCGACGGTGCGAGCGTCGAGCGGGTCGAGGCCGGCGTCCTCGAGCCGGCGGTAGATCACGTCGACGGGTTCCATGCCGTCGAGGGCGCGCATCCACACCCGGTTCTTGCGCACCACGAGGTCGCCACCCTCGGCGAGGTGATAGCCCAGCTGCACGGCGAGGTACGAGTGCTCGACGTACGTCGGATGTGTCGGCCCACCGGTGAGCACCACGGTGCGCGGACTCCGGCGACCGACCGGCGACTGCGCGGCGAGCGCGCGCCGCATCACCGCGGCGAAGCCGTTCACCGGAGCGACGCCCGCACGTCGCACCGTGTCGGGCATCACCCGGGCGACGACCGATCGGTTCATCATCGCGTAGCCGGCGCCGGACGGCGCATCGGTGCTGTCCTGCACCACTCGCCACGAACCGTCGGCGAGGCGGACCAGGTCGACCGCGTAGTGCACCAACCAGCGTGATGCCGCGTGCGTCGCGACCGTGGTACGCAACGACGGGATCGCGAAGAGCACCTCGGCGGGGAGGACCCCCGAGCGAACGAGTCGTCGCGGTCCGTACAGGTCGGCGAGCACCGCTTCGAGCACGCGTACCCGCTGGGCGGCGGCCCGGGTGAGCTGACGGAACTCGTCGTGTGCGATGACGAGCGGGAGCGGATCGAGCCGCCACGGGCGGCTGTCCGCCACCGATCCGCCCGATCCGCCCGATCCGCTGGATCCGCCCGATCCGACGATGCCGGACGCGTCGTCCGGCAGCAGGTCGTGCACGAGGTGGCCGGCTCCCTCCGCGTCGAGCAGCCGGTCGGCCTGGCGCTGCCGGTCGAGCAGGTCGATCGGGCGCATGTCGGCGAGCGCCGACCCGACGCCGGCCCACGCGGGACGCATCGTGCCGTCGTCCGCGATCGCCTCGTCGTACCGTCCGGGCTGAGGGTGGTACGCGGCGTCGTTCAGCATCGCGTCGGCGCTCCCCTCATGGCGTGGAGGTTGTCACACCGACGACTGGACGAAGGCGTCGTGGACGACGTCGTTCACCGCGGCGAGCGCGAGTTGGACCTCGTCCATCGCCGCATCGAGAGCCGCACCGTCGTCGCCCCCGGTGGTCGACCTGGCCAGCACGGCGTCGAGCTCGTCCACCGCCGGCAGGGTGCGCATCGAACGCGGCAGCCGGGAGAGCGCCTCACGGATGCGCGATGCGCAGCTCGCGACCGATCGCGGGAACGCGGCGTCGAGGAGCAGGAACCGCACGGCAGCGGCACCGTCGATGGGTCCGCGTGTCGCTCGCTGGTACATCTGCAGGGCGCTCACCGACCGCAGCAGTCCCATCCACTGCACGTCGTCGTGGATGTCGGCCATCGCCTCACCGTCACGGGCCGCCTGCTGTTCGGCGAACAGCAGAGCCGCCGCCCGCACCCCGACGACGCGGGTGGTCATGTCGGCACGTTCGATCGACTGCCCGAGTCGCCACAGCTCGTAGGCCTCGTCACGGTTCATCACCGTCGTGAGCACACCGTCGAGCTGCTGACACTCGGCGATCAGGTGGCCGAGGAAGCGTGCCCGGCTCCGCCGCTCGACACCGCTCGACGCGTTCGACCCCACGTAGAGATAGAGGTCGTTCACGGTCTGCCACGCCTCGCGAGGAATGATCTCGCGCGTGGTGCGGAGGTTCTCGCGGGCCTGCTCGACCGACGATGCGATGCTGGCAGGGTGGTGGGTGTCGGCCAGCAGGAATCGCACGATCGGCACCTCGGCCGACCCGCTGTCCACCTCGTGGAGCTGGTGGAAGCTCTCGCTGCTGCCCGACACGGCGAGCAACGGTTCCCAGGTGCTCACGGCGCTGGTGGGCAGGTCGATCACCAGTTCGGTGTAGCTGCGCACCAGACGCGCCGTGTCCTCGGCACGTTCGAGGTAGCGCGCCCCCCAGTACAGGCTGTCGGCCGTCCGCGAGAGCAGCATCACTCGTCCTCGACGATCCAGGTGTCCTTGCTGCCGCCGCCCTGGCTCGAGTTCACCACCAGCGACCCCTTGCGCAGCGCGACACGTGTGAGACCGCCCGCGGTGACGTAGCTGTGCCGGCCACTCAGGATGAACGGACGCAGGTCGACGTGGCGCGGTTCGATCTCGCCGTCGCACAGCGTGGGCACGGTGCTGAGCGACAGGATCGGTTGGGCCACCCAGTTGCGTGGGTCGGCCTCGATCAGCGCGATGTGCGCGTCGAGCTCGCTGCGCGTCGCGCGGTCGCCGATCAGCAACCCGTAGCCGCCGCTCTCGTTCGCCGGCTTCACGACGAGCTCGTCGATGTGTTCGATCACGAACCGACGCTCGTCGTCGTAGAGGCATCGGTACGTGGGCACGTTGGGGATGAGCGGCTCCTCGCCGAGGTAGTACCGGATGATGTCGGGCACCCAGGCGTACACGACCTTGTCGTCGGCCACTCCCGCGCCCGGGGCGTTGGCGATCGCGACGTTGCCGGCCCGCCACGCGCGCATCAGCCCCGGCACGCCCAGCATGCTGTCGGGGCGGAACGCCTCGGGATCGAGGAACTCGTCGTCGATCCGGCGATACACGACGTGCACCCGCTCGAGTCCGCCGATCGTGCGCATGTACAGGCACTCGTCGTCGGCCACCACGAGGTCGGCCCCCTCCACGAGCACGGCGCCCATGCGCTGCGCGAGGAACGAGTGCTCGAAGTACGCGGAGTTGTAGATGCCCGGGGTGAGCACGGCGATCGTCGGGTTGGCGATGCCGTCCGGGGCGAGCGACACGAGCATCCGGTTGAGCTCGTCGGTGTAGCTGTCGACGGGCATGATGCTCTGTTTCGCGAACAGGTCGGCGAAGACGCGCTTCGAGATGGCACGGTTCTCGAGCACGTAGCTCACGCCGGACGGCACCCTCAGGTTGTCCTCCAGCACGTACATCGTGCCGCTCGCGTCGCGCACCAGATCGCTGCCGGAGATGTGGGCCCACACACCGTGGGCCGGGCTCGCGCCGACGCACTCCGGCCGGAAGTTCTTCGACCGTTCGAGCAGCTCGGCCGGGAACACGCCGTCGGCGACGATCCGCTGATCGTGGTACAGGTCGTCGACGAACATGTTGATCGCGCGGAGGCGCTGCACGAGCCCGGCCTCGACGCGTCGCCACTCGCTGGCGGCGATCACCCGGGGGATGATGTCGAAGGGCCAGGCACGGTCGATGCCCCGACCGTCGGAGTAGACGGTGAACGTGATGCCCATGGTGAGGATGTCGAGTTCCGCCAGCGTCTGGCGTTCCTGCAGCTCGCTGTGCTCGAGCGCGGCGAGCTGGTCGAGCAGCTGACGTGCCGCCGGCCGAGGGGTGCCCTCCGGGGTGAGGAGCTCGTCCCAGGTGGCGCCCTGGGTGCGCACGTGTGCCACGGTCATCGCCCCACGCTGGTCGAGCCCCGTTGCCGCACGGTCACCAAACTATGTCGGCTGTGTGAACCGCGGCGACCGATCGTGCGCGGGGCCACCTGCGATGCTGCCCGCGCGACACCGCCCCGGCGGCGGCACGGCATCAGCCCGGCTGGGGTTCCTTCGGCAACCCGAGCACCCGCTCGCCCACGATGTTGCGCTGGATCTGGCTGGTACCGCCCCAGATCGTCTCGCTGCGACTGAAGAAGAACGCGCTCATCATCGAGCTGACCGGGTAGCCCTCGCGGCGCCGCTCGCGAGCGGTGCCCGGCCACGACCCGCTCGGCGAATTCGTGTCGACGAGCATCGAGTGCGCACCGTTGATGTCGAGGGCGAGTTCCATCGCGGCCTTGTGCATCTCGCTCCAGAACATCTTGTTCGTGGCGCCGAGGGCCATCACACCGAGGTCCTTCGAGCCGGTGAGCGTGGCCGACAGTGAGCGGAGGCCGTTGATCCGCAGGATCTGGATCTTCGTGTAGTACTCCATGAGGCGCTGCCGCACCCCTGCGTCCTCGATCGCGCCGTTGGCCTCGGCCATCGACACCATCTGCTTGTACTCCTCCTCGAAGCGCCGGTATCCGGTGGTGGCACTCATGCCACGCTCGAACGCGAGCGTGGAGTTCGCGACCTTCCAGCCGTTGTTGACGCCGCCGACGACGTTGTCCTTCGGGCAGCGGGCGTCGGTGAAGAACACCTCGCAGAACTCGGCGGTGCCGTCGGGCTGGGTGATCCCGCGCACCTCGACGCCCGGCTGGCGCATCGGGACGAGGAGGTAGCTGATGCCCTTGTGCTTCGCGGCCTCGGGATCGGTCCGGGTGAGCAGGAAGCAGTAGTCGGCGTGGTGGCCGCCGGTGGTCCACACCTTCTGCCCGTTGATCACCCACTCGTCGCCGTCGAGGACGGCCTGGGTCTTGAGCGAGGCGAGGTCGGAACCGCTGTTGGGCTCGCTGAAGCCCTGACACCAACGCATCGTGCCGTTGAGGATCTGGGGCAGGAACTCGCGCTTCTGGTCCTCGGTCCCCCACTGCAGGATCGTCGGGCCGACGAGGGTGTCGCCGAAGAAGTCGGCCCGCAGCGGGGCCTTGGCGCGAGCGAACTCCTCCGACAACACGACGCCCTGCATCGTGGTGAGGCCCTTGCCGCCGTACTCGGTCGGCCACGTGGCGCAGATCCAGCCGCCTTCGAACAGGCGCTTCGGCCAGCCCTCGTTGAAGGCCTTGCGATCCTCGGCCGACATGTCGAGCGCTTCGCCCCGCTCGGCGGCTGCGATCCAGCCCTCGGGCAGGTTCTCCTCCAGCCAGCTGCGGATCTCGGCGCGGAACGTCTCGGCGTCTGCGGGGTAGCTCAGGTCCATGTCACCAGTATTGACCCGCCGGTCAAGTGACGCGAAATCCGCCGTCGAGACAGCCGTCACGAGCGGCGCCACGGACCCGATGGTCGGTTCACGAGCCGTTCACAGTCCGAGAATGTCCACGCAACGAACGATCCGTAACGTGCCGGTCAATGGCCATGCCCGCTCCTGCCACCCAGGTCGATGCCACTTCCAACCCCCTCGGATCGGCGTCCCTCGGTGTGCAGGAGCGGGCCGTTCTCTCGGCGCTCGTCGCCAATCACACCCGCGTCCTCAGCCGTCGTGAGCTCGCCCGCCAGGCCGGGCTCGCGAACCTGAGCGATCGCCGGTGCGACAGCGTGCTCGTCGGGCTGCGGCGTCGGCTCGGAGCCGATGCGATCATCACCATCCGCTCGCGTGGATGGATGCTCAGCCCGGCCGCGGTCGAGGCCGCGACCGACCTGCTCTGACCGCCGGTCCGCGGTGCTCGCCGCCACCGTCTCGGTCGACCTGGCTCGGCTCCTGCTCGACCTCCTGATCGTGCTCGTCTCGGCGAAAGCCGCAGCGGAGGTGTGCGAGCGGGTGCAGGTGCCGGGCGTCCTCGGCGAGATCGCGGCCGGCATCCTGATCGGTCCGTCGGTGCTCGGTCTCGTCGAACTCGGCGACCAACGAGGGATCTCGGTGGGATTGCTCGCCGAGATCGGCGTCCTGCTGCTGTTGTTGTCGGTCGGCATGGAGATGGACCTGGCCGAGCTGGGCAAGGTCGGGACGGCCGCGCTCGCCGTGGCGGTCATCGGGGTGGTGGTGCCGTTCGCGCTCGGAGGCGGGACGGCGCTGGCGTTCGGCATGGACACGAACGCGGCGATCTTCTTCGGCGCCGCCCTCACGGCCACCAGCGTCGGCATCACCGCCCGTGTGTTCGGCGATCTCCGCGCGCTCGCGACCGTCGAGGCGCGGGTCGTGCTCGGTGCAGCCGTGGCCGACGACGTGCTCGGGTTGATCATCCTCACCGTCGTCGTGAAGCTGGTCACCGGCGGCGACATCGGCGTCGGCGTCGTGGCCGAGACGCTCGGCCTGGCGGTCGCCTTCCTGCTCGGCACGGGACTGCTCGCCGTGTTCGTGATCCCGCGGCTGTTCCGCGCACTCAGCCGGATCGTCAGCTCGACGTCGACGATCGTGGTCGCCGGTTTCGCGCTGATGGTGGCGTTCGCCGAGCTCGCCGACGCGGCGAAGCTGGCATTCATCATCGGGGCGTTCATGGCGGGCCTCGCCCTCGGACGGACGGACCACCACGAGCGGATCGCCGCGGATCTCGGTGCGGTGTCGAACGTGTTCGTCCCCGTCTTCTTCGTCAGCATCGGCGTCGACGCCGACCTCGAGGCGATGGCGCAGCCGCCGGTGATCGCGCTCGCTGCGGTGATGACCGTCATCGCGATCGCCGGCAAGGTGCTCGCCGGGTGGGCCGTGCGTGGCCGCCGCGCCGACCGGCTGCTCATCGGCATCGGCATGATCCCCCGCGGCGAGGTGGGGTTGATCTTCGCCTCGATCGGGCTCGCCGAAGCGGTGCTCGACGAGGAGCAGTACGGCGCGCTGCTCATCGTGGTGCTGGTCTCGACGGTCGTGACACCACCATTGCTGCGTTGGCGGCTCGGCCGCTCCCCGGCGGCCGACGACGCCGGCGACGCCGGCGACGCCGGCGACGGAGGTGGCGAGCCCGAACCCGAGGGCGGGTGGGTGGCGGAGGTCGACGGCACGGTGGTGCTGCGCGGCGCGCCACCCGTGCGCGCCACCGTGCCCGTGGCGCTGGCCACCGCCCGCCTCGCCGCCGTCGCGCGACCGTCCGACGAGCTGCTCGACTGGTTCGCACGACACCGCACGGCGCCGCTCACCTGGTCGCCGGCCGACACCGACGCGCTCGTGGCGCTGCTGCGACTCGACGAACCGCGCGCCTGGCGCTTCCTCGACGTGACCGGTGTGTTGCAGCGGGCGCTGCCGGAGGTGGCCACCGCGATGGATCGACGACGGGCCGATCTGACGGATCTCGACCCGCTCGGCGCGCTGCGATTCGCCGTCGTCGACCGCCTGCACCACGACGTCGCCACGCACTCGCCCGAGTTCACACTGGCGTCGTCGACCGAACTCCTCGCGCTCGCAGCGCTCGTGAGCGACGTCGCGCTCGATGCCGCCGACGACGCCGATGCCGAGCGACTGGCCGAGCGGCTCGCGCCGCCGATCGAAGCCCGCCGGATCCTGTCGATGGTCGACGACGCACGGGTGCTCCACCGCCGGGCCCACGACACCTCGGGCTTCGACGAGTCGGAGGTGCTGCAACTGGCGACGCACCTGGCCGACCCGTCCCACGCCCGCGACGCTTACCTGCTGGCGCAGGCGATCGGGGTGCTCTCGCCGGTGCAGTGGGAACGGCTCGACCTGCTGTACCGCTTCGTGTGCGATGCGCTCGGTCATCCCGAGATCGTGAGCAGCAGCGCCACCAACCTCGCCGGCGCCCGACTCGCCGCGGCACAGCGCCTCCTCGACGATCCCGCACCGGCCGAGCGACTGAAGCACACGTCACCCACCCATCTCCTCACCCACGAGCCCGAGGTGCTCGCCCGCCAGGCGCGCCTCATCGAGCCACTCCCGCGGCCGGGGGTGGTCCGGGTGGCCGTCACCCCCACCGGCGAGCCCGACCACTGGGCCGTCGACGTCGCGTGCCGCGACACCGACGGCCTGCTGGCACGTCTCGCCGACGTGCTCGCCGCGCACGACCTCGAGATCGGTCGAGCCGACATCGCCACCTGGCCCGACGGGGCGGTGATCGACACGTTCGTCGTGCGCAGCGACCTTCGTCCCGCGGCGCGCGAGCTCGCCACCGCGATCGAGCAGTCGCTCCGTCGGCCCCTGCCCGACGTCGATCGGGTCGAGGTGTCCGTGACGGCCGACCAGCACGCGCTGCCGTGGCACACCGTGGTCACGGTCACGGGCCCGGATCGGCCTGGCGTGCTGCGCTCGGTGGCACGCGGCTTCGCCGCCGCAGGCGTCGTGGTGCACAGCGCTCGCCTCTCGCTCGACGGCGATCAGTTCCGCGACCGCTTCTCGGTCAGCGACCGGTTCGGCCGCAAGGTCGACGACGAGGTGATCGAGCGGCTGCGTGCCGCACTCGCCGGCACCCCCGCTCCCCGCCGACGCGGCTGACGCCACCCCGCGTCCCCACGCGCCCCACGCGCCCCACGCGCCCCGCTCGTCCGAGCGCGCTGGCACGCGCTGCCGGCGAGCACCCACGCCGCGATCCCACGCCGTTGCGCAGATCGCCGCCGCGCCGCCACGACGACACCCTGTGGCACATTCGACACGATTTCGTCACATTCGTTCTCTGCATTGACCTGGTCTCTCCACACGATCGTGACATGTCCAACACATTCACGCGACAGACAGGAAACGGCATCCTCGTACGGTGCGCCCGGCTCGCCCCAGCGCTGCGACGAGTTCGTCCCACCCCGCCCCTACCCGCTTCCACAGGAGGTTCTCGGTGCGCAGTCGTTCCGCACTCCGTTACGTCGTCGGCGCCCTCGTCGGCGCCATCGTCCCCGCACTCGTGATCACCGGCCAGGCCTGGGCCCAGGAGGAGGTCGATCCGGTCGTCGCGCTCGGCGAGGCCACCAACCTCCTCTGGGTCGTCATCGGCGCGATCCTCGTGATCTTCATGCAGGCCGGCTTCGCGCTCGTCGAGACCGGCTTCACCCAGAAGAAGAACGCCGCCGAGGTGATGTCGATGAACTTCGCCATCTTCGGTCTCGGCTTCGTCGGCTTCCTGTTCGTCGGGTTCCCGCTCGCCTTCGGCGGGTTCAGCTATCCCGGCTACTTCGGCCTCGACGTCGCGATGAACGGCGACGGACTGCCGCTCATCGGCGGCGACACGACCGGCCTGCTGTTCTGGGGCTACGACCACCTCGGGAGTGCGGCCTCGCCGGCGCTGCTGGCGTTCTTCCTCTACATGGTCGCCTTCATGGACACCGTCGCCACGATCCCGACGGGCTCGATGGCCGAACGCTGGAAGTGGAGCAGCTTCGTGATCTGGGGTCTCTTCTGCGGCGCGATCTACTACCCGCTCTTCGCAGCGTGGACCTGGGGCGGCGGCTGGCTCGGCAAGACGTGGGACACGATGGGTCTCGGCGTCGGCTACGTCGACTTCGCCGGCTCGGGTGTGGTGCACGCGGTCGGCGGCGTGGCGGCGCTCGCCGGTGCGATCGTGCTCGGACCCCGCATCGGCAAGTTCGATCCCGACGGCACCCCGAAGGCGATCCCCGGCCACAACATCCCCATGGCCATCACGGGCTGCTTCATCCTGCTGTTCGGGTGGTTCGGCTTCAACGCCGCGTCCACCTTCGCCGCCACCGACGTCCAGTTCGCGACCGTGGCCACCAACACCGCCATCGCCGCCGCGGTCGGCGCGACGGTTGCGATGTTCCACATCACCAAGCGCACCGGCAAGCCCGACCCGGGCATGCTCGTGAACGGCATGCTCGCCGGTCTGGTGGCCATCACGGCGCCCTGTGCCTTCGTGTCGCCATGGGCCGCCGCGGTCATCGGTGGTGTGGCCGCCGTGATCGCCATCGAGGCGGTGTTCCTGCTCGAGCGCACGGGCATCGACGACCCGGTCGGCGCCGTCGCCGTGCACGGTGTGTGCGGCACGTTCGGCGTGATCGCCGTCGGGCTGTTCGCCAACGGCGTCTACGGCAACGGCTGGAACCTCGCCGTCGACGACGCAGGCGAGCCGATCCCGCTGAAGGGCGTGTTCTACGGCGAGTTCGGCCAGCTCGGTGCCCAGCTCGTCGGCGTGGTCGTCATCTGGACCGTGATCCTCGGCATCGCCTTCGCCTTCTTCAAGATCCAGAACACGCTCACCCAGGGCGGGATCCGTGTGAGCGAGGAGATCGAGATCGGCGGTCTCGACATCCCCGAGATGGGCGTCGCCGCCTACAACGACTGAGCGGATCCCACCACCATGGAACTCATCACGCCGATCGTCGAGCCGTTCGAGGCCGACGATGCCGGCCGGACGCGAACACGATGGCTACACGACGGAAACAATGCGGCGACGAGCGGGAAATCACGACTTCCTAGGTTGCGCCCGTCCGGCTCGGCAGCGTGGCCCCGGATCGCCCCTATCCGGCTCACATCGTTCAAGGAGGAGCTCGTGCGCAAACGTGCGCTTCGAATCATCTCTGGCCTCGGTGGCGTGGCGGCGCTCGTCGCCATCACGCCATCCACGGCCTTTGCACAGGAAGGTCCCGACACCCAGGCCATCCTCGACAACATCTGGGTGTTCGTGGCAGGCTGCCTGGTGTTCTTCATGCAGGCGGGCTTCGCGCTCGTCGAGGCGGGTCTCACCCGCGCGAAGAACGTGGTCAACATCTTCGCCAAGAACCTCGGCGACGCCCTGGTCGGCTTCCTCGCCTTCTTCGCATGTGGGTACGCGTTCGCGTTCGGCGGAGACGGCAAGTTCATCGGGACCGACCTGTTCTTCCTCGCCGGCAACGACCTCACCATCCCGGCCGAGGGCGGCCTGAGCCTCGCGACCTCGTTCTTCTTCCAGGCCGTGTTCGCCGCCACCGCGATCACGATCGCCTCGGGCGCCATGGCGGAACGGACGAAGTTCGTGACCTATCTCATCTTCAGCGCGATCGTCACGGCGTTCATCTACCCGGTCGTCGTCCACTGGACCTGGGGTGGCGGGCTCATCGCCCAGATGAACATCGGCGACGCCGTGTACTCCGACTTCGCAGGCTCGTCGGTCGTGCACATGACGGGTGGCATCCTGGCGCTGCTCGGCGCCGTGCTGCTCGGCCCCCGCATCGGCAAGTACGGCCCCGACGGCAAGCCGCGCGCCATCCCCGGTCACAACATCCCGATGGCGATCCTCGGCGTGTTCATCCTGTGGCTCGGGTGGTTCGGGTTCAACCCCGGCTCCGAACTCGCCGCTGACAGCTATGTGATCACCGTCGCGGTGAACACGATGCTCGCCGCCGCGGCCGGTGGCGTCGCCACGACGATCACCATCTGGTTGAAGACCGGGAAGCCCGACCTCGCCATGATCGGCAACGGCGTGCTCGCCGGCCTGGTCGCGATCACGGCCCCGTGCGGTGCCGTGAACCCGATGATGTCGGTCGTCATCGGCGCCGTCGGTGGCGTGATCGTCGTGTTCGCCGTCTTCTTCTTCGACAAGGTGAAGATCGACGACCCGGTGGGCGCCATCAGCGTGCACGGCGTCTGCGGCATGTGGGGCACCCTGTCCATCGGGCTGTTCGCCCGCTACGACGACGCCTTCCTCGGCCGCGAGAAGGCCGGGCTGTTCTACGGCGGCGGCTTCGACCAGCTGATCATGCAGCTGGTGATGGTCCTGATCATCGCGGCCTGGGTCACCGTCACGGCCGGCGCAGCGCTGTTCATCCTGAAGAAGACGATCGGTCTCCGAGTCACCGAGTCCGAGGAGATCGAGGGCCTCGACGTCCTGGAGCACGGCCTCAGCGGCTACGCCCCGGACGTCGTCGCCGGCTGATCCTCGGCCAGCAAGAGCTGAACGGCTTGCCGTTCATGCGCACGGGGATCGGAACCGGAAACGCCGGTCCCCGGTAGGGGCAGTCCCCGGGTCGCCGCTCACGCAGTGACCCGGGGGCACTACCCCCTCCGATCCACGTTCGTTCCAACAGACCTCCACAGATCTCTCCACGAGGTGCACCGCACACGTGGAGTCCCGAGACGGAAGGCTCCTCGCAGCACCATGAAACTCATCACAGCGATCATCAAACCGTTCAAGGTCGACGACGTCAAAGACGCCCTGAAGGCCGTCGGCATCCAAGGCATGACCGTCGGCGAGGTCCGCGGCTTCGGCCGCCAAGGCGGACACACCGAGACCTACCGCGGCGCCGAGTACAAGATCGACTTCGTCCCCAAGATCCAACTCGAACTCGTCGTCGACGACGAAGCCGTCGACCAGGCCATCGACGTGATCACCACCGCCGCCGGCACCGGCAAGATCGGCGACGGCAAGATCTGGGTCACCAGCGTCGACCGACTCGTCCGCATCCGCACCGGCGAAGAAGGCGTCGCCGCGATCTGACAGCACCTGCAGTCGACGACCCGGTCCGCGAAGGACCCCCCGACCGAGAGCGGTCCGGCCACCGGCCGGGCCGCTCTCGACGCGTCAGGCGAGTGCCGCCTTCAGCCGATCCGCGATCCGCGCGTGGTCGTCGGCCGGCAACTGGCCCGCCGGCCCCTGCACGTAGAACACGTCGACGACCTCGTGGCCGAGCGTGGCCACCTTCGCCGAACGGATGTCGTAGCCGTGCTCGGCCAGCGCGTGCGACAGCCGGTACAACGTCGCCGGGGCGTCGGGGACACGGACGTCGATCATCGTGGTCGAGTCCGAGGCCTCGTTGCTCACGAGCACCTCGAAGCGAGGTGCGGCCGCGGCGAGCGGACGCCGGCGGCGTCCCATGTTCTTGATGCGCTGCTCGAGTCGGGCGTCGATGTCGACGTCGCCTCGCAGCACGCCACGGAGGTCGTGGGCGAACTTCGACCAGTTCGGCTCGGTCCCCGTCGGGCGCAGGATCCGGAACTCGTCGACCGCAGTGCCGTCGCTGCCGGTGAACGCCTCGGCGCCGACGACGTCGAGACCGTGGAACGCGAGTGTCCCGGCGATCAGCGAGAACAGGCCGCGTCGGTCGGCACTGGCGATGCGCAGCATCTCGAAGTCGCCAACGGACTCGTGTTCGATGAGCACGCCTCCACCGGCCTGCACCTGCTCGACCAGGTGGCTGAAGCGCGAGTCGAGCGGCGTGGTCGTCGGCGGTCGACGTTCGCCACGCAATGCGAGCCGCGTGAGGTGCACGAGTTCGTCGAGCAACGACGACTTCCAACTCGACCACGCCGCCGGCCCCGTGGCGCGGCTGTCGGCCTCGGTGAGGGCGGCGAGGAGCTCGAGGGTGTCGAGATCGCCGACGGCTGCGGCCACGTTCGCCGCCGTGCGGGGATCGCCGAGGTCGCGTCGCGTCGCGGTCTCCGACAACAGCAGGTGGTGCTCGACGAGCGACCGCACGACGGCGACGTCGTCCGGCGGGAACCCCATGCGGGGCGCGATCACCTCGACGAGCTCCACACCGCGATCGGTGTGATCGCCCGGATAGCCCTTGCCGATGTCGTGCAGCAGGGCGCCGATGAGCAGCAGATCGGGCCGCGAGACGCGCCGCACGAGTTCGGAGGCGTTGGCCACGGTCTGGAGCAGGTGCCGGTCCACGGTGTACGTGTGGAACGCGTTGCGCTGCGGCAGGCTGCGTACCGCCCGCCACTCGGGCAAGTAGCGGCTGAACAGGTCGTACCGCTCGAGCGCCTCGACCGCGGCCACCATCGGCCGGCCGGCACCGAGCAGACTGAGGAATCCGCGACGGGTGCGCTCGCTCCACTCCTCCCCCGGCGAGGGGCCACGGCTGGCCATCATCCGCAGCGATCGGGCGCCGATCGGCAGCCCGGCGTGTGCCGCAGCCGCCGCCGTCCGGAACACGAACGACGGATCGTCGACGTCGGCGTCGGGGGTGAGCTGTGCCTCGTCGTCGATCACGGTCACGCCGGGCACCGGTTCGGGCAACGTGCGGATGGCGGGGCCGCCCCGCTTCGTGATCCGCTCGATCCGCCGCCAGAACCGTTCCGTCGCCCACTCGACGGCGTGCGCCGCCGACGACACCGTGAGCATCAGCGCATCGGCATCGGCGTATCCCAACGCCTCGGCCACCCGGTCCTGGTCCTGCAGCAGCAGCGTGTTCGACAGTCGCCCCGTCGCCCGGTGGAGCTCGCACCGAGTGGCGAGGAGCACCTCGGCCGGCCCGGCCAGATCCTCGAACGGCCCTTCGAGCAGGGCGCTCACGTCGGGGCGATCGACGGCGAGCGCCCACCGGATCATGTCGTGGTCGCGCAGCCCACCCCGGCCGTCTTTCAGATCGGGTTCGAGCAGCGACGCGACATCGCCCGCCTTGTCCCACCGCAGCCGTGCCGCGTCGTGCAGACGCTGCAGCCACACGATCGGCTTGCGACGCCACTGCTCGAGCGCGTCCGCCTGCAGGCGCGCCACCGCGGACGTGTCGCCGGCGAGGCACCGCACACGCAAGATGGTCGTGGCCGTCTCCAGGTCGTCGCTCGCGAGCGACAGCAGCGACTTCGAGGTGTGGGCCGCCTGGCTGAGCTTGATGCCCCCGTCCCAGAGCGGGTACCACAATCCTTCGGCCACCTGCCGCACCTCGGCGTCGGACACCTTGTTCGGGTGCAACAGGATCACGTCGATGTCGCTGCCCGGGCACAGCACGCCGCCCGCGTACCCGCCCGTGGCCATGAGCGCCCACCCGGGCGGCAGCGACCCAGCCAGACTCTCGAACCACGAGTCGACCTGCTGCGACAGCCGCCGGGCGAGGCTCCGCCCGGCGAGATCGGGGTCGTTCACCAGCTGTGCGCGCACGCGCCGGATGGTCGCAGCATCGATCGGCTTGGCCACGAAGTGCCTCCTTGGGTCGTCGGTCACAGTCTTCCGCTCGAGATGGGAGTGCGCACCATCTCGACGCTTGCGTTCACAGATGCTTCTCCGCGGCGAAACAGTCGGTCCGTACGGTGCGCGTGTGAACGTGTCCGCCACGAACGCTTCCTCGGACCCCGACGAGGTCGGCGCGATCGCCGATCGGGCAGGTGTCGAGTTCGTCAGCTGGCCCCAGGACGATCACCTCCGTCGCCAGTACGCGCGCGCCGGTGTGCCGCGTCTGCTGCTCGTGGCTCCCGACGCCGCGCCGCCGACCGACGTCGGCCTCGACGAGGACTGGGTGCGGCTGCCGGCCGACCGGGACGACGTGCTCGCCCGCCTCGCTCGGCTGGCGCGTGTGATGAACCACCTGCAGGACGACCATCCCGTGCTCGACCCGAGCCACATCGTGCACTACGGCGGGGCCAGTGTGGTGCTCAGCGCGGCCCAGGCCACCGTGGTGCGGCTGCTGCTCGCCCACCCGGGTGCCGTGGTGGAACGCCGCACGCTCGAGGCGGCGCTCTGGCCCGACGGTGCGCCGGGACCGAAGGCGCTCGACGGCGTGGTGTTCCGGCTGCGCCGCCGGTTGGCCGGCATGGGCCTCGTGGTGCGCAGCGCGCACGCCCGCGGCTTCGCGATCGACGTGCAGGAGCGCGCGGCCGCCGGTTGACACGCGGGCGTCAGATGGCAGCGATGCCCTCTTCGCCCGTCCGGATGCGGATCAACCGATCGACGCTCGTGACCCAGATCTTGCCATCGCCGATCTTGCCGGTTGCGGCCGCTGCGACGATGGCGTCGATCGCCGCATCGGCGGCCTCGTCGTCGACGACGAGCTCGATCTGGATCTTCGGGACGAAGTCGATCTGGTACTCGGCACCACGGTAGGTCTCGGTGTGCCCGCCCTGGCGGCCGAAGCCGCGCACCTCGGCGACGGTCATGCCCTGCACGCCGATGCCCTTGAGCGCGGTCTTCACGTCGTCCACCTTGAACGGCTTGACGATGGCGGTGATGAGCTTCATCGTGATCTCCTGTCTCCTCGACCCGGTCAGCCCATGTTGCCCGAGTGGTACGCGGTCTCGCCGTGCAGGGCGAGGTCGAGGCCGGTGGCCTCCTGTTCCTCGTCGACGCGCACGCCGACGGTGCTCTTCAGTGCGGTCATGATGACGAACGTCAGCGCGAACGACCACACGATCGCGGCCACGTTGGCGAGCAGCTGCTCGAACAACAACGTCGCACCGCCACCGTAGAAGATGCCCTCGTCCCACGAGCCGCCGAAGAACTCCGGGTTCGCGAAGAAGCCGATGAGCAGCGAGCCGACCAGGCCGCCGACGAAGTGGACGCCCACCACGTCGAGTGCGTCGTCGTAGCCGGCCTTGGTCTTCAGGCGCACGGCGTAGCAGCACACGACGCCGGCGATCAGACCGATGAAGATCGGCCCCATGCCGGACACGTAGCCGGCGGCCGGGGTGATGGCGACGAGGCCGGCCACGATGCCCGATGCCGCGCCGAGGTTGGTGGGGTGGCCGTCGCGGATCCACTCGACGACGACCCACGCGAGGCCGGCCGCAGCAGCAGCGAGGAACGTGTTCATGAAGGCCTGTACGGCCTGGCCGTTCGCCGCGAGGGCCGAGCCGGCGTTGAAGCCGAACCAACCGAACCACAGGATGCCGGTGCCGATCATCACGAGCGGCATCGAGTGCGGCGGATGTCCCTCGGTCGGCCAGCCCTTGCGTTTGCCGAGCACCATCACCGCGGCGAGCGCGGCGATGCCGGCGTTGACGTGGATCGCGGTGCCACCGGCGAAGTCGATCGACCCGCGCTCGGCGAGCCATCCCCCGTAGACCCACTTGAACACGGGCACGTAGACGACGAGCGACCAGACGGGCACGAAGATCGCCCATGCCGAGAACTTCATCCGGTCGGCGACGGCACCCGAGATCAGCGCCGGGGTGATCGCCGCGAACATGCCGAGGAACGCGACCACGGCGAGCGTCATGCCACCGTCCTCGCCGGTGATCGCGATGTCCTTCAGGAACGCCGCGTCGACGTTGCCGATGAACCCGTTGTCGAAGGGCACTTGCGCGAGCGAGTACCCGACGACCACCCACACGATCGGGACGACGAGCAGGCAGTAGAAGTTCATCATCAGCATGTTGAGGACGTTGCGTCCGCGGTCCATGCCGCCGTAGAAGAACGCGAGTCCGGGTGTCATGAACAGCACGAGCGCTGCCGAGACGAGGACCCACGCGGCGTTTCCGGTGTCCATGTGTGCTCCGTGGGGACGGGCCGGCGCGCCCCCTCGACGCGCCCGGCGGTGTGCGAGGCGGATGCACGTTGTCGCGGATTTGTTTCGTCGGGGTTTCGTCCGGTTGTGCAGTGGATGAACAGCCTGGCGCGATGTCGGAGCCCATGGGGCGGGCCCTCGCCCGGCGCGCGTGGGACGTGCTCGACGGGGCACGGCGCAGGGGCGGACGCGTAGAGTCGCCTCCGTGACCGTCACCGAGAACGCACCCGAAGCCAAGGCCGAACGCTGGACCGCGCAGTGGAAGGAGCTGTACGCCGAGGTGATCACCACCGGGCTGTGCACCGGATGTGCGGGCTGTGTCGTCACCTGTCCACACGACGTGATCGGGTACGAGCACGAGGAGGGCAAGTACAAGCCCTTCCACCTCGAGGAAGAACTCGGCCTCGACAACTGCATCCACGGCGAGAAGGGCTGCACCACCTGCACCCGGGCGTGCCCGCGCTTTCGTGCCTGGGAGCCGGCGGCCGACATGCACCTGTTCGGCAAGGTGCGCGAACCGAACGACATGTCCGGCATCTGGCGCCAGCTGCTGCTCACCCGCGCCGCGAACGACGAGGAGCACGAGAAGGGCCAGGACGGCGGCTTCGTGTCGGCGATGCTCAACTGGCTGCTCGACAACGACTACATCGAGGCCGCGCTGGTGAGCGGCGTCGAGCCCGACGACGCGTGGAAGGCGAAGCCGGTCGTCGTCACGAACCGCGAGGAGGTGCTCGCCACGGCGGGCAGCCGGTACACGTACTGCGCCAACCCGCTGGCCCTGCGCGAGGCCAAGGAGCGTGGCTTCAGCCGGCTCGCGCTGGTGGGGATGGGCTGCCAGACGTCGTCGCCGCCGGTGATGTGGGACCGCAAGGCCGGCAAGGTGAGCAAGCCGTTCCTGTTCAACATCGGCCTGCTCTGCTCGAAGACGTTCGACGACGCGATCTTCCCCGAGCTGTTCGAGGCCAAGTACGGCCTGAAGAAGCAGGACATGGTGAAGATGAACATCAAGGGCGTCTTCCAGATCTGGATGAAGGACGGCTCGTATCACGAGATCGACCTGAAGGAGTGCCACCAGTGGACGCGTGAGGGCTGCAAGAACTGCCCCGACTTCGCGGCCGAGCACGCCGACATCGCCACCGGCGGCATCGGCAAGGACAACGACTGGACCCTCACCATCGTGCGCACCGAGTTGGGCGAGGAAGTGATCGACCGGATGATCGCCGAGGGCCGGATCATCGCCCGCCCCGCCCAGGAGGACGAGGTGGCGATGAAGCTGCTCCGCACGCTGTCGATCGTCAGCCGCCGCCGGTGGCCGAACTGGGCCGACCAGGGCCCGAGCGTCGGGGTGCCGCCGCCGAAGAAGAAGGCCGACGGCACCGCGCCGGCTGCGCACTGACGCCCCCGACGACGGCGGCCCGGATCATCCGTCGAGGCAGTCCTCGCCGAGTTCGGCGAACTCGGCGCGTTCGGCCTCGGTGAGTTCGTCACGTGCGAAGAAGTCGCGGAGCTCGGCGTCGTTGCGCACGACGAAGAACCCCTCGACGACGCAGTCGGCCACCGGCCGTTCGAGCCCACCCGCGACGAGCTGGTCGACCAGCTCCGTGCGGGCGCGCTGGCGAGACCGTGAGTCGCCGCACGCGGTGCCGAGCACGGCGATCGCCACGACCGATGCGACGATCGGCGTGACACGGCGGCTCATGGTCGGCGCTCGCCGAGCAGTCGCAGCGCGCCGTCGACGATGTCGTCCTCACCCACGAGCACGAGCTCGGCTGCGTCGCCGAGCGGCACGAACGAGTCCTCGGCGGCCAGTCGCGCGATTCGTCCGGTGTAGCCCCGTTCGGCCAGCCCGCTGACGACCCCCTCACCGGCGCCACCGCTGCGTCGTGTCTCGTCGACCACCAGCACGCGACCGATCTCCTCGGCGTGGGCGAACACGTCGTCGATCGGCATCGGGGCCAGCCAGCGCAGGTCGTACACACGCGACGACACGCCCCGCCCGGCGAGCCGCCGTGCGGCGCGCAGCGACAGGTACAGCCCGTTGGCCCACGTGACGATGAGGACGTCGTCACCCTGGCGGGCGACCCGACCCTGGCCGATCGGCACGTGCGCGCCGCTCCAGCGAGCCGGCGCGACATAGGGCGCGGTCCACTGCCCGTCGTCGGTGGTGTGCAGATCGCGGGTGTGGTAGCGAGCGATCGGTTCGAGGTAGACCGACACCGTGCCGTCGACGTCGGCCGCCGCCACGCAGCTGCGCAGCATCGGGGCGGCGTCGCTCGGATGACCGGGGCTCGCGATCACGAGGCCGGGCACGTCGCGGAGCACCGCGACGGCGTCGTCGTTGTGGAAGTGACCGCCGAAGCCCTTCTGATAGGCCAGTCCGGCGACTCGAACGACGAGCGGGTTGCGGTACGCGCCGTTCGAGAAGAACGACAGGCTCGCCGCCTCGCCGCGCAACTGGTCCTCGGCGTTGTGCAGGTACGCGAGGTACTGGATCTCGGGGATCGGGAGCAGACCGCTCACGCCGGCGCCCAACGCGAGACCGAGGATCGACTGCTCGTCGAGCAGCGTGTCGAACACGCGGGCGGCGCCCGCCCGCTTCTGCAGGCCGCGCGTCAGCCCGTACACCCCGCCCTTCACGCCGACGTCCTCGCCGAACACCATCGCGTGCGGCATCGCGAGCAGCACGTCGCCGAGCGCG
The DNA here is from genome assembly GCA_020637235.1 of Acidimicrobiaceae bacterium. GTDB lineage: Bacteria > Actinomycetota > Acidimicrobiia > Acidimicrobiales > Ilumatobacteraceae > VFMC01. The sequence continues at coordinate 34,522 of JACJWG010000003.1, read as the reverse complement.
CGGTTGATGCTCTCCGCCAGTGTGAGCGGGCCCTCGTCCTCGGGCAGAGTGCCCCCGAAGAACCGGCGGCGGTCGTCGGTGCTCGCGGCGCTCGCCGCTCGGACGGCGACGTTCGACGGGCGTCGTGGCGACAGCGGCGCCATCACCTCGGCGGCGGTGTCGAGCCTCGGCCTGCCGGCGAGGTCGATCGCGAGGGCGCGCACCTCGGCGCGTCCGGCGAGGTAGCGCTGGACGAGGGCGTCGGGGGTGGCGACACCGGCGTCGATCAACAGACGAGCCGTGCCGAGCAGCGGATCGCGGGCGAGATCGGCGCGGATCGCGCCGGCGCCGCGGTAGCCGCTCTCGACGTCGGTGCCGGCGTGTCCCATGAACCGCACGGTGTGCAGGTGCAGCACGGCCGGACGCCGCTCGCGACGCACGAAGGACGCGAGCTCGGCGGCGGCGTCGTAGGCGCCGGCGAGATCGCACCCGTCGGCCGCGAGGTAGCGCAGTCCCGGACGCTGCGACAACGTCGCCGCCACCCAGCCCGCCGGACTCGGCACGCTGATGCCCCAGCCGTTGTCCTCGCACACGAACAGCAGCGGCAGCGGCAGACCCTGGTGGACGGTGTATCCGGCGGTGTTGAGCGCACCCTGGGCCGTCGAGTGGTTGACGCTCGCATCGCCGAACGAGCACACGGCGATCGCGTCGTCGGACCACCGTGTGGCCACGCCGAGCCGGCGGGCGCGTTCGATCGCGAACGCCACCCCGACGGCGCGGGGCAGGTGCGACGCGATCGTGGAGGTCTGCGGGATCACGTCGAGCTCGGGATGACCGAACACCTTGTGCCGGCCACCGGCGATCGGTTCGTCGGTGAGCGAGAGCATGCCGGCGAGCACGTCGCGCACCCCGTCGAGCCGTGCCCGGCCGGCCAGGGCGGAGCGGGCGAGATAGAACCCGCCCGAGCGGTAGTGCAACAGCGCGGGGTCGCCCGGGGCGAGCGCAGCCGCGACCGCCGCGTTGCCCTCGTGGCCGGCAGATCCGATCGTGTAATGACCGACGCCCTTGCCCCGCAGCCAGCGTGCAGCATGGTCGAGGTGGCGGCTGAGCGCTTGCGCGTCGAACAACTGCTCGGTGAGCGCGACGTCGAGCGTCGACCCGTCGCGGACCGGGTCGTGCGGGGCGCGCACGGGCGTGGCGGCCCCGCCGAGCGTGCCGATCGCCTCCAGCAGCGCTGCCTCCACCCGATCGAGGTCGGTGACGGGCGGGTGCAGTTCGGCCACGACGTCGCACGCTATCGCTGTGGCACACTGCGGTTCATGCCGCTGCACCCCCAGGCCGTCGCGCTGCTCGACCTCATGGCGTCGATCGGCGACCCGCCGATCGAGCAGGTGACTCCCGAGGCGGCTCGGGCCAACCGGGCGGCCCGGCAGCGCCCCTCCGGCACCGCCGTCCACGAGGTGCGCGACCTCGACGCCGACGGTGTGCGGTGCCGTCTGTACCGACCGAGCGATGCGCCCGGCCTCGGTCTGCTGGTCTATCTCCACGGCGGTGGCTGGGTGATCGGCGACCTCGAGTCGCACGACGAGGTGTGTCGTGTGCTGGCAGCGGGCAGCAGGCACGCGGTGTTGAGCGTCGACTACCGGTTGGCGCCCGAGCACCCGTTCCCCGCGGCGCTGGACGACGGGGTGGCCGCACTTCGCTGGGCCCGCGCCCACGCCGACGAGCTCGGCTGCCGGGCCGACGCGATCGCGATCGGCGGCGACTCCGCTGGCGGCAACCTCGCGGCGGCGATCGCGAACCTCGGTGTGGTGCCGCTGGTGTTCCAGCTGCTCGTCTACCCGGTCACGGACGCCACGTGCTCGTCGCCGAGCCACGAGGAGAACGGCACCGGCTACTTCCTCACCGCGGCCGGTATGCGGTGGTTCGTCGAGCACTACCTCGGCGGTCTCACGCCACCCACCGATCCGCGGGTCTCACCGCTCGCCGCCGACGACGCCACCCTCGCTGCGGCGCCGCCCGCGTTGGTGATCACCGCCGAGTTCGACCCGCTCCGTGACGAGGGTGATGCCTACGCGGCCCGGCTGCAGGCCGCCGGGGTCGCGACGAGCCACGTCCGCTTCGCCGGCATGTTTCACGGCTTCTTCTCGCTGGCCGACTTCGTCGACGACGGTGCTGCCGCCAACGCCCTGGCCGCCGCGTCGCTGCGCACGGCGCTCGACCGCGCGTGCACACCGCCTCGGTGACGGAGCACGGCACCGGCACCGGCATGCCGCATCGCGTGCGCCCCACCATCACCACCGCCGACGGCACGCCGCTCGCCGCGACGGTGCACCTGCCGCCCGGCGATGGTCGCGTCGCCGCGCTGGTGGAGGCGACCTCCCGTCGGATCGACGACGTCGGCGCCGACGGCGACCGGGTGGCCTCGCGCCTCGCGACCGAATTCGGGATGGCCGTCGTCCGGGTCGACCGACGAGGGACGGGGGCATCGGGCGGACGGCGCGCACCCCGACTCGGTCTGGAGGTGACCGACGTGGGCGACGTGGTGCGGTGGGTGGCGGCACAATCGTGGAGCACCGGCGCGGTCGGCGTGTTCGGACACGGTGAGGACGGCGAGCTCGCGCTGGCGGCGGCGACCGACGCATCGGTCGGTCTCGGGGCCGTCGTGGCGATCGGCGCGACCGACGACCTCGCAACCAACGGCCGCCATCACCTCGGTGGTGTACCGGCGATGCTCGACCTCGCCGGAGAGCCGCTGGCCGAGCTCGCCCGAGACGGATTGCCTCCCGGCCCCGACCGGCGACACGACTGGCTCGATGCCTGGGCGGAGCGCACGTCCGAGCTGGCTCCGCGGCTGCTCGACCGCCTGCGACACGGCGCGTTCGATCGGCACTGGCGCGACGGTCCGCTGCGCAGCGGACCGGACGGCGCCGGGCTCGAGCGCCTGGTGGCACCGATCATGCTGATCGGCGGGTGGCGGGGTTCGGCCAGCGACAACACGATCCGCACGATCGAGCGGGTGCGGGTGCCGTGGCGCATCGTCGTCGGCGACGGCGGCGACACCGCCGACGGCATCGGCGCAGCAGCAGCCGCGATCGGCGTCGACGTGGTGGCGGAGCTGGCGGCATTCGTCGACCAGCACCTGCGGGGTGGTCCACCGTCGGCCGCACGCCGTGGTCAGCTGTTCGTACGCGGCCCAGCGGCCACGGGTGGATGGCGTGACATCGACGTGTGGCCCGTGGTCGGGTGCACCACGGCGGTGCGGCGGGTGCCGGCGCCACGACCTGCGGTCGACGAGCTCGTCGTCCGCGGCGACACCGGCTCGACCGGCATCGACCCGAGCTCCTGGGACCATCGCTGGGCCGCTGCCACGCCGCCCGATCATCGGGTCGACGACGCGTCGTCGCTCGCGTTCGATTGGGTCCACCCGCGAGCGCAGCTCCTGGTGGGAGCACCCGCCGTGTCGATGCGGGTGCGGTCGTCCGAGGTCGTCGGCCAGGTGGCGGTCACCCTGAGCGACATCGCGCCCGACGGCCGATCGACGCCGATCACCAGCGGGGTGCTCGACCTCGCGTGCGCGGGGAGATGGCCCGCCGATCCGGGCGGTGCCCCGGACGAGCCGGCTCGAGTGGTGGCCGCCGGCGAGTGGCTGGACGTGCGGGTGCACCTCGCCACCACCACGTGGACGTTCGTTCCCGGTCACCGGGTGCGTCTGTCGATCGCCGGTGCCGACTGGCCCCGGTGGTGGCCGGCCGCAGCCCCGTTCGTGCTCGGCGTCGACCGCGGATCGATCCGCGTCGATCTGCCGGTGGTGGACGACCTCCCGCCCTCGCGGCATCACTTCGCGCCGGCACCGGGCGGGAGCGGGCACACCGACGCCACCTGGCGGCGGACGTACGACGTCGTGGCTCGGCAGACTCGGATCGAGCTCGGAACGAGCTCGCGCGCAGCGGGCGGGATTGCCGAACGGCCCGCCGTCGCCGACGAACTGACCGCGGAGCTGGGCGTCGATGTCGCCGATCCGGGTCGGGCCTGGTCCACCGCCCGACGCACGTTCGAGGTCGACCTGCCCGACGGATCGGGTGTCACGCGATGCCGTTCGAGCGCCGAGCTGCAGGTGCGTGGCGATCGGAACGCCTTCGACGTCGAGCTCGTCCTGCGGGTGGAGCGCGACGGCCGGCCGGTGGCGACTCGCCGGTGGCACGAGCTCGTCGACCGGCACCCGTCCTAGGCTCCGGCGGTGACCGCCGACCACCCGCTCGCCGTCCCCACCACGACCCCGCCGCCACCACGACCTCGGGCTCGCGACCTCGGGCTCGCGTTCGGGGAGCTCCCGGTGGGCCCGCACGATGCGATCACCGACGTGCCGGGGGTGCGTGTCGGCCATGTCACCGTGTGGGCCGGCGATCCGGCACGGCACGAACCGGTGGCTCGAACCGGCGTCACCGCGATCGTGCCCGACGACCTCGGCGCGCTGTTCCGGCGCCCGATGGCTGCGGCGTCGGCGGTGCTGAACGGCGCCGGCGAGCTCACCGGGTCCGTCGAGATACGCGAGTGGGGCATCGTCGAGACCCCGATCGTGCTCACGAGCACCTCGGCGGTCGGCCGCGCGTACGACGCCGTCGTCGACGCGATGTTCGCCGCCGGAGCCGACGAGGTGGTGATCCCGGTCGTCGGCGAATGCGACGACTCGTGGCTCGACGACATGTACCGGCGATGGGTGACGACCGACCACGTGCGACGTGCGCTCGACCTCGCGAGCGACGGACCCGTGGCGGCCGGCGTGGTCGGTGCCGGTGCGGGCATGGTGACGATGGGCCACAAGGCCGGGATCGGCACGGCCTCACGCGTGATCGACGGGGTGGGCACCGTCGGGGTGCTGTTGCTCTGCAACTTCGGCGGTTCGCGTCTGCTGCGCCTCGGCGGCGCGCACGTCGGTGAGGCACTGCATCGCGACCGGCCCGACACCGCCGCGGTCGGCGGCGTCGCACCGACCCTGGACACCGGGGGCAGTTGCCTCGGCGTCGTGATGACCGATGCGCCGCTCGATGCGCGCCAGCTCGAGCGAGTGGCCCGCCGCGTCGGGCTCGGCCTCGCCCGGACGGGCAGCGTCGCCCACCACGGCAGCGGCGACATCTTCTGCGCCGTGTCGACGACCCATCGCACGGATCGCCGCCAGCGCGGCCGTGTCAGGGTGGAGTTGCTCGGCGACGGCGAGCTGGACGCGGTGTTCACGGCCGTGGTGGACGCGACCGAGGAGTCGGTCGCCGACGCGCTCTTCGTCGCCGACACCGTCGTCGGGGTCGACGGCCACGTCGCACCCGGGCTGCCCGTCGAACGGGTGCTTCAGCTCCTCCGCCGCTGACGGGCGAGCTCGACCGCGCGGTGGAACACCGCGTCGAGCATGTCCTCCGTCAGCCGGCCCGTGAAGGTGTTCTGCTGGCTCGGGTGGAACGAGCACACGAGCGTGGGGCCGCCCGCGGGCGTGGCGATCTCGGCGAGGTGTCCGAACCTCGGTCGCGGTCGCACGCCGAACTCGACACACGCCGCCGCGTAGGCGAACGCGCCGAGGCACACCACCACCTCCACGCGCTCGAGCAGCGCGAGCTCACGACGCACGAACGGACGGCACGCGTCACGTTCGTCGGGGAGCGGCTTGTTGTCCGGCGGCGCGCACTTCACGGCCGCGGTCACCCAGGCGTCACGGAGCCGCAGTCCGTCGTCGGCCGACACCGACACCGGTTGGTTGGCGAGACCGGCGCGGTGCATCGACCGGAAGAGCCAGTCGCCGGAACGGTCGCCGGTGAACACGCGTCCGGTTCGGTTGGCTCCGTGAGCCGCCGGAGCGAGGCCGAGCACGAGGACGCGCGCACGCTGGTCACCGAATCCCGGCACCGGTCGACCCCAGTAGATCTGGTCGCGGTAGCTGGCCCGCTTCTCGACGGCCACCTGCTCGCGCCACGAGACGAGCCGTGGGCACCGATGGCAGTCGCACACCTCGGCACGGAGTCGGTCGAGCGAATCCACGTCGGGCACGTTAGGTTTCGTGGGCGAGATGGCGCGAACGACGACCCCCGCCCCGCCCCGCGGCACCCTGGTGCTGCTGGTCCGCCACGGCCGGACGCCGACGACCGGCACGCTGCTGCCCGGCCGGGCACCGGGCCTCCACCTCGCCGAAGTCGGCCTCGACGAGGCCCGACGCGCCGGCGAGCGCATCGCTGCGCTCCGGTCGGTCGACGCGGTGTACGCCTCGCCGCTCGAACGTGCCCGGGAGACGGCCGCACCCATCGCCGCGGCGCGCGGCCTGAAGGTGCGGGTCGACAAGGGCCTGCTGGAATGCGACTTCGGCGAGTGGACCGGCGCCGAACTGAAGCGGTTGATGAAGCTGCCCGAGTGGGGCACGGTGCAGCGTGCGCCGAGCACGTTCACCTTTCCGGGCGGCGAGAGCTTCACCGCGATGCAGACGCGCATGGTGAGCACGATCGACCGTCTCCGGGCGCAGCACCCGGGTGGGACGATCGTGCTGGTGTCGCACGCCGATCCGATCAAGGCCGCCGTCGCCCACGCGATGGGCACGCACATCGATCTGTTCCAGCGGATCGTCATCAGCACGTGCGGGGTCTCGGCGATCGCGTACGGCGCCGGCGCGCCGATCGTGCTGACCGTCAACTCCACCGGCGGCTCGCTGGCCGAGCTGCAGCCCTCGTGAGCTGACGCGGCGATGGGTCTGTCGTACGAGTTCGACACCGTCGACGCCTTCACGGTCGGCACCGTGGGCCGGCCGGGGCAACGCGTGTTCTTCCTGCAGGCCCGCCACGCGGGTGAACGCGTGACGGTGAAGTGCGAGAAGCAGCAGGCCGCCGCGATGGCCGAGCACCTGCGCGCCGTGCTGAACGACCTGCCACCACCCGACGACAAGCCGATGCCCGCGGCGATGGAGCTGACGGCGCCGATGGAGCCCGCCTTCGTGCTCGGGGCGATCGGCCTCGGGTACGAACGGAGCACCGATCGGGTGCTGGTGCAGCTCGACGAGTTCGTGCCCGTCGACGACGAGGGTGAGCCCGACCTCGAGGCACTCGAGGATCGTGGACGGGTACGGGTGTTCCTCACGAGGGGCCAGGTACAGGCCTTCTGCGAGCAGGCCGACTCCCTCGTGGCCGCTGGCCGGCCGCCGTGCATGTGGTGCAGCCTGCCGATGGATCCCGACGGGCACATCTGCCCGCGGATGAACTGAGCCCGCGCACCATGACCGACCACCCCGGGGCCGGCGGACCCGTCGAGCGGCGAGCGCAGCTGGCCCTGCTCGCCGACGGCGATCTCGACATCGAGGGCCGGATGCCCTGGAGCAGCAACGCCACGTTCCTCGTGAACCTGTGTCTCGACGAGCGTCGGGCACAAGGCATCTACAAGCCGCTGCGCGGTGAGCGGCCGCTGTGGGACTTCGAGCCGGGGTTGCACCGCCGCGAGCTGGCCGCCTACCACTTGAGCGAGGCGATGGGCATCGACCTCGTGCCCCCGACGGTCATCCGCGACGGTCCCCTCGGCGAGGGCAGCGTGCAGTGGTTCGTCGACGCCGACCACCAGCAGCACTACTTCACCCTCCACGAGACCCGGCCCGATCTGTACGACGACCTGCGCCGCATCGCCGTGTTCGACCTGGTCGCCAACAACACCGACCGCAAGAGCGGCCACGTGCTGATCGACCACGACGACCACACCTGGGGCATCGACCACGGGCTCTGCTTCGCAGCCGAGTTCAAGTTGCGCACGGTGGTGTGGGACTTCGCCGGCGATCCGGTCGCGCCCGAGCTGCTCACCGCGCTCGCGCAGATCGCCACCGCGCCGCCGTTGCAGCTCGCAGCGTTGCTCGCCGACGACGAGGTGGTGGCGATGCAGGAGCGGGCGCAGTGGATCGTCGACCACCCCGTGCTGCCGGCGGACCACAGCGGCCGCCGCTACCCCTGGCCACTCGTGTGAGCGACGACCTCGACCGCGACGAGGTCGACGAGGTCGACGTGCTGGTGCACCGAGCCGACCTCGACGGGCTCGTGCGGCTGATCGACTCGATGAGCGCCGGCCGCGACTGGGCGGGGCTGCTGCGCGTTCGTGACCGCGCCCGTCACGCCGTGCTCACCGGACGGCAACTGTGGCCTGCGGCCACACTGGCCGAGTACCGGCTGGCCCTCTGGGCGCCGGCCGAGTGGGCAGCGCAGGTGCTCGACGAGGACAGCGGCCGGTTCACCATCGGCCCGCTCACCGAGGTCGTCGCCCAGCAGCACACCCTGGCCGAGCTCCGGTCGTTCCTCCCCGGCGGGCCGCGGCTCGGCTTCGTCGCCCACGAGCGGGCGATGCGCGGCGAGGCGGTCGATGCCGATGGCCTCGTCGACGTGCTCGACCTGCCCTTCGCCCTGCAGCCGTGGGAACCCCGCTACGCGCTCGCCACCTATGGCGACGACGGGGTCGACGCGCCGGCACCACCGCGGCCGCCGGCCGAGCGGTTCCGGGTGATCGACGGCACGGTGCGGACGCGCATCGGCGATGGCGATGGCGATGGCGACGGCGACGGACACCGCGACGAGGTGACCTCGGCGGTACGGCAACTGCTCGAACCGTGGACTGCGTCGTCGAACGGCCGGGTCGAGGTGGTGTGCGTCGAGGGCGGCGTCGCCGATGCGCTCGCGACCCTCGGCATCGTGCACGCTCGCGTGGCGCCCCTCGCCGCCGGCGATGCCCTCGCCTGGCTCGCCTGGGCCGGTTCGAGCGGTGGGGCCCACGGCCGACGTCGGGGCGGCGCGATCGGGCGGTTCGGTGCCTGGTGGGTGCTCGCCGCGCTCGGCGACGTGTGCGACGAGTGGCCGGTCGATCCCGACGATCTCGGCGAACTCGCCGGCGAGCTCGGCTGGTGGTGGTGGGACGCCGGGGAACCAGCGCTCGGCTGGGAACTCCAACTCGCGATCGACGATCCGGTCGAGGGCCTCGCCTGGGCGATCAGCGCCCACGACGCCCACTGACCACTTCGTGAGCAGCATGCGCAGCCCGTGCGCATCCGGCTCACGAACCACGCCACTTCGTGAGCGAGATGCGCAGCCCGTGCGCATCCGGCTCACGAACCACGCCCTTTCGTGAGCGGCGTGCGCTGCCGGTGCGCATCCGGCTCACGAACCACGCGCAACGGGGCGGCCTCGCGGCCGCCCCGTCGATCGACGTCGTGTGGTGAGCCGGAGCTCAGCGCGACTGCAGCGCCTCGATCAGCTTCGGGAGCACCTTGTGGACGTCGCCCACGATGCCGAGATCGGCGATGCCGAAGATCGGGGCTTCCTTGTCCTTGTTGATCGCGATGATGTTCTTCGAGCCCTTCATGCCCACCATGTGCTGGGTGGCGCCCGAGATGCCGGCGGCGATGTACACACCCGGCTTCACGACCTTGCCGGTCTGGCCCACCTGGTAGCTGTAGGGCACCCATCCGGCGTCGACGATCGCTCGCGACGCACCCGGCGCACCCTTCAGCAGCTTGGCGAGCTCTTCGACCAGCTGGTACTTGTCGGCTTCGCCGAGGCCGCGGCCACCCGAGACCACGACGGCGGCCTCGTCGAGCTTCGGACCCGTGCTCGCCTCGACGTGGACCGCGGTCACCGAGGCGGCACCCGTCGCACCGAGCTCGGGCACCGGCGCCGCGACCACGTCGGCCGCACCGCCACCGGCGGCCTCGGCCGCGAAGCTCTTCGGGCGGAAGGTCGCGAGGTAGGGCGCCGCACCCGAGAACTTGGTGGTGACCAGGGTGTTGCCACCGAAGATCGGGGTGGTGACCGACACCGCGTCACCGTCGACGGCGACGTCGACGTTGTTGGTGAGCACCGTGCGGTCGAGCTTGACCGACAGGCGCGACACCACGTCGCGTCCCGCGTAGTTCTGCGGGAACAGGATGAGGTCGGGCGAGTCGCCGCCGTCGATGACGGCCTTCATCGCCGCGGCCACGGCGACACCTGGCAGCTTGCCGCCGAGATCACCGGTCGCGTACACCTTGGTGGCGCCGTAGTCACCGAGCGCGCCGGCGATCGCCGAGGCATCGCCGCCGACGAAGGCGGTGACGGTGCCCAGCGCGCGGGCCTTGGTGAGCAGTTCGAGGGTGCCCGAGGTGGGCGCGCCGGCCGCTTCCTGAGCGAAGACCCATACGTTCGTCATGTCGTTCGTTCCTTTGTCCGTGTCTGCGTGCGTCTGTCGTCTCGGCTCAGATGACCTTGAGGTTCTCGAGGAACGCCACGATCTTGGTGTAGCCCTCGCCGTCGTCCTCGATGATCTCGCCGGCGGCACGGGCCTCGGCCTGGGCCACGTCGACGATCTCCTGCCCGGCGCCGGCCCAGCCCGTCGGGCTGACGCCGAGGTCGCCGGCGGTGACGGTGTCGATCGGCTTCGACTTGGCGGCCATGATGCCCTTGAAGCTCGGGTAGCGGGGCTCGACCACGCCGGCCGTGACGCTGATCAGCGCGGGCAGCGGGCAGGTGACCTCGTCGTAGCCGTCCTCGGTCTGGCGGTCGACCTTCAGCGAGCCGCCGTCGACGACGACCTTCTTCGCGAACGTGACCGACGGCAGGCCGAGCACCTCGGCCATCTGCTCGGGCACCGTGCCGGTGTAGCCGTCGCTCGACTCGGTGGCGGCGATCACCAGATCGGCGCCGCCGAGCTTGCCGACGGCGGCGGCCAGCACCTTGGCGGTGGTGAGCGCGTCGCTGCCCTGCAGGGCCGGGTCGCTCACGAGCACGCCCTTGGCCGCACCCATCGCGAGTGCGGTGCGCATCCCGCTCACCTCGCCGTTCGGAGCCATCGACACGATGCTCACCTCGCCGCCGCCGGCGGCGTCGACGAGCTGCAGCGCCATCTCGACGCCATAGCTGTCGGACTCGTCGAGGATGAGCTTGCCGTCGCGCTTCAGGGTCTTGGTCCCGGGATCGAGCGCACCTGGGGTGGCGGGATCGGGGATCTGCTTCACACACACGATCACGTTCATATGGCCGCCATTGTTACCGATCGGTAGACCCTCGACCCAACCGGGGCCGTCCCGGCCGGCACCAGGGGCGACGGTAACGTCGGGGACCTTGCGGATCCTGCTCGTCGTCAACGCCTTCGCCAGCTCGGTGACGGCACGCAACACCGTGGTGGTGCATCGGACGCTCAGCCGCGGCAACGACGTCGAGGTGGTGGAGACCAACCGCCGCGGGCACGCCACCCGCTTCGCCCAGGACGCCGCCCGGCGGGGCCTCGACGTCGTGATCGGCTTCGGTGGCGACGGCACGCTGAACGAGGTGGCGACCGGTGTCGCCGGCACCGACACCGCGATCGGCGTGCTGCCCGGCGGCTCGACCAACGTCTTCGCGCGCACCATCGGCACCGCCAACGATCCCGTGCTCGCCGCCACCCAGCTCGCCGCCGGCTTGGCGGCGGGCGACATCGGGCCGATCGGGCTCGGGCAGGTGAACGGCCGGTTCTTCTGCTTCCACACCGGCATCGGGTACGACGCCGCCGTGGTGCGCGAAGTCGAACGACGGGCCTCGCTGAAGCGGTGGCTCGGTCATCCACTGTTCATCGCGGCGTCACTTCGCACGTGGGCGGCGGGATACGACCGACGCACGCCGCACTTCCGGGTCGGCGGCACCGACGCCACCGGCGACCCGTTCGACGTCCCCGACGGCTGGTTCACGATCGTGTTGAACACCAATCCGTACACCTATCTCGGCAACCGGCCGCTCGACCTGTCACCGGCTGCCACGCTCGACCGTGGTCTGGTGGCGGTCACGTTCCGCACGATGCGCGCCGGCGTGATCCTGCGTTCGCTCGCCGGCGCGCTCCGCGGTGGCGGTGTCGCCCCGGGCCCCCACCTCGACGTCCGCACGGACCTCACCGAGTTCGTCGTCGCGCACGACCGCCCGTTCCCGTATCAGCTCGACGGCGACTTCCTCGGCGAGACGCGCGAACTGCGCTTCCGCCACCGTCCGGCAGCGGTCAGACTGGTGCGCCCCGCCCCAGCACCCTGAGCGCCACGTCGGGGACGTTCGTGCAGATGCCGTCGACGCCCCACTCGACGAGCTCGGCCATCCGCTCCGGGTCGTCGCAGGTCCAGGTGTTCACGTGGATCCCGGCGGCGTGGCAGGCGTCGATCACGTGACGGCCGAGCAGCCGGACCCACGGGTGCAGCGCCACGTGACCCTTCGCCACGAGCAGATCGACGACGTCGTCGGGCACGATGCCCGTGAGCCACGCCGTGCGAACCGGTGCGCCGGCGGCGTCGGCGATGGTGCGGCACCGGTCGACGGTCTCGATCCGGAACGACGAGATGAGCCAGCGCTCGTGCTCGTCGCGGGCGAGGAGGAGCTCCATCGTGCGGTCGGCGATCTCGTCGGCAGGATCGAAGTCCGGTTCCTCCGCGTCGTTCTTGATCTCGACGTTCACCCACATCCCGGCACACGCGTCCAGCGCGCCGTCGAGCCGGGCGACCGACGCCGGGAGATCACGCGCGTCGACCTCGCGGATGATCCGGCCGTCGGGCAGGTCGGGGTTGTGGTGCACGACGAGTACCCCGTCGCGGGTCCGCCGGACGTCGAGTTCGACGGCGTCGGCCCCGAGGCGGCCGGCGAGGGCGAACGCCTCGACGGTGTTCTCGGGCGCCGCCGCCGAGGCGCCCCGATGGGCGATCACCTGGATCATCGTGTTTCCCTCTCGTGATGGCTCCGACACCACCCATCTGTCGGACCGATGGCCCTCCACCCAGTCCAGATGATGCAAGTGGTGTCGACCTCTTGTTCTGTCGACCGTTGTTTCCTAGCGTTTCCGAACGGTGCGAGGCGAGGTGGTGAACACGAGCACAACGGTTGACCAACGGGTCAATCCGCGTGCCGCCGGTCCGACGACCGTCACGATCCCGCCCCGACCCACGCCAGCTGCCGTTCCGCACTGCTCGTCAGAGGAGACACCGTGACCATCCTCGCCTCCAGCCTCGCCCTCGCGAATGCCGACTACACGTGGCGGACGAAGGCGATCTGCCGCGACACCGACCCGGACCTGTTCTTCCCGGTCGGCACCACCGGACAGGCGCTGCTGCAGATCGCGAAGGCGAAGGAGGTGTGCGGGGAGTGCCCGGTGAGCACGCACTGCCTCGAGTACGCCATCGAGACCAACCAGGACTCGGGCATCTGGGGCGGCCTCGACGAGGAACAGCGCCGCACCATCCGCCGCCAGCAGGCGGCACGCCAGCGCCTCCTCGCCTGAGTCACGCGCCGATCGGCACCGTGAGGTGCACGACGGTCCCCATGCCGTCGCGGACGTCGCCGATCCCGACGGCCTCGAAATCGGCTCGGGTGCCGGCACGCATCACGATCGTGCCGCCGAGCTCGGTGGTCACGAGCGTCCGCACGATCGACAGCCCGAGTCCGGTGGCGCGGTTGAGCTCGAAGCTCGGGTCGAGGCCCACACCGTCGTTCACGACCGAGATCGACACCATGCCGGGCGTCCGGGCGAGTTGCACGACGACGTCGCCGCCGGCGCTGCCCTCCGGGAACCCGTGATCGATCGCGTTCTGCAGCAGTTCGATCAGCACCACCGACAGCGGGGTGGCCACGGTGGTCGGCAGCCGGCCGCCGTCGCCGTGCACGGTGAACCGGATCGGCCGGTCCTGTGACTGCAACCCCTCTTCGGACAACCGCAGCAGGGGGCGCACGATGTCGACGAAGGCGACGTCGTCGCCGGCTTCGCGTGACAGCGTCTCGTGCACGACGGCGATCGTGCGGATGCGACGCACCGACTCGTTGACCGCCGCCTTGGCCTCGGCCGACTGGAGGCGGCGAGCCTGCAACCGCAACAGCGACGAGATGGTCTGCAGGTTGTTCTTGACCCGGTGATGCACCTCGCGGATCGTCGCGTCCTTCGACAGCAGCAGCTTGTCCCGCTTGCGCACCTCGGTCACGTCGCGCACCAGCAGCAGGCCGCCGGTCACCTCGCCGCCGGCCATGATCGGCAAGCACCGCGCCAGCAGCGTGACGTCGTTGGTCTGCTCGAACTCCTCGATCACGGGTCGGCGGGTCTCGAGCGCCCGCCGGGCGCTGTTGTCGTTGAATCCCATCTCCGCCAGGCGCATGCCGACGGCGTTGGCGTTGATCCCGACACGGTGGAACACGCTCATCGCGTTCGGCGAGGCGAACCGCACCCGGGCGTCCTCGTCGAGCAGGATCGTGCCGTCGCCGATGCGGGGCGCGGCACTCGAGTCCTCGAGCGGCCCCTCGCTCGGGAAGGAGCCCTCGGCGATCATCACCGCGAAGCGCTCGAAGATCGCGAGATAGGTGCGTTCGAGCTCGCCGAGCATCCGCGTGTTGCGGGTCCCCGCCTCACGACCGAGGACGGCGATCACCTCGCCACGGAAGCGGACCGGCACACCGAGCAGACGGGCCGGGTCGACCTCGTTCTCGACCTCGATGTCGCCCTCGCACAACCCGCCCGTGGCGACCACCTGGTCGAGCACCTCCCCGGCGAAGCGGGCGTACTCGCCCACGTAGTCGGCCGGGTAGATGGTGCGACCGGTCGATGGTCGCATCTGGGCCACGATCACCCACCGGCCATCGGTGGTCGGCACGTACAACAGCAGGTCGGCGAACGACAAGTCGGCGAGGAACCCCCATTCGGCGACGAGTTGTTGGAGATGTCCCACCTGGTCGTTGGTCAGCGACGTGCGTTGACGCGCGACCTCCACGAGCGTTGCCATAGTGCACCTGAGCTTTGCAGACGAAGGGCGGGGACGACGAGGATCCCGGGCCGGAGCCCGGGATCGTCGTCGTGATCACCCCGATCGGACGGGGAATCCCTGGTGAATCCGATGTCGGATCAGAGGGCTGCCTCGTCGATACCGTCGACGTCGATGTCGATCGACGGCGCCGCGTCGGGCATCACCTCGGCGTACACCGGCTGCGGCGCTGCCGGCTCCTCCATCATCGGCTGCTCCTCGTAGCCGCCCTCGTAGGGGGACTCTTCGTAGCCACCCTCGTAGCCACCCTCGTAGCCACCGTCGTAGCCACCCTCGTAGCCCTCGCCACCTTCGGTGTTGAAGCTGCTGTTGGTCGACTGGTCGACGTGCTGGTCAACGTCGACCACCGAGACGGCCGTGTCGTTGTCCTGGGTGTAGGTGTCGTTGTCCTGCACCGCCGTGTTGCCGACGCCACCGACGTTCGAGCCGTCGAGGTGCGAGTTGTCGACCGTGATGTCGTTGTCGGTGAGGTCACGGCCGGCGGCCTGGCCGCCCTCGGTGGCCACCACGTTGTCGTCGCCGACGGTCGTCGTGCCGTAGTTGTCGTTCACCTGGGTGTTGTCGTTGCCGAAGATCGTGTCGTCGACGTCGATCTCCTCACCGACCACGCCCGAGTTGTAGCCGGTGTTGGCCACGCCCACGTCGTGGCCAGCGGCCACCGCACCGGCGCCGGTGGCGACGCCGTCGAGGTCGCTGTTCTCACCGGCGCCCACGGCACCGTCACCGGTGACGGTGGTGGCGTCGACGTCGTTGTCGATGTCGACGTGCGCCCCGTCCTCGGCGTGCACGTTGTTCGAGATCGAGTTGTCGACGTAGGTGTCGCGGTCGTCGACGTTGGTGGTCTCGTAGACGTGGGTGACGTAGTGGTTGATCACCTGCTCGACCGCTTCGGCCGGCGGCATCGAGGCCGGCGGCATGGGCGGGGGCGGCGGCAGCACCAGGGGTGCCGGCGCAGCGGCCGCAGGGGCCGGTGCGGTGGCGGCCGGGGCCGCGGGGGCCGGGGCCGAGGTGCCGATGGTGGCCGTGGCGTTGCCGCCGTTGACGACGGCGCCCTGGTTGACGACCGGCATGTCGAAGGCGATGGTGACCGCCTCGGTGATCTCCTCGTAGCTGGCGTCCTCCAGACCGTGGTCGTGGATCCAGCCCGACTTGTCTTCCATGTACGCCCGCACCTCGTCCTCGTTCGAGAAGAGCGACGTGAGGCTCTCGAGGATGCTCTGGGCCGTGTTCTTGCTGTCCATTGTGGTGCTCCTGTGCTCGTCGGGCGCCTCCGTGGCCCCCGTGTTCATGACGTCAGCAAACCCCATCGGTGACAGGTGAACATCGGGGAAATCCCCGTCTCGCGCCCGGGGACCCCGGGGGCCCGGGCCTCAGCGTGCGTCGAGGAGGTGGCGGCCGAGCTCGACCAGTGAGGCGAGATCGGCCACGTCGCGTGCGAGCGCCGGCGCCGACACGGTCAGCGCACCGATCGACTCGAGCTCCGCTCGCCGTTCGGCCTCACGGCTCGCGACGACGGCGACGTCGTGGAACCGTTCGCTCACCTCGGTGAGCACGGTGCGAGCGTCGCCCGACTCCACCCCCGCCGCTGCCGCCATCTCGGCGACGAACGCAGGATCGTCGACTCGCGACCGGAGGTCGCGTGCAGCGCGTGCGGCAGCGGGTGTGCGCAGGTCGGGCGACAGCGTGCGGTTGAGCAGGACGGCGCCGAGGTGCATGCCACGGCGCTGCAGTTCGCGGGCGAGGAACCCCGCCTCGTACGCCGGCGCCGCCTCGAGCGTGCTCACCACCACGAACGCCGTTCGGGGGTCGACCAGCAGGCGTTCCACTTCGTCGGCTCGGGCGACGAACCCCTTCTCCATGGTCTGGAACAGGATGAAGAACTCGGCGATGTCCTGCAGGAAGCGAGACCCGAGCACCCGATCCGCCACCTGGTAGAAGGGTTTCGACGCCACGGTGAACAGCCGTGAGCGGTACGGCACGGTGAGCCAGCGCAGCAGGCGACTGCCGAAGAACTCCTTCATCCGCCCGGGTGCGTCGAGCAGGTCGAGGGCGTTGCGCGATGGCGGGGTGTCGATGATCACGAGGTCGAACCGGCCGCTCGCGTGCAGCTCGTGCAGTCGCTCCATCGCCAGGTAGTCGTGGCTGTGCACGAATCGCCCGGTGATGTTCTGGTACAGCGGGTTGGCGAGCACCTGTTCGCGCAGCGCGGCATCGGGCGCGTGGCGTCGGATGAGGTCGTCCCACCCGGCCTTGGTGTCGAGCATCGCCATCCAGAGCTCGCCTCGTGAGCTCGTGGCCGCGGTGCTCGACGGGTCGGCGGCGGCGAGCAGCACCGGATCGACGCGTACCTCGCTGCCCGGGGTGGCACCACCGATCGCGGCGCTGCCGAGACCGAGCGCCGTCGCCAGCCGGCGGGCGGGGTCGACGGTGAGCACGAGCACCCGGGCCCCGAGCCTGGTGGCGGCCATGGCGCCGAGCGCGGCGGATAGCGTGGTCTTGCCGGTGCCGCCGCTGCCGCAGACGACGATCATCTCCTTCGAGGCGAGCATCGCGTCGAGGCCCACCGGGGCTCGCGCGGCACGGGTGCGGCGGGCCATGGATCAGACCAGTTCGTCCTCGATGGCCTGCGCCATCAGCGACACCACACGACGGCCCGTCGCCCTGGTGAACAGCTCCGGCACGATGAGCAACGGCACGGCGCCCAGGACCGCGAGCTCGGTGCGCAGCCGGTCGAGGTGACCCGCGCCGATGCGGCGCCGAGCGTCGAGCAGGCTCGACGCGGCCAGCACGGTGCCCACCGAGGGACCGACCCGTTCGACGAGCAGGTCGTGTGCCGCGCCGGTGGCGAGGTGCTCGAACACGTCGTGCTCGCGTTCGGAGAACAGGGCGGGGAGCACACGGTTCGCGACGATCGCGGCGATGTCGACGCCCGTGTCGCGACGCACCCGTTCGACGAGCTCGAGGCTCTCGGTCACCGGCATCTCCTCGGGCGTGGTCACCACCACCAGCCCGGTGCGCTCGGGGTCGTCGAGGATGTCGATCATCCAGTTGGTCTGATCGCGCACCAGGCCCACCTGCACCAGTTGGCGGATCGCACGGGGCGCGCCGATCTGGGCGACGATGTGACCGCTCGCCTCGGCGTCGACGACGACCAGGTCGTAGTGCCGCTCGCGCACCTCGTAGCAGAGCTTGCCGACGGCCAAGATCTCCTTCACGCCGGGCGCGGCGTCGGCGACGAAGTCGAACGTGCGCGCGAGCGGGCCGATCCGGCCGACGAGCGGGATCCGCACGAACAGCCGCAGGTACTCGCGCAACGAGTCCTCGGTGTTCATGGCCATGCCGGCGAGGTGATCGGACAGTTCGGTCGGCTCGAACTGCAGCGCTGCGACGTCGAACGCGTTCGCGAGCGCGCCCTTCGCGTCCATCTCGCACACGAGGGTGCGCCGGCCGGTGCTCGCGGCGAGTTCGGCCAGCGCCGCAGCGGTGGTGGTCTTGCCCACCCCGCCCTTGCCGGTGACGAACAGCAGGTGGCGGTCGAGCAGCGAACGGTGGGGGGCGGTGGTCAGCTCAGCCGCCGAAGCCGATCTTGCGCTCGCCGTCGGTCGTGCCGATCTCGACGTACGCGATCTTGGCGGCGGCGACGGCCACCTGCCGGTGCTTCTTGTCGGTCACCCACAACACGTCGATCGCCCCGGTGAGCGCCGCCTCCACCTGGGCGCGCAACGCCTCGCGGTCGGTGTCGTCGGCGAGCTCGAGGGCGACTTCGCGCGGGGACTGGGTGACGCCGATACGGAGATCCATGCAGCGAGTGTACGGCCGCGCTCCCCCGACGGACCGTCCGGGCGACGTGCCGGCACCGTGGCACGATCCGTGGGCACCGTGGCGTTGACGCCATCGCTCACCCGGCCCACACTCGTCGACATGGACACCGTCGGCCGCCCACGCTCGCCGCGCCGGGTCGTGATCGTCGCCTACCCGGGCACGCAGGCGCTCGACGTGACGGGCCCGTACGAGGTGTTCGCCGGGGCGACCGCGCTGGTCCTGTCTCGTCACCACGGCGCGACGGCCCCGTACGAGCTGCACCTCGTGTCGCACGGGGGCGGCCTCGTGGCCGCCGAGAGCGGGCTGCCGCTCGGCACCGCACCGCTCGCCGCTGCCGACGGACCGATCGACACGCTCGTGGTGGCCGGCGGCTTCGGCGTGTTCGACGCGCGCCGCGACACCGAGCTCGTCGGGTGGTTGCGCGACGCGGCGGCGAGATCTCGCCGGCTCGCGACCGTGTGCACCGGCACCTTCCTCGCCGCCGAAGCCGGACTGCTCGACGGCTGCACCGTCACGACGCACTGGGCCCGGGCCGAGCAACTCGCGTCCGACTACCCCGAACTCGCCGTCGACGCCGACCCGATCTTCACACGATCCGGCGACCGCTGGACCTCTGCCGGCGTGACCGCCGGCATCGACATGGCGCTCGCGATGGTGGAGGACGACCTCGGCAGTGAGATCGCGCAGACCGTCGCCCGGTGGCTCGTGATGTTCCTCCGCCGGCCCGGCGGGCAGACCCAGTTCGCGGCACCGGTTTGGATGCCCCGCGCCGAACGCTCGTCGGTCCGGCGGGTGCAGCATGAGATCGAGGCCGACCCGGCCGCCGACCACCGGATCGCCGTCCTGGCGACCCGTGCGGCGATGAGCCCGCGCCACTTCTCGCGAGTGTTCGCCGAGGAGGTCGGCGAGTCGCCGGGCCTGTACGTCGAGCGGGTCCGCGTGGAGGCAGCGCGCCGACAACTCGAGGACACCGGCGACACCGTCTCGGCGATCGCCCACCGATGTGGGTTCGGCACCGCGGAGACGATGCGCCGTGCGTTCCTGCGCCGCCTCGGTGTCGCCCCCGACCACTACCGCCGCCGGTTCGGCCCGGCAGCGTGAGCCGACCGATCCATCCCACCCGGCATCTGCCGGACCACCCGAAAGGACCCATCGTGCAGGTCGCGATCCCCCTGTTCCCCCGCTTCACCGCCCTCGACGGCATCGGCCCGTACGAGGTGCTGCAACGCATCCCCGAGCTCGACGTCACCTTCATCGGTCACGAGCGGGGCGAGGTGCGCAGCGAGAACGGCTTCCTCGGCATCACGCGTGACGCGACCTTCGAGGAGATGCCGCACCCCGACGTGATCGTGTTCCCCGGCGGCGTCGGGACCCGCCCGCTGATGACGGACGAGCGCGTGCTCGAGTGGGTGCGCACCGCCCACCCCACCACGCGCTACACCACCTCGGTGTGCACCGGTTCGCTGGTGCTGGGCGCGGCTGGTCTGCTCCAGGGTCTCACCGCCACCACCCACTGGAGCGTGCTCGACACCCTGGCCGACCTCGGCGCCACCCCGACGGGCCAGCGGGTGGTCGAGCACCTCCCCGCACGGATCATCACCGCCGCCGGGGTGTCGAGCGGCATCGACATGGCACTGCGCCTCGTGGAGCTGCTGTTCGACGACACGGCGGCGAAGGCCAGCCAGCTGATGATCGAGTACGACCCCCAGCCCCCGTTCGACTGCGGTGCGATGCCGAAGGCCGACGAGACCGTGATCGGTCGCGTCATCGAGTACGCACAGCTGCGCCAGTAGCACGTCTGTTACGTTCACGGCCATGTCGCAGGTCGTACGTGGAGTCGTCGCACGCGCCAAGGGCGCACCGGTCACCATCGAGAACGTCGTCGTCCCGGACCCCGGTCCCGGCGAGGCGATCGTGAAGATCCAGGCCTGCGGCGTGTGCCACACCGACCTGCACTACCGCGAGGGCGGGATCAACGACGAGTTCCCGTTCCTGCTCGGCCACGAGGCCGCCGGCACGGTGGAGGCCGTCGGCGAGGGTGTCACCAACGTCGCCCCCGGCGACTACGTGGTGCTCAACTGGCGCGCCGTGTGCGGCCAATGCCGCAGCTGCCTGAAGGGCAAGCCGTGGTACTGCTTCTCCACGTTCAACGCGACCCAGAAGATGACGCTCGAGGACGGCACCGTGTTGTCGCCCGCGCTCGGCATCGGCGCGTTCATCGAGAAGACGCTCGTCCACTCGGGACAGTGCACCAAGGTCGATCCCACCGCACCCGCCACGGCCGCCGGCCTGCTCGGTTGCGGCGTCATGGCCGGCCTCGGCGCAGCGATGAACACCGGTGGTGTCGGCCGAGGCGACTCGGTGGCCGTGTTCGGGTGCGGCGGCGTGGGCGACGCGGCGATCGCCGGCGCCCACCTGGCGGGCGCCACGACGATCGTGGCGATCGACCTCGACGACCGCAAGCTCGAATGGGCGAAGCAGTTCGGCGCCACCCACTCGTGCAACGCGGGCACCACCGATCCGGTCGAGTACGTGAAGTCCGTGACCGGCGGCAACGGTGCCGACGTGTGCATCGACGCCGTCGGCCACCCGGCCGTCTACCGCCAGGCCTTCGACGCGCGCGACCTCGCCGGCACCGTCGTGCTCGTCGGCGTGCCCAACCCGACGGCCACGATCGAGCTGCCGTTCATCGAGGTGTTCGGTCGCGGCGGTGCGCTCAAGTCGTCGTGGTACGGCGACTGCCTGCCGAGCCGAGACTTCCCGATGCTGATCGACCTGTACCAGCAGGGCCGCCTCGACCTCGACCGCTTCGTGTCGGAGACGATCTCGATCGACGACGTCGAGGAGGCGTTCCACAAGATGGAGCGCGGTGAGGTGCTCCGCAGCGTCGTCGTGATGTGACCTGCGGGGCCGCCGCCCCCGGTCAGACCGCGGTGGCGCAGAACGTGTCGCCCTGCGGGAGCGAAGCCTGCAGCGACGGGGTGGCCTCGCCGCCGTACAGCGACTCGAGCATGCCCTTCACCATGCCACGGTCGACCGCGCAGATGACCGGGTGCTCGATCGCGACATCGCCGAAGGGGCAGTGGTTGTTGACGATGCGCAGCTGATCGTTGCGCTGGTCGGTGTGCGCCGCGAAGCCGTGTGCCGACAGGGCGTCGGCGATCGCGGCGAGCGCCGACCGCAACGACCGCTGGCCGGCAGCGAGATCGTTGCCCGTCAGGCCGGCGGCCATGGTGGCGCCGTACTCGCGGCCGACCTCCTCGGCCACCGCCTCGGCCTGCTCTCGCGGCAACAACGCGAGGGTGCGGCCGAGCAACGTGAGCATCAGGTCGTCCGTGCGCACCGGTACGTCGGGCAGCCCGTCGCTCGACGCTCGGTAGTGCTTCGACGGCCGTCCTGCGCCGGAGCCCTCGGCGCGCTCGACGGCGACCTCGAGGTAGCCGCCCGCAGCGAGGCGGTCGAGGTGGTGTCGGGCGACGTTCGGGTGCAGACCGAACTGGGTCGCGACCTGTGCCGCGGTGACACCACGCTCGGTCGACCGGGCGAAGAGATAGATGCCGCGGCGCGTCGGATCACCGAACGCGTTGGTGATCGCCGAGACGGTGGCCGTGAACGACCCCGCATCGGGACCCGGGATGGGCTGGTTCCGAGGCACGGCGGTATTCTACCTATCTGCGTAGTGGTAATTCGACGCACGCCCGACGCACCCACTCACCCCCACGGGAGCCACCATGTCCGCCACCCCGACGATGCCGACGCACGACCAGATCATCGATGCCCTCCGTCCCGTCGAGGATCCCGAGCTGCGACGTTCCATCGTCGAGCTCGGCATGGTCCGCGACGTCCGTGCCGCCGACGGCACCGTGTCGATCCAGGTGGCGCTCACCGTCGCCGGCTGCCCCCTGCGCAGCGAGATCCAACGCCGGGTCACCGACGCCGTCGGCGCGCTCGCCGGGGTGGCGAACGTGGCGCTCGACTTCACCGTGATGACCGATCAGGAACGCGAGGCGGTGCGGCTCATGCTGCACGGCTCACCCGGCGCCACCGCCGGTCAGGGGCACGCGCACGGTCATGCCGAGGGTCGTACGGTGCCCTTCAGCGAGCCGGGCTCGAAGACCCGCCCGTTGCTCATCTCGTCCGGCAAGGGAGGCGTGGGCAAGAGCAGCGTCACCGTCAACCTCGCGGTGGCACTCGCATCGCAGGGCTACTCGGTCGGCGTGGTCGACGCCGACATCTACGGGTACTCGGTGCCGCGCATGCTCGGCACCGACCGCGATCCGGTCGCGATCGACCAGATGCTCGTGCCGCCCGAGGCCCACGGCGTGCGGTGCATCTCGATCGGCTACTTCGTCCCCGAGGGCCAGGCCGTCATCTGGCGCGGCCCGATGCTGCACAAGGCACTCGAGCAGTTCCTCACCGACGTGTACTGGGACGAGCCCGACTTCCTGCTCATCGACATGCCGCCCGGCACCGGCGACATCGCCCTGTCGCTCAGCCAGTACCTGCCCCGAGGCGAGGTGTACGTGGTCACGACCCCGCAGCCCGCGGCGCAGAAGGTGGCGGCGCTGTCGGCTGCGATGGCCGCCAAGGTGAACCTGCCGGTGCGAGGCGTGATCGAGAACATGTCGTGGTTCACCGGCGACGACGGCACGCGCTACGAGATCTTCGGCGCCGGCGGTGGTCAGGAGCTCGCCGACGAGCTCGAGGTGCCGCTGCTCGGCCAGCTGCCGCTCGTGCCGGCGCTGCGAGAAGGCGGCGACGAGGGCAACCCGATCACCGCCGCCGATCCCGGCAGCGAGGCGGCGCAGTGTTTCCAGGAAATCGCTCGCCGTATCGCCGTCGACCTGAAGCCGAAGAAGATCTACAGCCCCAGCCTGCGCATCAGCTGACCGGGGAGCGACGGTCGGGACCAGCGTCTCGGTGGATGGTCGCAGTGGGTACTCGCCTCACATGAGTGCGCTCCTGTGCGCACCCGACGTTGCCGCTCCATGCTCCACCACCCCGACGCCCCCCTTCTGCCGTCCCGCCGCTGGCGCGACGCGCTCGTGCTCGTCGTGGCGATTCCGGTCGCCTGGTTGCTGGCATCGTGGCTGAGCGGCGACCGAGCCCGGGCCGACCTCCTGCCCCTGCCAGGGCCGGTTGACGAGGTCGTCGACGGGGTGACCGGTGGCGACGAGGCACGCTCGACGAGTTCGGCGTCCGGCGCATCCCCCGTGTCGACGGCGATCGCACCGAGAGCGGACGTCGTCGAGTCGATCGTCGACACGATCCACCCGGTCGCCGATCCCGTCGCGGCCACCGTCCAGCCGGTCGTCGAAACCATCGTCGAGCCCGTCCAGCCGGTCGTCGAAACCGTCGCCGCGACCGTCCAGCCGGTCGTCGAAACCGTCGTCCAGCCCATCACCGCCACCGTCGAGCCGGTCGTCGAATCCGTCGCCGCGACCGTCCAGCCGGTCGTCGAAACCGTCGCCGAGCCGGTCGTCGAAACCGTCGTCCAGCCCATCACCGCCACCGTCGAGCCGGTCGTCGAGACCGTCGCCGCGACCGTCCAGCCGGTCGTCGAAACCGTCGTCCAGCCCATCACCGCCACCGTCGAGCCGGTCGTCGAATCCGTCCAGCCGGTCGTCGAAACCGTCGCCGAGCCGGTCGTCGAAACCGTCCAGCCGGTCGTCGAAACCGTCGCCGCGACCGTCCAGCCGGTCGTCGAAACCATCGTCGAGCCCGTCCAGCCGGTCGTCGAAACCGTCGCCGCCACCGTCGTCGAGCCCGTCCAGCCGGTCGTCGAAACCGTTGTCCAGCCCATCACCGCCACCGTCCCCCGACCCGTCGCTCAGCCCGTCTTCGGCCCCTCGACGTTGGTTCCTGCGGCGTCGGATCCGATCGTCATCGACGTCGAGCCGGTCGAGGTCGGCGCTGCGGCCGATTTCGTCGCGGATGCCACACCGACCACCGCCTCCACCGCCCTGACAACGTCCGCATCGGCGCCCCAGCCGAGCGCTGCGATCGTCCCGACCCACGCCGCCGATGTCACCATCACGGACCAGCCGGCCGTCGTCTCGCACGGTCGTGCCACCGATCCGATGTCGTCGGGATCCGGTGACTCGGCGCCCCTCCCCGAGCATTTCCCGTCGCTCCCCTTCGCTCCGGCTCCTGCGCCGGTGATGCCGTCGATGTCCGATCGGCTCACGGGCGGCACCTCCCCCCTCCTCCCGGTGACCGTGGTCGCCGCTGCTGTCGCCGCCTGGTGGCTGGTCGTCTCCGATCCGTTCGGATGGCGATCGGCCCTGGTGCTGTCCCGCCTCGAGCGGCCTGGTTAGGCGTCGTCGAGTTCCCATCCTCTCGGCGCGCTCGTGCGCCGAGTCACTCGACACCAACCACGTACTCGAAGGAGACATCTCATGCACCGCTTCATCTCACGATGCGCGAGCGCGCTCACGGTCACGGCCGTCGCGTTCACGCTCACCACAACCGGGAGCTCGGCAACCGCCGCACTCCTGCCCGATCCCGACACCGGCGGCAACAGCCTGGAGTCGATCGTCGCGACGACGCAGTCGGCATCACCGACCAATCACACCACCCAGTCGAGCGATGCCGACGCCGCCAGCCGCCAGCGGAACGTGAATCTGCCGCTGTCGATCCTGAGCGTCGGCGACGGCCTCGAACACCCCGGCGCGTCGACCTGTGCCGACGACTGGGATCGCTGCGGCGTGCCGGCCAACGGCGATCAGGGCAGTTCTCAGATGAACACCGCCTCGAACGACGCGTGGTCGACCAACGACAGCGACACCGTTCAGCAGGTCGTCCAGTCGGCCACGCAGCACGTCCGCCAGGACACTGCGGCCGAGGGAGCCGGTCTCGACGGCGACGGCGACGAGGAATCGACCGACACCATCACCGGTGACGCATCGATCGATCAGCAGGCGAACCCGAGCAACACCACCGACCAGCAGAGCACGGCCGACGCGTCGAGCAAGCAGGTCAACGTGAACGCTCCGATCGCGATCCTCGCCGTCGACAGCAACAACGGTGACGTCGACCAGACCAACACGGCCACCAACACCGCCGACTCGGCCAACACCAACGCCACCGACCAGACCGTCACCCAGACGGCCGACCAGACGGTGGACCAGATGACGACCGACACCGGCGACCAGGCCGACTGGCACGATCCCGCATGCGGCTGCGCGCCGCACACGCAGGACACCGACGGCGACGGCGACGAGGAATCGACCGACTCCATCACCGGTGACGCATCGATCGATCAGCAGGCGAACCCGAGCAACACCACCGACCAGCAGAGCACGGCCGACGCGTCGAGCAAGCAGGTCAACGTGAACGCTCCGATCGCGATCCTCGCCGTCGACAGCAACAACGGTGACGTCGACCAGACCAACACGGCCACCAACACCGCCGACTCGGCCAACACCAACGCCACCGACCAGACCGTCACCCAGACGGCCGACCAGACGGTGGACCAGATGACGACCGACACCGGCGACCAGGCCGACTGGCACGATCCCGCATGCGGCTGCGCGCCGCACACGCAGGACACCGACGGCGACGGCGACGAGGAATCGACCGACACCATCACCGGTGACGCATCGATCGATCAGCAGGCGAACCCGAGCAACACCACCGACCAGCAGAGCACGGCCGACGCGTCGAGCAAGCAGGTCAACGTGAACGCTCCGATCGCGATCCTCGCCGTCGACAGCAACAACGGTGACGTCGACCAGACCAACACGGCCACCAACACCGCCGACTCGGCCAACACCAACGCCACCGACCAGACCGTCACCCAGACGGCCGACCAGACGGTGGACCAGATGACGACCGATGCGGTGGACGTCGTGACCACGCCGGTGTCGGACCTGGTGGGGGGCCTCCTCGGCTGATCCATCGGGACGATCGTTGAACCACCGGCCCGGTTGCCCGGGCCGGTGGTTCACCGGTGCGGGCAGCAGCTCACACCGGCGATCCAGCGATCAGTCGCCCCAGTGGCGCTGTTCGCGGAACGGATCGCCGTACATGTGGTAGCCGTTGCGCTCCCAGAAACCGGCCTGGTCGTGGTCGAGCACCTCGAGTGCCCGCACCCACTTCGCGCTCTTCCAGAAGTACAGGTGCGGCACCACGATCCGCACCGGGCCGCCGTGGATCGGTTCGATCTCCTCGCCCTCGTAGGCGAACGCGACGATCGCGTCGTCGGTGGTGATGTCGGCGAGCGGCAGGTTCGTGGTGTAGCCGTACTCGGCGTGTTCGACCACGTGGGTCGCGCCCGCACGCACCCCCGCCCGCTCGAGCAGGTCGCGAACACGCACGCCGGTCCACGTGGTGTCGAACTTGCTCCACTTCGTCACGCAGTGGATGTCGAAGGTGAGCGTCACCGACGCCATCTGGCGCAACTCGTCCAAGCCGATCGTGAACGGGCGCTCGACCGCACCCGTGATCGTGAGGTCCCACGCACCCGGTTCGTAGTGCGGGACGTCGCCGACGTGCAGCACGGGGAAGCGGTCGGTGAGGTACTGGCCGGGCGGCAGCCGTTCGGGATCGAGCCCACGCTCGATCAGTTGCTTGCGATTCCGGTCGAAGAACCCCATGCGTCGAGTCTGCCTCCCCGGGCGGCGACACGCACCTGCGCCGAGCGTGACTAGCGTGACGGCCATGACGGACTTCGGCTCCACGCCTTCGGACGCGCCCCGCATGCCGCCGCCGCCCGGTGCACCACCTCCCGCGGTGGGCCCGCCCGGCATGCCACCGCCCCCACCGCTGATGAGTCCACCGCCCGGCTATGTGGGCTATGGCGACGCCGGGGCGATGTCGCCGTTCCAGCGGATCGGCGGGATCGCCAAGTGGCTCGTGATCGCCCTCGCGGTCATGGTGCCGGTGCAGGCGCTCGGCATCGTGTCGCTGCTCGGCTTCCGCGACGACGCACAGGCGTTCCTCGACGGCGAGATCTCGGAGGACGCGTTCACCGACAGCCTCGGGAGCAATCTGGCATCGCTGTTGTCGTTGGTGCTCACGATCACGATCGCGGTGCTGACGATCCTGATGATGTATCGCATGGCCCAGAACCTGCAGGGTCTCGGTCGCACCGGGGCCACCTGGGGGCCGGCCTGGTCGATCGCCGGTTGGTTCCTGCCGCCCTGTGCGATCTACGTGCTGCCGTGGTTCATGTTCCGCGAACTGTGGCGTGGCTCGGACCCGTCGGTCGCGCCAGGCGACCCGTCGTGGAAACGAGGGCGCACCAACCCGCTGTTCGACCTGTGGTGGGTGCTGTACGGCCTGGTGCCGGTGGCCGGCTTCGTCACGTCGGCGGGCGTGTTCACCAACTTCCAGGACATCGACGCCGACGCACTGGCCGAACGGCTCGTCGACTACGCGACGATCAACGTCGTGCTGTCGGTGATCGGCATCGGCACGACGATCGTGTACCTGATGGCGGTGCGGCAACTGTCGCAGCGGCACATGGCCGCGACTCGCGAGGCATGACGCTGTTCCTCATCCGCCATGCGAAGGCGGGCAGCCGGTCGGACTGGGACGACGACGACCGGCTGCGACCGCTGTCGAACAAGGGACGTGTCCAGGCCGATCAGCTCGCCGTCGTCCTGGCGGCGGTCGCACCGTCACGGCTCGTCAGCAGCCCGTACCTGCGATGTGTGCAGACCCTCGAGCCGCTCGGCCGCCTCTGCGATCTCGAGGTCGTCGCCGACGAACGCCTCGCCGAGGACGGCCCGTTCGAGGCCGTTCTCGAGCTGCTCGCCGACCTCCCCGACCAGGCGGTGCTGTGCAGCCACGGCGATCTGATCCCCGAGACGATCGACGCACTCGTGCGCCGCGGGTGCCACGTGGTCGGGCGACCCGACTGGCGCAAGGCGACGGTGTGGCGGCTCGAGCGCGGCGCGACCGGTGAGATCACGACCGCCGAGGTGACGCCCCCGCCGTCGTAACGGTCAGGGCGCCGACGTCGCAGGTGGGTCTTCCAGGCCGTCGTCCAGGCCGTCGTCCAGGCCGTCGAGGAACGACTGCACCAGACCTTCGATGTCGGCCGGTGGGTTGCTCGCGAGGCACAGCTCACCTTGGGTCCGAGCCAGCTCGACGTCGGGCTCGTCGAGGAACCTGCCGGCGGTGACCGCGTACAGGCAGTGCGCGTCGGCGTAGCCGGGTTCGTCGCTGACGACCCCGGCGAAGGCCACGAGCGCGGCGTCGAGCGACGCCGTGCGCAGTTCGGTGTCGGTGGTGGACGCGCTGTTGAGCACGAGGATCCACGCGGTGTAGGTACGCGCCTCGGCGTTGTCGGGATCGATCTCGCTCACTCGCTGGAAGCGCTCGAACGCGCCGCTGTAGTCGCCTCGTGCCATCAGCGCCCGGGCCTCGGTGAGCGCGACCGCCACCTCGTCGGCCGGGAGGCCGCCGGTCATGGTCTGGCCGGCTTCGCGCTGACCCGAGTACCGAGCCACCGCCCACCCGCCGACGGCGCCGACCACCAGGGTGCCGGCCACCCAGGCACCGATCACCGCCGGACGCATCTTGCGCTTCGGGGGCAGCGCCGACCGTCCGTGCTCGATGGTGCGCAGCACGGCAGCCGCACGGGCCACGTAGCCGTCGCGCAGCGACTGGTAGTCGGCGGGGTCGACGTCGCCGGCTGCGTGTTCACGGTCGAGATCGTCGATCGAGCGGAGCAGGAACCGCCGTTCCTCCTCGAGTCGGGCGAGCTCGTCCGGATCGATCGCCACGCTCAGCGCTCCGGCTCGTCGTGGTCGTCGCGCGCGCCCCGCTCGTCGCGCAGCGCCCGTTCCACCAACGCCCGGTCGTCGTCGGTGACCGACCCGGTGCCCGCCCGCTGCCACGTGCGGAACACGAGCGCGAGCCCCGTCACGCCGGCGACCGCAGCCACCACCGGCAGGATCCACACGAGCGCGTCGACGCCCTCCGCCTTCGGCACCAGCAGCACCTGACCGCCGTAGCGCTGCTCGATGAAGGTGATGATCTCGTCGTCGCTCGCCACGCCGCCGGCGACCTGCACCTCGATCTCGTTGCGGATCGCGTTCGACGCGGTGTTGCGCGACTCGAACACGCTCTCGCCGTCGCACACCGGGCAGGCCAGCCGCTTGCTGATCGACTCGACCCGCTCGGCTGGGCTCAACCGTCCGTCGGTGCGGCCGACGCCGTAGGCCATCAGGGCGACCACCACGACGGCGAGCACGATCCAGCCCGGCCCGCGCTTCACCCGCTGATAGGTGGTCGCTGCCATCAGGCGCGCCCCTCGCGCATCGCCTGCAGCTGTGCGCCGACGGCGTCGGCGGTGATCTCGCCGGCCCAGCGCGCCCGCACCACTCCGAACGGATCGATGATCCACGTCTCGGGCACCTGGGCGACGCCGAAGGCGACGGACGCGCTCCCCGACGGGTCGCGCACGATCGGCCAGTCGCCGCCGTTCGCGTCGAAGAAGGCCTGGACCGACTCGTCGGTGCCGCGGTTGACGATCGTGTACACCTCGGCGCCGTCCGCGATCTGCGCCTGCTGATCGGCCAGCGCGACGAGTTCGGGGTGTTCGGCCACGCACGGCACGCAGGACGGATCGAAGAAGTTGATGACCACCCAGCTGCCCTTCCGACGGCTGAGGTCGAACGGTTCGTCGTCGAGGGTGGTGCTCACCACCGACGGTGCCGGACGGCCGATGAGGAACGACTCGACCGAGTCGCCGCCGCCTCCGTCGCTCCCGGCGAGCACCACGAACAGCCCGGCCAGCACGAGTGCGACCGCGAGCGCGACGAACGGAGCGAGGCGACGCGACGGTACCTCGGATGCAGCGGGCCCGTCGGATTCCCCGACGACGGTGCCGCCCGGCTCAGACATGCACGCCCTCCGGCTCGTCGCGTTCGGCGGACGCGTCGGCACCGGCCGGCGGTACGTCGGCTCCGGCGGCGGCCGACACGGGTGCGATCGGGTTGCGGCGACGACGTCCGGGGAACGCGGCCAGCACGGTGCCGATCGCGACGAGTCCGCCGCCGATCCACATCCACAGGATCATCGGCTTGATGAACACCTTGATCTGCGCCTCGGTCGCGCCGGCCTCCGTGGCCTGCTCGAGCGTGAGGTAGATGTCCTTCGTGAAGCCGGTCCGCACGCTCGGCGTGCCGATGTCGGTGCCCATGTTGAGGAAGCGGGTGAGCGCCGGCGCGTATGCCTGGCCGCCGTCGATGCTCACCTGCGCCTTCAGACCCTGGCTGCGTTCGGTCTCGAACTCCTCGATGCCGAGCAGTTCGAAGGTGTGGCCGTCGAACGCGACCGGTTCGCCCACGCGCATCGTGAACTCGGCGACCCGGGTGTAGCCGTTCGAGGCGGCCAGCGCGACGGCGATGAGGATGATGCCGAGGTGCACGATCATCCCGCCGTTCGCGCGACCGACGAGGCCCCGCCAGCCCTGGCGCCGCGTGGCGAGCGCGAGTTGCCGACCCGCCGCACCGGCGGCGAACCCGCCGAGCGCGAACGCGGTGAGCGACGCCCACTGATCGGCGCCCACCGCCACCGCGACGGCGAGGCTGATCGCACCGACGACGGCCGGCACGAACAGGCGGTCGCGCAGGAGCTCGCCGCTGGCCTTGCGCCACGGCAGCACCGGCGCGACGGCCATCAGGAACAGCAGCACCAACCCGATCGGCATGGTGAGCCGGTCGAAGAACGGCTGGCCGACGGCGATGCGCCGGTCCTGCAGCGCCTCGACGATCAGGGGGAACACGGTGCCGAGCAGCACCACGAACGCGAACACGGTGAAGATCACGTTGTTCGCGAGGAACGCGCCCTCCCGCGACACCGGCGAGTCGATCGCGCCGGGCGAGCGCAGCCGGTCGCCGCGCCAGCCGATCAGCCCGAGCGACACGACCACGATCACGCCGAAGAAGCCGAGCAGCCATGGCCCGATGGTGCCGTCGGCGAACGCGTGCACACTGTTGATGACGCCGCTGCGGGTGAGGAACGTACCGAGGATCGTGAGTGCGAACGTGGCCACCAGCAGGCTGATGTTCCACACGCGCAGCATGCCGCGGCGCTCCTGCACGAGCACCGAGTGGATGTACGCGGTGCCGGTGAGCCAGGGCAGGAAGCTCGCGTTCTCGACCGGGTCCCACGCCCACACGCCGCTCCACCCGAGCACCTCGTAACTCCACCAGCCGCCGAGCAGGATGCCGATGCTGAGGAAGCCCCACACGACGAGCGCGAAGCGGCGGGTCTCGAGCAGCCATCCCTCGCCGACGCGGCCGGTGATCAGTGCCGCCATCGCGAAGGCGAACGGCACCGTGAACCCCACGTAGCCGAGGTACAGGATCGGTGGGTGGAACATCACGAGGATGTGGTTCTGCAACAGCGGGTTGGGTCCGGGCCCGTCGGTCACCCCGGGTGCGCCGGTCGCGAACACGTCGGTCGGCCCGAACGCCAGGAAGAAGAAGAACGCCGACACCACGAACATCACGACCAGGGTCCAGGCGATCAGCGGGTCGTCCAGGCGCTGGCGGTAGCGGCGCATCAGGACTGCGGTGTAGCCCGCCAGCACGAACAGCCAGAGCAGGATGCTGCCCTCGAGCGCGCTCCACAGTGCGGCGATGTTGTAGAGCGTGGGCGTCGAGCGCGACCCGACGTCCTGCACGTACTGCAGGTCGAAGTCGTAAGTGAGCAGCGCGTGCAGCATCACGGCGCTCGCGAGTACCCCCGCCGCGCCGGCCAGCCACGCGTAGTTGGGCGCGGTGCGCATGAGCCGGCGATCGCCGGTGACGGTGGCGTAGCCGAGCGCCAGCGCGCCGAACAGCGACGCCACGAGCCCCACCATCAGCGCGGAGTGCCCGAGCACCCCGTTGATGCTGGCCGCCGTCACGGGGTCTCCGGGCAGACGTCGTTCGAGTCGTCGACGCGGTCGGGGTTCTCGGCTTCGTACTCGTTGGAGTGCTTCACCTCGACCCGGTCGCCGTCGAACACGCCGTCGGATTGCAGGCGACCGTGCACGACCACCGGGATGCACTCCTGGAACACGCCGCCGGGATCGCCGTCGTAGCGCACCATGAGCTCTTCCCCGCCGAACGCGATGAGGAACGTGGTCGCGTTGCCCTCGGTGGCGATCGAGCCGGCTTCCACGGTGCCCTGCACGCGGAGCCGACGGCCTTCCTCACAGCCGTCCTTGGTGCCGACCTCGTCGACGTTGCAGTAGTAGTCGATCGCCGACCCGAGGAACTGCGTCACCAGCACCACACCACCGGCGAGGACGACGACGAGGAGCACGATCGCCGGCCACGGCTTGCGTCGACGAGTGGGAGGCGGCGGGGCCGCCTCGTCGTGTCGTGGGCTCAGATCCACGGCTTGTCCTCGTCGGGCAGCTGGCGAGCGAGCGCCCGGCCGCGGCGCAGCACCTGCCACACCAGGGCGGCGGTGCCGCCGAAGGTCGCGAGATAGCTGAGCAGGATGAATCCCAGGTCGTCCATCAGTGCGTCTCGCCGATCACGAGCCCGGTGGGCGTGGTGGTGGTGGCCTCGCGACGGCGTTCGGCGAGGGCGAGGTCGAGCCCCTTGTCGTCGATCGCGTCCTCCATCGCGAGCACGCGCTGGCGGTGCAACACGTACCAGGCGTAGAGCATCGTGAAGGCCACCACGCCGAGGAGCAGGGTGAACAGCATCGTGTCGTCGAGGGTGACGTCGCCACGACCGGCGACGCTGGCGTCCTGGTGCACGCTGCGCCACAGCTTCACGCTGAAGTGGACGAGCGGGATCTCGAGCACCGCGAGCAGCGCCACCACCGCCGACCGCCGGGCACGCTGCTGGTGGCTGCCCCCGAGGCCGCGCACGGCGAGATAGCCGACGTAGGTGATGAACAGAAACGCGGTCGTGGTGACCCGGGCGTCCCACACCCAGAACGTGCCCCAGCTGATCCGGCCCCAGAGCGCCCCGGTGAGCAGGGTGACGGCCATGAACAGCACGCCGATCTCGGCGCTGGCCCCGGCGATGCGGTCCCAGGTGAGCGACGAGGTGCGCCTCCAGAGGTACGCCGCCGACGAGATCGCGGTCACCACGAACGCGAGGTATGCGACCCAGACCGTGCCGACGTGGACGTACAGGATGCGGACGCTGTCGCCCTGCACCTGGTCGGCAGGCGAGATGACCAGGCCGAACAGCGTGAGCACCGCCATGGCGACGAGCGTGAGCGCGCCGAGCCATCGGGTGAAGGTGGTGCCGGTGCCGGCCGGGGCGGCGGCCACGGCCCCGGGCGGGGTGGGAGCAGGTGTCGTGACCACGGTTGTCCTCGTTCCTATTCCTCCACGAGCGGACCGAACGCCGCCGTGCCGCCGACGCCGAACAGCGCCGCGAAGATCATCAGCATGCCCACCCAGGGCCAGCCCTCGTCCGTCGCGGCGTTGCCGGCGCCGAGCGCCGCTTCCGTCGCTCGAGTCGCACCGATCAGTACGGGCGCCACCACCGGGAACAACAGGAGCGGGAGCAGCGTCTCGCGTCCTCTGGCCCCGGCGGCGAGACCGCCGTAGAGCGTACCGACGAAGGCGAGACCGGTGGTAGCGGGGATCAAGGTGGTGACCAAGAGCACGGCGCCGGGGCCGTCGAGCTCGGACCGGTAGAGCACGATCGCGAGCACGAGCAGCAACAGCTCGAGCGCCAGCAGCTGCACGGCGAGCGCCATCGACTTGCCGAGGAAGATGCCCGACGGGTCGACGCCGGCCACCCGTAGGGCGTCGAGTGCACCGTCGGACGTCTCGACGGCGAAGGCCCGTTGCACGACGATGAGCAGGCTGAAGATCGTGCCGAGCCACACCAGGCCGGGCGCGGTGCGTTCGAGCACCTCGTCGGTGTCGAGCGCGAACGCGAACAGCACCATCACCAGCGCGGCGAACGGGAGCACCTGGTTCACCACCACCCGGCTGCGACGTTCGATCCGCAGGTCCTT
>JACJWG010000029.1 GCA_020637235.1 Acidimicrobiaceae bacterium | reverse complement strand
GACACCTGCACGGGCTGCCACCAGCCGATCTGACCTCACCGCCGGTCGGCGCGTGTGCCGTGACCGCCCTTCGGGCGGGTGCCGTCGAACCTCACGGCGGCGGTGTCTCATGCAGGTGCGGGTCAATCGATCGGCCGAGTTGAAACCTCCCGCGCTCAATCTCGACGAAGCAATCGTGCGACCTAAGCACGGCGCGGACCCGTTGCTCTCCGGAGGCCACGTCGAGCAGCGGGAGTTCGGACCGCAGGCTGCGAGCGCTGTGCATCGAGCCCTTTGCGGCTCCCATCGTCGTGAGGCACGCTCGCACGAGACGACCTTCTGGGTGCATTGTCCGGAGGGCTCGCTCCTCGGGTATCGGAGCAGCGACTCGCGTCAGCGTGCCGACCGCCCGCTCGAACTCCTCAAGGACTTCGACGACCACACCACCAACGTCCGAGAAGCCCTGTCGCAACCAGGACCGCTCAGTTGCCGGGGCACGGAAGTACCTCACCAACAGCCCGGCGGTGACGGAACCAACGAACGCTGCACCGATCGGCGACCGCAGGGCAGCCGCCCCACCGATTCCAACGAGACGCAAGATGGCAGCCCCTCCTTCGAGGAGCGCGGCCAGCTCGGACGCGTCCCCGCCGGCCTTCAGATGCTGGACCCAACGGCGCAGATCGCACGAAGGACCCACCTCGCCGTACACCGCCTCGAGAAGTGCCTCGTCCTCGGACAGCAGGACTGCCCTGGTCGCAAGTGCAAGCAGCGCTGCTGGTACATCGTCGGGATCCTGGCGCTCGAGTTCGTGGACGCGGTCAAGTTCCGGATCGGTCAGCGCACTCCTCGGGATCGGATCGACAATGCGAAGTACCGGGAGGTAGTTACACAGCCAGGTGTCCACGAACTGCTGCTGAGGCACCCTCGCCAGACGGCTGAACTTCGCCGCATGCTCGTCGATCTCGTCGACGACGTGGCGGGGACACAAGATGCGCAGCGCGCCACTGTTCGCAGCGTTCACCAGCACAGTGCGCTGGCCGCGCCGGGCGAAGTACCCAACATCGCGGAACAGCTGATTCGTATCGACAACGACAGGAGGGATTCGCACCCGAAGTCCGAGCACCTCAAGTCCTGGCCGATCCGGGAATGCGCCCGACGAGCTCGCGCCGACCAGCGGAGCGCCCGCTGACTGAACGTGAAGCTGACGAAGCAGCTCGGCGACCCGATCCTCCACCACTACATCGTCGCCGATCCGCCCAGCCTCCACGGTCAGCGGTCTCCGGAATCGAAGCCGCCTACCGTCGCTGCCCATGCGAAAGGAGGCTCTGATGACGACGGAGACGGATGCATACGACTGGAACCGGCGAGGCCGACATCGGCTGCGAGCGCCGGCCGCCGTCGTGATCGACCTGCCGGTGCCGGCCGCTTCCGATGCTCACCTGTGGGTCGCAACGATCTGGCCCGACGAGCGGGCCGGTGGATGGGCTCGAGCGCTCTGGCAGCCCGAGCCATCGCGGCATGGATGGCGTCTCCCGATGGAGCTCGCCGCTGGCGACGTGATCGAGTTCGGCGCCGACACGCCAGCACGACCGGTGCGGTGGTTCGGAATCATGGACTCCTACGAGCCCGACCGCTGGGCCACGATCCAGGGCCCGTACCCGTCCCCGACCGACGCGTGGAACGACGCTCAGCGCCTCCTCGCGCTCGAACGGTTCCTCCCCCCGCTGTCAACCGAACCTCCGAGATCGACGACGTCGTGCGTCCGGACCGGCCGCGAACGACGACACCGCCACCACCGACGCCCGTAGACGAGCGATCCGCACTCGCCACCGCCCCTGCGAACCCGCCCAGGCGATCGGGAGTGAACCCAGGTCGGATTCACAGATAATCACCGGGACGGTGTGCACGGATTTCGGGAGTCTGGGAGTGACCTCGGGAGCGTGCCCGGGAGTGTGCGAGCGCACGCTCCGGTGCATGTTGAGCATCGCCAAGCTGCGGGTCGGGCAGGAGGCCTACACGCTCGCCGGTGTCGCCCAGAGTCTGGACGACTACTACACGGGCCGCGGTGAAGCCGACGGTCTGTGGGTGGGCGTCGGAGCGGAACGCCTCGGCCTCGACGGTCCGGTGTCGGCTGACGACCTTCGAGCGGTGCTCGCTGGCATCGCGCCGGGCACGGGTGGGCTGACCCCGAACGGCGAGACGCTGCGCACGCACCCGCGCCGGGTGCCAGGGTTCGACCTCACCTTCAAGGCGCCGAAGTCGGTGTCGGTGCTCTACGCCGTGACGGACGATCCGCGTGTCCAAGGGCAGATCATCGAAGCCGGTGAAGCCGCCGTCCGTCAGACCGTCGCGTGGCTGGAACGAGAAGCGATTCGAGTGCGCCGTGGGTCCGGAGACGCTGCGTACCTGAACGATCTTGCGGCCCGCGACCCGGCAGCGGCCGAGGCCGCGAAGGTCCGTGTGCTCCCCGGACGTGGCGTCGTGGCCGCCGTGTTCCGGCATCGCACCAGCCGCGCCGGTGACCCGCTTCTGCACTGGCACACCCTGGTCGCGAACCTCGTGGAAGGACCCGACGGCCGCTGGGGTGCGTTCGTGCATCCCGAGCTCTACCGAGCGGTCCGCGCCGCAGGCGAACTGTTCCAGACAGCGCTGCGCGATGAGCTGACCGATCGCCTGGGGCTGCAATGGCGTCCAGGCCGTCACGTCCCCGAGGTCGCTGGCGTCCCGCAACGCCTGTGCGAGGCGTTCTCCAAGCGGACCGCCGAGATCGACGCCTGGCTGGAGGCCACCGGAACCCCGAACACCCCCGAGGGCCGGCAGGCAGCGGTACTAGCGACACGGCGTGGGAAGCCCGAGGTCGAGGGCGAACGGTTCGACGCCGCCTGGAAGGCTGCAGCGGTCGAGGCCGGTTGGGGTCCAGCGCAGGCCGAAGCGCTGCTGTCGGCGGCCGCCGGCCGCACGGTCACCTACGACGAGATCTGGCGACTCGCCGTCCGAGACCCGATCAGCGACGCCACCGTCGACCACACCGTCACCGCCGAGCACTGGATCGAGGATCTCGGCCGGGCGCTCACCGAACACGACACCACCTTCACCCACCCGCAGCTCGTCGAAGCAGTCGCTGCCCGAATCGGTGAAGGCGCATCGGTCGCCACCGTCGACCGGATCGTCGCCCGCGTCCTCGCCTCGCCACAGATCGTCCCGATCGCAGATGACCGCACGCCCCGCTGGACGACCACCAACATGCTCGACCTCGAGCAGCGGTTCCTCGCCGCCGTTCACGACAACCGCAACAGCCGCACCCCAATCGACGACGCAACAGCCAGCCGTCTGATCGGCCACGGCCCGACCCTGGGCGCTGACCAAGACCTCGCCGTCCGAACGATCACGACCTCGCCCGACGCAGTCACCGTGCTCGTCGGCCCGGCGGGCACGGGCAAGACCTTCACGCTCGACGCCGTCCGCCGAGTCTTCGAGGCCGCTGGCCACGATGTCGTCGGCGTCGCCCCGTCCGCTCGAGCCGCCCACGAACTTGCGACCGACGCCCACATCCCATCGGCAACCATTCACCGCCAACTCGGTGCATGGGAGCGCGGGCTGGGTCTTCCCAGCGAGTGGACCGTGCTCGTCGTCGACGAAGCTGCCATGGCAGGCATCCGGGAGCTCGAACGGGTCACTCGACCGGTGATCGCCGCCGGCGGGCGCGTGGTGCTCGTCGGCGACCACCATCAGCTTCCCGAGATCACCGCCGGCGGAGGGTTCGCAGCACTTGTAGCCGACTCCGACGTCACGATCGCCGAACTGACCGTCAACCGTCGCCAACTCAACGAATGGGAGCGCGACGCCCTTGCGGAGCTCCGCGACGGCCATGTGGCGACTGCAGTCAGCGCATACCGAGCGCATGACCGGGTCGTCGTCGCTCACGACCGCGCCGACATGATTGCCACCTCTGTCGACCGCTGGCTCGACGCCCACCAGGCCGGCTCCGTGCCCGTACTCCTCGCCGGAACCAACGATGTCGTGTCCGCGCTCAACCATGCCGTGCGCGAACGGCTGCTCAACGCTGGCATCCTCGCCGCTGACTCGGACGGGCTCGCCGTCGGGGAGCGACTCGTCATGCGGGTCAACGACTACCGAGCCCGCACCATCAACGGCGACGACACCGCAGTCCTCAACGGTCAGACCGGAACGCTGCAGGAGATCGACGAAAGCGAACTCGTCGTCCGCCTCGACCACAACGACACTCTCGTCCGCATCGACAACGACTACCTCGCGGCAGGCGGCATCGACTACGCGTACGCCACCACCGCCCACCGAGCCCAGGGCGGCACCTGGGACCTCGCCATCGCAGTCGGCCTCGACGGGCTCTACCGCGAAGCCGGCTACCTCGTGATGTCACGCGGACGACAGTCGAACTGGCTGGTCCTCACCCAGCCCGAACTCGACAGTCTCGACCCCGACATCGGCCGACACGACAGCCCCCTGCGCCTGCTCGTCGAAGAACCCGACACGATCGACGACCTCCTTCACGACCGACTCAGCGCCTCCCGCAGCAAGGCACTCGCCATCACCCGGGACCCACACGCGCCCGAGATCCATCACAAGGCCACCACGCTCGACCTGGCGACTCTGGAGAGATGGGCCGCCTACGCACGAGTCGTCGAGGCACGAGCCACCCACCTCATCGGAGGCGACCCCGCTCACGCCCACCAGCGGCTCGCCCGCCTTGACCACACCGCCCGCCACGTCGCCGTCGGTCATCGAGTGAAGGCGTGGGATCGACGCAACATCGGCACCATCACGGCCGTCGACGACAGCGCCGGCAACGCTCAGGTCGAGTTCGTATCGGCGAAAGGCACGACGGCGGTACGGACGTTCAACTGGGACGACATCACCATCGTCGACCCGCCACACCCGAAACCGCGCCAACTCACCGACATCGCAGCGGCCACCACCGAGCGAACCGCAGCGGACATCCACGACCGCCTCGACCGATGGCACACACACCTCTCCGCCGCAGGAGTGCAACCCAACGACGCCCACGTGTACACCGAGGCGGCAACGCTCGCCGTCGATCGCGCCGCGGCGTCGCTCCGCGCCGCGGAGCCCACCTGGCTGATTGCACTGCTCGGTACACGCCCGGTCGACAACCCGGCTGCGACGCAGGTCTGGGAGGACACGGTACGACAAGTCGCTGCCCATCGTCTCCGTGCCGGCATCGTCGACACCCAGAACCTCGGCGACGAAACCGTGTGGCCGACGATCTCAGCCACAGTCGCTCACGCACAAGCCTGGCTCGACGACATCGCCGCCCCCACCCTCACGCCAACGTTGCGAACGCGAACGCTCGACGAACTGAAGCAGCGCGAGGTTGAGCTCGACGCCATCCTCGCGACCGCGCCAGCAGACGTCCGAGGCCTCATCCAGAAGATGCAGTCCATGGCACCGCTGCCGTTCGATGAACTCGAGGATCTCCTCGCTGGTCTCACGTCGGCACATCACGAGCGCCAGCACTGGATCCTGCAGCACTGGCCGCACGTCGTCGAAGCCTCGATGGTCGCAGACGCGCTCCACCCGGCAGCCGGGCAGGCGCAGCCTGCGACCGTCGACGAGCCAGCGCTTGGGTTCACGTGACCGTGGTCGAACCGAGGCTACGGGCCGAGCCGGTGCGGTTCCAGGTGTCCCACATCGGGCTTCTGAGGGCGCACGATGCGCACCTGGCGGTGCGCTTCCAGCCGGTTCTGCGTGCTTCTGCACTTGAGTGGGCGATGGCGTTCTGCTGGCTATCGCCTGCGACTGCTGGGGCCGAACCGAGCTGACTGTCCTGGTCCCCTATAAGGGCCGATTTAGCATGAGGGGGTCGTGGACGAATCCGGAGCGCAGGTACGCGGTCACGGCCTCTGGGCTTGAGTGAACCGTGATGTGCTCGGCGTCGCTCTCCCGAGCAACCTCGACGAGGCGTTCGACGAGACGGCCTCCGATCCCGGCGTTACGCAACTCGGGGACCACGAAGACGGCTTGCACATCAGCGGACCACCGGGGAGCCGAACTGGCAGTGGGAACTCGTGCCGTTAGCACAGTGAATCCGAAACCGACCACCGCGTCGTCGGCATCGAGCGCGACGACACATCGATGGCTCTGCTGGTGAGCGTGACACCACCCTGCGAACGCAACGGCGAACTTCTCCAACGGCTCTTGACTCGTATGCCCTCGCTCGACAGCCCAACCCCAGCGGAGTTCGGCCACCTGCCGTAGATGCTCTGGCCCAGGCTGACCGAGTGAAATCGTTGCGCTGTCTCGCACGTCCTGACCGTAGTAGGGCACGCGGCTCTGAGGTGAGACCCTCGTAGTGGTCCAGTCGGTGTGCGACTCTGATTCAGAGGAGCAACGACATGACCAAGAAGCGTCGGCGGCACACGCCGGAACAGATCATCCGCAAGCTCGAGGAGGGCCACCGTCAGCTGGCGGCGGGCAAGGAGCTCGATGAGGTGTGCCGGCATCTCGAGATTGCGGAGTCGACGTGGCATCGCTGGCTCGCCCAGTACGGCGGAATGAAGGCCAGCGACGCGAAGCGTCTGAAGGAGCTCGAGGCCGAGAATGCCCGTTTGAAGAAGCTGGTCGCGAACCAGGCGCTCGACATCGACATGCTCCGGGAGG
>JACJWG010000028.1 GCA_020637235.1 Acidimicrobiaceae bacterium | reverse complement strand
GAACGCCGAGGTCGTCGCACTCCGATGCCTCGATACGGGCCCCACCGAACCCACCGAACCCACCGAACCCACCCCAGAGAAAGGCACCACACCATGACCATCACCGCACCCACCGCAACCGCACGTCGCGGCACAGATCGACACGTCCTCTCCCGAGTCGGCGGCTCGGCCGCACTCCTCGCCGCGGGCACATTCGCCTACGGCATCGCCATGTTCGCCACCACGCTCGCCGACTACACGGACCCCGACGCCACACCGGCGCAGTCGGTCGACTTCCTCGTCGACCATCAGGGCTCGCTCCTCGCCTGGTACATCGGCATCTTCATCGTGTTCGGCGCCGCGCTCGTCCCCATGGCACTCGCGCTGCGCCAACGTCTGGCGAGCGAAGCACCCCTGCTCGCGAACACCGCGATGGTCTTCGCAGCGATCTGGGCGACGCTCATGTACGCCACCGGAATGATCTCGAACATCGGGATCGAAGCAGTCGCCGACCTCGCCGAATCCGACCCCGACCGAGCCGCCACCGTGTGGTCGACGATCGACACCGTCACCAACGGACTCGGCGGCGGCAACGAGCTCGTCGGCGGCATCTGGATCCTCCTCGTGTCGATCGCCGGACTCCTCACCGCTCGACTCCCCCGCTGGCTGAACATCGTCGGCATCGTCACCGCCGTCGCCGGACTGGTGACGGTCGTGCCCGACTTCGAAGCGATCGAGATGGTCTTCGGAGTCGGCTCGATCATCTGGTTCATCGGCACCGGTCTCACCCTCCTGCGTGACGGTCGCACCGACGAGGTGACCTCATGAACTCGACGCTCACGCCCTCCACGTCGAGTCGGACGACCCCATCGCCGGCAGCCAGAGCTGCCGCCATCGGCGCCAGCGCGGTCCTGCTCGGCTTCGCCGGGCTCCAGGTCGCACTGGCCTGCGGCGCCCCACTCGGCGAACACGTGTGGGGAGGCACCCAGGAACGGATGCTCCCCACCGGAACCTCCATCGGTCGCCGACCCCGCCGACACGGGTAGTGATCCGTGAAGTGTCGGGTGCGCTGCAGGTCGCTCGGCGACCTGGAGCGCACCCGACCGCGGCGAAAATGGTCGGCGATGACGAGAGACAACGGTTCGAAGTGGGAGCGTCTGGTCGCCGCGCACGAGGTGGTCGCCCACCCGGCGTCGGGTGGTGTGATGCCCGAACACCATCCGCAGGTGGCCGTGCTGACGTGCGCCGACGCACGGATCGGGCCGATGGCGCTGTTCGGGCTCGAGCCGGGCGAGGCCTTCGTCGTGCGGGTCGCCGGCAACTCGGCGACGGCCGACGTGGTCGCGAGCCTCACCTTCGCCGTCGAAGCGCTCGGCGTCGACCTGGTCGTCGTCCTC
Organism: Acidimicrobiaceae bacterium; assembly: GCA_020637235.1. GTDB lineage: Bacteria > Actinomycetota > Acidimicrobiia > Acidimicrobiales > Ilumatobacteraceae > VFMC01. The sequence continues at coordinate 18,440 of JACJWG010000028.1, read as the reverse complement.
GGACACACCGGCTGCGGTGCCGTGGCGGCGGCGATGGCCGCGACGACCGACGTGTCGTACAGCCCGATCCTCGCGCCGATCGACGAGGTGATCGAGTGGTGCGCGGCGCAACACGACCTCGATCAGCCGGCCGAGCCACTCGCGACGAGCACGGTGCTGCGGGCCAACGTCGCCCGCAACGTGGCTCGCCTACGTCGTGACCGAGGTCCGCTGGGTGCGGCGATCGCCGCCGGTCGGGTCGACGTGCGAGGTGCGGTCGTCGACCTGATCTCCGGCGAGCTGGTCGAGATCGACGACACGGGACACCCCATCCGGCCCGGCAGCCCGATCTGACGGCCCGACGCCCTACCCGACGAGCGTGAACTCGTTGCCGTCGGGATCGATCAGCACGGCTCCGGGTCTGCCCTGGTCCGCCGAAGGGCGTGACGCGCCGAGCGCGAGCAGCCGCTCCATTTCCGCCTCCGCCGACGACCCCGCTGCCGGACGCACCCGGAAACGGTGGCGGTCGGGACCTTGGCGGGGCATGAGCGGCGGACCGCTCCAGGTGATCATCGACTCGCTGGTCCCCGGCACCCGGATCGCGGTCTCCTCGTCCTGATCCCACACCAGGGGCAGGCCGAACGCCTCGCTCCAGAACACACCCAACTCGCGGGTGCCGTCGCAGTTCACCGCACCGAGCCGGCCGCACCCGGCGAGGAACCGGTTGGTCGGTCCGATGATGCAGAACTCGTTGCCCTCCGGATCGGCGAGCACCTCGTGGTCGTCGTCGGGGTCCTGGCCGATGTCGATCCGGCGGGCCCCGAGCGCCAACAGGGTCGCCACCGAGTCGACCTGATCGGCGAGCGACGACGTGGTGAGGTCGAGGTGGATCCGGTTCTGGCCGAGCTTCGGGTGCGCCACCCGCTCGATCGACAGGTGGAAGGTCGTGCCGTCCGTCGGCGACACGACCGCCCGATCCGGCCCGGCCTCACTGACCTCCCACCGCAGCGCCGTCGCCCAGAACGACGCCAGTGCCACGGGGTCGAGCGCGTCGAGGACGAGAGCGTCGAGATGTACGGACATCGTCCGAGCATGGCACCTCGGGCGACCGCTCACCCGGTGTGTTCCGCCGACCGTCCACGACGTGCGGCGCTCCGGGTCGGCTCGCTACGGTCGTGGCCCGGGTCGGGGTCCCACCGCTCGACCGTGTTCGGGAGGAACGATGAACCCTGCGATCTGGGTCGAGCGCCACGGTCGGCTCCGGCCGGCGGCACCGGCGCTCGCCGACGGCGACCGAGTCCACGCCACCTGGGGTGAGCTCGCGGCACGCGTCGCCGCAGGCGCGTCGGGCCTGCGCGGCACGGTCGGGCTCGCCGTCGGCGACCGTGTCGCGATCGTGATGCGCAATCGACCCGAGTACCTCGAAGCGCTGTTCGCCATCTGGCACGCCGGTCTGGTGGCGGTGCCCGTGAACGCCCGACTGCACCGCGACGAGATCGCCTACATCCTCGAACACAGCGCGTCGTCGGTGGTGATCACCGACGACGACCACGCCGACGACGTCGTGTCGCTCGTCGACGACGTCGCCACGTTGCAGGCGGCGATCGTCGCGCCCGGGCCGGAGTGGGATGCGATCCTGGCCGCCGAGCCGGCGCCGCTGGTGGAACGCCTCGGCGACGACCCGGCGTGGCTGTTCTACACGAGCGGCACCACCGGGCGCCCGAAGGGCGCGACGCTCACCCACCGCAACCTGTTGATGATGTCGCTCAGCTACTTCGCCGACATCGACCCGGTCTCGGCCGACGACACGATCCTGCACGCCGCCCCCATCTCACACGGCTCCGGCTTGTACGGACTGCCACACGTGGCACGCGGCGCGGTGAGCGTGATCCCGCACTCGGGCGGCGTCGACGGCGAGGAGATCGCCGCGCTGGTGCAGCGCTGGCCGGGCACGACGTTCTTCGCTGCGCCGACGATGGTGAAGCGGCTCACCGGCGACCCGGCGATCGCGACCGCCGATCTCACCAACCTGAAGACGATCATCTACGGCGGCGCCCCGATGTATCTCGCCGACCTCGAGGAGGCCCTCGGCCTGTTCGGGCCGAAGCTCGCCCAGATCTACGGCCAGGGCGAGACGCCGATGACGATCACCGCGCTGTCGAAGGCGGATCACGCCGACCGAGAGCATCCGCGCTGGCGCGAACGGATGCAGAGCGTCGGCCTGCCCCGCACCGACGTGGAGGTACGCGTGGTGGACGACGACGGGCTGCCGCTGCCCGCCGGCGAGATCGGCGAGGTGGTCGTTCGCGGCGACGTCGTGATGGCCGGCTACTGGCAGCAGCCCGAGGCGACCGCCGACACCCTGCGCGACGGCTGGCTGCACACCGGTGACATGGGCGAGTTCGACGCCGACGGCTTCCTCACCCTGCGCGACCGCTCGAAGGACCTCATCATCAGTGGCGGGATGAACATCTACCCACGCGAGGTGGAGGAGGCGATCCTTCGTCATCCCGGCGTGCGTGCCGTGTCGGTGGTGGGGCGTCCCGATCCGGAGTGGGGCGAAGCGGTGGTGGCGTTCGTCGTGGCCGCGGACGGCACGGCTGTGACGTCGGGCGAGCTCGACCAGCTGTGCATCGACACGATCGCCCGGTACAAGCGCCCGAAGGACTACCGGTTCGTCGAGGCACTGCCCACCAACAACTACGGCAAGGTGGTGAAGCGCGAGCTGCGCGAGCAGTTGCGCGCCGACCCGACGGCTTCGTGAGCGGGATGCGCACATGCTGCGCATCCGGCTCACGGGACGGCCCGGTCCGTGAGCGCGATGCGCACATGCTGCGCATTCGGCTCACGAAGGGGTCAGGGGTGGGCGGCTCGTGCGGCGATCTCGGCCTGGCGCTTCACCGAGGCGGGCACGCCGCCGATCCCCCATCGTTCCGCCGCGATCGACTGGGCTTCCACGCGCACCCGCTCGGGCTCGACGTCGAGCACCCGGGCGATCACCGCGGTGAGTTCGGTGATCGCACGATGCACCTGCTCGACCGGGCGGTCCTGCATCATCACCAGGCGGGCGAGGGGGATCTCCCGAGCGGCCCGCTCGTCCTCGCTCAGCTCGACGGCCGGCACACCACCGAGCGCGACGAGGTCGGGGTCGACCTCGGTGATCCACACCTGCACCCGATCGACGGGCGACGCGAGCACGTCGGCGTAGGTGCGCGACACCTCGCGCAACAGCTCGTGCAACACCGCACGCGGGCGACCGGCGATCAGGTGGATGTTCGCGACGGGCATCGGTCGGTTCTCCTCGTGGACGTCGGGGTCAGGGCAGGCCGCGGCGGCGGCCGGCGTCGAGCATCAGCGTCGACCCGGTGGTCGCCGACGCCTCCGGATCGAGCAGGGTGCTCACCGCCCACGCCACCTGCGCCGGCGTGGTGAGCTGGCGCAGCGACGAATCGGCCCGCATCTGGTCGAGCACGTCGGCCACCGTGGTGCCCTGCATCGCCGCGCGATCGGCCGCGACCCGGTGGAGCCGTTCGGTGTCGGCCGGCCCGGGCGCGATCGTGTGAGCGGTGACGCCTCGGGCGCCGTAGGCGAGGCTGAGCTGCCGGACGACGTTGATGAGCGCCGCGTTCGCGATGCCGGCGGCCGCCGCGTACGGCGACGGTTCGAGCCCGTAGTGACCGGCGATCGCGATGATCCGCGACCCCTCGACGAGGCGATCGTCGACGGCGCGCACCAGGCGCAGCAACCCGCCCACCTTGATGTCGACGGCATCCACGAGCGCCGAGGTGGGCACCGTCGCGATGCCACCCGCGACCGCGACGCCGGGCCCGTGCACGACGGCGCGCACGGGCCGGTCGTCGTCGAGCGCGGCACGGATCGTGTCGGTCGCCGCGTCGGCGGCGATGTCGGTGGCGCACGGCCGGACCGCCTCGCCGTGCCGTTCGACGAGCGCGCCGATCGACTCGAGATGCCGACCGACGGCCGCCACCTGGAGCCCCCGACCGACGAGACGGTCGACGATCGCCGTGCCGAACGCACCGGACGCCCCGACGACGACCACCCACTCGTCACGGGCGACCATGCGTCAGGTCACCACCGTGAGGAACGACTCGTGCAGGATGCGCTTCGACACGTCGAGGCCGCCACCTTCGCCGAGGCCGTCCCACGTCCACGCGACCGGACCCCAGTCGGGGTACGGCGCGGTGCCGCCCTGGAAGGTCTCGAACCGGTTGCCCGACGGGTCCCATGCGTAGATCGTGCCGCCGCGGGTGATGCCGTGTTGCGTGGGCCCCATGTCGACCGGCACGTCGTTCACCGCCATGATCTGCGCGGCGCGGAGCACCTTCTCCCACGACTCGAGCAGGAACGCGGCGTGATGGAACCGATCGGGGTTCGGGTGCTCGACGAAGGCGATGTCGTGGGCCTTGTTCGAACACGACAACCACAGGGCGCCCTTGACGTCGGTGTCGGGCAGCGTGACGTACTCGGTGAGCCAGAAGCCGAGCACGTTGGTGAACAGGTCGAGCACGTCGTTGACGTTGGGCCCGTACAGCAGGGCGTGATCGAAGCGCAGCGGAGCGATCCCACGATCGGCGTCGGGATGCCACGGCTTGGGGTTCGACTGGCCGACGGAGTTGCCGACGAGTGTCTTGGTGGCGAAGAGCTCGAACTGGTGACCGGTGGGGATCGTGAAGCGCACGCGCTCGCCGGTCTCCATCAGCTCGCCGGCCGGCAGTCGACGCGTCTCGAGGCCCCACTCCTGCACGGCCTTCTCGAGCTGGTCGAGCACCGCCTCGCTCGAGACCTTGTACCCGATGAAGTCCATGCCCGACTCGTCGGCTTCGCGGAGGATCACGCTGTGATGGTCGCGTTCGTCCCACGTCTTCAGGTAGACCCGACCCTGGTCGTCGCGGCCGGTCTCCTCGAGGCCGAGCACGTCGCGATAGAACGCGACGCCCTCCTCGAGATCCAGCATGCGGAGCTGGATGTGGCCGGGCCGGAGCACACCGTTCAATGCCATGAGTTTCACCTCTCTCGGTCGGCGGGAGCGGTGACGCCACGCCGGCACCCGTGTGCCGGCTCGTCGATCCCCCGTGAACGTGATCGTGCGTCCAGCGCGCCGAGCGGGTCCAATACTGCTTGTGACGTGGCGCGATACCCGCGAGGTATGCCGACCGGGCCTTTCGTCCCGTCCTGGGTCAGACTCTGCCGATGGAGCTGCGACACCTGCGCTACTTCGTGGCCGTCGCCGAGGAACAACACCTCGGACGGGCGGCCCACCGCCTGCACATCTCGCAGCCGCCGCTCACACGCCAGATCCATCAGCTGGAGCACGAGCTCGGCACCACCTTGTTCGATCGCACCTCTCGCGGCATGGAGCTCACCGACGCCGGACGGGTGTTCCTGACCGATGCCCGGCACGTGCTCGAGCTCGCCGATCAGGCCACGGAGCGCGTCCAGCGCGCCGGCCGCGGGGAGACCGGTCGGATCGACGTCGCGGTGTTCGGCACCGGCATCTTCGGAGCGATCCCGCAGCTGCTGCGCGCCTATCGCCGCGACCATCCCGACGTGCGGATCGTGTTGCACAACATGACCAAGGAAGAGCAGCTCGACGCGCTCGCGCAACGACGGATCAGCCTCGCGTTCAACCGTTTGGTGCAACCGACGCCCGGCGTCGTCTCGGAGGTGTTGCTGAGCGAGCCGCTGTTCGTGGCGGCGCCGAGCGATCACCCGCTGGCGGCGCGCACGGCGATCGCGGTCGCCGAACTGGAGGGTGTCCCGCTGGTGCTGTTCCCCACCGGTCTGCGCCCCAACTTCATCGACCGCGCCCGGGAGATGTGCCTGGCGGCCGGCTTCACCCCGACCGTCGTCGCCGAAGTGGCCGACGTGGTGCACGGCATCGCACTGGTCGCCACCGGCGGCGGCCTCGGGTTCGTGCCCCGGTCGGCCACGAACCTGCACCTGCCGGGCGTCGTGTACCGCCCGCTGTACGACACCCCGCCCCCCACCGTCGACCTCTGCGGCGTGTACCGCGACGACGACCGCTCACCGCTGCTCGCCGGGCTGCTGTCGTCGATGCGGAACACGGCGCCGACCATCGGCGACCGGACGGGCCGGTGATGCCACACTGCCCCGTGCGGGCGGCCCGATGTCTCCGGCGGCACCGTGTCGGGTACCGGGGGCACCCATGACCGACGCGATCGTCATCGGCAGCGGACCGAACGGACTCGTCGCGGCGAACGTGTTGGCCGATGCCGGATGGTCGGTCGTCGTGATCGAGGCCGCCCCCACACTGGGCGGGGCGGTGCAGACGGCCGAGCTGACGGCCCCCGGATTCCGCAACGACGTGTTCAGCGCGTTCTACCCACTAGCCGCGGCATCGCCGGCGCTCACCGCCCTCCGCCTCGAACGCCACGGACTGCGGTGGGCACACGCCCCCGCGGTGGTCGCGCACCCGCGGCCCGACGGACCTGCGGCCGTGATGCACCGCGATGCCGCCTCGACCGCGGCTGCGCTCGACGTCGACGCCCGGGGCGACGGACGGGCCTACACCGAGGTCGTCGAGCACTGGCGCCGGGTGGCCGATCCGTTCCTCGACTGCATCCTGCGCCCGTTCCCGCCGCTCACGCCTGCGGCGAGGCTGGTCGCCCGCACCCGGGTGCGCGGCACGCTCGACCTGGCCCGGCTCGCCCTGGTCCCGCTGCGTCGCTTCGTCGAGGAGCGATTCGACGGCGAGAGCGCGCGCCTGCTGTTCGCCGGCAACGCGCTCCATGCCGATCTCACGCCGGAGACCGCAGGCAGCACCCTGTTCGGCTGGCTGCTCGTGGGGCTGGGCCAGCAACACGGCTTCCCGGTTCCGGTGGGCGGTGCCGGCTCGCTCGCCGACGCGCTCGTCCGCCGGGCCGAATCGCTCGGCGTGCGCTTCGTGACGTCGAGTCGCGTCGACCACGTCATCCGTCGCGGTGGCGCGGCGGTCGGGGTGCGCACGGCCGACGGTGTGCAGTACGACGCGACGCGCGCCGTGCTCGCCGACTGCGATGCCCGCACCCTGTTCCTCGAGCTGGTCGGCGCCGACTCGATCGACCCGGCGGTCGCAGGGCGGCTCCGGACGTTCCAGCGCTCGTCCGGCACGTTCAAGGTGGACTGGGCACTGCAGGCTCCGGTGCCGTGGCGGGACCCCACCGTGCACGGCGCCGGGACGGTGCACGTCGCCGACAGCCTGGACGAGCTCACGATGACCGCCGCACAATTGGCGATGGGTCGCATCCCCGATCGCCCGTTCCTGGTGGCCGGACAGATGACGACCGCCGACCCGACGCGCTCACCGGCGGGCACCGAGTCGCTGTGGGCCTACACCCACGTGCCGCAGGAGGTGCGTGGCGATGCCGGGCCCGACGGTCTGGACGGACGATGGGACGACGCACAGCGGCAGCGCTTCGCCCACCGGATGGAGGAGCGGATCGAACGGCTCGCGCCCGGCTTTCGCTCGTCGATCATCGCTCGGCACGTGATGGCGCCGGCCGACCTCGAATCGCGCAACGAGAACCTCGTCGGCGGCGACATCAGCGGCGGGACCGCACAGCTCCACCAGCAGCTGGTGTTCCGCCCGTTCGCTGGCTGGGGCAGGGCCGAGACCGGCATCCCCGGCTTGTACCTCGCCTCGGCCTCGGCGCACCCCGGCGGTGGTGTGCACGGCGCGTGTGGCGCCAACGCGGCCCGCGCCGCGCTCGCGCACGATCGCCTACGCCTCGGCCGTCGCCGGTAGGAGCCCCACCCACCCGACCGCGTCTGGTCACTGCCGCGTCACATCCGTGCCCGCGCGACCAAACGCGCCGGAAGCGGGAACGAACGCCACCTGGTGGCACGACGGGGCCGCGGGCCGACAGTCAGGGGGTGACCTCGCGACGTCGCAGCGCCACATGACCCATCCCCCCGCTCACGCTCGAAGCGCCGACATCACGCCGGTGCGGCTCCGTCGGGTCCCCTCGCGCCGCCGCACCGCCGGCACCGACCGAGGCATCACCCTCGTCGAGATCCTGATGGCGGTGGTGCTCAGTTCGATCGTGGGCGCCGTCCTGGTGGCGACGCTGATGACCTCGCTCAACGCCGCCGACAACACCACCTCCACGGTGGCGAGTTCGGTCGACACCCAGCTCATCGCGACGTTCCTCACCGCCGACGCCCAGGCTGCCGGCGGCATCGATCCCGACACCGCCACCCTCGATCTCGACCTCGGCGTGTCCACCGTCGGAGACGCCGCCGGGTGGGCCGACTGCGTGCAACCGGGCACGCTCGCGGTGCGATTCGCCTGGATGGATCGTGGCACCACCACCGCCGACAAGGTGGTCGTCACCTACGCCGTCGCGCCGGACGGCACCTTCAGCCGCAAGGCGTGCACGCCGGACGGTGACACCACCGCCGTGCTCGCCCGCGCGGTCACCGCGGTCGACGTGAGCTGCAGCCCCTTCCTCGCGTGCACCGGGTTGCCCGAAGAAGTGAGCCTGCAACTGCAGGGCGGCGATGCCGCGCAGCCGTTCGACGTCACCCTCACGGCCAGCCTGCGCGCCGAGTCGCAACTCGCACCGACCGCAGTGAACGCCGCGCAGGTGCCGCTGGTGCTGACCGGCCCGGTGACGTGCCCGGCGCTCAGCACCACGGGAACGGGCGACGTGCACGTGATCGGCGACGCCGCTATCGACCGCGGGTGTGGTGCATCACCGCTCACGGGCGATCTCACCAACCTGCGCACCGCCGGCACGCTGTCGTTGTTCGACCACGTGAACGATCCGATGGCCACTCTCGAACCGCCGGCATCGTGCACTGGTGCCACGGGTGCCAATCCCACGATCGGGTCGAGCACCGGACCGGACGCCGTCACCCGCTATCCGCTGCCCGTCGCCGTCACCGGCAACGTCGTGTTCCAGCCCGGCCGGCACGTGTTCTGCAACGGCGTCACCGTCGCCGCCGGTGCCACGGTGAGCGGCTCGGGCGTCGTCTGGTACGTGGCCGACGGCGCGGTCACCGTCGACGGCACCGCCACGATCATGTTGTCGCCTCCCACCACCGGCGACCTCGCCGGCGTGGTGCTGTGGACGGCCGGCATCCAACCCGTGACGATCGTCAACGGCACGTCGATCGACGAGTTCGCCGGCGTGGTGTACGCGCCGGATGCGACGGTGGTGGTCACGTCCACCTCGGGGGTGCGGCTCGGCGCCGTCGTCGCCGAATCGATGACGGTCGCCGGCACCGGGCCCACCCGACTCGGTCTGCCGATCCCCTCGCTCACGGTGGCGAACACCACCCTGCCGACCGCCTTCGTGGCCGAGCCCTACGACGCCGACGCACCCGCAGTGTCGGGCGGCACCGCGCCGTACACGCTGACCGCGACCGGGTTGCCCGCCGGGCTGTCGATGTCGACCACCGGCGACATCAGCGGCACACCCACCACCGACGGCACCGCGCAGGTCGCCTTCCTCGCCGTCGACGCCACCGGCGCGTCGACGACGTTCACGCGGTCGCTCACCGTGTCCGGCATCTCGCCGCCGCCCGCCACCGTCACGGCCGCCGCCGGTGACACCACCGCAACGGTCGCCTGGACACCGGGCACCTCGGGCGGAGGGCCGGCCGCCACCGGGTACACCGTCACCCTCACCGCCAGCGGCCACCCCACGCGCACCTGCACCGGTGGCGCGTCCGCCACCTCGTGCAGCATCACCGGTCTCGTGAACGGCGTCACCTACGCCGTCGCGGTCACGTCGAGCAACGCCAACGGCACCAGCGCACCCACCACGACCACCGTGACCCCGCGCCCGGCACTCCTCGTCGGCACCGGCGCCCAGCTGTGGCTCGACGCCAGCGACGTCGACGGCGACGGCACCGCGGAGGGCGCCGGCGAGCAGTGCAGCTCGGGCTCGTCGTGCACGGCTGCATCGAACGTGTTGACGCGGTGGGAGGACAAGAGCGGGGGCAACCACGACGCCGTCCAACCGACGAGCTCGATGGCCGGTACGTTCGTGCCCGGCATGCCGGCGGTCGACTTCGACGCGAACGGCTCCTACGACGTGAACGTCGCGGCCGGTCCCGACCTCAGCGTGTTCGTCGTCGCGCAGAGCGACACCACGACGTGGAACACCTACGGCTGGTTGTTCGCCGCGCGCAGCGCCAACGGGGCGATCATCCACCCCTGGCCCGGCGGCGCGACGGTCGGTTCGTTCACCGTCAACAGCGCCGGCAACTACCTCTCCTCCACCGACGTGGTGCCGAACCCGATCACCACGCCGCGCATCTACGACCACGTGCAGGCCGGCTCGAACCCCGTCGTCGCGTCCACGTCGCTCGACGGCCGGCTCGCCGGCACGCTCACCCACACCGGCCAGACCCGCGTCGCGTCGTCGCTCCGGATCAGGATCGGCGCCGACGACGTGCCGAGCGGGCGGCTCGGCGACGGCAAGTACCGCGAGGTGTTGGTGTTCTCGCGTGCGCTGTCGTCGACCGAGCGCCGCACCGTGCAGGAGTACCTCGCACGCAAGTGGCAGATCACGATCACGCCGGCGGCCCCGACCGCGGTGTCGGCGCTCGCTGCGAACAACGGCGCACTGGTGTCGTGGACGGCGCCGGTGTGGGACGGCGGTTCGGCGATCACCGGGTACACCGTGACTGCCGTCCCCGGCGGCGCGACGTGCACTGCCGCAGCGAACGCCACGAGCTGCGGTGTGCTCGGGCTCACCAACGGCACCGCCTACCAGTTCGTCGTGACGGCGAACAACGCGGCCGGCGCCGGCGACCAATCCGCACCGTCGAACGTGGCGACACCCGGCCCTCCGCCGGCACCGACCTCGCCCGCCGCCGTCGCCGGCACACGGCAGGTGACGGTGTCGTGGACGGCGCCAGCGCTGAACGGGCACGCCCCCCTGCTGTCGTACACGGTGACGGCCGCCGCAACCGGCCAGTCGACCCAGACCTGCACCGCCACCGCGCCCACCACCTCCTGCACCGTCACGAACCTGGTGAACGACGTCGCCTACAGCTTCGCGATCACGGCATCCAACGCCCACGGTGCCGGCCCGGCCGCCACGGTGAGCGCCACACCCACCTGGACCCCGGCCGTACTCGGCTCGGGACTCACGTGGTGGTTCGACGCGAGCAACCCGTCTGCACTCACCGGCGCGTGGACCACCCGCTCGGGCTTCACCGTCAGCGGTGCGGCCGGCAGCACGCGCATCACCGCGTCGAGCGGCGTGGTCGAGCGCGTCGACGTCGTGAGCGGTGGCACCGGCTACACCAGCTCGCCGAACCTCACGTTCGCCGGCGGCGGCGGAACCGGCGCCGTCGCCGGCGGCTTGGCCGTGAACGGCGGGTCGGTCTCGTTGCCCAACCTGTGGCAGCGCGGCAGCGGCTACACGTCCGAGCCCACGGTGACGCCGTCGGGGGGCGGCGGCACGGGTGCCGTGCTGCGCGCCCGGATCATGGTGCCGGTCACGGTGGGTGCCACGATCCGCATCAACGGCGCCACCTACACCGTCACCGACCGCGACGGTCTCACGCTCACGATCTCGCCGGCGCTGGCGAGCGCCGCCGCCGGCGCGTCGATCGACGAGTGGAAGGTGTCGAACTGGGACAACCTCGCGCCGAACGCACTCCCCGACGCCCGCCAGGCCACCGTCGCCCAGCGCCCGTCGCTCGGCACGATGAGCGGTCGGCCAGCGGTCGCGTTCAGCGGCATCGACGAGTTCCTCGCGATCCTGCAGTCGGGCGACGCCCCGTTCGACAAGGGCGCGAACTGGACGGTGCTCGTCGCCTACCAGGCCGAGCGGCAGGTGTCGTGGGGCGCCGTCGGCCAGGAGTGGAACGCGATCAACACCCGCGTCGTCGCGTCGGCCGGGCCCGGGGTCGTCGACTGGATGTCGTCGCAGAACGTGGAGATCGACGTCACCGAGGGCGTCGACTCGGTGAACGGCGGCCCGGTCCGTGTCGGCGTCGACCACGGCGACGGGACCGACAGCTTCCACTGGACACGGATGAACATCGGCGGGCTCGCCGAAGAGTCGCGGAGCAGCGGCTGGGACTTCGGCGGCACCATCGGCGAGGTCATCGTGGTGAACGGCGGCCTCGACTCGCTCGCCGTGGCCGATGCGACCGCCTACCTCGCCACGAAGTGGAGCCAGCCGGCAGTGGTGCCGTCGGCACCGATCAACCTCACCGCCGCCCCGTCCGACGGATCGGCCGTGGTGCAGTGGCGCGCTGCCAACCAGTACCTGTCGGCGATCACCGGCTACACCGTCACCGCCACCGCCACCGGTCAGACCACCCGCACCTGTACGTCCGCCGGCACCTCCTGCACCCTGACGGGTCTGGCCAACGGTGCGCCGTACACCGTCACCGTCACCGCCACGAACGCCACCGGCACCGGTCCGGCCTCCGTGCCGATCACGCTCATCACGCGCCCGGCGATCCTGGTGAGCACCAACTCCCGTGTGTGGCTCGACAGCGCCGACATCGACGGCGACGGCCGCGTGGAGGGCGTCGCCGGCGAGACCGGCAGCACCGCCGGCTCGGTGAGCACGTGGACCGACAAGTCGGGCCGCAACAACCACACGTCGGCACCCAGCGGGCAGGCTCCGACCGCGTCGGCCCAGACGATGAACGGTCTGCCGGTCATCACCTTCAACGGCACGACGATCCTGCAGGGCACGCCCGCAGCGAACCCGTACGGCATCACCGGCGACCGGACCATGTTCGTCGTCACCCGCCGCCGCTCGGGCACACCCACGAGGATCATCGACCGGGTGCCCGCCGACACACCGCTGTTCGGCATCACCGCCTACAACCTCGGTGAGGTGCGCGCCGACGACGGCACCCAATACCAGTACACGGCCGGGTCCACCGCCACGTCGGTGGCCGGCACGACCTACGTCCTGTCCGGCCACCGGGCAGGGAGCGAACTCGTACTGTGGTCCAACGCCCGATCCATCGCCACCAGCTCCATCACCGGCACCCAGACGCAGCGTGCCCTCACCATCGGCCGGCATGCGACCCAGACGTCGACGTCGGATCACGACGTGGCCGAGGTGGTGCTGTTCGACCGAGCGCTCACCGCCACCGAGCGCCGCCAGGTGGAGCAGTACCTGCGGCTCAAGTGGGGCGTCGCACTCGCCCCGGCGGCGCCCGCCAACGCCGCCGCCACCCAGACGCGAGAGGTCGTGACGGTCACCTGGACCGCCCCGGCCGACGACGGCGGCTCACCGGTCACCGGTTACACCGTCACGGCTGCCCCGGGCGGCGCGGTGTGCACCAGCACCACCACCTCGTGCGCGTTCACCGGTCTCACCCCGGGCACGTCGTACACCTTCACCGTCACGGCAACCAACGCCGTCGGCACCGGTCCGGCGAGCACGGCGTCGACGGCGATCACCAAGAACCAGATCGTCGGCGCCGTCGCCACCCCGACGCCCTACAACACCTGGTTCGACGGCACGCACATGTGGGCGGCCAACGACGGCGGCACCGTGTCGCGCATCGATCCCGCCACCGGCACCACCCTCGCCACCATCACTGTCGGGCTCGGGCCCACCAGCTTCGCCCAGAGCGGCACCACGCTGTGGGTGTCGAACTTCTACGCCGGCACGGTGTCGCGGATCAACATGTCCACCAACGCGGTCACGGCCACACTGAACCTCGGCGGCTCGCCGTACGGGATGGTGGCGAACGGCACCGATCTGTGGGTCGCGAACATGAACCTCGGACAGATCCAGCGGGTGAACACGTCGACCCTGCAGGTGACCCAGACGATCAACGCCGGCAGCGCGAGCGAGATGACGATGGCGTTCGGCAGCATCTGGGTGAGCCGCAACACGACGAGTCCGGGTCGTGTGATGCGCATCGACCCATCGACGGGCAACGTGCTGCAGACCATCAGCGTCGGGAACAAGCCGTACAACATGGTGTCCGACGGCACGTACCTGTGGGTCGCGAACTACGGCTCGGGCACGCTGTCGAAGATCAACCCGTCGAACAACACCGTCGTGTCGACCGTGTCCGTCGGCGCGAGCTACTCGCCGTACGACGTGATCCTGGCGAACGGCAAGCTGTGGGTGTCGCTCCCGCTGAACGACGCCGTGGTGAGCGTCAATCCGGGCACGGGCGCCGTCGGCACGATCATCCCGCTCGGCGACGAACCCACCGGCCTCACCCATCACCCGGCGACCAACCGGATCTGGGTGTCGAACCTGTACCTCGACTGGATCTACCTGATCAACGCGTGACCGCCGGATCGAGTGCGACGAGCTCGATCTCCACGCGTGCACCGAGCGGCAGGGCGGCCACTGCCACCGTGGTGCGTGCCGGGAACGGGGCCGCGAACTGCTCGGCGTACGCCTCGTTTATCGCCGCGAAGTCGGTCATGTCGGTGAGGTACACGTTCACCTTCTGCACGTGCTCGGGGCCGGCACCCGCCGCAGCGAGCACCGCGAAGAGGTTCGTGAAACAGCGGCGCGTCTGCTCGCCGACGTCGCCGTCGATCAGGCGGCCCGTGGCCGGATCGATCGGCGTCTGCCCAGCGAGGAACAGCAGGCCGCCCGGGGTGCGCACGGCCTGCGAGTACGGACCGATCGCTGCAGGTGCGGCGTCGGAACGAACGGTGTCACGGCTCATCGACGCAGCATGACCGGACGGCGACCGAAATCGGTGGATCGTCCACGGGACCCCACCCGTACCCTGTCGCCCGTGTCCGACCACGGCATCCGCAGCTTCGAGCCGGCGATCCAACGGCTCTTCGCGGCGATCGTCGTCAACATGATCGGCTCGGCCGCGCTGTTCGGCTTCGTGCTCATCTACTTCCACGAGGTCCGTGGCATCCCGCTCGGGCAGGCCGGGCTGGCCGTCGGGTCGATGAGCTTCACGATGGTGCTGCTCACCCCGGCCGCCGGGTCGATCAGCGATCGTTTCGGAGCCCGCCGGGCGCTGACCGCCGGCTGCCTGGTGTCGATCGCGGCCGGTGTCGGCTACGCCTTCGTCGAGTCGTTCGGCGCTGCCGTGGCGGTGAGTGTGCTGCTCGGCGTGGGCAACGCACTCTGGTTCCCCTCGCAGGCGGCACTGCTGTCGCTCATCGTGCCGGTGGAGATGCGGCCGGCGGTGTCGGCGTTCCAGCGAGCGTCGCTCAACCTCGGCGCAGCGCTGGGCGGAGTGCTCGGCGGATTCCTCGTGCGCCAGGAGGACCTGGCGTCGTTCCGGGTGCTGTTCGCCGTGAACGTCGCGACGTACCTCGTGTTCCTGGCGGCGCTGCCGGGCATGCCGAGCGGTCGGGTCGAGCGCGACGAGATCGCCACCACGCCCGGGTTTCGGGAGGTGCTGCGCGACACGTTCTTCGTCCGGCTGCTCGGCACCGACGTCGCCGTGGCGCTCGGTTTCGGGTTCCTGTTCGCCTTCATGCCCGTCTACGCCTCACAACTCGGGATCGACAAGGCGGTCATCGGCGTGCTGTTCACGTTCGGTGCCGCCAGCGTGGTGTTGACCCAGATCCCCACCCTGCGCTGGGTGCGGGGCGGCGACCGGATGCGGTGGCTCGCGGTGATGAACCTGTGGTTCGCCGCAGCGTTCGTCCTCATGGTGCTCACCCCGCACCTGGCACTCGGCGTCGCCGTCGTCCTGCTGGCGATCGGCCAGGTGCTCGGTGGATTCGGCGAGGCGATCCTCGGCGCCGTGCGCCAGCCGCTCACCGCCGACCTGGCCCCACCCGAACTGATGGGGCGCTACTACGGATTGTCGACCATGGTGTTCCAGGCGTGCATGGGATTCGCGAACACCATCGGCGGCCTGGTGATGGACCGCTCGCTCACGCTGGTGTGGCTCATCCCCCTCGGCGCCTCGATCGCCGGCGTGGCGGCCACCTTGGCGCTCCGCCGCACGATCCCGGCGCACGTCGCCGTGAGCACCTGACTCGGCAGGGACACCTCACCTTCGGCCCTGGTGCCGGCCCCGCCGCATGTGTTAAGCGAACCTACGTGAAACTGCACGAGGCGCCGACCGGGACCACCGTCGTCGTGGAATCGGTCGCCGACGGACCGACGGGACACCGGCTCGGCGCGCTCGGGTTCGTGCCCGGCACCACGATCCAGGTGGGACGGCGAGCGCCGCTCGGCGACCCGACCGTGTACCGCGTGCGTGGTGCCGACCTCGCCATCCGGCGTGGCACGGCCGCGCTCGTGGAGGTGCGATTCGCGGTGGACGAGGTGGCGTCGTGACGGCCTGCCACGACGACGGATCCACACTCGTCGGCCACCGCGGCCTCGCCCAGATCGCCCTGATCGGCAGCCCGAACGCCGGCAAGACCACGCTGTTCAACGCACTCACCGGGCTGCGATCGAAGACGGCCAACTATCCGGGCATCACGGTCACCCGGCGCGAGGCCACGGTCGAGGTCGACGGCGGGCTCGTCCGCCTGGTCGACCTCCCCGGCACCTACTCGCTCGACCCGATCAGCCCCGACGAGGCCGTGGTCGCGGATGCGCTCCACGGACGCATCGAGGGGATCGATCCACCGGACGCGATCGTGATGGTGGCCGATGCCACCACCCTCGAACGTTCGCTGTTCCTCGTGGCCGAGGTGCTGCGGCTCGACCGGCCGACCTGCGTGGTGCTCACCATGATCGACGAACTCGCGGCTCGCGGCGGTGGACTCGACCTCGATCTGCTGTCGCTCGCGCTCGGCATCCCCGTCGTCGGTGTCGTCGGTCACCGTGGCGTCGGCCTCGACGCCGTGCGCCATCTGCTGGCCGGTCCGGATCGGTGGACGCGCCCGCTGATGGCACCGCCCGAGGGGACCCTCGAGCGGTCGGGGTGGATCGAGAGCGTGCTCGCGCGCGCCACGGGCGACGAGCACCTGCACCTCCGCGCCGACACGCGCACCCGGCGCATCGATGCCGTGCTGTTGCACCCGGTCGCCGGGTCGCTCGTGTTCGTCGGCGTGATGCTCGCGCTGTTCCAGTCGATCTTCACCCTGGCCACCCCGGCGGTCGACTGGATCGACGGGCGCGTCGCCGACCTCGGGGGTCGCGTGAGCACCTGGCTCCCGAACACCGTCGGCGAACTGCTGGCCGACGGGGTCGTCGCCGGCGTCGGCGGTGTGCTCGTGTTCCTCCCCCAGATCGTCATCCTCCTCGGCCTGCTCGCCGTGCTCGAGAAGGTGGGGTACCTCGCGCGCGCGGCCTTCCTCGCCGATCGTGTGATGGGTCGTTTCGGGCTGGAGGGCCGCAGCTTCGTCGCCCTGCTGTCGTCGTTCGCGTGTGCGATCCCCGGCATCATGGCCGCCCGCACCATCCCCAACGACCGCCGCCGCCTGGCGACCATGATGGCCGCGCCGTTGATGACCTGCACGGCACGGCTCCCGGTGTACACCCTGCTCGTCTCCGCGTTCGTCGCCGACCGCGGCGTGCTCGGGCCCATCCGATCGCAGGGGCTCGTGATGTTCGGGCTCTACCTGCTCGGCGCGGTGTCGGGTCTGCTGTACGCCGGCGTGCTGTCGTGGTCCACCAGGTCCGACGCGTCGAGCCCGGTGTTGCTGGAGATGCCGCCCTATCGCTGGCCCACGTCGCGGTCGATCGCGCTGCAGGTGTGGGACGGCGTCTGGTCGTTCGTGCGCAAGGCCGGCACGGTGATCCTGCTCACCACGATCGTCCTGTGGGGGCTGTTGCGCTTCCCGTCCACCGATGCGCCACCGTCGTACGACGAGGCACGGGCCGCGAGCCACCAGATGGAGCACAGCATCGCCGGGCGGATCGGGCGGGGAATGGAACCGATGTTCGCTCCGATGGGCTTCGACTGGCGGGCGAACGTCGCGATCATCGGCAGCCTCGCCGCCCGCGAGGTGTTCGTCAGCACCCTGGCGATCACCACGGCCGGCGACGAGGCCACCCTCGGCGACCGGCTGCGCGACCTGCGCGACGACGACGGCGACCCGGTGTTCGACGGGCCGACGGTCGCGGCGTTGCTGGTGTTCTTCGTCTACGCGCTGCAGTGCACATCGACGGTGGCGGTGCTACGACGCGAAACCAACTCGTGGCGCTGGCCGGCGATCGCCGTCGGCTCGATGCTCGCGCTGGCGTACGTCGCGGCCCTCATCGCCCACGCACTGGTGGCGGTGCTCGCATGACGGGGGTGATGCGACTGCACGCCGAACGCACGGCCGATCCGCGGACCGTGCGATGGGTGGTGCGACACCCGACGCTCACCGCAGCCGGCGACGGCCGTCGCAGCCCGGACCCGTCCTCGGCGCTCGGCGCGCTCGTCGCATCGGGTGAGATCGACGAGGTGTGCGTCGTGGACGGCCACGTGCACGTCCGTGCGGTGGACGCCGCTCGCTGGTCGACCCTCGCCGCGGCGGCGCACCGTGCGATCACCACTGATCTCGCCGACGACGCCGCATGGCTCGGGCTCGTGTCAGCAGATCAGCACCCGGTGTCGATCGG
>JACJWG010000027.1 GCA_020637235.1 Acidimicrobiaceae bacterium | reverse complement strand
TACATGGAGCGCGAGCACGAATCGATCGGCTCGCCGATCCTGCCGCCCGGGCCGCGGGTCACCCGCTTCGGCGAGTCGCTCGAGGTGCTGCGGTCGCTGCTCGACACCGGTGCGTGCGACTTCGACGGCGAACACCACCACGTGCACGTCGAGCAGTTCGGAGTCGTGCCCGTCGCCGCGCACGTGCCGATCCTGATCGGTGGACACGGCCGGCGCGTCGTGCGCCTGGCAGCCCGCTACGCCGACATCTTCCAGTTCACCGGCCTCCATCACGGCGAAGGCGGCGTGCCGAGCGGCGGCGGCTTCGCGATCGAGGAGGTCGAACAACGCGCCCGATGGCTCGCCGAGGACGCGGGCGATCGCGACGACCGGATCGAGCGGTCGGTCCTGGTCCAGGCGTGCCATGTGGGCGACGACGCAGCGGCGAAGCTCGACGAGTTCGTCGAGCGGTTCCAGATGCCCCGCGAGCTGATCGAGGCCACCCCGTTCGTGCTCGCCGGCTCGGTCGAGCAGGTGGTCGAGAAGCTCGGCCGCCTCCGCGACCGCATCGGCGTGAGCCACGTCACGATCCGCGATGCGGACGGTTTCGCCCCGGTCGTGGCTGCGCTGGCAGGGCGGTGAGCGTGGCGCAGCTCGTCTTCCTCCCCGGCATGTCGGGCGACGCCGTGTTCTGGCAACCCGTCGCGTCACAGCTGGCGGCGTCGCACGACGCCGTCCTGCTCGGCTGGCCCGGCCTCGGCGGCAACCCGCCCGATCCGGCGGTGCAGAGCTACGACGACCTCGTGTCGATCGTGATCGACCGGCTCGACCGGCCATCGGCGCTGGTGGCCCAGTCGATGGGCGGGTACGTGGCCGTGCGTGTGGCTGCTGCCGCTCGCGACCGAGTCACCCACCTCGTGCTCGCCGTCACCTCGGGTGGCGTCGACCTCGGCCGCTTCGGCGGCACCGACTGGCGGCCGGGCTCGCGAGCGGCACACCCCGACGCGCCCGAGTGGGCGTTCGCCCCCACCGCCGACCTCACCGACGTCATCGGCTCCATCGACGTGCCCGTCTTGCTGGTGTGGGCCGCCGACGATCCCATCTCGCCGCTGCCCGTCGGCGAACACCTGGCCGAACTGTTCCCGAACGCCCGCCTGGTGAGCTACCCGAGCGACGACCACTGGGTGGCCCGCCTCCACGCCGACGACGTCGCCCGCGAGATCGCCGTCCTGCTCGGATCGAGCA
Organism: Acidimicrobiaceae bacterium; assembly: GCA_020637235.1. Classification (GTDB taxonomy): domain Bacteria; phylum Actinomycetota; class Acidimicrobiia; order Acidimicrobiales; family Ilumatobacteraceae; genus VFMC01. The sequence goes on along the minus strand of JACJWG010000027.1, from coordinate 19,664 downwards.
GCGATCAGGTGAAGCTGTAGCGCAGCAGCGGACCGGTCTCGTCGACGTCGGCCTCGCCGAGGATGCGGAGGTGTTCGAGATGCGCGTACGTCTCGCTCTCCGCCATCGGCCCCCACGAACGCTGCTGGAACAGCACCTGCATGTACTCGTGCACGGTGCCCTGGCCGAGCTCGTCCGACGCGGCGCGCAGCTTCTCGAGCCGCTCGTGGTGGTGGCGCTTGATCGCGTCGGCACGGCCGGCGAGGTCGCCGAACTCGAGGCCGTGCGCCGGCAGCACGGTGCGCACGTCGGCGAAGGTGGTCATCCGGTCGAGGCTGTCGAAGAAGTCCTTCAACGGGTCGACGGTGGTGCCGAGACCCGAGATGTGCGGGGTGATCGTCGGCAGCACGTGGTCGCCGCTGATCATCACCCCGTCGTTCGGGTCGTACAGGCACAGGTGATCGATCGTGTGGCCCGGGGTGTGCACCGCGATCCACGACCGCCCGCCCAGTTCGAGCACGTCGGCGTCCTCCACCCGGCGCGTGGGCGACGGGGCCGGCACGAACTTGCCGGCCGCCTTGCGCATCGCCCAGTACCGCAGCCGGCGCGAGCGCGGCATCATGTGCCGCTCGCCACCCCAGGGGGTGGTGCGGTTGAGCGGACCGTCGGCCAGCGGTTGGCCGCGCAGCGCCTCGATCTGCGCTTTCACCGGGCGGTCGTCGAGCTCCATGTCGTCGGCCGACTCCTGGTCCTCGGCCTCGGGGTCGAGGAAGGTGCGGAACGAGCGGTGGGTGATCACCTCGGCGCCGGCGCGTCGCTTGAAGTTGCCCGCCTGGCCGAAGTGGTCGGGGTGCGAGTGGGTGATCACCACCGAGTGCACCCGCTCGGCCGAGAACCCGCCCGAACGCAACAGGCGCTGCAGCTCCTTCCACGTCTTCGGCCCGGGCAGCCCGGGATCGACGAGGGTGAGCCCGCGGGCGTCCTCCATCGCGTAGCAGTTCACGTGCCCGAGGCCGGGCAGCGAGATCGGCAGTTGCAGCCGCAGGATGCCGGGCGCGACCTCGTCGATGCCCTCCCGCGGCGGCTGTCGCTCCTCGCGGACGGTGGCCGCCTGTGGGGCGTGTGTGTGGGCGTGCTGGTGCGCCGGGACGGGTTCGGTCATCCGTGCCTTCGTAGCGGAGTCGCCCGGCCGAATCGAAGTCGAGCCGCAGCCGAGCGGTGTGGCCAGCGGTGTGGCGAGCGGTGTGGACAGCGGTTCAACGGCTCGCGGCGACGAGCCGTCGCTGCTCGACGTGCCGCATCGCCGTGGAGCCGAGCGTCCACGCCGGTCCGAGCAGCAGGGCGACGTCCGTGAGCGCGCTGCGATCGGGGAAGGTGATCGTGAGCACGGTCATCGACGCCACCCAGATCGTGACGAACACGAGGTTGGGTCGACGCCACTGATGTGCCTGCACCGGGTGGGCGAACTCCACGTCGGTCATCGACAGCACCGACAGCACGAGCAGCACCCCGACGGCCGCCTCGTTCGGGGTGTCGAGCAACCACAGCGTCGGCACCACCAGATTCCACACGCCCGGGAAGCCCCGGAACCAGTGGTCGTCGGTCATCATGTCGGTCCGGCTGAACCACATCGCCGAGGTGACGAGCATCGCCGCGATCGCGAACTGTCCGGCCGGGCCGTCGCCGACGACACCGAACTGCCAGGCGAACACGGCCGGCACGAGCACGCAGGTGACGTAGTCGATCACCAGGTCGAGCACGTACCCGTCGTACTTCGGGATCACGGCGCGGATGTCGAAGCGACGGGCGAGCGGGCCGTCGATCGCGTCGATCAACTGCGCCAGCACCAGCAGCAGCACTGCGGCGCGGGGCGACTCGTCGAGCACCGCGACGATCGCGAGCATGCCGACGACGATGCCGCTCGCGGTGAGGAGGTGGATGCAGCGGCAGACCGACAGGTCGGCGGCGGACACGTCGGAGACGGACACGGGGTCGGACACGGCCGACACGCTACCGACGGTTCATTCCCGATCGGGGGAGGCACGGAGGCGGCGCATCGGACCCCTAGCCTGCTCAGGTGCTCTTCCGCTCCCGGCGCGATCGCCTCGCACTCGCGTGGTTGGGGGCCGTGTTCGTCTGGAGTGTGGTGCGGTGCGCCGCCGTGGCGACGTGGCTGTCGAACTACGGCGTCGATCCGCTGTGGTACCTGGTGGTCGACCTGTCGTCGTCACTGCCGTACGGGCTGTGCAGCGCGCAGGTGATCGGCGCGTTGTTCGACGGCCGACACCGCGCCGCCGTCGCGTGGGCGGTGCCGACCGTCGCCGCGTTCCTCGCCCCCGACGTGTACATCTTCACCGCCGGCCAGGCACTGCCCTGGCTCACCTACGTCGTCGTCGGCGGGTTCGCCGGCGTGGCCGCGGTCGTGGCCGTGCGCGCCGGGCGCCGGCGGCTCGTCGCCGCGCAGGCCGCAGGCGTCGCCCCGTCGGGCCTGCTGCACTGATCCCTTCGTGAGCCGGATGCGCTCATACGCCGCATCCCGCTCACGGAGGTCACCCGTCGAGCGGCACGATCGACACCTCGATGCCGTCGGGCCGGAGTTCGATCACCGCGGCCGTGCACACCGGTTGGCTGCGGCGCTGCATCGCCGAGCCCGGGTTCAGGTGGTGCTGCGCATGCCGGCGGTCGTCGGTGTGCACCTCGTGCCACGGGATGTGCGAGTGCCCGAACACCACCATGTCGGCGACGGGGAACATCCGCCGCAGCCGGGCTGCCCGCCCGCTCGACGAGCCGCTGTCGTGCACCATGCCGATCGTCCGTCCGGCCAGCGCCACCACGGTGCGTTCGGGCAGCCGGAGCCCGTGGTCGTTGTTCCCGAGCACGGCGTGCACCGGCGCGATCTCGCCCAGTGCACCCAGCACGCTCGCGTGCACCACGTCGCCGGCGTGCAAGATGGTGTCGACGCCGTCGAGCAACGAGCCGAGCCTGGCGACGAGCCGCGACGCCTGGCCGTCGCCGAGGTGGGTGTCCGACACCACCAGGACCCGCGCCCGGTCGGTCGGCGCCGGCGTGGTCACCCGAGGGCCCGCAGCACCGCCTCGCCTCGCGGCGAGAGGCGGTAGCCCACCTCGAGGCTCTCGGTGAGGCCGAGCTCCTTCAGCTTGCGCACGTCGGTCTTGAACACCTGACGCTCCTTGCCGGCGTGGCGGGCCAACGCCGTCGACACGATGCCCGGGTAGCGCTCGATCAGGCGCAGCGTCGTCCGGGTCCACGGCTCGCCGGCGCGCCGATCGAGCCGGTCGAGACGAGCACGGAGGTCGTCGATCGCCGCCTCGTCCAGGTCGGCATCGGCACGGCGCTGCACCCGGTCGTCGTCCCCCAGGTGGCGCAACTCCACCCGCCACACGAGCTGTCCGACATCGTCGACGCCCATGCGAGCGAGCAGTGATACGGCGTCGGGCGCCCCGGCGCGGCGGGCCTCGTCGTCGCTGACGTCACCGGCCGGCACCTGCCGCACGTCGACCGCTTCGAGGAGCAGCCCGGCCACCCGGTACCGCCCGCCCGTGCGCGCCTGGGGTCGGGTCCAGGTGCGGAACGTGAGGGTGATCGATCCGTCGGCGAGTCCGGGCCAGGCGTCGGCGGTGAACAGCACGACGCCAGGATGCCACTCAGCCGCCGGTGGGGCGAGTGGCGCCGTGGCTCGCGGAGGTGGTGGCGGCCATCAGGCCGAGGCCGATGAACACCGTGCCGGCCACCCAACGCTGCACGACGCCCAGCGCGCGCCCGCGCAGCAGCACGTGCCGCATGCTGCTCGCCGCGAGGGAGTAGATGCTGTCGGTGACACAGCCGATCGCGACGAACACGACGCCCAGGCTGAGTGCCTGCGTCCAGGCCCGACCGTCGTCGGTGTGGATGAACTGGGGCAGGAACGACAAGAAGAACAGCGCGACCTTGGGGTTGAGCACGTTCACGACGATGCCCTGACCGAACGCACGGCCGATGCTCACGCCCGACGCGTCGCCGGTGGGTGGTGCCGGCGGGCGCATCAGGGTGCGTACGCCGACGAACACCAGATAGCCGGCCCCGAGCCACTTCACCGTGTTGAACGCCGCGGCCGACGTGGCCAGCACCGCCGACAGCCCGGCCGCAGCAGCGATCGCGTGCACCAGGTTGCCGAGTTCGAGGCCGGCCACGGCAGCCAACCCGACCTCGCGCCCGTCGCTGACCGAGCGGTTGAGGATGTAGATCACGGCGGGGCCGGGGATCACGAGCAAGAGCAGTGAGGCGAGGGCGAAGGCGGCGATGGTCGACAGGTCCGGCACGGCGAGCGACTCTACGGGTCAGAGCCCGACGTCGACGGGTGCATTCGGCACTCGCCCCGCGAGCAGCGCAGCGAGGTGATCGGACAGGGTGCGGGGGGCGAACACGACGCCGGCATCGACGGCGTCCACGATCTCGTCGAGGGTCCACCACCGCAGCTCGAACACCAGCTCGGCCGCGAGCTGCTCGGGCGTGAACATCGGTGTGGGGTCGAACCGGTGGGTGCGCACCAGGTGGAACCGCTCGCGCTGACCGTCCCACATCCCATTCGGGAACGGGATGATCGCGAGCCGGTCCCACACGTGCGCGCCGATCGCCGGGTCGTCGAGACCGACCTCTTCGAGCAGTTCGCGGCGCAGCGCCACGCTCGGGTCCTCGCCCGGTTCGACGCCGCCGCCGGGCATCGCCCAGCGTGTGCCGGCCGGGAACTCGAACCGCACGAGCAGCACCCGGTCGTCCGGGTCGATCAGCACTGCCCGCACCGCCTCGCGGATCCGCAGGACCTCGGTGCGGGCCTCGGTCATCGCGACCTCACTCCGACGGGCGGTCGTTCAGGCCGTCGTTGAACATGCGGTAGGTCTCGTAGATCGACTTGCACTCCTCGCAGATCGGGAGCTGTTTCGGATCTCGCGACGGCACCCACACGTAGCCGCACAGCGCCTCGAGCGGGGTGCCGTAGATGCGGGCCTCGAGCACCTTGGCCGCGGCGTTCTCGCCCCGTTTCGTCTTCACGATGTGGGCAGCGGTCGGCTCGCCCGTCTGGGGGACGTGCTCGGTGTCGAGCTCGGGGTCGGTGCGCGCCGGCAGGGTCACGATCTCGGTCACGACGCCAGTCAACCACGCCATCGCCGCCGACGCAGATCTACACTCCGGCCGATGCCGCTCTACGAGTACCGCTGCCGCACCTGTGACCAGAGCTTCGAGCTGCGCCGCCCGATGAACGACTCGAACGCCCCTGCACCCTGCCCCGACGGACACGTCGACTCGGTGCGCCTGCTGTCGGTGTTCGCCAACGTGGGCGGCACGAGCGGCGGCGTGGCGCCGTCGGCCGGCCCGGCCACCTCCGGCGGGGTGTGCGGCAGCAGCTGCGGCTGCCACCACTGACCTGCGCCCGGGTCCGGCTCCGGGCTCCGGCTCAGCGCAGGCTCGCCACCTCGGCCGTGAGGTTGGCCCGTGCCCGGTGCTCGCGTTCGTCGCGCATGGTGGACGTCGCGTAGATGTTCGAGCGACCGAGGAAGTGCCCCACCACCCGTGTCCGCCCGGTGCGCCATGCGTCGTCGGCGACGTGTGCGTACTCGGCGCGCACCCCGGTGACGTAGGCGAGGTACTCGTTGGCCGGGGCGCCGAGGATCGCCAGGTCGGCGTCGCACAGCACGGCCGTCGCGGGGTCGTCGGTGTGTGCGGCGTGGTCGGCCGTCGCGAGGATCCACCGACGCACGTCGGATCGCCGATCGCCGGACCAGCCGAGCTCGGCGAGCCGGGCATCGGCGAGGGCGGCGCTGTCGGCCTCGTTGGTCGCCGACGTCGGGTCGTACACGGCGTCGTGGAACAGGGCGGCGGCGAGGAGCGCATCGAGGTCGGCGACCAGGTGTGCCGACGCCAGTCGGTCGACGTGCCGGCACACCCACATCACGTGCGTGGCCGTGTGGTAGCGCCGATGGGGCTCGCGGTGGCGGGCGAGCACCCCGTCGAGGACCGCCTCGGCCCGGCGACCGGCGATGCGGTGCCACACGCGGCGGAGCTCGGCCTCGGGTGCGGTCACGAGGCCGAGCGTACGGCGCGGCGCGGCGGCGTGGCAGATTGGGGTGGTGTCGCTGATGATCGACGAACCCCGGTGGTGGCGGCACGAGCGACGCTGGAGCCATCTGGCGAGCGACGTGAGCCTCGACGAGTTGCACGAGTTCGCGGCGGCGGCGGGTCTGCCGCGGCGGGCGTTCCACGGTGATCACTACGACGTGCCGGAGGAGTACCGCGAGCAGATGCTCGAGGCGGGTGCGGATGCGGTGTCGAGCCGCGAGTTGCTGCGCCGGCTGGTGGCATCGGGCCTGCGGTTGAGCCCCGCCGCCCGACGCCGGGCGACCTGAGCGGTTCACCACCGTTCGGGCTCGCCGACGAGGGCGCGAGGACACGCGGCGCCGCTGTGGCCCACGACGAACCACTCGACCAGCTCGAGTCCTCGGTGCGCGAGTGTCTCGCTGGCGGCGAGCCAGCGGTCGGCATCGGCGGCCACCATCGCGCCGCCGGGTCGCACCGAGGCCACCACCAGCGCCACGTCGCCCGGTTCGAGCCGCACGTCGCAGATGCGGCCGAGCAGCCAGGGCAATTCGGCACCGTCGGACGATTCGACGATCAGCAGCCGGCTGCCACGTCGCTGCTGATCGAGGCAGACGACGATCGTCTCGGGTGCGAGCGGCAGGGTCATCGTGGCCTCGACCAACGCGAGCGCGTCGTCGGCGTCGCGGAGTGGATCGACGCCGGCGCGGGGCACCCGTGCCGACGACAGACGCGGTCCGCGGGACGATGCGTGGTCGTCGACTCGAACCGATCGGCGCGAGGTGGACGACGAGCCGGCTCGGGATCCTCGGCGTCGGGCGCGATCCGGCGGACCCGGGTGTTCGGCGCCGTGGCCGAGGCCGCGATCGCGACGCTCGTGGTGGGGGCGGTGATGGGTCATGGCGACCTCCGAGAGGACGCGTCGGCGCCGAGGGCGCGGGATCGACGCTGCGTGGCTCCGGGGGAAGCAGGTGCAGACTACGGCGCCGGTGTCACACACCGTCCTCGGTAGGGTCCCGACGATGGATGCGACCGAGCTCTTCCACCGCGACGGCGATCAGTGGGTGCCGACCGAGCTGAGCCGCGGCCCGTGGGATCGCCGCCACTGCCACGGCGGTCCGGTGTCGGCACTCCTCGTGCGCGCCGTCGAGCGCGTCCCTGTCGACGGTCCGGCGCCGGCGAGCGACCGCGACATCTGGCAGCTCGCCCGTTGCACGATCGAGCTCACCCGACCCGTGCCGGTCCTGCGGCCGCTGGCACTCGACACCGTCGTCGAGCGCCCCGGACGCAAGGTGTCGCTCGTCGCCGCCGTGCTGCGCGACGGCGACACCGACGTCGCTCACATCCGGGCACTTCGGATCCGACGCGAGGCGGTCGCCGTCCCTGCGGCCGCGCACCTCGCGCCGGCGGTACCGCTCGCCCCACCCGAGCGTGCGACCACCGAGCGGATGACCTTCGCCCCCGGCGAGGAGACGGCGTTCCATCGCGATGCCTGCGAGCACCGCTTCCTCACCGGCTCGTGGCTCGAGCCGGGACCGGTGGAGGTGTGGATCCGGCTCCTGGCGCCGGTGGTGGCCGGCGAGGAGCCGTCGGGTGCGCAGCGGGCCGCCGCAGCGGCGGATTTCGGCAACGGCGTGTCGGGCTCGCTGCCCCACGACCGGTACCTCTACATCAACCCCGACCTCACGCTCCATCTGCTGCGCCCGGTGGTGGGGGAGTGGATCGGGATGCGGACCGCGTCGTGGTACGGCGATCTCGGGGCCGGCCTGGCCGAGTCGGCGCTGTTCGACGTCGCCGGGCGGGTCGGGCGGAGCTGCCAGAGTCTGTTGGTCGAGGAGCGCTGATGGCGCCTACGATCGGCGCATGGCCGACGTCACCATCTACCACAACCCGAATTGAAACTCCTCCGTCAATGCCGTGCGCATTGCCGAGGAACTGGGGGTCGACGCCGAGATCGTCCTCTATCTGAAGACACCACCCGACGCCGCCACGCTCGAGTCGATCATCGCCAAGCTGGAGGATCCCGTCACCGACCTGGTCCGGCGCGACGCGATGTGGACCAAACTCGGCCTCACCGATGCCGATGCCGCCACACCGGCCCAGGTGGTCGATCTGCTCGTGCGCCACAAGCAGTTGCTGCAGCGCCCCGTGGTCGTGACGGAGGCCACGGCGATCATCGGGCGGCCGAAGGACCGCGTCCGCGACCTGTTGTCGTGACACACCCCCCGAGTCGGGCCTCCGCCGAACCCCTCGGGACTCCTACACTCGCCGCGTGCGTGGGGCAGACGGACGCAAGGTGCTGATCGGCGTGCGCCGATGGTGGGCCGACCGGCGTCGGAGCGGCCGGCGTCCGGGGGCCCGCCGTCGAGCTGGCCGGCCCACGGTCGGGCGTGATGCACGGGCGCTGCCGGCGATGCTCGCGACCGGCTCGATCCGCTTCGCGTACGCACCCGTCCGGCGACTCACCGACAGCGTCGTCGTCGGGATCCGGATGTGCCCGCAGTGGCCGTCCGATCCGGGCGTCGATCCGCGCCACGCCGCACGCCCCGACGCCGCACGCCCCGACGCCGACGAACACCACCGGCGGCTCCGTCGCGCAGCCGCAGCCGGGGGCATCGCGGACGACCTCGACCGCTACGTCGTCGAGTCGGCCGCACGCCACCTCCCCTCGGTCGTACACGGACTGCAGTGCGACGAGCCGTGGCTCGCGGTGCCGATCGGTGCCAGCAGCCTCGAGTCGGCGGAGTTCGTCGACGGTCTGCTCGACCGGCTCGACGAGCAGGGCCTGACGCCCGAGGGCTTCGTGTTCGAGCTCGACCGCCGGCCACGCGGCGAACTCGAGTCGACCGCGGTCGACCGGCTGCGCGACCTCGGCGTGTGGTTCTCGGTCCCCCGCTGGGACGCTGCGGAGGTGCAGGTCGCCGAGGCCGAGTTCTGCGTGCTGGACGACGATCGTCACGTCGACGACGACACCCGCACCCTGCGTCGCACCGTGTCGGCGAGCCGTCGCCGGGCATTGCGCACCGTGGCCGTCGCCACCGACGCCGAACACCTCGTGCGGCTGCGGCGGGCCGGCGTCGAGTTCGCGGTCGAGTCGTCGCGATCGTCGGCCTCGCTCGGCGAGATCGTCGGCCGGGTGCGCACCGAACACGACCTCTGACGATCCACCGGTCGATCAGCGGCGCGGCGGTGGCCTCCGGGGTCCACGACCGGCGAGCGCTTGCAGCACCAGCAGGAGCAGCACGGCACCGACGATCGCCGTGAGCACCGACACACCGAAGCGTGTGCGGGTGTTGTCCCACCCGGCGGCACGTACGAGTCCGCCGCCGATGAGCGCACCGAGCACGCCCACGCCGATCGTGTACAGACACCCTCGCCGTTCGTCCTTCACGATCCAACGGGCGATCGCACCGGCGACGAAGCCGACCACCACCCAGGCGAGCAGGTCCATGTCCCGATCGTAGGGGCTTGCTCCAGGTCGGGCGCATCGGCTCGGCAGATCACCGGGGACGCCCTCTAGTGTCGGCGGTGATGGACCCCGCGCACCCCACCTCCGGCTGGCCGCTGCTGCGCCGGGTGCTGTGGGAGCAGCGCCGGGGGCTCGTGGCCGGCATGGTGATCGGTCTCGCCTGGAGCGCCAGCAAGGTGGCGGTGCCGCGCCTCACCCGCATCGCGGTCGATCGAGGAGTGATCGGACGCGAGTCGCTGTGGTTCTGGACCGGGCTGATCGCCGCGATGGCCGTGGTCGCCGGCGTGTTCTCCGGCTGGCGCCGGTGGGTGGCGTTCCGCGAGAGCCGGCTCACCGAGACCCGCCTGCGCGAGCAGTTGTTCGCGCACATCATGAAGCTGCACGTCGGGTACCACGACCACACCCAGACGGGTCAGCTGATGAGCCGCTCGTCGAGCGACATGCAGCAGATCCAGGGCTTCGTGGTGATGATCCCGCTCACGGCGTCGAACCTCGCGATGGTGGTCGCCGTCGTGATCGTGCTGTTCACGTCACAGCCGCTGCTCGCGCTGGTCGCCCTCGCGCCACTGCCGGTGGTGAACCTGCTGGCGCAGCGCTTCTCACGCACGATCCATCCTGCCGTGCTGGCGGTGCAGGCCGAGCAGGCGCAACTCGCCACCGTGGTGGAGGAGTCCGTCAGCGGGGTGCGTGTCGTGAAGGGCTTCGGCGCCGAATCGGTGCAGGCCGAGAAGCTGCGTGTCGAGGCCGACGACATCCGGCGCGAGTCGCTCCAGTCGGCGCGGGTGCGCAGCACGTTCCTGCCGGCGCTCGACCTGTTGCCCAACCTCGGCATGATCGCCGTGCTGGGCATCGGCGGGCACCGGGTGCTGAACGGCGACATGTCCTATGGCGAGATGTTCGAGTTCTTCCAGTACATCGTGTTGCTCGTCGCCCCGCTGCGCAGCCTGGGCATGACCGTCGCCTTCGGCCAGCGCGCCGCAGCGGCACTGCTGCGCGTGACCGAGGTGCTGAACACCGTGCCGGAGGTGGACGACCCCCCGAAACCGCGGCAGCTGCCCGCCGAACCACCCGTCGGCGGGGTGCGCTTCCGCCACGTCACGTTCGGCTACGACCCGAACGCGCCGGTGCTGCGCGGGTTCGACCTCGCGATCGAACCGGGTCGTTCGGTGGCGCTGGTGGGCGCGACGGGCAGCGGCAAGAGCACGGTGGCGCGGCTGCTCACACGGTTCTACGACGTGCAGGACGGCAAGGTGCAGATCGACGGCGTCGACGTATGCGACCTGCGTCTCACCGACCTGCGCCACGCCGTCGGCATCGTGTTCGAGGACACGTTCCTGTTCAACGACACCGTGATCGGCAACATCGCCTTCGCCCGGCCGGACGCACCGATCGACGACGTGCACCGGGCCGCGATGCTCGCCGGCGCGCACGACTTCGTCACCCAGCTGCCCGACGGGTACGACACCGTGATCGGCGAACGCGGCTTCTCCCTGAGCGGCGGGCAGCGCCAGCGCATCGCCATCGCCCGGGCGATCCTCGCAGACCCGCGGGTGCTGGTGCTCGACGACGCCACCAGTGCGGTCGACCCGTCGAAGGAACACGAGATCCGCGACGCGATGGCCACGGTGATGCGGGGCCGAACGACGATCGTGATCGCCCACCGGCCGGGCACCATCGCGCTGGCCGACACCGTGGTGCTCGTCGACGACGGGCGGGTGGCGGCCACCGGCACGCACGACGAGCTGCTCGCCACCAGCGAGCGGTACCGCGAGGTGCTCGCTGCGCTGCGCGACGAGGAGCAGGCCGACGAGCAGGCCGACGAGCAGGCCGACGAGGAGGTGATCGGCTGATGTGGGCTGCCTCCGCGTTGAGTGACGAGGACCGTCTCGATCGCGAGGAGACGAGCCGTGTGCTGCGACGCTCGATCGAGTTCGCGATGCCCTACAAGCGTTTCGTGTACTCGGCGATGGGGTTCGTCACGATCACCACGATCTGCACCGTCGCCGGCCCGCTGCTGGTGAAGTACGCCACCGACGAGGGTCTCGGCGCCGGTCGTGGGTCGGGGAGCGTGTCGGCGCTGAACACCGCGATCATCGCCTACGTCGTGGTGGTGATCATCAACTACCTCGCGGGTCGCCAGCAGTACCTCGCGATCAACAATGCCGGCGAGGGGTTCCTGCGCGACCTGCGCGTGCGCGTGTTCGATCGTCTGCAGGCGCAGTCGATGGCCTTCTACGACCGCAACAAGGCGGGCGTGCTCGTGTCACGCATGACCGCCGACATCGAGAGCATGGGCGAGCTCATCCAGTGGGGGCTGCTGCAGTTCGTCGCGGCCGGGCTGCTGCTGGTGTTCACGCTGATCACGCTCGCCGTCCTCAGCTGGCAGCTCACCCTGGTGGTGCTGCTGGTGTTGCCGATCATCGTGGCCGCGTCGGTGCGGTTCCAGCGCCAGTCGAACAAGGCGTATCTCGACGTGCGCGAGAAGGTCGGGCAGAACCTCTCGTCGCTGCAGGAGGGCATCTCGGGTGTCCGGGTCATCCAGGCCTACGACCGCCAGGACGAACAGATCCGCCGCTTCCACGGCTCGAACCGGGCGCTGTACGGCAGCCATCTGCACAGCGTGCGGGTGAGCGTGTGGTACTTCGGGCTCGTCGAATGGGTCGGCGTGTTCGCGATCGCGGTGGTGATCGGTGTGGGCGGCTGGCTCAGCCACAACGGCAGCATCGAGGTCGGCACGGTGGCTGCGTTCGTCCTGCTGCTCGCCAACCTGTTCGAGCCGGTGCAGCAGCTGTCGCAGCTGTACAACACGGTGCAGTCGGCCGCCGCGTCGTTGCACAAGCTGTACGGCCTGATCGACGCCGTGCCCGACGTGGCCGAGCACCCGCACCCCGTCACCCTGCCCGCGCGCGGCGCGCTCGAAGCGCACGACCTCACGTTCCGCTACGACGGCGCCGAGCGGAGCGCGCTGTCGCACGTGCGGATCAGCGTGGCACCGGGGGAGCGTCTCGCGTTGGTGGGTCCCACCGGCGCGGGCAAGAGCACGCTGGCCAAGTTGCTGTCACGCCTGTACGACCCGACCGACGGCTACGTCACCTTCGGCGAGATCGACCTGCGGGTCGCGTCGATGGCGTCGTTGCGCGAGCGGATCGTGGTGGTGCCACAGGAGGGGTTCCTGTTCGGCGGCACGATCCGCGACAACATCCGGATCGCCAAGCCGTCGGCGGCCGACGACGAGGTGGCCGCTGCGCTCGATCGGATCGGTGCCCTCGAACGCTTCGACGAGTTCCCCGACGGCCTCGAGACCGAGGTGCGCGAGCGTGGTTCGCGGTTGTCGGCGGGGGAGCGCCAGCTCATCTCGCTCGCCCGTGCGGCGCTGGTGGATCCGGCGGTGCTGGTGCTCGATGAGGCGACGAGCAACCTCGACCCCGGCACGGAAGCGGTGGTCGAGCGGGCGCTCGAGACGCTGATGACCGGCCGCACGGTGATCGTGGTGGCGCACCGCCTGTCGACCGTGCGTCGAGCGGACCGGATCGCCGTGGTGGACCACGCCAAGCTGGTCGAGCTCGGCACGCACGACGAGCTCGTCGCGCTCGGGGGCCGGTACGCCGCGCTCGCCGGCGCCTGGGCCCGCAGCCAACCCACGGTCACCTGAGCCGGGTCGCTTCGTGAGCGAGATGCGCAGCCGGTGCGCATCCGGCTCACGGAAGTGCTGGGTCCGTGAGCGAGATGCGCAGCCGGTGCGCATTCGGCTCACGAAGGGCGGGGATTCGTCACGCGGCGGGTCTCGGCCTTCGACTGCTCGATCGGCGCCTCGCCTGCCGGCGCCCACCACCACGCATACGTGAGGTGGTCGGGCTCGGGGACGTGGAGCACCACCTCCATCGCGTACGGGCCGGCGGGCCGGGGCTGCACGAATCGGGAGGACCCCGGCTCGGACGCCACCAGCTCGGTGACGAACGGCGACTCGAGGTGGGCGACGTACAGGCGATCGCACCCATCGGGACCCGCCGACAGCAGCGAGTGCTCGGCGTGCTGCAGGCCCTCGTCGCGCGACGTCGCCTCGTAGTCGATCGCCACCCCGCCGTTCGGCAGCGTGCTGACCGAGATCCGGGCGAGGAACGGTCCACTCTCGAGGCCGCCGCCGGGCCCGAGATACAGGCCGGGCGACCCGGCGAGCAGCTGCGCGATCGACATGTGGGGAACGCTACCGAGCCGCTTGACGCCCGGGCTCGATACGGTGCAGCAGATGACCGAGCTGCGACTGATCGGTCGGGGCCGGGCCGCCGACGTGTTCGACCTCGGGGACGGCCGGGTGCTGCGGCGCTACCGCTCGCCTCGCGCCTCGGCCGAGGCGGAGGCACGCGCGATGCAGCATCTGCGCGCCCATGGCGTCCCGGTCCCCGAGGTGTTCTCGGCGGACGGCGACGACATGGTGATGGAGCGCCTCGATGGACCGACGATGATGGAGTCGTTGCGCTCGAGGCCGTGGCGAGCGGCCTCGATCGGGCGTCGGCTCGCCGAGCTGCAGTCGTTGGTGCACCGGGTGCCGGCAGGCGGGCTCGACCTGCGCCGGATCGGCGAGGGCGACTCGGTGCTGCACTTCGACCTCCATCCGGACAACGTGATCGTCACGGCGCGCGGGCCGGTGATCATCGACTGGAGCAATGTCGCGGTGGGTGATCCGCTGGCCGACGTGATGTACAGCTGGTTGATCATGGCGACCAGCTCGCCCGACGCCGTGCCCGTCCTGCTGCGGCCGCTGGTGGGTCGGATCCGCCGTTCGCTCACCGATGCCTTCGTGGCGCGCGTCCCGCTCGACGACGACGCTCGGCGCTGGGTCACCCGGGTGGCCGAGCTGCGACTGGCCGATCCGAACGCGTTCGAGCACGAGAAGGCACGTGTGCGCGAGTTCGCCGCTGCGCACGGTGTCGTCGACTGACGACGAGGGTCATGCTCGCTCGAACACGAGCACGAACTCGAGCAGACCCTCGTCCTTCACGGTCGCGAAACCGTTCGACGGCTCGGGGATCGACCACTCGTCGAACACGATCGGGATCGAGCCGAGCACACCGATCCGGCCGCCCTCGATCTGCGCGGTCACGTCGAAGGTGACCGACTGGGTGACGCCTCGCAAGGTGAGGTCGCCGGTCGCGCCGGCCGTGATCTGCTCGCCCTCGGCCGGGATCGAGCCGAACTCGATCGGAGCCGTCAGCACGAACGTCGAGGTGGGGAACTCGTCGGTGCTCATGATCCGGTCGCGGAACTGGCCGTCGCGACGGCTGCTGTCGCTGGTGACCGACGCCATGTCGACGGTGAACTCGGCCGCCGTCGCCGACGTGCCCTCGATGGTGAGCGTGCCCGTCACCTGGTTGGTGCGCCCGGCGCCCTCGGTGTCGACACCGCCGAGCACCTCGTCGACGCGGTAGCCGAGCGTGGAGTCCTGCGTGATCGCCCAGGCGCCGCTCACGTCGCCGGTGTCGCCGCCGGTGGCCGTCGTGGTGGCGGTCGCCGCGTCGGTGGCCGCGTCGGTGGCCGCGTCGGTGCCCGTCGTGGCATCGGGTTCGGCCCCGGCGGTCGTGTCCGAGCCGCCGAGTGCGTCGTCGAGGTCGCCCGAGTCGAGTGCGTCGGGGGCGTCCTCCTTGACGAACAGGATGTAGCCGTACACGGCGCCGACGCCGAGCACGACGACGGCGAGGACGGCAGCGATGATCTTGGCCGGGCGAGACATCGGCAGAGTCTGACAGACGTTGTGTGCGCAAAGAGTCCGAGGAAGGTGAAGAGTCGGTGAGAACCGTCGGGGGTGTGACCGACGTCGTGTCCGGTGACGCGCAATCCGCTCGTTTCGACACCGGTCGGTGCCGATATGTTCTCGTCCGCCGTGAGTACGCATCCCTTCCGCCCCTTGCGCCATCGCGCCGTCCGACTGCTGTGGTCGGCCGCGCTCGTGAGCGACATCGGCACCTGGGTGCAGCTGATCGTCGTGGGCAGCCTCGTCGCCCGCGACACCGGCTCGGCCGTGCAGACCGGTCTCGTGGCGCTCGCGACGTTCATGCCACAGGGCATCGCCTCACCGATCGGCGGGCTGCTCGCCGATCGCTTCGACCGACGCCGCGTCTTCGCCTCGGCGTTGCTCCTGCAGGCGTCGATGACGACAGCGCTCGCGATCGTGCTCGGCGCCGGGGTGCGTGAACCGGCGGTGCTCACCGCGATCATCCTGGTGGCCAGCGCCGCCGGTGCGCTCGGCGCACCGTCGTACCAGGCGATGCTGCCCGACCTCGTCGAACCCGACGAGTTGCTCGCGATGATCTCGCTCGGCGTGTACTCCTGGAACGGGGGGCGCATCGTCGGCCCCATGCTCGGCACGCTGCTCGCCGCCGCCGTCGGGCCGGCCTGGACGATCGGCTTCAACGCGCTCAGCTTCGTCGGGTTGTCGGCGGCCGTCTGGTCGCTGCGGCGCACGTTCCAGCCCCTCGGCGGTGTCGACGGTACGATCACCGAGCGGCTCGTCGGCGGATGGCGGGCGCTGCGGATCGCCCCCGGTTGCTTCCACGGGGTCGTGATCGCGATCCTCGTCAACCTCACCCTCATCCCGTTCATGGGGCTCATCCCGATCTACGCCACCCGCGAGTTCGACGGCGGCACCGGCCTCGTCGGCGCGATGAGCTCGGCCCAGGGCATCGGGGCGATCATCGGCGGGCTGCTCGTCACCACACTGGCGGCCCATCTGCGCCGAAGCCGCCTCATGGCGTTCGTGATCGCCTGGCTGGCCCTCGCCCTCCTGGCCTACTCGCAGGCACCCAACCCCGTCACGGTGGTGCTGTGCGCGGCCGTGCTCGGCGCCGGCACGTCGGCGTTCTTCGTCACCACGTCGGCGATCGTGCAGCGCGACGCGCCGCCCGCCAGCCGAGGCCGGATCATGTCGCTCAACCAGGCGTCGATGGGCGTGTCGTACGGCATCGGCCTGATGACCGTCGGCCTGATCGGCGACCTCGTCGACCTGCGGATCGCGTTCGCCCTCGGTGCGGTCGCCCTGGTGAGCGGCTTCGCGCTGGCCCGGCGCCGGTCCAACACCTGGACCGAGGCGATCGACGGTGAGCCGCGGGCGATCGTCGAACTCGCCCACGCCTGACGCGGCGTCACTCGATCACGACCGATCCCGCGACCGATCCCGAGCCGGACGAGCGCGACGTGACCGGCGCTCGGTACCGTGGCCCGATGTCCCGCGAGCGGATCTACACCAAGGCCGGCGACGACGGCACCACCGGGTTGTTCTACGGCGGCCGGGTCCGCAAGGACAGCGAGTTGCCGACGGCGTACGGTTCGGTCGACGAGGCACAGGCGGTGCTCGGCATCGCCCGAGCCGCCGCCGGCGCCGGCTCGCCGATCGACGCGCTGCTCGTGCCGATCATGCGCGACCTGTACGTGCTGATGGCCGAGCTGGCCACCTTGCCGGAGAACCGCTCGAAGCTGCAGCCGGGCATGTCGGCGGTGACCGCGGACATGGTGTCGGCTCTGGAGGCGACGATCGACCGGCTCGACCAGGAGTTCACCCACCCCACCGAGTTCGTGGTGCCCGGCGGCGACGTCGTGGCCGCGCACCTCGACCTCGGCCGCACGGTGGTGCGTCGCGCCGAGCGTCATGCGCTGGTGGCTGCCGAGGCGCCGTCGCAGGTGGTGCCGTACCTGAACCGACTCTCCGACCTGTTGTGGACGATGGCCCGCTGGCACGAGGGCACCAGCCTGATCGCGAAGGAGCGCGACGCGCGCTGATCGAGCGGGTGGCGCGGATCGGTGCGGACCAGCCACGCCTCGGTCGCGAGTTTCCGGCAGACTGGGACGTCATGAGCCTTCCTTCCGTCAGCATCGATGTCGTCCGGTCCGTCCCCCGCAACGTGGAAGCCGTCGGCCTCGCGGTGGCGACGAGCGGTCCGGTGCCGCGCCAGCTCGGACTCGCCCGCGCCACGCTCGCCGCCAACGGGTTCGAGGGCAAGGCCGGACAGGTGCTCGTCCTGCCCGCCGCCACCGGTCCGACCCTGATCGCGGTCGGCATCGGCGACGTCGAGTCGCTCGGCGCCAACGGTCTGCGCTCGGCCGCCGCTGCCCTGGTGCGCGCCGCCGGCAAGCGGACCACGATCGCCACCAACCTCGCCGATCTCGAGGGTGTCGACGCCAAGTCGGCTGGTCAGGCGGTGGCCGAGGGCGCACTGCTCGCCGCGTATCGATACATCGGGTTGAAGACCGATCGCAGCGGCGCCTCGACGCTGACCGGCGTCAGCCTCGTGGTCGGCGACAAGCGCAGTGCCGGTGTGCGCGCCGGCGCCGACCGGGGTGCCGTCACCGCAGGCGCCGTGCACCTCGCCCGCGATCTCGCCAACACGCCGCCCGCGTACCTCACCGCCCGCAAGATCGCCGAGCGTGCGGTCGAGGTGGCCGGCGTGTGCGGCCTCGGTGTCGAGGTGTACGACAAGGACAAGCTGTCCGCGATGGGCTGTGGCGGCATGATCGGCGTCAACCAGGGCAGCGTCGAGCCGCCTCGCATGGTGAAGCTCACCTACACGCCGCGCAACCCGACGGGGCATCTGGTGCTCGTCGGCAAGGGCGTCATGTACGACTCGGGCGGTATCAGCTTGAAGCCGAGCGATGGCATGCACGCCAAGATGAAGATGGACATGAGCGGCGCGGCTGCGGTGCTCGGCACGATGAGCACGCTGAAGGCCTTGAAGGTCAAGGCCCAGGTGACCGGCTACCTCATGTGCACCGACAACCTGCCGTCGGGGAGCGCGTTCAAGTTGGGCGACGTGCTGACGTTCCGCAACGGCAAGACCGCCGAGATCCTGAACACCGACGCCGAGGGGCGCCTCGTGCTGGCCGACGGCCTGTCGCTCGCGGTGGAGGACGGCGCCGACGCCATCGTCGACATCGCCACGCTCACCGGCGCGGCGATGGCCGCGCTCGGCCCGAAGATCGCTGCGGTGCTCGGCAACGACCAGCCGTTCGTCGACCGCGTGAAGGCAGCGTCCGAGCGCGCCGACGAGTCGCTCTGGCAGCTGCCGCTCGCGAAGGAGTACCGCAAGCTGCTCGACTCGCAGGTGGCCGACATGAAGAACGTCGGCGGCCCGTACGGCGGTGCGATCACCGCCGCGCTGTTCCTGAACGAGTTCGTCGGCACCACGCCGTGGGCGCATCTCGACATCGCCGGCCCGATGGACTCCGACACCGACGACGGCTGGATCTCGAAGGGCGCCACTGCCTTCGGCACCCGCACCCTCATCGAGCTCGCCGCGGGCTTCAGCCGCTGATGTCGGCCTGGACCGTTCCGGCGTTGCTGCTCGGCATCGTCTGCCTGGTCGCCGGCGCCGAGTTCCTGGTGAAGGGAGCCGCCTCGGTGGCCGAGCGACTCGGTATCCAGCCCGTCGTCATCGGTCTCACGGTCGTGGCGTTCGGCACCAGCGCACCCGAGCTCGCGGTCAGCGCGTCGGCAGCGCTGTCCGGCGAGACCGACGTCGCGCTCGGCAACGTCGTCGGCAGCAACATCGGCAACATCCTGCTCATCCTCGGCGCCTCGGCGGTCGTGGGTGGGCTCGCGGTGTCGCAGCGCATCGTCCGCATCGACCTGCCGCTCGTGATCGCCGTGTCGATCGTGGTGCTGCTCATGTCGCTCGACAACGCGATCGGCCGGTTCGACGGTGCGCTGCTCGCGATCGGCATCATCACCTACACCACGTGGCTGGTGCGGGCGGCCCGCCGGGAGAAGCCGTCGACGGTGGCACAGTTCGAGACGTCGAACGAGGCGGTCGAGGGGAAGGTGGCCGAGCGCCCGCTGCCGTTCCAGCTGATGCTGGTGCTCGTCGGCCTCACGGTGCTGGTGGTCGGCTCGCAGCTGCTCGTGGGCGCGGCCACCGACATCGCCACCGAGTTCGGGGTGAGCGAGCTGGTGATCGGCCTCACGGTCGTCGCGATCGGGACGTCGCTGCCCGAACTCGCCACGTCGATGCTCGCCGCGTTCCGTGGTCAGCGCGAGATCGCCGTCGGCAACGTGGTCGGCTCGAACCTGTTCAACCTGATGTCGGTGCTCGGCATCACCGGCGTCGTCGCGTCGGACGGCATCCCGGTGAGCGACGCAGCA
>JACJWG010000026.1 GCA_020637235.1 Acidimicrobiaceae bacterium | reverse complement strand
GTCGTGCAGCAACTGGGCCGGCGTGAGCACCGGCCACATCCGCTCGAGCGCGATCCGCACTTCCGGCAACGAGCGCACACCTTCGCGCACCTCGCTCGGGTGCAGGTCGCCGTCACGCCATCCGGCCGCCATGGCCGACCAGATCTCGCCCTCCACCCATCTGCGGGCGGCGTTGTGTCGGCGGAACCGGCGCTGCGCGGCTTTGACGATGCGCAGGCTCTCCTCGGCTCGCAGTCGTACGAAGCCGCTGCGGAACGGCACCACCAGGTCGTCGCGCAGGCCGCGCTCACGGTCGGTGACCGCTTTGTCGATGACGTCGGCCATGCGCAGGTCGCCCTTCACCGTGGCGGTCTGGGCACCGTCGGCCGGGTCGATCCCGTAGCGCGCCCAGTCGACGTCGGGGACCAGGTCGTTCAGCACCACCTGCTCGACGCCGGCCTCGCCGAGCGACGGCAGCACCCGCTCGATGTAGCGCAGGAAGACGCGGTTCGGACCGATGACCAGCACGCCCTGGTCCTCGAGCGGGAACCGGTAGGTGTACAGCAGGTAGGCGGCGCGGTGCAGCGCCACCACGGTCTTGCCGGTACCCGGCCCACCCTGGACGACGAGCACGCCGGCCTGAGGGCTGCGGATGATCTCGTCCTGTTCGGCCTGGATGGTGGCGACGATGTCGCCGAGCTGTCCGGTACGACCACGCTCGAGCGCGGCGAGCAGGGTGGAGTAGCCGCGCAGTGCGCCCGGTCCGCCCGGTGTCTCGGCGATGCCCTCGTCGTCGCCGAGGCCGAGGTGCCCGTCGCCGAACAACTCGTCCTCGAGGCCGAGCAGGGTGCGGCTCTGGACGGCGAAGTGCCGGCGGCGGCGCAGCCCCATCGGTTCGCGTCCGGTGGCCCGGTAGAAGGGCTCGGCCACGGGAGCTCGCCAGTCCACCACGACGGGCTCGCTGTTGTCGTCGGCGACCGCGAGGCGGCCGATGTGGAAGCTCTCCACCTCGTCCGGGGTCTCGGCCAGGCGATCGATGCGACCGAACACGAGTGCGGCGTCGCCGAGATCGAGCTTGGTGAGCCGGTTGACCAGCGCCTCGTCGAACACGTCGCGCTCGTAGCGCGCCTGGAACGTGCCGCCGAGGGTGGCCTCGCTCAGATCGCGAAGCTTCCACGCGTCGGTGCGGCTCTGCTCGAGGCAGTCGTAGGCGTGGTCGATGTACGCCTGCTCTTCCGCGAGATCGGGATGCTGCTGCGTCATGGGTCGGAAAAGCCTACCGGGTCGCCCTGTCGGGGCCACGGGGCTCGTCGGCACCATCGACGGTCACCGGCTCACCTCCAGGTTGCTCGTGTACCAGCCGGCGTCGAAGGCGACGACGAGGTCCTCCTGGGACTCGGACGCGACCACGAGCCAGATCTCGAGGTGCTCGTCGGCCGCCAGCGCCACCTGATGGCGACCGAAGTCGAACCGGCGACGCTCGAAATCGCCCCGATCCCCCTTCCACTTCTCCGTGTCGGTGGCGAGCACCGTGCAGACCCCGGTCGTGTCGTTGCACCGCACGAGGCCCGCGACGAGTTCGACCTGTCGCTTCCTGCCCTCGGCCGGTGCGGCCCACACCTCGAGCCGCAGTTTGCCCGAGATCGTCACGGCCTCGGTCGGGTCGAGCGAGAAGCGCTGCATCCGGACCGGGTCGCCGGTGGCGAGCGTGCCGCCTCGCCCGATGCGCAGACCCGGCGCGCCGTCGCGATCGGTGTCGAGGTTGGGCAACCAGAAGTTCTGCGGCGCCCGGACGACCAGCGGGAGCACCTCGGCCGCGAGCGTGTCCCCGCTCGCCGACGATCCGAGCAACCAGGTCGCACGCTCGATCGTCGGGCCGGGTGCGGGCGGCACGACCGGAGCGGGGGGCGCCGCGGTGGTGGGCGCCACCGTGTCGGCCGGCGTCCCCGGAGCCGTCGTCGGCGAGCCCGGCGGGGTGGCCGGCGGGGTGGCCGGCTGGGTGGCCGGCGGGGTGGCCGTGGTCGATGCGACACCAGGTGCCGTCGTGGGAGGGGTGACGACAGGAGGTGGCGGGGCCGGCACCGCCGGACCCGCCGGACCCGCCGGACCCGCGTCGCCGGTGATGGGGAGCGCTGCGGGGGCGGTCACCGACGAGGTGGTCGCCGCGGTGGGCGTCGGGCCGGGCCCCGGAGCGCCATCGGCCGTGGTCGCGGCGGGCGTCGTGGCGGCCGGACCGGCCGGGCCACCCGGATCGGCCGGCGCGTCCGGCGTGCCGGGGTGCCCGGCGGTGCCGGCGTCGGGATCGACTGCGGTGCCCAGGTCGCCGGCGGGCGGGGGCATGGAGGGCGGCACCGTCACCTCGATCCGGGTCGCGGGTCCGGACGATTCGAGATCGAGCCCGACGGCGTCCTCGACGTAGGCGACCTCTGCCGCTCGCGGCGGCGGCACGAGCGGGTCGTCGGACAACGCGACCGCACCCATGCCGGTGGCGGCGACCCCGACGGCGGCGGTCATCGCCGTACCGACCACCGATGACACCGCACCACCGAACCCGGCCGACGCGGCGGTCGCGGCGGCCGCAGCGGTGGCGGTGGTCGACGCCGCGGTGGCACCGACGACGCCCGACCCGACGACGCCCGACCCGACGACGCCCGACCCGACGACGCCCGACCCGACGACGCCCGACCCGACGACGCCCGACCCGACGACGCCCGACCCGACGACGCCCGACCCGGCCACGCCCCCGGCTGCGGTCGCCGTCGCGGTCGTCGGTGCCGCGCTGGCGCCCACCGGCGACGCCATCGAGAAGATCGAGTGCGGGAACAGCGACAGCTGCGCCAACCACGACAGTGGACCCATCACCACACGGAGCCGCCCGAGCGAGAGGTTCATGAACGCCCGCACCACCGCCGGATCGAAGTGGGTGCCGGCGCAGCGGGTGAGCTCGGCACGCGCGTCGGCGGGCGTGCACGCCGCCTTGTACGAGCGCACCGACGTGAGCACGTCGAACACGTCGGCGACCGCCACGATGCGGGCCGCTCGCGAGATCTCGGTGCCACGCAGACCGAACGGATAGCCGGTACCGTCCCACTTCTCGTGGTGTTGCACCACTGCGGGCATCGCGTCCCCGAGCCACGACGCGAGCGGCGCCGCGAGGTCGGCGCCGTCGATCGGATGGCGCTTGACGATCTCGTACTCCTCGTCGGTGAGCGAGCCCGGCTTGTTGAGGATCTCGACCGGCGTCCGCAGCTTGCCGACGTCGTGGATCAACGCTGCCCAGCGGAGCCGATCGACCTCCGTGGCGCTCAGCCCCATCTCCTCGCCGATCATCTGTGCGTAGGCACGCACCCGTTCGCTGTGGCCGCGGGTGATCCGGTCGTGACGGCTGAGTGCCGCCACCAGCTCGAGCAGGTGCTCGGCCGCAGCGGCGACATCGGTCCGCCCCGAGGCCACGTACCGGTCGACCAGCTCTTCGAGCACCGGGTTCGAGGCACCCGTGCGCAGCGCCAACCGGTAGCGCGACGGTGCCTGGTCGGGGAAGTGCAGGGTGAGGTCGAGGAGGGTCGCGAGCGGCAGCAGGCGCCGCATCAGTCGATCGAGCAGACGCAACGACAGCGTCGCGCCCGCCGCGATCACCACGAGTCGCAGCACCATCCACGTCGTGGTGGTGGCGGGAGGCACCAGCAACGAGGCCGCGTAGGCGGTGAGCACCGACGCGACGAACGGCACGAACATGACCGCCGCCCGCACACCACGCGCCGACCACGGGCGTCCGTTCCACCGGCCGCCCTCGGTTCGATCCGCCGCGTTCGGCGACGCCCCGTCGCGAGCTCTCGTCGCGACGGCGTCGTGTTCCCCGCTCTCGCTCACCTGCCCACTCCTCGTCCGACCATCGGGTCGTCGTCCGCCTGCTCGCGCGAGCTCGGCCGCGCGAGCGTGCGCGAGGTGCCATCGTCAGGTCGCGGCCCGATCTTGAGCGGAGAACGCCCAGCAGATGACACGACCACGTGATCGCGGGGGTTGCCGCTCGAACGTGTGTTCGAGTGCGATCGAGTCGACCACCTCACACCCGTCGAACACGGCGGCCTCACCGACCCGGAACCCCACACGGCCGGAACACCCCGCCGGACACCCCCGGGCTGCACCGCACACCCCCGCACCGGCTCGGGGCGACCACGGCCGCCACCACGCTCCCCCGGTAGCGTGGCCGCCGAGATGGCCACCACCGATCCGCTCCCGCCGACACCAGCCGAGCCGCCGTTCGTGGCCGCCGCCCACGGCCGTCCCGCTCGGCACACGCCGGTGTGGTTCATGCGACAAGCCGGCCGCAGCCTGCCGGAGTACCGCGCCGTGCGTGGCGAGGGCAGCATCCTGCAGGCGATCAAACGACCCGATGCGGCGGCCGAGCTCACGCTGCAGCCGGTGCGCCGCTACGGCGTCGACGCCGCCGTGCTGTACAGCGACATCGTCGTGCCGGCGCACGCCGTCGGTTTCGGGATCGACGTCGCGCCCGGCACGGGTCCGGTGGCCGAGCATCCGTTCCGCGAGGCCGGCGACCTCGGCCGGCTCGTACCGCTCGAGGCCGACGTGCACGTGCCGTACGTGCAGGAGACGGTGCGCACCCTCGCCTCCGAACTCCCCGACGACGTGCCGCTGCTGGCGTTCGCCGGTGCGCCGTTCACCGTCGGCAGCTACCTCGTCGAGGGACGGCCGAGCCGGACCTACCAGCACACGAAGCGGCTCATGCACACCGATGCCCAGCTGTGGCATCGGCTGATGGAGCGCCTCGCCGACCACGCGGTGGCGTTCATCGGCACCCAGCTCGACCACGGGGCCCGAGCCTTCCAACTCTTCGACTCGTGGGCGGGCTCGCTGTCCGCCGACGACTACCGCCGATTCGTGCTGCCCCACTCCCGATCGGTGTTCACCCGTCTGGCCGAGGCCCACCCGGGGGTGCCCGGCGTGCACTTCGGCATCGGGTGCGACCACCTGCTCGAGGCGATGTTCGACGCCGCACGCGGCGAGGGGCTCGCCACCCCGGTGATGGGTCTCGACTGGCGCACGCCGATCGCGAACGCGCGCCGACGTCTGGGCGACGACGTCGTCGTGCAGGGCAACCTCGACCCTGCGCTGGTGCTCGCCGGTACCGAGGTGGCACTCGCCGGTGCCGAGGCCGTCCTCGCCGACAACGGCGGTCACCCAGGACACGTGTTCAACCTCGGGCACGGCGTACAACCCGATTCGGATCCCGAGGTGTTGCACGCGGTGGTGCGCCGCGTGCACGAGCGCACCACCGTCACCGAGGAGCGACCGTGACCGACCGAGCGAGCTCGCCGCACACGGCCGTGGTGCTCATGGCCTACGGCACGCCGCGCACCCGCGACGAGATCCTGCCGTACTACACCGACATCCGTCGCGGCCGACCACCGACCGACGAGCAGCTCGCCGAGTTGGTGGCTCGCTACGAGGCGATCGCCCCGCCGGGCGGCGACATGCTGTCGCCGCTCGCCGCCCGCACCGAGGCCCAGCGCGACGCACTGCAGTCGGCGCTCGACACGATCGCACCCGGCGAGTTCCACGTGGTGCTCGGCCTGAAGCACGCAGCGCCGAGCATCGAGACCGCCGTGACCGACGTGGTGGCGGCGGGTTTCCGCCGCATCGTCGGCCTGGTGCTGGCACCGCACTACTCCGGGTTCTCGATCGGCCAGTACCTCGACCGCGTCCGGGCTGCGGCGGCGCCTCACGACGTCGAGGTGAGCGGCATCGAGAGCTGGGCCACGGAGCCGGCGTTCGTGTCGTTCCTGGCGTCCGATCTGCGCGCCCGGCTCGCGTCGATGCCGGTCGACACCAAGGTGGTGTTCACCGCGCACTCCTTGCCACAACGCATCGTCGCTGCCGGCGACCCGTATCCCGAGCAGCTGCGCGCCACGGCGGAGGCGGTCGCGGCAGCCGTGGGCCTCGGCCGGTGGAGTGGGTGGAGCGTTTCCTGGCAATCGGCTGGCCGCACCCCCGAGCCGTGGCTCGGCCCCGACGTGTTGCAGGTGATCGACGATCTCGCCGCCAGCGAGAACGACGCCGACCACGAACGCGGTCTGGTGGTGTGCGCGTGCGGGTTCGTCGCCGATCACCTCGAGGTGCTGTACGACCTCGACATCGAAGCCGCCCATCGCGCCACCGAGCGCGGGCTGCGCTTCGCCCGCACCGCCTGCGTCAACGACGACGCCGACGTGATGGCGGCCTTGGCCCGCCGGGTGGTGGCGGGGTCGTGACGGCGTCCCGGACCAGGCGGGTGGCCGTGGTGGGCGGTGGCATCACCGGCCTCGCAGCTGCGCACGGCCTGCTGCACGCCGAGGCCGACGACGTGCTCGGCCTCGAGGTGACGGTGTTCGAAGCGCAGGACCGCGTCGGCGGCAAGATCCGCACGTCGGCGTTCGCCGGGATCGACGCCGTCGACGAGGGCCCCGACGCCTTCCTCGCCCGTCTGCCGTGGGCCACCGGCTTCGCTCGCCGGCTCGGCCTCGGCGACCGGCTGGTGTCGCCGCAGCCGGGCTCGGCGGCCGTGTGGTGGGACGGGTTGCAGCCGATCCCCGACGGGCTGCTCCTCGGTCTGCCGACCGACGTGATGAAGCTCGCCCGCAGCAAGCTCATCAGCTGGCCGGGCAAGCTGCGCGCCGCGACCGAGGTGCTCCGACCGGCCACGCCACTCGACGGCGACTCGATCGGCGCCTACGTGCGCGCCCGGTTCGGCGATCAGGTACATGAGCGCCTCGTCGATCCGCTGGTCGGCAGCATCTACGCCGCCGACACCGACCGGTTCAGCCTCGCCGCCGTGCCGCAGCTCGCCGACCTCGCCGGAGCCGGCCGCAGCGTGCTGATCGCGGCGCGATCGCGACCCAAGCCGGCACCGAGCGACGGACCGGTGTTCTACGCACCGGCCGGTGGACTCGGCGAGATGGTCGACGTGGCCGAGGTGGCGATCACGGCACTCGGCGGACGGGTGCTCGTCGGTCAGCCCTGCACCACCCTGCAGGCCGACGGCGACGGGTGGCGGGTCGACGGCGAACGCTTCGACGCCGTGGTCCTCGCCTGTCCCGCCGCACAGGCCGCCCGACTCGTCGCCGACGCCGGCGTCGACGAGTCGACCCGGGCCGCGCTCGCCCGCATCGAGTACGCCGACGTGGTGATGGTGACGCTCGCGATCCCCGCCGCCGATTGGCCCGAGCGTCTGCGTGGCATGTCGGGCTACCTGGTCCCCAAGCCGGTGCAACGGCTCGTCACTGCCGTGTCGTTCGGATCGCAGAAGTGGGCCCAGTGGCGGGTGCCTGCGGCCGAGACGGGTGACGAGCAGGTGGTGCTCCGCGTCTCGCTCGGGCGCGACGGCCTCCCGGTGATGCACCTCGACGACGACCAACTGCTCGCTGCGGCGGTGTCCGAGGTCGGCGAACAGATCGGTGTCGCGCTGGCGCCCACCGCCGTGCGGGTGACGCGCTGGCAGCGCGCCTTCCCGCAGTACCGACCACACCACCACCGCACGGTGGCCGCGATCAGCGCGGCGATGCCCCCGTCGCTCGTCCTGGCGGGTGCCAGCTACCACGGCATCGGCATCCCCACGTGCGTGCGCTCGGGCCAGCAGGCGGCGGCACGCGTGCGTGCGCTCCTCACCGCGAGCTGACCCACGCCGCACCGACGGACCGGTCACACCTGCCGGTGACGCCTGCCGGTGACGCCTGCCGGTGACGCCTGCCGGTGACGACGACACCCCTCGGGGTACCATGGGTTCCGTGACGAGGCGGAACTCCACACCGGCCGGGCGAGCAGCCCGGTGGACGTCGCTGGCGTTGGTCGCGGCGGTCGCTGCGCCGCTGGCTGCGTGTGGCGGCGATGGTGGGTCGACCGTGGCGCTCGCCGAGGCGACGGTGATCGCGGCCGAGGCAGCCCCCGACACCACGGTCGACACCACGGTCGTCGACGACCCGATGCTGGTCGCACCGAGCACGACGGCGCTGCCCCCGACGACGGCCGTCGAGACCCTGCCGGCGACCACCGCCCCGCCGACGGTGGTGCAGACGTTGCCGACGCCCCTGCCGCCGCCCGAGCCACGGGCCGACGAGCCGTACGTCGAGGTCGGGCGACTCCAGATCCCGCGCATCGGCATCGACACCGTCATGCTGTCGGGCATCACGCTCACCACCCTCGACCTCGGCCCCGGTCACTGGCCGGGCACGGCGGTGCCGGGCCAGATCGGCAACGTCGTGGTGGCCGGTCACCGCACCAGCCACAACAAGGTGTTCCGCGACATCGACCAGTTGCAGCCCGGCGACGAGGTGATCTTCACCACGGTCGACGGCGAGTTCGTGTACCGGGTGAGCGAGACCACGATCGTGCAGCCCGACGCGATGTACATCATCGACCAGACCTGGGAGCCGACGGCCACGCTGTTCGCGTGCCACCCGCCCGGGTCGACGCGTGAGCGCATCGTGGTGCACCTCGACCTCGACACCGAGGCGAGCACGGTCGCGTCCACCACGACCGACGCGTCGGCCTGACCGTCGCCCCGCCGGCGTGAACCCGCGCCGCTAGCCTCGCTCGCCGTGTCCATCCACCTCGACGACCCCGGCCCCGCGCCGGATGGGCCCGCGTCGCCCGCCGCCGCTCGCCGCACGCGCGAGCGGGTGGC
This sequence comes from Acidimicrobiaceae bacterium, assembly GCA_020637235.1. Taxonomy (GTDB): domain Bacteria; phylum Actinomycetota; class Acidimicrobiia; order Acidimicrobiales; family Ilumatobacteraceae; genus VFMC01. The sequence goes on along the minus strand of JACJWG010000026.1, from coordinate 33,746 downwards.
CCCGGTCGCTCTGGCGCTCGGCGCCGGTGCACTCGTGGCGCTCTCGCTGCCGCCCTGGGGGTTCTGGCCGCTCGCGATCGTGGGGGTGGTGCTGTTCGAGGTGAGCCTCGGCGAGCATCCGACCACGAGGCAACGACTCGTCCGTGGCTTCGCATTCGGTGCGGGGTGGTTGTTCCCGGGCATGGGCTGGATGTGGTTCCTCACGGCGCCGGGGTACCTGGTGGTGGGGCTGATGTTCGCCGGGCTGCACGCACTGGCCGCCGCCGTCGCCCCCACGGGTCCGTGGCGGGTGATCGGACGACCTGTGGCACACACACTCGTGGAGGCGTTGCGGTTGGTGGTCCCCTTCGGCGGAGTACCGCTCGCCACGCTCGCCATCGGCCAGGCCGGCGGACCGCTGCTCGGCGTCGCACGGGTGGGCGGGGTGATCCTGCTCACCTGGTTGGTGTTCCAACTCGGCTTCGCGCTGGCTGGCCCGTCGCCGTACGTGCCGAAGACGATGCGCCAGCGTCGGGGCGCGCGGGCGGCCTGGCACGGCGCGGCCGCGTTCGGTGCCGTCGTGGTGGTGCTCGTGCTCGCCGCAGTGGCACCAGAGGGCACCGACACCGGCCGGACGTTGCGGATCGCGGTGGTGCAAGGTGGTGGGCCGCAAGGCACGCACGCGATCGACACTCGTGCGCGCGATGTCGTCGACCGCCACCTCGCCGCCACCGCTTCGATCGAACCCGGCACGGTGGATCTCGTCGTGTGGCCGGAGAACGTGATCGACGTCGCGACGTTCGTCGACAGCGTCGAGCGCGTCGAGATCGCCACCGAGGCGGCTCGGATCGGCGCGCCCTTCGCCGTCGGCATCACCGAGGACGTGCCACCACGTGATGCCGACGATCCCGGTGCGTTCCTGAACGCACAAGTGGTGGTCGACGTCGACGGAGAGGTGATCAGCCGGTACGAGAAGGTGCAGCGTGTCCCGTACGGCGAGTACGTGCCGCTGCGCGGTGTGCTCGAGGCGATCGGCGCACCCGTCGACCAGATCCCTCGCGACGCCGTCGCCGGCACCGGTCCTGCGGTGCTCGACCTGCCGGACCGCACGCGCGTCGCGGTCGCGATCTCGTGGGAGATCTTCTTCGGCAGCCGGGTGCGCGACGGCGTCGACGGCGGCGGCGGCCTGGTGCTCAACCCGACCAACGGATCGAGCTACACCGGCACCATCCTGCAGACCCAGCAGGTGGCGTCGAGCCGGCTGCGGGCGGTGGAGACCGGACGCTGGGTCGTCCAGGCCGCGCCCACCGGGTTCAGTGCGTTCGTCGATCCCGACGGCGCCGTGTTCGAACGGACGGCCGTGAGCGAGCAGGCGGTGATCGTGCACGAGGTCGCGGTGCGCACGGGTACCACGTGGGCCGTGCAACTGGGTGCGGCACCGTGGTGGGTGCTGGTCGCGGTCGTGCTCACGCTGTCGATCGTGATGCCTCGCCGGACGCGTCGTCGGTCGTGATCGAGCGGGCCGCCGTCGATGCCGGTCGTCCGCTCACACCTCCAGCAACACCGTCACCGGACCGTCGTTGTCGATCGACACGAGCATCTCCGTGCGGAAGCGTCCGGTCGCCACGGTGGCGCCCAGCTCACGCAACCGCGACACCACGCGGTCGACGAGGGGCTCGGCCTGTTCCGGGCGCGCCGCAGCGATCCAACTCGGTCGGCGACCACCGCTCGCGTCGCCGTACAGGGTGAACTGGCTGACGACGAGCACGGCGCGGGTCGTGTCGGCGACCGATCGGTTCATCACGCCGGCGTCGTCGTCCATCACCCGCAGGTGCCAGATCTTGTCGGCCAGCTTCACCGCCTGCGTCACGCCGTCGTCGTGGGTGACGCCGACGAGCACGCACAGGCCCTGGCCGATCTCGCCGACCGCCTCGTCGCCCACCGTCACCGACGCTCGCCGCACTCGTTGCACCAGACCTCGCACGACTCGATGATGCCAGGCGCGCCGCCGGATGCGGGCGTGTGCGGCCGCGGCCGTGCGGATCGGCGAGACTCGCGACATGGTGGAGCTGCAGTCCGGCCGTGCGACGGTGTTGGTGAGCCCGATGTCGGGGGGACGGGTGGCCTCGATCGAGGTGGGCGGCGACGAGTTGCTCGTCACCGGAGCGCCCGGCGACGACCCGATGCAGTGGGGCAGTTACCCGATGGTGCCCTTCGCCGGCCGCATCCGTGACGGCCGGTTCGTGTGGGACGACCGCACCATCCAGTTGCCGGTCAACCTGCCCCCACACGCCATCCACGGCAGCGGGTTCACGAGCCGGTGGGACGTGGTCGACCAGGGTCGCGACCATGCCGAGCTGCAGTGCCGGCTCGACTGGCCGCTCGGCGGGCTCGCCCATCAGCACCTGCAGCTCACGCCGCAGGCGTTGGTCTGCGTCCTGACCGTGCGGGCCGATGCCGAGCCGATGCCGGTCACACTCGGTTGGCACCCGTGGTTCCGCAAGCCGCTCGCCGCCGAGCTCGCCTTCGCCCGCATGTACGCGAAGGACGACGCCGGCATCCCGACCGGCGAGCTGGTCGCGCCCCGCCCGCAGCCGTGGGACGACTGCTTCGTCGAACCGCTCGGACCGCTGGTGTTGCAGATCAGCCCGCACGTCACCGTCACCGTGTCGAGCGACTGCGACCACTGGGTGGTGTACACCGAACCCGAGCACGCCACCTGCGTCGAGCCCCAGTCGGGCCCGCCCGACGCGGTGAACCTCGGCACGGCCACCGTGCTGCAGCCGGGCGAGATCCTGCAGCGCACGATGACCATCGCGTGGACCACCTGACGGCACATCGCCATGCGAACGGGCATCGTTCCGAGTCGTTAGGTCGCGTCGTTACCGACCGGTAGCCTGTCGCCCCATGTCTGCACGGCCGTCGCCGCTCGATGCCGATGCGCCGTTGCGCATCGCGTACCTCACCTACCGCGGGAAGCCGCACGTCGGTGGCCAGGGCGTCTACACCCGGCACCTCACGAAGGCGCTCGTCGATCTCGGCCACCACGTCGAGGTGTACGGGGGCCAGCCGTATCCGGTGCTCGACGATCGCATCGAGCTGCACCGACTGCCGAGCCTCGACATCTGGAACGATCACTACCCGGCTCGGCTGCCCGGCTACTGGGAGATCAAGACCAAGGGCGATCTGGTCGAGGTGCTCACCCATCTGCGCGGCACGTTCGCCGAGCCACGGGCCTTCAGCACCCGGGTGCTCGGCGAGCTGCAGCGGCGCACCCGCGACTTCGACCTGGTGCACGACAACCAATGTCTCGGCTACAGCATGGTGAAGGTCGAGCAGCTGATCCCCACCGTCGTCACCCTGCACCACCCGATCACGCGCGACCGGGCGCTCGAGATGGAACACGCCAAGACCGCCCGCAAGCGGCGTCAGCTGAAGCGCTGGTACCGCTTCGTCGAGATGCAGGGCAAGGTCGCGCGGCAGATGCCGCGCATCGTCGTGGTGAGCGAGAACTCGATCAAGGACATCAACGCCGACATGGGGGTGTCGCGCGATCAGATGCGACTCGTGCCCGTGGGCGTCGATCCCGACCTGTTCCAACCGCGACCCGAGGTCGCCCGCGAACCCGGCCGTCTCATCACCACGGCGTCGGCCGACGTGGCGCTGAAGGGGCTCAGCTTCCTGCTCGAAGCGATGGCCAAGCTGCGCACCGAGCGCGAGGTGCGGCTCACGATCATCGGCAAGCCCCGCGAGGGCCACAGCGCCGACCTGATCGACAAGCTCGGGCTACGGCCGCACATCGACTTCGTGTCCGGCGTGAGCGACGAGCGCATCGTCGAGCTGTACGCCGAGGCCGAGCTCGCCGTCGTGCCCAGCCTGTACGAGGGGTTCAGTCTGCCGGCGATCGAGGCGATGTGCACCGGCATCTGCCTGGTGGCCACCGATGGTGGCGCCCTGCCCGAGGTGACCGGCGCCGATGGCGACACGGTGTTGCAGTGCCGCGCCGGCGACGTCGAATCGCTCACCACCGCGCTGCGTCGTGGGCTGGACGACGCCGAGCTCCGTGCTCGCGTGGGTGCCGCGGGCCGCCAGCGGGTGGTGGAGCGGTGGAGCTGGAAGCACTGCGCCCAGCTCACCGTCGACCAGTACCGCGAGGTGCTCGCGATGCCGCAGAACGTCGAGAAGCTGAAGCGCAACGGCAGGATCTGACGGTGCTCACCATCAAGTTCGACCGGCTGGGCGTGCAGCCCGGCGACCTCGTGCTCGACGCCGGCGCGGGCTTCGGGCGCCACGCGTTCGAGATCGCCCGTCGGGGTGCTCGTGTCGTCGCGCTCGACTACGCGGCCGACGAGGTCGTGCAGACCCGCAACGTGTTCGGGGCGATGATCGAGTCCGGCGAGGTGCCGGAGGAGCGGTACGTCGGCGTGTTGCGGGGCGACGCGACCCGGCTGCCCTTCGCCGATGGCGCGTTCGATCGAGTGATCACCAGTGAGGTGCTCGAACACATCCAGGCCGACGTCGACGCGATCGCCGAGCTCGTGCGGGTGCTGCGACCCGGCGGCACGTTCGCGGCCACGGTGCCGAGCTGGTTCCCCGAGAAGGTGAACTGGATGCTGAGCGACGAGTACCACGCCCCCAAGAGCGTCGGTGGTCACGTGCGCATCTACTCGGCCACGGAGTTGAAGGCCAAGCTGCGCACCGCGGGCCTCGAGGTCGTCGGCAGTCACCGCGCCCACGCGCTGCACTCGCCCTACTGGTGGTTGAAGTGCGCCGTCGGTCCGCGCCGCACCGACAGTGCGCTCGTCAACCGGTTCCAGCGGTTGCTCGAGTGGGAGATCGTCAACCAGCCGGCCGGCATGCGAGTGGTCGAGCAGGTGCTCGCGCCTGTGCTCGGCAAGAGCACCATCGTGTACGGGCGCAAGCCGCTCGCAGCGCCCGCGGGGGCTGCTGCGTGACGAGCGTGCCCGACCTCCCGGGTGTCCTCAGCGCCGACGAGGTGATCGAGAGCGCAGCGGCGATCGCTCGACTGCAGGTCGACACCGGCATGATCCCGTGGTTCGTCGGCGGGCACTGCGACCCCTGGAACCATGTCGAGACCGCGATGGCGCTCGACGTGGCCGGCTTCCACGTCGAGGCCGAGCAGGCGTACGAATGGCTCGTCACCACCCAGCGGGCGGACGGCAGTTGGTGGAACTACTACCTGCCCGACGGTTCGGTGGAGGAGGCCAAGCTCGACACCAACGTGTGCGCGTACGTGGCCACCGGTGTGTGGCACCACTGGCTGTGCACGTGGGACCGGGCCTTCGTCGACCACCTGTGGCCCACGGTCGAGCGGGCGCTCGACTGGGTGCTCGGCATGCGCAAGGAGAACGGGCTCGCCATCTGGGCCCGCACGGAGCACGCAGTGCCGTGGGCGTACGCACTGCTCACCGGATCGGCCAGCATCCAACACGCCCTCCGCTGCGGGGCCCGCCTGGCCGAACTGATCAACGAGCCACGACCCGACTGGGTCGAGGCCGCCGACCGCATGGCCCGCCTCGTCGCCAACCATCCCGAGTGCTTCGAGCCGAAGGAGCGGTGGGCGATGGACTGGTACTACCCGGTGCTCGCCGGCGCGATGACGGGCGAGCTCGCGAAGGCACACCTCGCCGACAAGTGGGACGTGTTCGCGATGGAGGGCAAGGGCATCCGGTGTGTGAGCGACGAGCCGTGGATCACCGCGTCGGAGACCGCGGAGGCGGCGATCGCGTTCGCCGTCACGGGCGACCTCGCCACGGCGACCGACCTGCTGGCCTGGACCCGCTCGCACCGTCTCGACGACGGCTCGTACTGGACCGGCATCGTGTACCCGTCGCTCGAACGGTTCCCCTTCGGCGAGACCTCGGCCTACACCGCGGCAGCCGTGATCCTGGCCGCGGATGCGATCACGGGCACCTCCCCGGCGAGCGGCGTGTTCGTCCCCCGCGCCCGCGACTGACTCCGACGTCCTGGGCGCCACACTCCACTCACCGCCCCAGCTCACACGAATCACTGGCACCCAGGACCCGTTCCCGAACGAACTGGGCGCCACACACCACTCACCGCCCCAGCTCACACGAATCGGTGGCACCCAGGACCCGGTGCGGCGGCTGGCATGATGGCCGGGTGACGATCACACCCACCGACGCTCTCGTCCCGCTCGCCACGGCAGCGCTCGCCGCCTGTGGCACACCACCGCTCGCTGCCGACGGCGCGCACCCGGCCCGGTCGCCGATCACGGGCGGCGCACTCGGCGGCGTGCCCGACGGCGTGGGCGTCGACGAGGCCGTCGAGCGGGCGACGGCGGCGTTCCGTGCCTGGCGCACCGTGCCGGCACCGCGCCGGGGCGAGCTGGTCCGGGTGCTCGGCGAACTGCTCCGCGCCCACCAGGCCGATCTCGCCCGCCTGATCACGCTGGAGGCCGGCAAGATCGAGAGCGAAGCGCTCGGCGAGGTGCAGGAGATGATCGACATCTGCGACTTCGCCGTCGGTCTCAGCCGCCAGCTCTACGGTCTGACGATCGCGTCCGAACGTCCCGGCCATCGCCTGATGGAGCAGTGGCAGCCGCTCGGCCCGACGGCGGTGATCACTTCGTTCAACTTCCCGGTCGCCGTCTGGTCGTGGAACGCGGCGCTCGCACTGGTGTGCGGCGACCCGATCATCTGGAAGCCGAGCGAGCTCACCCCGCTCACCGCGCTGGCCACCGATGCCCTCTTGCGACGGGCCATGCAGGCCGTCGGCGCGCCGGCCGACCTGAACCAGGTGGTGCTCGGCGACGGCAGCGTGGGGGCCGCGCTGGTGGCTCATCGCGGTGTGCCGCTGGTGAGCGCCACCGGCTCGACGGCCATGGGCGCCAAGGTGGCACCAGTGGTCGCGGGCCGCTTCGGCCGCTCGATCCTCGAGCTCGGCGGCAACAACGCGGCCATCGTCACCCCGTCGGCCGACCTCGCACTGGCGGTGCGCGGCATCACCTTCTCGGCCGCCGGCACCGCCGGACAACGCTGCACCACGCTGCGCCGGTTGATCGTGCACCGCTCGCGCGTCGACGAGGTGACCTCGAAGGTGGCGGCCGCGTTCGCCTCGTTGCCGGTCGGCGATCCGCTCCGCCAGGGCACGCTCGTCGGGCCGCTCGTCACCTCGCTCGCGCACGAGCGGATGCTCGCCGCGCTCGAGCAGGCGATGGCCGACGGCGGTCACGTGGTCGTCGGTGGCGAACGACTCTTCGCCGACGAGGCACCCGACGCCGCATACGTGCGTCCGGCCGTCGTGTCGATGCCGGCCCAGACCGAGATCGTCGCGACCGAGACCTTCGCACCGGTGCTCTACGTGATGGCCTACGACGACCTCGACGAGGCGATCGCACTGCACAACGAGGTGCCACAGGGCCTGGCCAGCAGCATCTTCACGACCGACGTGCGCGAGGCGGAACGCTTCATGGCGCCCGACGGCAGCGACTGCGGCATCGCGAACGTGAACATCGGCCCGAGCGGCGCCGAGATCGGCGGGGCCTTCGGCGGTGAGAAGTCCACCGGCGGCGGCCGCGAGAGCGGCAGCGACGCCTGGAAGGCGTACATGCGCCGCGTGACCAACACGATCAACTACTCGAACGACCTCCCCCTCGCCCAGGGGGTCGAGTTCGGCTGAGCGGCTCGTCAGTCGACCCGGCGGAGGATCCGCAGGCTGCCGGTGGCGCTCACCAGGCGGAACCGGCCGCTCTCGACGGCCGGCCGGAAGATCTGCTCGTACGGCGGACGGCCGCCGTCGGCCGGGTCGGGGAACACGTCGTGGATCGCGAGCGTGCCGCCCATCACCACGTGCGACGCCCACCCCTCGTAGTCGAGGCGGGCGGGCAGATCGCCGTGACCGCCGTCGATGAACACGAACGACGCCGGCGTGCGCCAATGAGCGGCGATCGTGGGTGACTGGCCCACCATCGCGACCACGTGGTCCTCGAGGCCGGCCTCGTAGATCGTGAACCGGAAGATCGGCAGGGTGTCCATCCGCCCGATCCGCGGGTCGACCACCGTCGGGTCGTGGTGTTCCCAGCCGGCCTGGTTCTCCTCGCTGCCACGGTGGTGGTCGACTGCGAACAGCACGGTGTGGCTCTGGCGCGCCGCCTCCCCCAGCCACACCGTCGACCGGCCGCAGTACGACCCGACCTCCACGAACGGCAGTCCCGGGAGGTCGCGCCCGGCGAGGATCGCCGCGTCGTACAGCGCGTCACCCTCGTCGGGAGGCATGAACCCCTTCGCGGCCAGCGCGTGGGCCCGCATCACCGGGTCCATCGTCACCACTGGTCCCAGTGGATGATCGAGTCGGCAGGCGGCCGTGACGCCGGCTTGAAGTCGGTGCCCTTGGTGTACGCGAGCGGGCTGAGGCACACCTGCTGCACCTGATCGAACGGGATGCCCACGATGTCGGCGACGGCCTGCTCCATCATCAGGTGGATCGTCGTCCAGCAGGTGCCGAGCCCGCGGGCGCGTGCCGCGAGCATGAAGCTCCACATCGCCGGCATCACGTTGGCGGCCATCGACGCGGCCATCATCGCCGGGGTGCCGTCGAGGCGGGCACCGACGGTGCAGGGGATGATCAGCACGGGTGCCTCACCCATGTGCTCGCCGAGGTAGTCGGCCGAGTCGGCGCTGCGCTGCTGCTGCGCGTTCGCGACGTCGTCACCCTTGTCGATCGAGCGGATGTACACCCCGTCGAGCGACTGGTAGATGCCGTAACACTGGCGGTACACCTCGCCGATCGCGCGGCGCTTCTCGGCGTCGCGCACCACCACGAACTGCATGGTCATGTTGTTCGATCCGCTGGGCGACTGCATCGCCAGGTCGACGCACTCGCGCACCAGGTCGTCCGACACCGGCCGCTCGAAGTCGAGGCGCTTGCGGACGGCGCGGGTGGTGGACAGCAGTTCGTCGGGCGAGAGCGGCAGCGTGGCAGGCATGGATCCGCAGGGTACTCACGCGACCGGCGATCGGTCGGACCGCGCACGGCCGGGCGCCGGATGCGAAACTGCACGCGTGCAGCAGGCGCTCGATGATCTGGTGGCCCTCCTCGACCTGGAAGTGATCGAGGTGAACCTGTTCCGCGGTCGGTCGCCCGACGAGAACCGCCAGCGGGTGTTCGGTGGACAGGTGGCCGGCCAGGCCCTGGTGGCGGCTACCCGCACCGTCGAGTCCGATCGGTTCGTGCACTCGCTGCACGCCTACTTCCTGCGGCCGGGTGATCCGACGGCACCCATCCTGTACGACGTCGACCGCATCCGCGACGGCAAGAGCTTCTCCACCCGCCGCGTCGTCGCCATCCAGCACGGGCGAGCGATCTTCAACCTGCAGGCGAGCTTCCACGTGCACGAGGCCAGCGGCCCGGACCACCAGATCGAGATGCCCCAGGGGCTGCCGGCTCCGGACGACCTCCCCGACTTCAAGACGCGGATGGCCCCGTACAAGGAGCGCATGGGCGAGTGGTACGACCGGCCGCGCCCGATCGACGTGCGCTACATCGACGGCGATCCGTTCAGTCGCCGCGGCGAGCCGGCCACCGGTCAGCGGGTGTGGATGCGGGCTGCCGGCGAGCTGCCGGCCGACCCCACGCTGCACGCGTGCATCGTCACGTACGCGAGCGACATGACACTGCTCGACACCACCGTGTTGCCGTTCGGCCTCTCGTGGGAATCACCAGGGATGCAGATGGCGAGCCTCGACCACGCGATGTGGTTCCACCGCGAGTTCCGTGCCGACGAATGGTTGCTGTACGACCAGAGTGCGCTCTCGAGCGGCAGCGCTCGTGGGCTCGCCGGCGGGGCGATCTTCCGCCAGGACGGCACACTCGCGGTGACCGTCGTCCAAGAGGGCCTCGTCCGGGTCGGCCGGCCGACCCGGCCCTGAGCGTCGCGATGACCCCCCATCGCCCCCGCTCCCTCCACTCCCGATCGTCGCGCCGGGGCTCCCCCGGTCGCCGCACGTTGATCCTCGCGGCGACGGCGAGCCTGCTGGCGCTGACCGCCTGTGGCGACGACGACGGCTCCCCCGGCGCCACGGTCGCTCCGGGTCCGGCGGTCACCTTCGCGACGACCAGCGTGCCGTCGACCGGGGGCACGTCGACCGGGGGAAGCGACGCCAGTTCCACCACGGCCGCACCGGTCACGTCCGCCACGGCCACCACCACGGTGCCGCTCGGCGATCCCGTGGTGGCACTCGCACCCTTCGAGACGACGTTCGACCAGCCGGTCGACGTCGCGGTGCGTCCGGGCGACCCCGCCGCCTACGTCGTCGAGCGCACCGGACGCGTGGTGCCGCTCCGTGACGGCGAGGCCGGCGCCGCGGTGCTCGACATCACCGACCTCACCGAGGGCGAGGGCGAGCGCGGTCTGCTCGGCGTGGCGTTCACCGCCGACGGCTCCACGGCGTACGTCAACCACACCGACAACGGTGGCGACACGGTGATCGCCGAGTACGCGGTGGCCGCCGACGGGACCTTCGACGCGTCGAGCCGGCGTGTCGTGCTCACCGTCGAGCAGCCCTACGCCAACCACAACGGCGGCGGTGTGGTGATCGGGCCGGACGGGATGCTCTACATCGGCATGGGCGACGGCGGCGCGGCCGACGATCCGGAGCGCCGCTCGCTCGACGTGTCGTCGTTGCTCGGCAAGATGCTCCGCATCGACCCTCGCCCGGCCGGCGACCAGCCCTACTCGATCCCCGCCGACAATCCGTTCGTCGACGTCCCCGGCGCACGCGGCGAGATCTGGTCGGTGGGGTTGCGCAACCCGTGGCGGTTCTCGTTCGATGCGCCGACCGGCGACCTGTGGATCGCCGACGTCGGGCAGAACGAGGTGGAGGAGATCGACGTCGCCTGGGCGGCCGACGGCGCTGGGCGCGGTTTCAACTTCGGGTGGAGCGCGTTCGAGGGCACCCGCCGGTTCAACGAGGACCAGCCGGCCGACGGGGCGATCCCGCCCATCCACGAGTACGAGCACGGCGACCGCGGGTGTTCGGTGAGCGGTGGCGCCCGGTCGCGAGGCGCGGCGATCCCCGAGCTCGCCGGCTGGTACGTGTACGGCGACTACTGCAGCGGCGAGTTGTGGGGCCTGGAGATCGTCGACCGTGGCCTCGGCCGCGTGCTGCCGCTCGCCCAGCAGCCCGAGGTGGTCGCGGTGCGTGTGGGCCCCGACGGTGAGCTGTGGGTGGTGTCGATCGGCGGTCAGATCGCCCGGATCGTGCCCGGCTGACCCGCCGCACGCCTCGACGCGCTCGTCACGCCAGCGTCCGGCGCATCACGATCCGCGGCTGCACGTCGAGGCCCAGATAGCGCTCGTGGTCGCGCAACGACCGCAGTTCGTCGCCGCAGCGGTCCTCGTCCACCTCGACGAACCCTCGCGCCGCGTAGAACGGGCCGTTGAACGGCACGTCGCGGAACGTGGTGAGCGAGACGGCCTCGAAGTCGAGCGACGATGCCCAGTCGCACACCACCTCCACCAGGATGGTGCCGATGCCGCGACCCTGGTGCGACATGCGGACGCTCACCTGATCGAGGTGCGCGTCGTCGTCGATCATCGAGGCGACCGCGTAGGCCACGACCTCGCCCGCGTCGGTGACCACCCAGGCGGCGTCGTTGTCGATGTGGGCGGCGAGGACCTCGGCCTCCGGCGGGTCGTCGGCGGCGATCTCGTGCAGGCCGGTGTCGGCGGGGAACCCGAGGAACCGTCGTCCGGCATCACGCTCGACGTCGCGCATCGCCTCGATGTCGTCGGCCGTGGCCACGCGCAGGAGCGTGCCGTCCGGCAGCGGCATCGCAGCGGTGCGCTCCATCAGGCGACCCGCTCGAAGCGCACCGCTCGCGCCGACGGCGACGCGTCCACCAGGCGCACGCGGAGCTCCTGCCCCGGATCGACACCGGTGGCGTCGACGCGTGCGACCACGGCCAGATCACGCAGCTGGATGCGTGCGCCGCGATCGTCGACGTCGGTGACGAGTGCCGCGAACGCCTCGCCTTCACGACCGTGCAGCACGACGGCCTCCACCAGATCGACCACGCGCCGGTCGAGCTGGTTGCCGTTCGCGTCGGCCGTCGACATCACCTCGGGCAACCTCGAGAACGCAGCGTCGACCTCGGCGGGCACGGCGTCGCCGTTGGCGACGGCGAGCGCGGCGAGCACCACGTAGCGGTCGGCCAACCGGCGCAGCGGCGCGGTGGCATGGCTGTAGGTGGCCGCCATCGCCGCGTGCCACGGCACCTCGCCCGGCCGGAACGGCTCGTAGCGCGCCGCGCCGCCGGCGCGCCGGATGGCGAGGGTCATCGCCGCATGGGCCGGATCGCCGGCGCGCAACGAGCGCTCGAACTCGGCGAGCGTCCGTCCATCGGGCCAGTCGATGCCGAGGGCACGAGCGGTGTGCCGCAGCCGCTTCAGGTGGCGGTCGTCCGGGCCGGCCATCGTGCGGAAGAGACCGGTCCCGGCGGCGTGCAGTGCGTCGGCCACCGCGAGGTTGGTGGCGAGCGACAGCGCTGCGTTGTGATCCTCCGACGCGAGCCGGGGTCGGTAGTCGATGCGGTACCGGTCGCCGTCGCGCTCGACCTCCTGCTCGGGCGCGTCGATGCGGGTGGCACCGCGCCGCTCGTCGGCGATCGCCATCCGTCGGGCGAACTCGGGCAGTTCGACCGGCAGGTCACCGTCGCGCACCCGGTCGTAGGCGAGCTTCGCCCGGCTGCGCACCACGGCCCGCTCGACACCGTCGAGGGTCGGCGTGCCGTCGACGCGCAGCCGCACCGTGAACACGACCGCCGGTCGGGGCCCGTCGGGCAGCAGGCTCGCAGCGCCCTCGGAGAGCACCGGCGGATACAGCGGCACCCGGCCGTCCGGCAGGTACATCGTGGTGCCGCGTCGCCACGCTTCGCGATCGAGCGGGTCGTCGTGGTGGACGAACCACCCGACGTCGGCGATCGCGTAGTGCAGCACGAGGTCGTCGCCGCTGCGTTCGAGGTGCAGCGCCTGGTCGAGGTCGGTCGCCTCGGCGGGGTCGAGGGTGACGAAGTGCACGTCGGTGCGGTCGACGTGCTCGGCGCCGGCGCCGCGTTCGACGGCGCGTTCGGCCGCGGCGAGCACGTCGGGCGGGAATCCCGGGGGCAGGTCGAGCTCGCGGCGGATGCGGGCGAGCCCCTCGTCGATCGTGCGTGATCGAGCGCGGTCGACGCGCATCAGCGTCCGACGAAGTTCGGGGATCGCTTCTCGAGGAACGACCGCACGCCCTCGCGGTGGTCCTCGGTGAGGAACAGCCGGCCGAGCGTCGAACTCACCCAGCGGCCGAGATCGTGCCAGTCGGGATCGAGCGCGCCGCGCAGCCCGGCCTTCAGTTGTTGCACGGCGAGCGGCGGGTTGGCGGCGATCTTCGCGGCCAGCGTCCGTGCGGTGGGCAGGAGGTCGTCGTGGGCGACCACTCGGCCGACGAGCCCGTACGACTGCGCCGTCGCCGCGTCGATCACGTCGCCGGTGAACAGCAGTTCCGCGGCCCGCTCGCGACCGACCAGCTGCGCCAGCCGGCCGAGCCCGGCCACGTCGCTCACCAGACCCCGCAGCACGAACAGCTCGCCGAACCTCGCCTTCTCGCTGGCGACGCGCAGGTCGGCCATCATCGCGAGCTCCATCCCCCAGCCCACCGCGGCGCCGTTCACGGCGGCCACCACGGGCACGTCGGTGTGCAACAGTGCGTCGGCGGCGGGCGTGAGCCGAGGCGTGCGTTCCCCCTCGGCGAGCGGCGCCTTGCCCTCCTGGCCACCGCCCATCACCTGACGCACGTCGTCACCGCTGCAGAACGCCGGATCGGCGCCGGTGATCAGCAGGCACCGCACACCGGCGGCGGGCGCGTCGCGCACCAGCCGCTCGAGCTCGGCGTACATCCCGTGCGTGAGTGCGTTGCGAGCGTCGGGACGGTTGAGCGTGACGACTCCGACGTGGTCGTCACCGAGCTCGAACAGGACGTCAGCGTGGTCGGCCATGGCGGCGACCCTACCAGCGGCCGATTTTCCGCTCAGCGACGAGCGCCCATGAACATGCTCTTCAGTGCGTCGTAGTGCTCGATGCAGTGTCCGGCACCGAGCACCACCGCTTCGAGCGGCACGTTCGACATCTTCACCGGCACCTGCGTCTCGCGCTCGATACGACGAGCGAGCCCACGGAGCAGCCCGCCACCACCGACGAGGTACATGCCGCGCACGAGGAAGTCCTGGGCCAGCTCGGGCGGCGCCTTCGCCAGGCAGCGCACCACGGACGACACGATGCTGCTCACGACGTCGTCGATCGCGAACCGGATCTCCTCCGGCGTGAGCACCACGGTCTTCGGCAGCCCGGTCATCAGGTCGCGGCCCCGCACCTCGGCCTGGTTGTCGTCCTCGGAGGGTTCGGCCGACCCGATCGCGACCTTCACCTCCTCGGCGGTGCGCTCGCCGACGGCGATGCCGTGCTCGCGCCGCACATAGCTCTGGATCGCTGCGTCGATGTCGAAGCTGCCGACGCGCACGGCCTCGAGCGCGACGATGCCACCGAGGCTGATGACCGCCGTCTCGCTGGTGCCGCCACCGATGTCGATCACCATGTTGCCGACGGGCTCGTCGATCGGCAGGTCGGCACCGATCGCCGCGGCCATCGGCTGCTCGATCAGTTGCGCGTCGGCTGCGCCGGCGCGGCGCGCCGCGTCGGTGACAGCGCGGCGTTCGACCTCGGTGATCGCCGACGGCACGCAGATCACCACCTTCGGGCGCGTGAACCGGCTGACCCCCACACGCTGCAGCAGCAGGCGGATCATGCGCTCGGTGATCTCGAAGTCGGTGATCGCGCCGCCGCGGAGCGGTCGGACCGCGACGATGTAACCGGGCGTGCGGCCGATCATCTGCCAGGCCTCTCGACCGGTGGCGAGCACCTCGCCGGTCTGGCGGTTGAGTGCGATGACGGAGGGCTCGTTCAGCACGATGCCCTTGCCCTTCATGTACACCAGGGTGTTCGCCGTGCCCAGGTCGATCGCGAGGTCGCGTGCCATCAGCCCTCGCTCTCGTCGGTCGGGTCGGGATCGCGGTCGCGCGTCGTCTCGTGGCGACGGGCGCGATCGGCCACCTCGCGGCGCGCTTCGGGTGACAGCGCGTCGATGTGGCGACGGAAGGATTGCACGCCGTCATCCTGACGGGTGCGGTGGCGCAGTCCCAAGATCACGATGGCGATGATGACGACGACGACGAGCGCGACGACTGCAACGGGTTCCAATCAGCTCCCCCGAACCGTGGGGACCGTGGTGGGGTCGACGGGTACGTGGGCGTTGGTGCCCCACCCCGATCCGTCGCCGTCATCACCGTCTCGCCACGTCTCGTGCTTCCAGATGGGCGCACTCGCCTTCAACGCGTCGATCGCGTAGCGGGCAGCCTCGAAGGCCTCCGGACGGTGCGGTGCACTCACCACGACCACGACCGAGCTCTCGGCGAGCCCGATCAGGCCGAGACGGTGCAGCACCGCCACGCGGCCGGTGTGCGGCCAGCGGGTACGGAGCTCCTGGACGATCTTCTCGAACACACCCACGCACTGCTCGGTGTAGGCCTCGTACTCGAGATGCACCACGTCGGTGCGCATCACCCCGCCGTCGTCGACGGCGTGGTCGCGCACGGTGCCGCTGAACAGCACCACCGCCCCGCACGTCGGCAGGACGGCCCAATCGTACGCAGCCGCCACGGGGAGCTCGCACGTGGACAGTTCGACCCACGTGTCGCGGTGCTCGGGCGGTTGCACGGGTGGAAGCGTAGCCGTTGCGATCCCGCTCCGATCGAGGGTACGGCGCCCCGGTCGTGGGATTTCGGGACCGGCCTCGCGGGGCGACGCACCGTGGGCCGAACGGCTCATCCTCCCCGACGCGACCCCGCCGCGACGCCGCGCGATCCCACCGCGCATCGGGACCTCGGTACGCTGTCGCCTTCGTGGAGCGGAGTGGCCCCGACGACGCGCGCGACGACGCGTGGGACGACGAGTCGTACCCACCCGCGCCGCTGCCCCCGCACGAGCGGGCCTGGCGGCACCCGAGCGAGCTCGCGCACTCCGAGTGGGTGCGGAGCGAACCACCCGTCGCCGTGGGCCGCGGGTTGCTCGTCACCACCGGAGCGATCGGTTCGGCGCTCGGCGTGGCCGTGCTCTACCTGATGCTGCCCACGGGTGCCGGCGGCCCGACGGCGTCGCCCACCGTGACGTCGTCGATCGCCGCCCTGCGGCCGCCGGCATCCACTGCGATGGTGGTCGAACGCGACGTCCGGTCCGGCGACGACTCGCCCGGCGCCGACGTGGTGTGGCTCGACAGCCCGGGGCTCACGTTGCCGGTGCTCGACGTACCGAGCACGGTGCTCGTGTTGACCGCCCCCGACCGCCAGCAGCAACCGCTGTCGGTGGCGGTGTCGATCGAGGGGACGCCGTACGTGGTCACGACGGCCAACGCGCTGTCGGCGCTCGATCCGGCCGTCGACGGCGTGTCGTTGCTCGGACCCGGTCCCGACGACGAGGCCACGCCGCTCGACGCCTCGCTCGTGTCGATCGACGGCGACCTCGCCTACCTCACCCCGTCGTCGCAGATCGAGGTGGTGAGCTTCGCCGCCACGGCGACGGCCGAGCCGGGCCAACCGGTCACGGTGCTCGGCGACGAGCCGGCGGACGTCGCATACGTGGTGGACGCGCCGGTCAGCGATCTCGACGCCTCGACGATCGTCGAGGGCACCCCCGTGATCGACGAGCACGGCGCACTGGTCGCCCTCTGCACGGTGACGATCGACGCCGAGGGCGCCACGGTCGACTTCGTCCCGGTGGCAGCGACGGCGGACGATCCTGCCGACAGCGCGCCCACGAGCGTGCCGGCCGACGACACGACCGACGACACGACCGACGACACGACCGACGACACGACCGACGACGCGACGTCGCCGACGAGCGATCCGGTCGCCACCGACGCCGCCAACGGGACGAGCGCCACCTCCACCACCACGACCGCGCCCGCCAGCGGCGCCGCCGGTGCGCCGGGCGGCGTGGCCACCACCACCACCACCACGGGCACACCGGGCGGGTCGGCCGTCGGCACCACCTCCCCGGCGACGTCGACGCCCGCAGGCGGCTCGTCGGCCCCGTCCGGCACCTCACCCATCGGATCGTCGCCCGCCACCGGCACGTCGTCGCCGTGGATCGGACTCGGCTTCGACGGCGCGCCCGTCACCGCGCCGCTCACCATCACCCGTATCACGGCGGGCAGCCCGGCCTTCGCGGCCGGTGTGCTGGTCGGCGAACGGCTGGTGGCGATCGACGGCGTCACGGTCGACACCGTCGACGCAGCTGCAGCGCTGCTGCGCACCCGTCAACCGGGCGACACGGTGAAGCTCACCGTCGCCGTCCGGTCGTCGTCGACGTCTGCTGCGTCGTCGACGGTGCCGCCGGGCGGCACGCCGACCACGGGTTCGGCGGCGACCACGACGCCGGCACCGATCACCACGTCGGCCAACACCTCGCCCACCGGCGCCGGCACCACGGGCACCCGCGTGGTCAGCGTCGTGCTCGGCGTCGCCGCGCCCAGCGTGTGACCCACATCGCGCCGGCGGCGATCCCCACCAGCACGGCACCCGTGGCACCGAGCGACAACTCCTGTCGCCGCTTCGGGGTGATCATCGTCCACCACCGGGCCTCGGTCCCCTCCACGTAGGCCTGCTCGTTGGTCACCGTCGGGCGCCAGCCGACGGCACGCAGCCGGTCGTTCGCCACCAGCCACGGCGCACGCGTGTACGAGCGCAGACCCGGCGGGATCGGACCACGCTGGAAGCGCCAGCGCAGCGAGTTGGACACCTCGGCCACACGATCCGGGAGGCGGACCCGCGGCCGTGCCCCGGCGAGCGCGCGCACCGACGCAGCCGGCACGCTGCCGTCGGGTGCGACGTTGTAGGCGCCGTCGAGCCGGCGCCGCACGCCGAGCACGACCGCGCTCGCGAGGTCGTCGAGGTGCAGGAACTGCGCCGGCGGGTCGTCGATCGCGAACCGCTGACCCAGCCCTGCGGCGAGCGCACGCGCCAGCCCCGACGTGCCGGCCGCCGCCATCGTGACCGCCGGGCGCAGCACCGTGACGGTGCGTCCGTCGCCGGCGAGCCGCCAGTCGTCGGCCATCTGCTCCACGGCGGCGAGCTGGGTGGCGTAGCGGAACTCGGTGTCGGGACGCAGCACCGCGTCCTCGGTGAGCGGCACCGGGTTGTTCTCCCACGCGCCGTACACCATGGCGGACGACACGATCACGACGTGTGAGGCAGCGGTGAGCCGACCGAACATCACCGCAGCGCCTGCGGTCAGGCTCTCGCGCCGCCGGGCACGCGCATCGGGGTCGGCCCCGGCGGTCCACACCACGACCGACGCCTCCTCGATCGACGCCGGCCGGAGATCGGTGTCGCCGGCCAGCAGCTCGAGCACGCGCGTCCCGAGCGCGCCGTCGGCATCGCCGACCCACACTCCGTTCGCGACCACGCGGGCAAACTACTGCGACACCCGCCGTAGCATGCCGTCATGGCAGACGACGCCGGCCGCGATCCCGAGTTCGACCCGTTCGCGAACCTGCCGCTCTTCGGCGACCTCGCCAAGGCGCTGCAGGGGCAGGGTCCGCTCAACTGGGACGCAGCCCGCCAGTTCGCCGCCCTGGCGACGTCGGGCGGGTCGCCCGGCGGCGAGGCGAACGTCGAGCCGACGGTGCGGATCGCCTACGACCGCCTCGTGCCGATCGCCGAGATGCACGTCCGCGACGTCACCGGCTTCGAAGGGCCGGCGCCCCGGCTCGAACTCGTCACCCCTGGCGTGTGGGCGCAACGCACGCTGGAGGACTACCGCCCGCTGTTCACCGAGCTCGCCGTGTCGTTGGCTCGCCCTGGCGACGTCGACGACACGCCGGCCCCGCACGATCCGATGATGGCGATGATGGCCGGTCTGAGCCAGATGATGGCGCCGGCGATGATGGGCATGTCGATCGGATCGATGGTGGGACGACTCGGCACGAGGGCGTTCGGCCAGTACGACCTGCCGGTGCCGCGCACCTCGTCCTCCGTGCTGGTGGTGGCGCGCACGGTCGACCAGTTCGCCGACGAGTGGAGCCTGCCGCTGGACGAGATGCGGTTGTGGGTGCTCGCGCAGGAGCTCATCGGGCACTCGGTGTACAGCCACACCCCCACCCGTGAGGCGATCATCTCGCTCGTGCAGCGTCACGTCGGCG
This sequence comes from Acidimicrobiaceae bacterium, assembly GCA_020637235.1. Classification (GTDB taxonomy): domain Bacteria; phylum Actinomycetota; class Acidimicrobiia; order Acidimicrobiales; family Ilumatobacteraceae; genus VFMC01. The sequence continues at coordinate 14,496 of JACJWG010000026.1, read as the reverse complement.
CGTTCCGGGCCGACCCGTCGAGCGTGTCGGAGAAGCTCGCCGACCTCGATCTCGGCACCGACGGCGATCCGATGGTCGCGATCCAGCAGGCGTTCTCCGACCCGGAGGTGCTGCTCGGCGCCGTCCGCTCCCCCGAGCAGGTGGCACTCGCCCCGGTGCTCGACGCCGCCACGGCGGCGGTGGTGGGGTACGTCGACTACATGGTCGACTCGGTGGCCGCCCGGTTGATCGGCGGCGATGCGCTGCGCATCGCCGAGGCGGTGCGCCGGCGTCGCATCGAGGCCGGCGCCGAGGACGTGTTCATCGAACGCCTGCTCGGATTGCAGGTCACGCCGGCGATGGTGCAGCGAGGCAAGAACTTCGTCGCTGGGGTGGTCGATCGTGCCGGTGAGGCCGCGCTCGCGTCGCTGTTCGCCACCGACTCGTCGTTGCCCACGCCGGCCGAGCTCGAGGCGCCGGGCCTGTGGCTCGCCCGCATCGAACTCTGACCGCGCACGGTCCGCACCGAGCGCCCACGACGTCAGCCGGAACGCCCGACGTGGACCGCACCCCGCGCGAGGTGGAGTACTCGCCGTCGAGCTGTGTCGAGTCGATCGATGCCGAGCTCGAGCGGTACCGGCTCGCGAGCGACGCTGCCGCCGCGAGGCACCCGCCGCGTGAACTGCGCCACGGTCCCACCCCACCGGAGCGGCTCCTCGTCGTCGAGGCGGCACTCGGCGCGCCGCTGCACGTGTTCGTGCACGGCGGGTACTGGCAGGCGCTCGGTGCCGCCGATTCGTGGATGCCGGCGACCGAGTCGGTGGCGAGCGGCACGTCGTTCGCCGCCGTCGACTACACGCTGGCGCCCGCTGCCCCGATCGGCACGATCGTCGAGCAGTGCGTCAGGGCCGTCGAGGTGGTGGTCGCCGAGCTGCGTCCCTCCGTCGTCACGCTGTCGGGCAGCTCCGCCGGCGCGCACCTCGCCGCCCTCGTCGCTCAGCGCGCGCTGGTGCGCATCGACCGGCTGTTGTTGCTGTCGGGCGTGTTCCGGCTGGCACCACTCGTGCGCACCTACGTGAACGACGCACTCGGACTCGACGACGCGTCGGCAGCGGCGTGGTCGGTGCCGCTGTCACCTCGGCCCGATGCGCAGGTGGTGGTCCTGCACGGCGAGCACGAGACGGCGTCGTTCAAGGCCCAGAGCGCTCGCCTGGCGGCGGCATGGGGTGTCCCGACGGTCGAGGTGTGCGGCCGGAACCACTTCGACCTGGTGTTCGACCTCGCGGCGATCGATCGACGGCTGGGCCGCCCGCAGCCGGCCGGCGAGCCGGTCGACCCCGACGACCCGGCGGTGGAGGTGGCGGTGGCGGAACGCCCGGGTGCCCCGCGCCGCCTGATGCCCGCGGCGCTCCGCCCGGACGAACCGGACGGGCGGCCCGGGTCGGGCGTGCCGGACGAGCCCGTGGCAGGCGGGCCGCACGGCTGATGCCGAGCGCGGTCAGCGGGCGCGGGATCGACCGGCCGGCCTCGACGGCCTTGGTGCCGGCCAGGTAGTAGAGGGTGGCCAGACCAGCGGCCACGCCGACGATCACGAAGCCGAGGCGTCCGGGCATCGAGAGCAGGACGGGCACCACGCCGGCGCCCACCCAGCCCAGCTGGAACTTCGTCTCGAACTGGGCGAAGGCTCGACCTCGGTTCGCGTCGGGGGCGTCGCGTTGCACGATCGCCTCGAACGCGAGCCGTCCGGTCGCCGCGGCGAAGTTCACCGAGCCGGCGAGGAGCATGCCGGACACGACGCCGCCGACGAAGGTGGTGGCGACACCCGCCGCCGCGAGCAGCCCGACGGCGCCGACCAGCATGGTCTCTTCGCGCAACCGGGCACGCAGCAGTGGGGCGACGGCGTTGCCGGTCATCGTGAGCAGGCTCGCGAAGCCGAGCGACAGGCCGAACCACACGAGCCCGGCCGACTGGGCACGGAACCAGAAGAACAAGTGGAAGAACGTGAACCCGGCCGCCGCCCGCAACAACATCATCGTGTTGGCGGCGAGCACCACCTGGTCGGAGTGCAGCTCGACCTGTTCGTCGCGGCCGGCACCACGTGCGGCGATCACCTCGCGGGGCAGACGGGTGGCCATCACGAACGCCACCCCGAAAATGATCGCCGCGTACAGCAGGGTGGCCGTCGGGCCGAGCGTCTTCTGCAGCAGGCCTGCCGGCACGATCGCGACGGCGCCGACGAGGCCGGAGATCAGCCCGAGCTTCGAGTTCGCCTCGACCAGCTCCTCCTCGCTGCGCACCACCGTCGGTACGAGCGCGCTCTTCGAGATCGCATAGGTCTTCTGCGCCACCATCGCGACGAACGCGAGCGGGAACAACAGCAGGCTGTCCGCGTTGAACGCCATCGCGATCGAGAGCACCACACGCACCACGGTGATCAGCTGGATCACCAGCCTGCGACCGCCGGCCATGCGGTCGATCGTCGGCCCGATGAGCGGCGCGACGAACAGGAACGGCACGAAGCTGATCCCGAGGAACAGCAGCACCCGGCTGCGAGCTGCGTCGGCGTCGAGGCTGAACAACACCGAGTCGGCCAGCGCCACCGCCATCGCTGCGTCGCCGGCCGCCATCGACGCGTGGGTGCGGGCCAGCCGGCCGAAGCGCGACGTCACCGTCGTGGTGCGACGCGCCGGCGGGCGGGTGACCGGCCCGGTGCGACCGGCGGGCGCGCCCCGACCGCCGGCGGGCGGGACGGGCGGGCGCGTGGTCACCTCGGCATCGTAGGTCGGGGGCCGCTCACCGGATCGCCGGTCGGTGGATGGTCAGACGCGAGGGCGTTCGTACTTGTAGCCGAGACCGCGGATGGTGACGATCCGGCTCGGGTTCGCCGGGTCCTCCTCGATCTTGCTGCGCAGCCGCTTCACGTGCACGTCGAGCGTCTTGGTGTCGCCCACGTAGTCGCTGCCCCACACCCGGTCGATCAGCACCTCGCGAGGCAGCACCCGCCCGGCGTTGGCCATCAGCAGGTGCAGCAGCTCGAACTCCTTCAACGGCAGCCCGAGCGGCTCGCCGTGCAAGGTGACGCGGTGCTCCTCGGGATCGAGAGCCACGTCCCCCACGACCACCGAGCCCATGCTGAGGTCGGGAACGGCCTGCTGGTCGCGGGCGTTGCGGCGCAACACGGCACGCATGCGGGCGACGAGCTCACGGATGCGGTACGGCTTGGTGACGTAGTCGTCGGCCCCTACCTCGAGGCCGACGACCGTGTCGATCTCGGAGCTCTTCGCGGTGACCATGATGATCGGCACCTGGGTGCGCTTGCGCAGCTGGCGGCAGACGTCGATCCCGCTGATGCGGGGCAGCATCACGTCGAGCAGCACCAGGTCGGGGCGCACGAGGTCGAAACGCTCGAGCGCCTCGTAGCCGTCGCGGGCGACCTCGACCTTGAAGCCCTCGCGGGTGAGCCCCACGAGCAGGGCGTCGACGAAACTCTCCTCGTCCTCGACGAGCAGCACGACCGGCGCGTTCACGGTGCCACCGGGATCCTGAGCGTGAAGGTGCTGCCCTCACCTTCGATGGATGTCACCTGGACGTCTCCTTCGTGATTGGTGGCGACGTGACGCACGATCGCGAGTCCGAGACCGGTGCCACCGGTGTCGCGGCTGCGGGCCCGGTCGACGCGGTAGAAGCGCTCGAAGATCCGGTCGAGGTCCTTGGCCGGGATGCCGATGCCGCGGTCGCGCACCTGCATCCCCACCCACGCGTGATCACGGGACTGCTCGCGGGTGGTCGAGACGTACACGTCCGAGCCCGGCTCGCTGTACTTCACCGCGTTGTCGATCAGGTTGCTGATCGCCGACACGAGCTGGCGGCGATCGCCGAGCACCGTGATCGGCTCGACCGGCTCGTCGAGGTCGATGCGGATGTCGCGCTGTTCGGCGGCGGCGAGCGATCGGATCACCGCTTCGCGCAGCGCCTGGCGGACGTCGACCGGGTCGCGCACCGCGCTGCCACCGAGCTCGATGCGCGACAGCTCGAGCAGGTCGTCGATCGACGTGGCCGCACGGTGCGCCTCGTCGACCATCTTGCCGGCGAGGCGGTGGACGACGGCGAGGTCGGTCTCCTCGCTCAACGCCTCCGCCAGCACGGCGAGGGCACCCACCGGGGTCTTCAGCTCGTGGCTGATGTTGGCGACGAAGTCGGTGCGCACGGCGTCGAGCCGTGCCCGCTCGCTGATGTCCTCCACCACCACGTATGCGCCACCGTCCGCCTGCGGCGTGGCCCGCACCTGCACCACCCGCTTCGGCGGCCCGAACAGCTCGACGGCGGCGGTCGACTCGCGCCCATCGAGGGCCTGGCGTACCTGGCGGTCGATCGCTTCGCTGATCAGCACCTCGGAATGCCCTCGGCCGAAACTCGCCGAGCGGTTGCGGCTGACCACCGCGCCGTCGGCGTCGACCACGACCACACCGATGGGGAGCCCGTCGAGGGTCGAGCGTGCACGGTCGAGCTCGAGACGGAGCCGGTCGGTCTCGGCTCGCGCATCGTCGAGCTCCGGTGACGCACCGTCGGTCTCTCGCCGGCGGTTGAGCAGACCCATGGGTGCGTCCGTCAGTCGTGGCCGTCAGCGGCGTCGGGGAGCGACGCCGCCGGGATACGGGGGATCTCCCCCGTCACGTCGGTGCGGTACTTGAACCTCGCCGCACCCTTGTGCTCGGGGAGCCATCCGGTGACCACGAAGCGCACGCGCTCGCCGATGTTCACCGCATGATCGCCGATGCGCTCGTAGAAGCGAGCGACGACGGCGAGCTGCACCGCCACCTGCAGGTCGATCCGGCCGGCGGCATGACTCTCGAAGATCGCCTGCACGAACTGCTTCTGCAGCCCGTCGAGGTACGAGTCCATGTCGTCGACGGCGGCCGCCTTCGCGGCGTCGTTCTCGACGAAGCTCTCGATCGCGGCGTCGTACAGCTGCTGGGCCTGCTCGCCCATGCGGGCGATGATGCCGCGCAGCTTCGGATCGAGCTCGTGGCCGTAGATGCGGCGGGCGGCCTTGCAGATGTTGCACAGCAGGTCGGCGCTGCGCTCCACCTCGGCCACCATCTTGGTGAGCGCCACCACCTGGCGCAGATCGGTGGCCACCGGCGCCTGGAGCGCGAGGATCTGGTAGCAGTGCTCCTCGAGGTCGAGCGCACGGGCATCGATCTCGTCGTCGCCGCGGATGATGTAGTCGGCGCCTTCGAGGTCGCCGTCGAGCAAGACGGCCGTGGCGCGGGGGATCGACTCGGTGACCACCGCGGCGAGGCGGACGAGTTCGTCCTTCGCCTGCGACAGGTCGTCGTGGTAGGTGCGACGCAACTCGTCCATCAGCCGAACCGTCCCGTCACGTACTGCTCCGTCCGCTCGTCGCCAGGGTTGGAGAAGATCTTCTTGGTCAGGTCGTACTCGACGAGCACACCGGTGCGTCGGTCGCTCTCGGGATTCACCTCGGTGGTGAAGAACGCGGTGCGATCGCTCACTCGTGCCGCCTGCTGCATGTTGTGCGTGACGATCACGATCGTGAACTTCGACTTGATCTCCTGCATCAGATCCTCGATGCGTGCGGTGGCGATCGGGTCGAGCGCCGAACACGGCTCGTCCATCAGGATCACCTCGGGATCCACCGCGATCGCGCGAGCGATGCAGAGTCGCTGCTGCTGGCCGCCGGACAGACCGAGTCCGGAGTTCTTCAGGCGATCCTTCACCTCGTCCCACAGTGCAGCGCCGCGCAGCGACTTCTCGACCACGTCGTCGAGCTCGGCCTTCTTCTTCATGCCGGCGAGCCTCGGGCCGTAGGCGACGTTGTCGTAGATGCTCTTCGGGAACGGGTTCGGCTTCTGGAACACCATGCCGATCCGTCGCCGCACCTCGGTGCTGTTCACCTGCGGGTCGTAGAGATCGACACCGTGGTAGTTGATGGTGCCCTCGACGCGCGCCGTCTCGATGAAGTCGTTCATGCGGTTGAAGCACCGCAGCACCGTGGTCTTGCCACAGCCGGACGGCCCGATGAACGCCGTGATCTCGTGCTGGCGGATGTGCAGGTTGGCATCGCGCACCGCCCGGAACGGGCCGTAGTAGACGCTGAGGTCGCGGACGTCGAACACCACGTGTCCGTCGACGGCGGTCGTCTCGCTCGGTGCATCGCCGGCTCGTGGCTCGTCGATGCGGATGGTCGGACCCTGGTCGGTCACGCTCGTCACTCCCTGCTCGGTCATGTGCCGGTCCTCTTCTTCTCGTACTTGTTGCGGAAGTACACCGCGACGATGTTGAACAGCAGGACCAGCGCCAGGAGCACCACACCGGCAGCCGCTGCGGTGTTGTCGAACCGCAACTCCGAACCGGGGGGATCCGCCTTGGCGGACCAACTGTAGATGGTCATCGGGAGCGCCGTGAAGGGCCCGTCGACCGACGTGGCGGGCAACAGGCCCGTGATCGCGCCGATCAGGATCAACGGTGCGGCCTCGCCGAGTGCCCGGGCCAGCGACAGCACGGTGCCGGTGAGGATGCCCGGCGCCGCGTACGGCAGGACGTGGTCGCGGGTGACCTCCCACTTCGATCCACCGACCCCGTAGCCGGCGTCGCGCAGTCCCTGGGGCACGGCCCGGATCGCCTCGGATGCCGTGATGATGATGATCGGCAGCACCAAGACGGCGAGCGTCAGCGCGGCGGCGATCACGGTCTTGCCCTGCGTCACCGGGTCGAGCCACTCGACGAAGATCGTGAGGCCGAGCACACCGTAGATGACGGCCGGGACGCCGGCGAGGTTGCGGATGTTCACGACGATGAAGCGGTTGAACCGCGTGTCGTGTGCGTACTCCTCGAGGAAGATCGCCGCCGCCACACCGAGCGGGATCGACACGACGAGGATCCCGAGCCCGATGAAGAACGACCCGTAGATTCCCGGCCAGATGCCGACCTTGTCGGGATCGGACCCGATGGTGCCGGTGAGGAAGTCCACACCGCGATCGCGGAACACCGGCATCGCCGGCGAGATCAACCGCACCAACAGGGTGAACAGGATGAGCAACGTCACCAGGATCGCGGTGAGCAGCAGCACCTGGAGGACGATGCCCGCCGGGTTGCGGTCGCGACGGGTGAGCGCCGCCCGGACCTGTTCCTGGGTGCTGGCGCGGACGGAAGGAGAAACGAGTGCCATGTCAGTACTTCTGCCTCACGCGACGCACGAAGCGGTCGCCGATCATGTTGAGCCCCATCGTGGCCAGGAACAGCACCAGGCCGAGGAAGAACAGCACCTGGTAGGCCGGCCCGCTCTTCACCTGGTCGGTGCCACCGGCCGCGTTGGTGAGCGCCGCCGTGATCGACAGGCCGGGATCGAGCGGGTTGGTGGCTCGGGCGCCACTGCCGTCGAGACCACCGGCCATGGTGGCGACCATCGTCTCGCCGATCGCTCGTGAGACGGCGATGATGAACGCGGCCACGATGCCGGAGACCGCGGCGGGGAGGACCACGCGCCCGACGGTGGCCGACTTGCGGGCACCGACGCCGTAGCTGGCCTCTCGCAACGACTGCGGCACGGCCGAAAGGGCGTCCTCGGACACCGAGGCCATGATCGGGATGATCAGGATGCCGATGCCGATGCCGGCCGCCATCATGTTCTGCACCTTGTCGGGGTTGAACAGCGGCTGCACGATCTCGGGGGCGATGAACTTGAGGGCGAAGTAGCCGACCACCACCGACGGCACACCGGCCAGCACCTCGATGATCGGCTTGATCACCTTGCGCACCCGGGGGCTCGCGTACTCGGAGAGGTAGATGGCGGTGCCGAGACCGAACGGGACGGCCACCACCATCGCGATCAGACCCATGATGATCGAGCCGAAGATCACCGTCGGGAGATCGAACCGCTCGCGGCGTGGGAACCAGCCGGGGCTGGTGGCGTCGTCGATCAACTGCGACAGCGGTACGTCCGACAGGAAGCGGATGCCGCCACGGAGCAAGGTGAACAAGATGAGCGCGCTGATCACGATCGACGTGATCGCAGCGAGGCGGAACAGCAGCCGCATCCGTGCTTCACGGCCGCGGCGTTTCTTGTCGCCGAGGAGGTCACGCACGGTGAGCGTGGTAGGTGTGGCTGACACAGCGGCCTTTCGCAGACGGCAGGTGGTGGACGACCGCAGCCCTCGGGGAGGCGGGTCGGCCCTGCCGCAGCAGGGCCGACCCGGATCCTAGGGGGAGGGCGAATGCGGCCCGGACGGGATCAGGAGGTCCAGGCGCTCCGAGTGGCCTCGATGCGGTCTGCCGGCAGGTTCACGTAGCCGGCCGACGACACCTGGTCCATCAGGCCCTGATCCGACAGGTACAGCCTCAGACGAACGATGCGACGGCCGGTTCTCAGCGGCCTTGCGGTGTTCACGTAGATGCAAAGGCTGCGCGGAGAACGGGAATACGAGCCGTCGGCGATTTATGGCCCCCGGTCGGAGCGACGCAGTGCACCCTGTCGTTCCGCGATCGCGATCGCCTTCATGCGCTCTTCCTCGGCCTTGCAGAACGAGTAGCCGATCCAGCCGAGCGAGGTGTCCGCACCGATGCCCCGGACGATCAGGTTGTCGTTGGGGCTCGACGCGTAGTCGCGGCGCTGCCCTGTCGGTGCCAAGCTCCTCGGCGAAGGTCGGCGATGGCGAACCGACTGCGCGTCGCAGGTGCCGCCTCTCACCGGGGCCGGATCACCAGCGGGGCGTCCGAACGGGGCGTACTTGAGCCCACCCCGGTTGAGGTCGTTGGCATCGCTCCAGTTGTCGAAGCCCTGACCGGGGCCGACGAGTGCGTGTGCCGGCCCAGTCGAGGCACCCACGGCGGTGTTGTTAGGGCTCGTGGCCACCGTGAGACCGTCGATCGCACCTCGAGTTCGACGAACCTGATGCCGGGTCGTTTGCGCACAGCTGATCCTCTTCGTCCTTGATCGCACGCGAGGCGCCGGTGACGTCACCCCGCCGGCGCAGAATCGCGGCTGTCGCTCGTGCCCGGCCTCGACGGTGACCGCCAGCGCTGCCTGTCATCTGCCGCGAGCTCACCGACGGATCGAGATCGCCCGACGGTCGACGAGCCGGTGACGAAGACCTGCCCGCCGCCAGTTCCATTCGCCGCCGCCGCCGGAGCGGTCGTCGCGTCGGTCATCGGTTCCGTGGCATCGGCGCTTGGTGGCGTCGGGCGCATCGGTACGCAGGCGCATCGGCATGCGGCGCGCTGGTGGCGGCCGGGCGCGGTCGTATCGGTGGTCTCGTCGTCACCGCAGGCGGCGGCGAGCAGGAGAGACTGACGACGCCTGGCGAGGGCCAGGCGCCGCTTCGAAGTGCTCACGTGGTTGTCTCCCCTTGTAGGTCCCGGGGGATCGACGCAGTGCACCGTAGGGCCGAGCTGTCGTCTTCCGGTGATCAGGTGAACGAGAGGTGAACGAGCGGGAAAGGCCTCGACGAACCGCTGTCGGTCCGTGGCGCGACCGGCGATGCGCGCCAGCGTCCTGGCGGGTTGACACCCAGCGGTAGAACTGCCCCCAGTGTCGCCCTCGTCGAAGGCGATGGCCTCGGCGGGCCAGGCCTTCGGCGTCGAGCCCCCAGCGCGCACCACGTCGTCGGCCCACGCGTGCTCGAACACCGCGCCGAGCCAGGTCTGCGTTTCGGATGGGTCACCGGCACGTACACCTCGATCCGCTTGTCGAGGTTGCGGCATCCAGTCGGCTGAGCTGATCAGGAAAAGCGGCTGGTCGTCGGCGCGCGATGGGTGGCTGGCGTCCTGGTTGCCGTGGGCGAAGCGGACGATCCGCGAAAGTGCTCGAGGTACCGACTGAGCAGCGAAGCACCTGACTCGTCTTGCTTACGCGGGCACGCCGGGCACGAGGGGTAGCAGATGCCGCACGAGCAGGTCGGGATGCGGTGCCTGTCTGCGAGGCGCGGTAGAGCGCGCCGATGATGCCTGGGTCGGCGAGCGAGTTGAGCTTCGCCTGGATGTGTCCTCGGGACCGTAGGTCGACTGCAAAGTTCGATCAGGTCGAGTAGCTGGTTGCGGCATCTGCGGCGCGATGAGCAGGTTCTGAACTGGTGGGTGCGGCTGTAGCCCGTGAGGTGGTTGAACAGTTGCGACGTCGGAGCCCACCTGGGGATCGCTCGTGATGAACCCCATGTCCTCGTAGATGCGTGCCGTGCGCGAGTTGTAGTTGCCGGTACCGATGTGGCAGTAGCGACGCAGCCCGTCGTCGTCGTTGCGCACCACGAGCACGGTCTTGGCATGCGTCTTCAGACCCACCAGGCCGTACACCACGTGCACACCCGAGCGCTCCAGCGCCTTGGCCCAGCTGACGTTGGTGGCCTCGTCGAAGCGGGCCTTCAACTCCACCAGCACCGCCACCTGCACGCCGCGCTCGGCGGCGCGCATCAGGCTGCGGGCGATCGGGCTGTCGCCACCCGCGCGGTACATCGTCATCTTGATCGACTGCACCCGCGGATCATCGGCCGCCTGCGCGATGAAGCTCTCGACGCTGCTGGCGAAGCTCTCGTAGGGGTGGTGCACGAGCAGCGGACGCTCGCGGATCACCGAGAAGATGCTCCGCTCGGCCTCGTCGGCCGCGACGATGCGCCCCGCCGTGACGGGCGGCCACGGGCGGTCCTTCAGCTCGGGCCGGTCGATCCCGGCGAGCTGGAACAGGCACGTGAGGTCGAGCAAGGTGGCGTGATACGACACGTCGCCGGGCTCGAGGTCGAGCTCGCGCACGAGCAGTTCCACCATCTCGGCGCTCATGCCCGACTGCACCTCGAGGCGCACGGCCCGACCGAAGCGGCGACGTCGGAGCTCGAGCTCGACCGCAGCGAGCAGATCGTCGGCCTCTTCCTCTTCGAGGGTGAGGTCGGCGTTGCGGGTGACGCGGAACGCGGCGCACTCTCCACCACCATGCCCCCTGGCACAGCAGGTGCATGTGCGCGGCGATCACCTGCTCGGCCGGCACGAACCGCAGGCCGTCCGACAGGGCGATCAGCCGGGGGAACACACTCGGCACCTTCACCCGGGCGAATCGACGCTCGCCGGTGTCGGGGTCGCCCACCATCGCGGCGAGGCTGAGCGCGGAGGCTGGAGACGAACGGTGCGGGATCCACTGCGAGTGGGTGAGCACCGGGAACACCCGCCGCCTCGAACTGCTCGGAGAGCTGCGCCGGTCGTCGACGTCGAGTTCGGTCCAGTCGAGCACCGCGATGCCCCGGCGGCAGCGCTCAGGAACAGCGACCCGAGCACCAGACCCTCCGGCGGAGCACGAAGTCGCCCACCGTCTCGCCGATCGCCGCGAGCTGCTGGGTGGGCGTGAGCCCGTCGGGCGCCGGCTCGATCACCCCGGCCGCGACTCTGATCCTTGAAGCGCAGCGACGCGCACTTCGAAGAACTCGTCGAGGTTGCTCGACGAGATCGCGGCGAACTTCACCCGCTCGAGCAGCGGGACGCTGGCCTCGGCGGCCAGCGAGAGCATACGGTCGTTGAAGTCGAGCCAGCTCAGCCTACGGTTGAGCAACCCGTCGACATGCCTCGGCCCCGTCCATGGTGCCCGCGCCCGTCCGGCGCGCCGGTCGAGAGGTGCGTCCCGGATGCTGATCCGCCAGTCGGAACCGCTCGTCAGGCCACGACCTCGGCGAGGCCGAGGTCCCACTCGATGCGTGATCCGCTCCAGCTCGGCGTCGCGCACGATGCGCCTGCGGTTGCGACGGAACTGCGGGTCGTCACGCGGCAGCACCAGACGGGCCAGCACGCGAGCGCGGAACTCGTCGAGCAGGGTGCGGTCGCCGTAGTCGCCGTAGACCTCCCAGTGGGGCGACACCGGACCGAGGTACACGATGCGGGCGTGCGCTCGGGGGGGCTCGGTGGCGATGTCGGTCATGGGTACCTCGTGGAATCGTGACTCGGTCGGGTGACGGGCGTCGGGGCCGGGCTCGTCGGGCCGGTGGGCACGGAGCGCGCTCACCAGGCACGGGAGTCTATCGGTCGACCACCGCGGCCGGCCGACGGCGGCTGAACGGTCGGCGACGAGTGGGTGACGACGACACGAACGGACGGTGACCGCACGGTGGAACCGGAGTGCGACCAGGCCATGGACGGTGGATGTGACGGTCGCGTGACGAACGATCCGCGTTCTCGTGGCGTCGGGTGGTAGATTTCCCGACGGAATCGGGAACCACCTCGCCCGTTGGAGCGTCAGAAGCTTCGATGGTCCATCTGGTGCGGCGGTTGTCGAGGCCTCTCGGGGTCTCGTGCGGGCGCACACCAGACGTCGCGACGACTGTCGCGGCGTCCGACAAGGAGAGTTCTACGCCCATGCCGTTGCACGACTTCGTCCGCCGATCCACCTCCTCCGCCACGCGCGCCGTCAGCGACACGTCGGCTGCCGATGCCGCCGTGTCGGCCCGGCCGTCCGACGACGACTCGGTCACCTCGTGGATGAGCGCGGGCAACTGCCGCAACTACCCGCCCGCCGTGTTCTTCCCGAGCGACGGCGTCGGCGTCGATCGCGCCCGCAAGATCTGCGCCGGGTGCCCGGTGGCCGACACCTGCCTCGAGTACGCGCTCGACCAGCGCATCGAGCACGGGGTGTGGGGCGGCTGCAGCGAGCGTGAGCGCCGCCGGATCCTGAAGCGACGCCGGGTCGACGCCGAGATCTGACCCCCTTCGCGACGAGGGCGCCGTCTCCCCCGAGGGAGCGGCGCCCGTTCGCGCGTCCGGTGGCGCCGTGGCGCCGCCGAGGTGACTCAGTTGGCCGAGTCGGTCTTCTCCGCCGAGGTGTCCTTCTGGCCGTCCTGGAGCCCGGCTTTGAACTCGGACTGCGCCTTGCCGAGGTTCTTCGCGAGCTTGGGGAGCTGCGAACCGCCGAAGAGCACCAACACGACGACGATGATCAGGATGATCTCGGGCGGATCGAGGAATGCGAGCATGGAGACGAGGCTACCACTCGGGATCTGCGACCGGGGTTCGGCCGGGGCCAGATCGACCGATGGTCAGACGGCGTCCTTGCGGGCAGCGAGGGCGCGCTGGCGCCGCAGGCGGCGACGCTCACGCTCGGACAGGCCGCCCCAGATGCCGAACTTCTCGCCGTTGGACAGCGCGTACTCCAGGCACTCCAGACGCACGACACAGCCGCGGCAGACCTCCTTGGCCTCCCGGGTGGACGCGCCGCGCTCGGGGAAGAACAGGTCGGGATCGACACCGAGGCAGTTGGCTTCGTCCTGCCAGTTCTTCTCGATCCGCTCGTCCTGTTCCTGATCCATCCCTGCCATCACTCTGCCACCACGTTCCCAGCCTGTGTCCAGCCTGCCTCGCTGTAATTACAACCGTGTCATTGTCCACTATCACACCCATGCGACGCAAGTGCGGATTCTCAAAACGCACCAGAAATGACCGCGAAGCGTGGCGCGCTCCTCGTCGAACCCCCAGTTGGAGGGCATCAACTTCGCGCGGAGCGCGCGTGGACCCCCCAGAGTAGGGGGGAACCCGCCCATCCACACACGACGGTCGCGGAAGGGCGCGGGTTCCGGCGACGACTCAACCGGCGACGACTCAACCGGCGACGACTCAACCGGCGCGACGAGCGTTGCGGCCTCGGGCCAGCTGCTTCTTGTGCTCGATGAAGTCGACGAGCACGTAGTCACCGAGCGTCTCGGGCGTGGTGAAGAACGCACGCCCACGGTTGATGCTCGTCAGCTTCTCGATGAACGCCTTCAGATAACTGTTCGCGTCGAGCATGAAGGTGTTGATGCGGATGTTGTCGCGCGTGCAGCGCACCACCTCGCGCAAGGTGGCCTCGACGGTCTCCTGCACGGGCGGGTAGTTGAAGAACACGTCGCCCCGCGGCGTGATGTGGGCGGTCGGCTCGCCGTCGGTGATCATGATGATCTGCTTGGTGCCGGTCTGCTTGCTGAGCAGCTGGCGGGCGAGCACGAAACCGTGCTGCATGTTGGTGCCGTACACGAAGTCCCAACTCACCTCGGGCAGCTGCGCCGCGGTGAGGATGCGTGCGGTCTCGCTGAAGCCGACGATGCCCATGTAGTCGCGCGGGAACTGCGACGTGATCAGCGAGTGCAGCGCCATCGCCACCTTCTTCGCCGGCAGGAAGTTGTCGCGCATCGGCATGCTGAGCGACAGGTCGAGCATCAGCACCGTCGAGGACTTGGTGGTGTGCTCGGTGCGCTCGATCTCGAAGTCGTCGGGTGACAGGCGCACGGGCGTCTCGGCACCGTTGCGCCGGATCGCGTTGCGGATCGTGCGGTGCAGGTCGAGGTTGAACGGGTCGCCGTACTCGTACTGCTTCGTCTCGTACGTGCGCTCGTGACCCTGCCCGAGGCGATCGAGCTGGTGCTGGCCGCTCTTGTCCTTCGTGAGTTTCGTGAAGAGGTCCTTCAACGCGTTGGAGCCGATCTTGCGGAGGCCCTTCGGCGTGAGTTCGAGCCGGCCCTCCTTCTGCTCGATCAGGCCGGCGTCCTGCAGCATCTTCGT
>JACJWG010000025.1 GCA_020637235.1 Acidimicrobiaceae bacterium | reverse complement strand
GGAACACCAACCCGATCCGCCGCCGCTCGGGAGGCAGACGTCGGTGGCCGTCGTCGACCAGCTCGCCGTTCACGCGGATCGAGCCGTGATCGAGGCCGACGAGACCGGCGACGGCACGCAACAGCGTGGTCTTGCCACAACCGCTCGGCCCGACGAGCGCGACGATCTCGCTGCCGCTGACACAGAGATCGACACCGTCGATCGCCCGGACGCCCCGGTACGACACGGCCGCATCGACGATCTCGAGCGCCGGTGTGGACCGTTCGTTCACCGCGACACCTCCGACGCATCGCGCTCCAGTCGACGCGACAGCAGCGCGACCGGCACGAGCGCGACGGCGATGATCGCTAGCGCCGGCAGTGCTGCCTGCTCGTAGCGCGACTCCGACGCGAGGTCGTAGGTCCACACCGACAGCGTGTCGAATCCGAACGGCCGCAACAGCAGCACGATGGGCAGCTCCTTCAACGAGTCGACCGCCACCAGCACAGCTGCGGTGGCGAGGCTGGTGCGCGACAACGGGAGGTGGATCCGCCTCGCGATCTCGCGTGGTCGGGCACCGAGGCTACGTGCCGAGGCGGTGAGCTCGTCGGGCACCTGGCCGAGGCCGGATTCGACGGCGTTGAGCGCCGGCGCCATGAACCGCACCGAATAGGCGTACACGAGCCCGATGAACGACCCGGTGCTCACCGAGCTCGGCAGGTCGAGGCCGACCGCTTCGAGCACGTCGTCGAGCGCCACCGTGGCAAGCAGGACCCCGATCGCCACCACCGGTCCCGGCACCGCGTACCCGACCGCGGTCAGCCGCGCCGCGACGCCGGTGGCGCGTCGGTTGCCGAAGCGCGACGCGTTGACGACGACCGTCGCGACGACGACGCACACCACCGCCGACACGCCGGCCAGCTGCAACGAGTGCCCGAGGAACTCGACGAACCGGTCCACCACCGGCGTGCCGTCGTCTCCTGTGGCCCGGTCGATCGCCCAGGCGACGAGCTGCGTCGCGGGCAGCACGAACGCGAGGCCGAGCACCGCCAGGCAGGCGGCCGTGGCGGCCACCGCCTTCGGACCGTTCAGCTGCCGGGGCTGGATGCCGCTCGACGCGCCACCGGCCACGCCGAACCGGGCCCGGCCACGCAGCACCCGCTCGAGGCCGATGATCACGAGGGCGAACGCGAGCACGAGCGTCGCGAGCTCGCTGGCCGCGTCGCGGTCGAAGCTGCCGCGCCAGATGCGGAACACCCCGACCGACACCGTGTCGACCCCGAACGCGAGCACCGTCGCGAAATCGGTGAGCGTCTCCATCATCACGACCGCCACACCGGCGGCGATGGCGGGTCGGAGCTGGGGCAGCACCACGCGCCGCGCCGCCTCGAGCGGGCCGGCACCGAGGCTGCGGGCCACCTCGTACGCGCCGCCCGCCTGGTCGCGCAGCGCCGCCCGGGCGAGCAGGTACACGTACGGGTAGAGCACCAGGGTGAGCACCACGACCGCCCCGCCGATCGAGCGCACCTCGGGGAACCAGGCGTCGTCACCGAACCACGACCGCCACTGGCGTTGGATCGGCCCGGTGAACCCGACGACGGACAGGGCCACGAACCCGAGCACGTAGCTCGGCATCGCGAGCGGGGCGATGAGCAACCAACCGAACACCCGTGAGCCGGGGAACCGGTAGGCCGAGGTGAGCCAGGCGAGGCTCACGCCGAGGGCCAAGGCGCCGATGCTCACGCCGACGAGCAACACCACCGTGTCGACGAGTTGCCCCGGCAGGCGCGTCGACCACTGCTCGCGCCACACCCGCCCGTTCGGTCGCAGCACGCTCGTCGCCAAGAAGGCGACCGGCGCCACCACGAGCACGGCGGCGATCCAGGCGAACGCCGTCCACGAGCCCGTCCCGGCACGCTCGCGTCGTGCCAACCGGAGCGGGGTCACCGACATGTCGCGAGCCAGCTTTTAGCGGGCTTCGTCCATCACCCGCACCGTCGGGTTGAGCGACGCCCGAACTGGCGGCCGAGAGCTCGTCTCGCACGAAGTCGGTGCCGAACTCGGTGGCGATCAGCCGCTCGGGCGCCACCTCGGGTTCACCGGGTACTCGTGGTTGCCGTCGACGAACAAGCTCTGGCCGTCGGTAGCCTCCTCGAGCTGGCAGCGAGCGTTCGGGATCGTCGGCGTACTTGGTGACGCCGCCGCCGGACCAGTCGACGTGCACCCCACGTCCGAAACCTGGTTGGGCTCCACGCAAGCTGCCGGGGAAGTCGGGATCCTCGGCGAGCAGGCGGGCGAGGTGGTAGTGGTGGTGATGCCGACGTCGCAGAAGGCCGTCGGCGATCGACTCGAGGATCAACGTCGTTAGACCAGAATCTCGGCGTTGGCCGCCCACCCGCGCGATCTCGAGCGCCTCGGCTCCGCCGTGGTGCGCGATCAGGCTGGCGACGCACGACTGGGTGTACACGTTCGACGAGTCACGCACACACCGACCACTCACGCCGGATCGGCGAGCTCCTGTGGGTGGTGGGCACCTCGTCGGCGCGACCGGTCGGGGTGGTACACGATGGTGCAGGCCGCAGCGCGACAGTCCAACCAGTTGCCGTCGGGGTCGCGGCAGGCTGGCCGGGACGGCGGCTCAGCACCCAGGTCAGCGGCGAACAGGTCCTGCTCGCGGCAGCGATCGCCAGGTTGCCTGCGTCGACGGTGAGGTACGTCGGCCTGGGTCTCTCGCCCTCGGCGGCGATCCGCTCCCACAACTCGGCGTCGCTGCCGGTGAGGAACTCGATCGGATGCCGGTCTTTCGGTGAACTCGACGAACGCCGTCTCGAGGTCGTAGTGACGGCCGGGTGTAGATGCGGACGGTGCCCTTCCCGTCGTCGCCGCCACCGCGGCGAAAGCAAGTCGCGCTACGATGAGGATCTCCGGCGACGCGGAACACGCCGTCGGCAGGTGGTCGGGGAAGTTCCGATGTGGCGCACGGCCGTCTCCTCACCGCGTGAGCACCCGGCTGATCGCCGGGTCTCGTCGTTCCTGGTCGGCCGAGATGATATCGCCCCACTTCCGATGATCAGGATTTCTTGCGTGAGGTCGTTCGGGCTTCCTAACATCCCCTCTCGTGTCTCCCGACCCCATCCGTTCACGTGTCCTCGTGACCGGTGCGGCCGGGTTCGTCGGTGCCGTGGTGACCCGTCGCCTGCTCGACCTCGGTCACCGCGTGCTGGCCGTCGACGCCGGCGACGACCCTCGCCACCATCGTGCCCGCGCCGCGCTGGTCGAGGCCGATTGGGTGCGCGCCGACCTGCTCACGATCGACCTCGTCGAACTGCTCGACGGGGTGGACGCCGTGGTGCACCTCGCCGGCCGCCCCGGCGTGCAGACCAGCTGGGGCCACGGGTTCGACGACCACCTCGCCGGGAACCCCCTGCTGACGCAACGCCTGTTGGAAGCAGCGCTCGTCACCCGGCCCCGCCGGCTCGTGGTGGCGTCGAGCAGCTCGGTGTACGGCGACATCCCGGACGGGCTCGCTGCCGAGGACCACCCGCTGCGCCCGCTCAGCCCCTACGGCGTCTCGAAGCTGGCCGTCGAAGCACTGCTGCACGCCTACGTCGCACGTGGCGTCGACGCCGTCGCGCTGCGCTTCTTCACCGTGTTCGGTCGCGGCCAACGGCCCGACATGGCACTGCACCGGATGATCGACGCAGCGCTCGGTGGCCCGCCGTTCCCCATGCGGGGCGACGGCCGCCAGGCCCGCGACGTCACCCATGTCGACGACGTCGCCGCGGCGATCGTGGCGGCCCTCGCAGCACCGGTCCGGCCGGGGACGGCGGTGAACATCGGGGCCGGACGACCGGTGAGCGTCACCGACCTGATCGAACGGGTGGAGGCGCACCTCCTGTGCAGCGTGCCGATCGTGCCGCTCACCGAGGCCAGCGGCGATCCGTCGCGCACCGCCGCCGACACTCGCCTGGCGCGGCGCCTGCTCGGGTGGGTCCCGAGGGTGGGGCTCGCCGAGGGCATCGCCGACCAGATTGAGCACCACGTGCGAGGCGACGCGATGTTCCTCCCGACGACGAGGGCCGACCGATGAGCTCACGATTCCGCCTGTCGACCGACATCGTCTCGGTGCCGGCGTCGCCTGCGCCTGCAGCGGCACCGGTGGTGCTGTTCTTCCCCGCCCACGACGAGGGGCCACGGGTCGCCGCCGTGGTGGCGCGAGTACCGCCGTCAGTGGCCGGCCACCGGGTCGAGGTCGTCGTCGTCGACGACGGCAGCACCGACGACACGGCCGCCGTCGCCACTGCCGCCGGTGCCACGGTCGTGTCGCACGGAGAGAACCGTGGCCTCGGCGCAGCGGTGCGCACCGGCTTCGAGGTCGCGACGGCTCGCGGCGCGGCGGCGGTGGCGTTCTGCGACGCCGACGGCGAGTACGACCCGGCCGAGCTCGAGCGGCTCGTCGCGCCGATCCTCGCCGGGCAGGCGCACTACGTGGTCGGCAGCCGGTTCGGCGGCACGATCGAGCGGATGCGCCCGCACCGGCGGGCCGGCAACCTGGTGCTCACCCGGTGGGTCAGGGCGATGACGCGGCAGCCCGTCACCGACGGTCAGTCGGGGTACCGCGCCCTGTCCGGCGCCGCAGCGGCCGCCGCCGCGATCGCTCACGACTACAACTACGCCCAGGTGCTCACCGTCGACCTGGTGGGCAAGGGCTTCGGCTACCACGAGGTGCCGATCACCTATGCGTTCCGTTCGAGCGGGCGGTCGTTCGTCCGGCTCGGCACCTACCTGCGTCGCGTCGTGCCGACGGTGTGGCGGCAGCTGAACACGTTCCGGCTCGAGAGCCGGTCGACGAAGGGGAGGACCATCCATCATGAACCCGCAGTTCGCTAGCGCGCGCCGCCGTCTGGCAGCGCTCGGCGTCGTCACCACGCTCGCCCTCGTCGCGTGCGGTGGCGACGACGGCGCCACCGTGCGCGACCTCACCGAGGGCAGCGCCGCGACCGGATCGGGATCGGGATCGGGGTCCGGATCGGGGTCCGGGACCGGCGCCGCGTCCGGCTCGGGCAGCGCCACCGGCATCTCCGAAGACGACGTCGCGCAGCGCACCGACGACGAGCTGATCCTCGCCGCCGTCGAGGGCTACCGCGCCTACGTGCGCGAGCAGATCGAGGCGATGCTGGCGGAGACCGAGGTGTTCGCCGACGCCGTGCGCGCCGGCGACATCGAGACGGCGAAGGAGCACTACCAGATCTCCCGACGCCCGTGGGAGCGGATCGAGCCGATCGCCGGCCTGATCGAGGACATCGACGGCGCGGTCGACGCCCGCGAGGACGACTTCACCGGTCCCGACGACCCGAACTTCACCGGGTGGCACCGGCTGGAGTACCACCTGTGGGTGCTGGAGGACGTGAGCGAGGCAGGCCCGTTCGCCGACCAGCTCGAGGCGGATCTGGCCACGCTCGCCACCGCCGCCGAGACGCTCGAGCTGCCGCCGGGTGTGCTCACCGTGGGTGCGCAGGAGCTGATCGAGGAGGTCGCCGCGCCGGACGGGAAGCTGTCGGGCGAGGAGGAGCGCTACAGCGAGACCGACCTGTACTCGTTCCAGGCCAACGTCGAGGGCTCCGAAGCACTCGTCGACCTGCTCCGCCCCGCGCTCGAGGCGGCCGACGCGACGCTGCTCGCCGACATCGACGCCCTGTTCGCCGAATTGAACGGCCAGCTCGACGCGCTCGGTTCGTTCGAGGCGGGCTACCCGCCGTACTCGGAGGTCACCGAGGAGCAGCGCACCGAGTTCGCGGCGACGCTCGGCCAGTTGGCGGAGAAGTTGTCGCTCCTGAACGGCACACTGGGACTGGCGTGATCGAATCGGTCGGGCGGCATCTCGCCCCCACCGGACCGAGGAGACGACGATGACGCTCTCGAGACGGCAACTGTTCACCGCGACCGGCGGCGCCGCAGTCGCGGTCGCCGCCGGCGGTGGCCTCACTGCCTGCAGCGACGACCTCGCCCGCACGTCGACCACGGCGGGCCGGGCGGCGACGTCGGTCGTGTACCCGTTCCGCGGGATCCGGCACCAGGCGGGCATCACGGCCCCGGCGTCGGCGGCCGGGCTGGTGATGGGGCTCGACGTACGCGTCGAGGATCGTGCCGAGCTCGCCACCACGCTCGCGTCGCTCAGCGCATCGATCGAGCAGGTGATGAGCGGCGAGGCCTACGAGGTGCGCGACGGTGGCTTCCCGCCGCTCGACACCGGCATCGTCGAGCCCGGTCCCACCGGCACCAGCGTCATCGTCGGTGTGGGCGATTCGCTGTTCGACGACCGCTTCGGGTTGGCCGACCGCCGACCGATCGAGCTGCAGCCGATGCCCAAGTTCGCCAACGACTCCCTCGTGCGGCCCGAACGCAGCCACGGCGATCTGTCGATCGTCGTCAACGCCGACAGCAGCGAAGCCGCCGTGCACGCGCTGCGCCAGATCCTGCGCGCCCACCGCGGCACGCTCGTCCCGCGGTGGATGCGCGAGGGCTTCAACCAGCTCCGACCCGACGCCGGTCCGGGTCGGGCGGCGGGGCGCAACCTGCTCGGCTTCCTCGACGGCACCGCGAACCCCGATCTGTCCGACGACGCACTCACCGATGCGTTCCTGTGGGTGCAGGACGGCGACGGGCAGCCGGACTGGGCGGTCGGTGGCACCTATCAGGCGATCCGGGTGATCCGGATGATGGTCGAGTTCTGGGACCGCACCCGTCTGAACGAGCAGGAGGCGATCTTCTTCCGCCGTCGCGACTCGGGCGCACCGCTCGGCAAGGAACTCGAGAGCGACGAGCCCGACTTCGGTGGCTCGTTCGACAGCCATATCGCCCGGGCCAACCCGCGTACGCCGGGCAGCGAGCGCAACCTGATGCTGCGGCGGGGCTTCAACTACGCCGGCGGCCTCGACGACAACGACCAGCTCGACCAGGGCCTGCTGTTCACCTCGTACCAGCGCAGCCTCGTCGACGGGTTCGTCACCGTGCAGCGCCGGCTCGACGGCGAAGCGCTCGAGGAGTACATCCGCCCGCTCGGTGGCGGCTTCTTCTTCGTGCCACCCGCACCCCAGGGCGACGAACACCTCTTCGCACGCCTCCTCGCCTGACGGGTCGGCACGGCCGTGTCCGTGTGGTTCCGTCGGCGTGCACCCGGCGCAACCACACGATCGGCTGCTCTCGGGACGTTCGACCCTACCGACTGCCGGGCGCGGGCCGGTTGGCTGGGTGTCATGTCGACGTCGGGGGCGCCGCTCATCTCGCTGCGCGACGTCACGAAGACGTTCCCGCACGACCCTGCCGCGGTGATCGCGCTCGACGGCATCCACCTCGACGTCCAGCCGGGCAGTTTCGTCGGCCTCGTCGGGCCGGCCGGCGCGGGGAAGAGCACGCTGTTGCAGCTGCTCGAGGGTGTCGAGGCACCCACCTCGGGCCAGCTGTCGATCGCCGGGCACGACTTGTCGGACGCGTCGCCACGCACCCGCTCGAGCGTCGGCCGGCGCCTCGTCGCGTCCGTGGCGCACCACCTGTTCCCGCACCTCACGGCGTGGGAGAACGTCCGCTTCGCCGCCGGCACCACCGAGGTCGGCGACGCCGCCATCCGGGCCGACCGGGCGCTCTCGGCGGTCGGCCTGTCCCGCCACGGCCGCGAGGTGCCCGAACGGCTCACCGAAGCCCAACGCCGACGCCTCGCGATCGCCCGTGCGATCGCGACCGGCAACCCGGTGATCGTGGCGGACGAGCCCGCTGTCGGCCTCGACGACCACGAACGGCACCACATCGTCGGCCTCCTCGCGTCGCACGCACGACGAGGCGCCACCGTGCTGATGGCGTGTCGTGACGACAGCGTCGACGCCCTCGCGTCGGTCGCCGACCGGGTGATCGCGCTGTCCGACGGCCGCATCGTGGCCGACGAGGCGCGCGGCGCCCGCTGACGGGACGTCGCGATTCGCCGCAGCCCGGGCGTCGTGCGTACCGTGCGCGCATGACGCTCGTCGATCCCCAGCAGCAGGAACGCCTCGTCGTCGATCTCCTCGACCCCGACCTGTACCAGCGCAACCCGCACGACGTGTGGACGTGGATGCGCGCCAACGAACCCGTGTACCGCGACCACCGCAACGGGCTGTGGGGCGTCACCCGCCACACCGACCTGAAGGAGGTCGAGCGGGTGAGCTCGATCTACCTGTCGGGCCAGGGATACCGGGCCATCTGGGCACCCGACGAGATCAACATGATCGCCCAGGACGACCCGCGTCACCGCCAGCAGCGCATGCTCGTCCAGCCCTACCTCACCGGCGCGTCGGTCGCGAGCCGCCACGCCGACACCGCCGCACTCGTGGCCGAACTGGTGGCGGGCTTCGGCGGCGACGACGTCGAGGTGGTCGAGTCGTTCGCGGCGCAGTTGCCGGCCCGCCTCACCGCGCGCCTGCTGGGCTACCCGGAGTCGATGTGGCCACAGTTGAAGAGCTGGAGCGAACGGCTGATGCGCGTCGACATGCGCGAGCGCGACGGCCAGACCTTCGTCGACTTCATCGACGCCAACATGGAGTTCGTCGAAGCGCTCGGCCCGGTGGCCGCCGAACGCTACGGCTGCCCGGCGCACGACCTGATCGGCGAGTGGGTGAACGCCACCATCGACGGTCAACCGCTGCCGCCCCCGGCGATCGTGCACGAGGTGGGGCTGTTCATCGCCGGCGGTGCCGAGACCACCCGCACGGCGATCAGCCACGGTCTGCGCGCGTTCGTCGACCACCCCGACCAGTGGGAGGCGATGGCGAGCGATCCGTCGCTGGTGCCCGGCGCCGTGGAGGAGGTGCTGAGGTGGGTGACGCCGCTCAACAACATGTTCCGTCGCGCCGGCGCCGACACGGTGCTCGGCGGCCAGCCGATCCGCCGCGGCGACCGGCTGATCCTGCTCTACCCGTCGGCCAATCGCGACGAGTCGGTGTTCGACGACCCGTTCCGGTTCGACATCCGCCGCGACCCCAACCCGCACCTGGCCTTCGGCTTCGGCACCCACCTGTGCGCCGGCACCAACGTCGCCCGAGCCGTGCTCGTCGAGGCCTTCACCCAGCTGAGCCGACGGATCACCGACCTGCGCGCCGTCACCGAACCCGACGTGGAGGCCAACATCTTCGCCCGCGCCGTGCGGTCGTTCCACCTGGGCTACCGCCTCCGCTGACCACGCTTCTGGTCGCGCATGTTCACGCATGGCGTGACGATGCGCGACCAGAACGCGTCCGGCGCCCGTGCCGGCGGCACAATGGGGAGCATGCAGGTGTCGCGAGCCGCTCGTCCGCTCGTCACACCGCTCACCGCAAGTGCGCTGGCGGCGCCGCGGCGAGCGCCCGGTTGGTTCGCTGCGGTCGTCCTCGCCACCGCGGTGCTCGTGGCCGCCCGCGCGGCTCCCCCGCTCGTCGACGACGTCGCCGCCGACTCCGCCTTCCGCTCGGCGCTCGACGAGGCGCCGCGACGAGCACCGTGGCAACCGCCCACCGACGCGCACGGCTACGTCGTCGATCTGGTCGATCCGTCGGCCATCGCCCAGTTGACCGCAGCCATCGGGGCGATCCGGGTGTACGGCGAGCCGATCGTGACCGTCCGCCCGATCGGCTACCTCACCGGCTCGAGCGATCCGATTCCCACGGTGCGCGGACCGGCCGGCTCGACCACCGCCGTGCCGTTCCACCGCACCGGCGCGGTCGAGCAGGTGGCCGGCGCCACCGGTGCCACCGGCGACCCGTCGGCGTCCGGGGTGTGGTTGCCCGCTCCCGTCGCCGACGCCGTCGGCGCCACCGCGGGCAGCACCGTGTGGTTGAGTTCGGTGCCCACGCGCACCGCCGACGACGTCCCGGTCGTCGAGGTGCCCGTCGACGTCGCCGGTGTGTACCCCGTCGTGGGCGACGGTCCGTTCCCGGACGTGCCGGGCGTCGAATGGTCGGTCCTCGCCGTCGACCTGCCCGACCGCCCCGACGACCCGACGGCCGTCGCGCCGATGGTGCTCGGCGACCTCGACACCGTGCTCGCCGTACTGGAGGAGCAGCACGAACGACCGCTCACCACCTGGGACCTGCCGTGGGAGGGCCCGCGCGACATCGAGACCGGGCGCGCCGCAGCGGAGGCGTTCGTCGCGTTCGACCGCCGCCTCGGCCGCCCCCTCGACTTCGTCGGTTCGATCACCCGGGACGCCGGGGTCGGGCGGATGCGGATCGCGAGCGCCGTCCCCGACCTCGTGGAGGAGGCCGAGGCCGTGCGGCTCGAGCTGGCGCCGCTGTCGGGATCGCTGTCCACCACGGGCGAGGTGCTCGGCGCCGCCCTGCTCGGTGCGGCCGTGTGGCTGTCGACCCGAGCCCGACGGCGAGAGATCGAGCTCGCCGTGCACGGTGGCACCCGCCTCGGCACCTTCGCCGGCCGCTCGGTGCTCGAGCACCTGGCCGGGGTGATCGTCGGCCTCGCGCTCGGTGCCGCCGGCGCATGGACCGCCATCGTCGCCCGCGACCCGGGTGCATCGGTGAGCTCGTCGGCCGTCGGATCGGCCCGCACGCGGGTGCTGATCGCCGCCGTGGCCGCCGTGGCGATCGTCGCGCTCACCGCATGGCACGCGGCCTGGTCGGTGCCGGGCGTGGCTCGGGGCCGAGGGCGCGCGCTCGCCGGGGCGCTGCGATGGGAGGTCGTGGTCGCCGTCGCCGCGCTCGCCACCTGGTGGGAGTTGCTTCCCCGCACCGATGGCGCGCTGGGGACGTCGGCGATCGTGCTGTTCCCGATCGCCGCAGCGCTCACCGTCGCCGCGATCACGTCACGCCTCACAGCCGCGGTGGTCCGCCGGCTCGGCCGGCGGCGTGGCCCGTCACGCCGGCCGCGACGGCATCCGTTGCGTCACGTGGTGCTGCGCCGCCTGGCAGGTCGGATACGCGACGCCACGCCCACGATGGTGATCGGTGCGAGCGCGCTGGCGATCGCCGTGTTCGCGTTGTCGCTCGACCGGGCGGGCAGCGAGGCGATGACGGCCAAGGCAGCGTCGCTCGGCGGGGCCCGCACGGTCGTGCGCCTCGGCTGGTCGGGCGAGGTGAACGACGATCGACCCGGCATCCCGGGCGACATCGCCGACGCCACCGTCGTCTGGCGAGTCGGCAGTATCGATGCCGGCATCCGCGAGCGGTTCGACCTGCAAGTGGTGGACCCCCGGTCGTTCGCAGGCGTGGCGAGCTGGCACCGCTGGTTCGCCGACCAGTCGCCCGCCGAACTGGTCGCGGCGATCGAGCGCCCGATCCCGGGTGACATCCTGCCGGTGATCGCGTCCGGCCCGCAGGTCGACCTGCTGCCCACCGACGGCGTCATGGACGAAGGACTGTGGAACTTCCGCTACCGCATCGTCGCCAGGGTGACCACGATGCCCGGCCGCGTCGATCCCAACCGAGGGATGCTCACCGTCGCCGCCCCCGTGCTGTTCGAGTTGCTCGGCGATCAGGCAGCCGTCGTCCCGATCGATCGCGCCGACGACCGCGACGGCTCGTTCCAGACGTTCTTCTGGAGCTCACGCGACTCGGCCGACGTGGTGACACAGCTGGGCGAACTCGGTCTCGACCCGGCCGAGCTCGACGTGCGGTCGATCACCGGTGCCGACCGGGCGGCCCGCACGCCGGCGTTCGTCGCGTTCGAGACGGTCGCGCCGCTGTTCAGCGCGATCGCCGTGCTCGCCCTCGCGCTCGGGTGTGCCGCTCCCCTGCTGCAGGCGCTGCGCGCTCGTGGACAGGTAGCGGCCGAGGGGGTGCTGATGCGTTCGTTCGGCGCCTCGACCCGTGCCCAGTGGTCGGTCGCCGTCGTGCCGGCGGTCGCCACCGCATTCCTGTCCTGCGCCGTCGGGATCGTCACCGGCGCCGCGCTCGTCGGCTTCGTCGTCCCCCGCGCCGACACGGCCGCTCGCGACCTTCCGGGCTTCGTCGGCGAGGTGCACCGCACCGGCGTGATCCTCGCGGTCGGTGTCTACACGATCGCAGCGCTCACCGCCGGCACCATGTCGTACGTGATCGCTCGCCGTGCCACGGCGGAGGTGCTCCGTGCCGCCGACTGACCCGACTCACGCACCCGAACCGGTCGCCCGCGTCGAACGTCTCGTGAAGATCCACCGCAGCGACACGTCCGAGGTGCAGGCACTGCGCGGCGTCGACGCCCGCTTCGCCGCCGGGGTGGTCACCGCGCTGGTCGGCCCGTCGGGCAGCGGCAAGAGCTCGCTGCTGCGGATCCTCGCGCTGATGGACACTCCGAGCGCCGGCACCGTGGTGGTGGCCGGCACCGACACGACGTCGGCGTCGCCGGCCGAGATCCGGCGGATCCGTCGTGACGTGCTCGGCATCGTGCGCCAACGCCCGACGCACAACCTGTACCCACAGCTCGACGTGGTGGGACACCTGCGGCAGGCGTCGGCGCAGCGCGGTCTCGGCCGGCGTGAGCGCGATGCCGTGGTGGCCCATCTGCTCGACACCGTGGGGCTCGCCCACCGGCGACGCTCCCGGCCCGCACAGCTCTCGGGCGGTGAGCAACAACGCCTCGCCGTCGCGACGGCGATGGTGGGGACACCGGCCCTGGTGTTGGCCGACGAGCCGACGGCCGAACTCGATCGCGAGAGCGCAGCAGCGGTGGTGGAGCTGCTCGGCGCAGCCGGCCGCGCGGGCGCCGGCGTGGTGGTGGCCACCCACGATCCGGCCGTCGTCGCTGCTGCCGACGTGGTGTACACCCTGCACCACGGCACGCTCACCAGCGAGACCGGCACCGCCACCGGCGTCACCCACACCGTGATCGACGACGCGGGCCGGCTGCAACTGCCGCCCGAAGTACTCGCCCGGTTCCCGAGCCGGCGGGCGACGATGGCGATCGTCGACGACACGGTCGTGTTGCGGCCGGAGGAGCCGTCGTGAGCGCGGCGGTCGACCGCGATCGACGCTCCGAACGGCTGCTGTCGGCGCATGCGGTGTGCCGGCGCCGCGACCACCGGCCCGACGCACCGATGTTGCTGGCGCCGCACTCGTTCGATCTGGCACGCGGCGAGCTGGTGGCGTTCGCCGGACCGTCGGGCAGTGGCAAGACCACGCTGTGCATGGTGCTCGCAGGATGGGATCGCCCCGACGAGGGCCGGATCGAGTGGCACGTCCCGGTGCCGAGTTCACCCACGTGGCGTCACGTGGCCGTCGCCCCACAGCGACTGGCCCTGTGGCCCGAGCTCGACGTGCACGACAACATCGCGATGCCGGTGTGGCTCGATCCTCGCTCGGACGACGACCCCGAGGAACGCGTCGCCGAGCTCGCGGAGCGGCTCGACCTCACCCACCTGTTGCGCCGCGCACCGACCGAGCTGTCCTTCGGCGAACAGCAGCGGGTGGCGATCGCCCGTGCCCTGGTGGCTCGGCCGACCCTGGTGATCCTCGACGAGCCGACGGGACATCAGGACCAGCTGCACACGGCCGACGTGATCGAGACGATCGTGGCAGCCCGCGACGACGCCAGCACCGTGGCGGTGGCCTCCCACGACGACGACCTGCTCGCTGCGACCGACCGGGTGATCACGATCGAACGCCCCTGACCCCGCTTCTGGTCGCGCATCCTCACGCTGAGCGTGAAGATGCGCGACCAGAACGATGGCTGTGTCAGGTGGTGGCCACCCGCCGGATCACCTCGGCGACCTCGCTCGGGCGTTCCTCGTGGACGAACAGGCCGGCGCCGCGGACCACGTGCAGCTGAGCGTTGGGGAACGTGGACACCTCACGTTCGGCAGCAGCGAGCGGGAAGAACGCGTCGTGCTCGCCCCACACCAGCTGCACGGGCACCTCGATCCGGCGGTGCACGTCGACCAGCTCGTCGACCAGGCGCGTGTCGAAGCTGGCGAGCAGCTTCGCCGCCGCCGCCCGCTTGGCGCGGTCGCGGTGCAACGGTTGCAGGAAGAACTCGTCGAACTCGCCCTCGAGCAACGACCGGTCGGCGAAGGCACCGCCGAACACCGAACGCATCCGGCGCAGGCGCGGCCTGCCCGACACCCACCCGAGGCCGGCGGCGAGCCCCGGCAGCTTGCGGGCCATGATGAA
Source organism: Acidimicrobiaceae bacterium (assembly GCA_020637235.1). Taxonomy (GTDB): domain Bacteria; phylum Actinomycetota; class Acidimicrobiia; order Acidimicrobiales; family Ilumatobacteraceae; genus VFMC01. The sequence continues at coordinate 28,879 of JACJWG010000025.1, read as the reverse complement.
CGACTTGAAGCGCCAGCTGAGACCTGATGACTGCTCGGTGTCGAGCAGGCACCACGCACGCACCCGCCGGTCGCCGGCCAACGCGTGTCGGGCGATCAAGCCGCCGCTGTCGTGAGCGACCACCACCACCGAGGTGAGGGCGAGCTCGTCGAGCACCCGTCGCACGGTCTCGACGTGCTGACGGATCGTGAGCGTGGTCGAGTCGTCGAAACGACTGCCGCCGGTGCCCGGGAAGTCGAACAGGTGGCAGGTGACGTGGTCGGCGAGCGCCGGCAGCAGCGTCCGGAACGTGGCGCTGTGCACGGGCCAGCCGTGCACGAACAGCACGTCGGGCCCCGAACCGAAGCGGCGGTAGCCGACCGAGCCGGCGCCGACGTCGATCCAGCGGTCGGGATCGCGCCGGAACGCCGCTGATGCCTCGGCGGATGTGAGCGTGCCCATCGGACGACCTCCTCGAAGATGTAGTTGTCACTACGTTAGCGGGGGCATTGCACCGTGTCGCCACGAGCGCGAGCATCGGGAGTGCCGTGTCCCGGCAACGTGCAGCGTCGTGCGGCGCCGGCACGAGCGAGCCGGGGCCGTCGGGGGACGGACGTTCGGCGACGCGCACCGAGCCTTGGGCCACACCACGGAAGGAGCGTGACCGACGTGTCCGCCAGCGAGAGCGAGAACCCAGCCATCCCTGCCCCCGAGCCGACGGCGCCCCGGCGCCCGCACACCAACCGCGACTGGTGGCCGAACCAACTCGACCTGACCGTGCTGCACCAGCACTCCCTGCGTGCGAATCCGATGGACGCCGACTTCGACTACGCCACCGAATTCGCACGGCTCGATCTCGACGAGCTGCAGCGCGACCTGTTCGCTGCGATGACCGACTCGCAGGCGTGGTGGCCGGCCGACTACGGGCACTACGGCGGATTGTTCATCCGGATGGCCTGGCACGCGGCCGGCACCTATCGCATCGCCGACGGACGCGGCGGTGGCGGCAGCGGCGCTCAGCGGTTCGCGCCGCTCAACAGTTGGCCCGACAACGCCAACCTCGACAAGGCGCGGCGCCTGCTGTGGCCGATCAAGCAGAAGTACGGCCGCTCGCTGTCGTGGGGTGACCTCATCGTGTTCGCCGGCAACTGTGCCCTCGAGTCGATGGGCTTCGAGACGTTCGGGTTCGGCTTCGGCCGCGACGACATCTGGGAACCGGAGGAGATCTTCTGGGGGCCGGAGGATGCCTGGCTCGGCGACGAGCGCTACACCGGCGAGCGCGACCTGTCGGGCCCGCTCGGGGCGGTGCAGATGGGCCTCATCTACGTGAACCCGGAAGGTCCGAACGGCAGACCCGACCCGTTGCTCGCCGCTCGCGACATCCGCGAGACCTTCGCCCGCATGGCGATGGACGACACCGAGACCGTCGCGTTGATCGTCGGCGGGCACACGTTCGGCAAGTGCCACGGCGCAGTCGGCAACGAACACCTCGGGCCCGAACCCGAGGGATGCCCGGTGGAACACCAGGGGCTCGGCTGGCTCAACCACCACGGCACCGGCTCGGGCGGCGACACTCTCACCAGCGGCCTCGAGGGTGCGTGGACGAACGACCCGATCCGCTGGGACAACGGCTATCTCGACAACCTCTACCGCTACGACTGGGAGCTCACCCGCAGCCCGGCCGGCGCGTATCAGTGGACGCCGTCGAATCCCGAGGCCCGCGACACGGTGCCCGACGCACACGACCCGTCGAAGCGCCACGCTCCGATGATGCTCACGACCGACCTGGCGCTGCGCGTCGACCCGATCTACGGTCCGATCTCGAAGCGGTTCCACGAGCACTTCGACGAGCTCGCCGACGCCTTCGCCAAGGCGTGGTACAAGCTGCTGCACCGTGACATGGGCCCCGTGTCGCGCTACCTCGGCCCCTGGGTGCCCGAGCCCCAGCTCTGGCAGGACCCGGTGCCGGCCGCCGATCACCCGCTCGTCGGGCCTGCCGAGATCGACGACCTGACGCGGCGCATCGCCGACTGCGGCCTCTCGATCGCCGACCTCGTGTTCATCGCGTGGGCGTCGGCGTCGAGCTTCCGCGGCACGGACAAGCGCGGTGGCGCCAACGGTGCTCGCATCCGCCTCGAGCCGCAGAAGGACTGGGCGGTGAACGAGCCGGACCGCCTCGATCGCGTGCTGTCGGCGCTCGAACAGGTGCGGCATGATCACGACGCTGCGCGGGGCGGTCCGGCACGGATCTCGATGGCCGACCTCATCGTGCTCGCCGGCTGCAGCGCGGTCGAGCGGGCGGCCGCTGCCGCCGGTCACCGGGTGACGGTGCCGTTCACGCCCGGCCGCACCGACGCCACCCAGGACACGACCGACGTCGACTCGTTCGCCGTACTCGAGCCCGACGGCGACGGCTTCCGCAACTGGATCGGCGCGGGCGACAAGCTGCCACCCGAACAGCGATTGCTCGACCGGGCGAACATGCTCACCCTGACGGCGCCGGAGATGACGGCCCTCGTGGGCGGCCTCCGGGTGCTCGGCGCCAACCACGGCGACACCACGCTCGGGGTGTTCACCTCGCGGGTCGGCGAGCTGACGAACGACTTCTTCGTGCACCTGCTCGACATGTCGACCGTGTGGCGCGGTTCGACCGACGAGCACGTCTACGACGGCACCGACCGGGCGACGGGCGAACCTCGCTGGCAGGCCACCGCGGTCGACCTCGTCGTCGGATCGAACTCGCAGTTGCGAGCGATCGCCGAGGTGTACGCCGCGTCCGACGGGGAGGAGAAGTTCGTCCGCGACTTCGTGGCGGCGTGGGACAAGGTGATGAGCCTCGACCGCTTCGACCTGCGCTGATCCCACCACCGGGTGGTGGCGGCGACGCCGCCGCCCCGGTCGTGCCGTGCTCGGGCGGCGGCACGACCGGGGTGGCGCGACGACGCGATGACGCGACGGCGAACCGCCGTCAGGGCACCAGGACGATCTTGCCAGCAGCCTGCCGGTCGAGCAGCTCGGTCAGCACGGCGCGGGCGTCGTCGAGCGGGCGCCGGGCGGGTGTCACGGGACGCAGGTCGCCGGCGGCGATCGCCTCGACGATCTCGCCGATCATCGCCCGGTTCTCCTCGGCGTGACGCGGCACCCAACCGCCCCATTCGATGCCGACCACCGTGCGGTTGTTGAGCAGCACCAGGTTGAGCGGCACCGAGGCGATGCCACCCGGGAAACCGACCACGAGGAACCGGCCGTCGAAACGGAGCGCACGCAGCGCCGGTTCGCTCACCGGGCCGCCGGCGACGTCGTACACGACGTCGACGCCTGCGCCGTCGGTGAGCTCGCGCGCTCGCGTCTTCACGTCCTCGGTGAGCGGATCGATCACCGATTCGGCGCCGGCACCGAGGGCGAGCGCCCGCTTCTCCTCCGACGAGGCGACACCGATCACCCGCGCACCCATCGAACGGGCGACGTCGATCGCGGCCAACCCCACCCCGCCGCCGGCGCCGGTGACGAGCACCACCTCGCCGGGTCGGACGACGGTGCGCTTCTTCAGCGCGAACCAGGCGGTGCCGTACACCTGCAGGAACGACGCGCCGACATCGGCGCTGACACCGTCGGGGAGCCGGATGAGCTGCAGCGGTGACACCACGATGTGCGTGGCGAACGCACCACGGCCCGACTGGACGAGCACCCGGTCACCGACCGACCAGCCGGCGACGTCGGCGCCGAGGGCCTCGATCACACCGGCGGACTCGCCACCGGGGACGTAGGGCGGCGCGGCGGCGAACTGGTACTTGCCGGCGGCCTGCAACGCGTCGACGAAGCTCGCACCTGCGGCCTCGATGCGCACGAGCACCTGGCCGGCCTCGGGCTTCGGCGTCGGCGCCTCCTCGATCACGAAGTTGTCCGCTGTTCCATGGGCCACACACACGATCGAACGCATGGACGCAACCTAGCGAGCGTCGCTGCGCTGCCGATCAGCCGAGTGCGGCGCGCTCCAGGTGCGGTGCTGGTACGCCGTCACCGACGAGCCACCCATCACCAACTCGGCCACCACGGCAGCGATCACGCCGGGGACCACGAACGACGGACGTCCGGTCGTCTCGGCCACGAACATCACCGCAGCGAGCGGCACCCGGTACCCGGCGCCGAGGAAGGCCGCCATGCCGACGACGACGAACAGGGTGAGGTTGTCGTCGTCGACGAGCTGGCCGATGACCGCGCCCGTGAGTGCACCGCTGACGACGAGCGGGATGAAGATGCCGCCCACGCCGCCGCCGGCCACCGCCGCCGACGTGGCGAGCGACCGGAGGACCAGCACGGCGACGAGCGCGCCGATCGCATGTCCGGGCGTGGTGGCCCACTCGATCACGTGATGCCCCGATCCGAGCACGAGCACCTCGTCGGTGACCGCCCGGCCGAGCGCGACCAGGCCCACGATCACGCCACCGGCACCCAGCGCCGCGACCAGGGGCCGCGGACCGGCGGCGATGCGCTTGGCACGCCGCAGCAGCAGCGCGAACGCTCGCGCGGCGATCCCGGCCACGAGACCCACCCCTGCGGCCCCGGCGAGATCACGGATCTCGAAGCCGGCCGACTCGACGAGCGGGAAGAGCGGCGTGGTACCGAAGAACGAGGCGAACACCAGGTAGCCGCTGACCGCGCCGACCAGCGACGGCAGCAACATCCGGCGGGCGAGGTCGTCCTGGTACGGCACCTCGAGCGCGAACACGGCGCCGGTCGCAGGCGCCTTGAAGATCGCCGCCACACCGGCAGCCGCGCCGGCCACCATCAGCGTGCGGTGATCGGCACCGCGGAACCAGCGCTTCGCTCGTCGTTGCACCTCGACGCCGGTGGTGGCGCCCGCGTAGATCGACGGGCCCTCGAGACCCATCGGCGCGCCCGAGCCGACGGTGGCCACGGCAGCAGCGAGACGGGCCACCATCGCTCGTGGCCCGAGGCGCGTCTCGGCGGCGTGAAAGCCCTTCAGGTACTCGTCCGCCGTGCCGGGTCCGATCCCGCCGCCGACGGTGCGACGCAACGACCACGAGACGACGAGCCCGACGAGCGGGAGCACGGCCATCACCGGGAGGGCCTGTGCCGAGGCCCGATCGAGGGCGACGTCGACCACGGCGAACTCGAACGCCGACACGATCAATCCGGTGAGAGCACCGGTGAGCGCCGCGAACAGCACCACCTGGTTCGAGCGCATCGCGAGCGCACGGATCTCCGCGCGTCGGTGATCCGACACCACGGGTCGCCGAGCCGACGGTTCCATCACCTGGATCGTCGCACGGCGCAGGCACCCACGATCGACTCCACCACCCGAGCGAGACATGACGCCGCGTCTTCGTCGCCCGGGGCGTCGCGGCCGCACCGGAACGTGGGCTCGGCGTCCGACCACCCATCACGGACGAAGGTCCACGACGCCGACCTCGACGCCGGCGGCGTCTCGGACGCGCCGAGACGACCACCGCCAGATCGACACCGAGCTCGGATCCCAGTGCGTGACGACCGCAGATTCAGGATCGGTCGTCGCTGGATCGGTCGTCGCTGGATCGGGCAACGGACCAGACGTCGACACCTAACAGGTGAGCCACGCCGGTGAGGCGCGTCCACCATCACCTCCTGGCTGGTCCGGTCGGACACCACCGCCACGTGGGTGCTGCAGGCTCGCCGCCGCGCAGCAGTGGCGTCACGTCGTCGTCGCGCCAGCGAGCGCCGTCGAACGCTCGTCGACGACCACCAACACCGAGGATGCCGCCTCGAGCGCCGTAGGCAATCGGCTCACCTCGGGCTCGGAGGGTCGTCGGCTCGGGTCCACGAGAACAGCAGGCTAGCGCAACATGTGCAGTGTGCAACGGTTGTCCATGCCACACGTGGCGGAGCCGTCGACGTCCGGCTGACCTCGGTACGCTCGTCGGCAATGGCGGATCAACCAGCGTCACGTCGCGTCACCACCCGTCGAGTCGGTGCCGCCGCGCCGGCCCACGGAGATGACCGGCGGTCCTCCCGGCGTCGCGAGCGCTCGTGGCCGTGGCCGCACGATCGCTCGCCAAGGTCGACGACCCGTCACACTCCCCAGTTCCGGGCGCTGGTCGTGCTGTCGCACCACGACGGCGAGTGTTCGGTCGGCAACTCGGCTGACGCCCTCGACGTCCAGCAGCTCGACCACCACACGCCTGTGCGACCGGTTGGTCGCGCGTCGTCTGGTCCGCCTGCTCGGTCCGTCTGACCAACCGACGCGAGGAACGGTGATCGTCCTCACCGACTACCGGCCGTGCCGTGGTCGACGAGGTGACGGCGGCGTGCCGCAGCGAGATCGAGCAGATCGTCGAACGCATCCCGGAGGGCGCGCGGATCAGGTCGTCACCGCCCTGCAGGCGTTCTCCGGACGCGGCCGGCGAACCGCAGGCCACGAGCCCCCTCAGGTGGCAGTGACGTCACGGCTCAGGGCCGGACGGTCGTCCTCGACGGCGATCACGGGCACCTGACCCGCTGGCGGCAACGGGCCAGGATGCCGAATCGCGCGACGGGCCGAACGGTTGAGGACGAGCAGGTCCGCATCGGATGCCGTGTCCGCATCACCGTGGACGGCTCGCCCAGCCGCACCACTCGGCTGGATCCGGGCCGGCAGTTCGGTGTCGGATGCCACCTGTTCGAGCACCTCGCGCTGGATCTCGCGCCCGGCCAGCAACACGTCGTCACCGGATCCGACGCACACGAGCGGCACGCCGGGGGGCCCGAAGGCGAGCGGCGGCGTCACGGCGGTCACCAGCCGGAGCTCGGCGCCACTCGCGACCGCTCGGCGAGCGGCCCACCGCACCGCGTCCGACGACGTGGCCGGCGATGCCACGCCCACGACGATCACCCGCAACGCCGACACCCCGTCCGCTCCGCGTCCGTGTCCACGACGCCAGCATCACCCACCACCGTGGATCTCACGTCGCGAACATGTCCCAGTCGCGTGACGGGCCCGAGCGGCTCGTTCAGCCCTGTTCGTACAGCACCAGGTCGAACTGCGTCCGTGTGGCGTCGTCGGACGGCAGCGGCGACGTGCTCACCTCGAGACGCCGACCGTCACGCTGCCACTCGCCCTGCCAGATGTCGCGTCCTTCCTCGTGCACCGCGACCACCTCGTCCCAGCCATCGGTGGCCAGGCGCTGCTGATACCAGTCGATCACGGCATCGGGCGCCGCCGTGATCGTCTCGTAGCTCGCGGCGGTGACGCCCGTGCGCGGCTCGTTCGGCTGCTGGATCGCCGTGGCCGCCCGGAAGAGCGGGATGCCCTCCAGGGCGCCGTCCACGAACGCCGTGCCGTCGGCGGCAGGGATGGCGTCCGGGTCCTCGTCGCCGCACGCCGACCCGGCGAGGACGACGGCGGTGAGCACCGGGCCGACCAGGGTCCGGGCCAGGCGTGTCACGACGCGTGACGGCGACGCCGCTCTCGTCGGGCGCGGCCACCCGACGTCGCCCGACGGTGACGTGCGATCGCACCGACGGCCGCCGTCAGCAGACCGCCGGCGATGAGCGCCGCCACGAGCAGCACGGCGAGCGGCGCGTCGACCGACCACCACAGGAACTCGAGCTCGACCGAGCCGCTGTTCTGCACGACCGCGATCACCGCCACCATCGCGGCGATGGCACCGGCGACCGCGAGGACGACCGTCTTCGCCGCGGCGCCCGATCGCCGGGCGGCGCCGGGCGTGCCACCGCTGCTGCCGTCGTCCGCATCCGGTCCGGCGACACGCGTGCCTGGTTCGGGTGGGTCGAGCCGCTCATCGGGATCGGCGGGGGTGCGGTGGATCCCGCCAGGACCGGCCTCGAGGACGGTTCGCCCTCGGTGTTGCATTTCGTCGGATCGCTTCATGACAGACGCGGTTCCCGTTCGCTCGACCGATGATGCAACGGGTCGGTGACGATCTCGTCGAGCGCCGATCGCGAGCCGGCCTGCTCGACCGGGATCACGCTGAGCGTGCCGTCGGTCTCGAGCACCACGGCGGCGACCAGCTCGAGGCCACCGATGCCCGAGGCGCGCACGGCTTGGCGCACTTCCTCGGGCGACAACCGCCGCTGGCGCAGTGCGTGCTCGCGCAACACGCCGTCGACCAGGACGGCGACCGGCTCGGCCTTCACCGCCGACCGCACCGCCTGGGACCGAGCCGCCGCCCACGCGACGACGAACTGGAGCGCGACGAACATCACCAGCACGACGACGCCTTCGGCGATCGCGACATCGGACGACGTGGCGATCGACGCGAGGGTGGAGCCGAGCGCGATCGTGACGACGAAGTCGAACGCGTTGAGCTTCGCGAGGGTGCGCTTGCCGGACCACCGCAGCACGGCGACGAGCACGATGTACGCGACCGCCGATGCGACGACGGCACGCACGAGTTGGTCGGCGGTGTCGAACCACATCGAACGGACCGGTACCCGGCGGTGGCACGTGCCACGCCCTCGACCGGCCGAGGCAGGGTGCGAACGCATCCAGGCGGGGAACCGGACGACGTGCATCTGCTGCGAGCGCCCGACGAGACCGACACGACCGAGGAGGTCGCCGCGTCGGCCAACTCGATCTGGGACACCGCGAGCAACGCGCTCCCCCGTGTGGGCGTGGCCATCGCGATCGTCGTGATCGGTTGGGTGGCGTCACGCGGACTGCGAGCGCTGCTGCGTCACTGGTGGTGCCACCGGCAGACACCGAGCTTCGCCGAGGTGATGAGCAAGGTGGCGGGTTGGTTCGTCGTCGTGATCGTCACGTTGCTCGCGATCGCCGTGACCTTCCCGTCGGTCCGCCCGGTCGACATCCTCGGCGGCCTCGGCTTCTTCTCGCTGGCGATCGGCTTCGCCTTCCAGGACATCCTGGAGAACTCGCTGTCGGGCGTGTTGCTGCTGTTCCGTCAACCCTTCCGGACGGGCGACCAGATCGAGGTGCAGGACCGAACGGGCACGGTGGAGGCGATCACGATCCGCGAGACCCGGCTCACGACCTTCGACGGACAGCTGGTGATCATCCCCAACCGCGACGTGTACAAGAGCGTGATCCGTGTGCAGACGGCCTACGAGGTCCGCCGGATCGAGTACGTGATCGGCATCGCACCGGACAGCGATGCGGATCGCGCCTGTGAGCTGATCGTGTCGGCCCTGGGCGACGTCGCACAGGTGAGGCGCGTCCCCGCACCCCAGGCGTTCGTGTCGCGGCTGGCGCCGTCCTCCGTGGAGGTGACGGTGTGGTACTGGACCGATCCGCGGCAGGCCGACGCGATCCGCACGCAGCACCACGCGATCACCGTCGCGAAGGACCGCCTCGAGCGTGCGGGCATCACGCTGCCGGCCGACCGGCTGGTGGTCCAACCCTCCGATGGGCTGTTGGCCGCGCTCCGGTCCGGCGAGTGACGCCACCGCCGGGCCGGCGGAGGTCAGTGGTGGCGGAGCGCGTCGATCAGCTCGCCCTTGTTCATCTTCGACCGCCCCTCGATCCCGACGTCGCGGGCCTTGTCCATGAGTTCGGCCTTCGTCGAGTCCTCGTAGCGCTCGGCCCTGCCGCCTCGACGACCCACCGTCGAGCGGCTCTGGTTGTTCGACGCGTTCGAGATCCGGGCCGCCTTCTCCTTGCTCATGCCCTCGTCGCGCAACGCCTCGTACTGTTCATCGTCCTTGATCGAGTTGCCGTGGTTCTTCGCTGGCATCGTGGTCCTCCTCGGGTCGGTTCCACCGTGTCGGCGCGGTGATCTCCGCCGTGGCGTCGTTCGAGACATGGCACCCGTCGGCACGGCGCCGAGGCAGCACGAGGTTGCCGACGTCGGCGCTGCGGGTAGCGGTGGACCCATGGCCGACGACGCGTCCCGCTCACCCCTCCGTGTGCTCGTGCTCGGCGCGACGGGCAACCTCGGCAGCGCCCTCGTCGAACGGCTCGTGGAGCGCTCCGACGTGCAGGTGGTCGCCGTGGCACGCCGGCTGCCCGAGCCCGACGCACGTGACGAGCGGGTGGAGTACCGCGCCGCCGACATCACGACCGACGACCTCGACGCGCTGGTCACCGGGGTCGACGCCGTGGTGCACCTGGCGTGGGCGATCCAGCCGATGCACGACCCACACCGGACATGGCAGATCAACACCGGTGGGACGGCGCGACTGCTGACGGCGCTCGAACGTGCCGGGACGCGAGTGGTGGTGCACGCCTCGTCGATCGGGGCCTATCCGCCGGCCGCGGACGACCGGCGCGTCGACGAGACCACCCCACCGTCGGGCATCGGTCACGTGCCCTACTCGGTGCAGAAGGCCTACGACGAGGCGCTGCTCGACGCATTCGAGCTACGAACCACCTGCCGGGTCGTGCGACTCCGGCCCGCGCTGGTGCTGCAGCGGGCAGCAGGCGCCGAGTACGAGGGCCTGTTCCTCGGGGCGCTCGGCAGCAGGGCACTCGGCGCACTCCGCCGGCTGCGAGCCCCCCTCCCCCTGCCTCGCGACCTGCGCTTCGCAGTGGTCGCGGCGCACGACGTCGCGCGGGCCGTCGAGCTCGCGCTCGACCATCCCGATGCTGCCGGGCCGTTCAATCTCTCGAGCGAACCGCCCGTGCGTGCCGCCGACCTCGCCAGCACCCTGGGGCTGCGTACCGTCCACGTGCCGTGGCGCCTGGTGCGCGGCGTGGTGCGCCTCGGATTCGCCCTCAGGGTCGTGCCGCTGTCACCCGCCTGGGTCGACATGATCCGGGTGTCCCCGCTGCTCGACACCGGCCGAGCACTCGGCGCACTCGACTGGCGTCCCGAGGTGAGTGCCCGCGACGCGCTCGCGGACGCGATCGGCGGCGTGCTCGACCACGACCGCGGTGCCACGCCCCCGCTCGACGGGTGAGCCTCGGGCTCGTGTCACTCGAGGGTGGCGTAGTTGGTGCTGCGGTCGTCGGTGCGGGTGCCCCGCACCTCCGCCACCGACTGCTCGAGCGCGGCCACCCAGTCGTCGATCACGGCAGCGTTGCCGTGTGACACCGTGGAGTGCAGCGACTCGGGCGGCGCCTGACGATCGTGGAACCATCCCTTCGCGAGCAGGGCGTCACCGAGCGCGAACACATCGATCGGGCCGTGGTGCGCCTGGTCGTCGGCCGCGATCGCCACGAGGTGGTAGCGGCCCTCGCCGAGCACGCGGATGCCGTCGACCGATGCGACGGCAGCACGCATCCGGTCGGCCGTGTCGAGGGCATCGGCGGTCAGCCGGAGGTAACCCTCGACGCCGAGATGGCGCATCACCGCCCAGCCCATCGCCATCGGCGCGCCCGGCCGGGTGCCCTGCAGGTTGGGCGACGCATAGAAGCCACCGAGCCAGTCGTCGAACACGAACGTCTGGTGGGCCCGGAGTTCGGGCGAGGTGTAGAGGATGACCGACACCCCCTTCGGGGCGTAGCCGAGCTTGTGTACGTCGGCCGAGATCGACGTCACGCCCGGCACGCGGAAGTCCCACGGTGGCACGTCGCGGCCGAGCATCTCGGCGAACGGCAGCACGAACCCGCCCATGCACGCGTCGACGTGGCAACTGGCGCCCACCGATGCAGCGAGTGCTGCGATCGCGGGAATCGGATCGATCACGCCCTGCGGGTACTGGGGCGCCGAACCGACCACGAGCACCGTCCTGTCGTTCACGGCGGCGGCCATCTCGTCCACGTCGGCGGTCCAGTCGGCGCGCACCTTGGTCTTGTGCACCGTCACGCCGAACAGGTGCGCCGCCTTGTGGAACGCGGCGTGCGCGCTCTCGGCGATCACCATCTCCGGCCGGGTGACGCCTCGCTCGGCCTTGCCACGTTCGCGTGCGGCGAGCACCGCACACAGGATCGACTCGGTACCGCCGCTGGTGAGGAAACCACTGGCGGTGTCGGGACCGTGGAACAGCCCCGCCGTCCACCGCACGACCTCCGATTGCACGGCGCCCAAGGAGGGGAACGCCTTGGTGTTCAGCGCATTCTCGTGCAGGAACTCGAGGGCGGTGCGTTCGGCCACCTCGTGCACGGACGGCCCGCCGTCGTACACCATCCCGAACGTCCGACCGGCCGCCCAGTCGACGTCGCGCGTCCGCTTGGCGCGCAGCTGGTCGAGCACGTCGTCGACGGGCATCCCTTCGTGCGGCAGCATGATCCCCATCGCAGTGACCGTACTCGGCCCGAGACGAGCCCCTGGGCACGGCCACGGCACGATGTCGTGTGCCCGCATACCATCGTCTCGTGGCCAGCAGACACGAGCCCACCGTCGTCCGGGCGGCCACGACGGATGGCGCCCCGCCATCCGCGACGGCGTTCGCCAGCAGGCTCGAACTGTGCCGCTCCGCACTCGCGTCGATGCGCGGTCGGTTCGGGGCCCTGGTCGCCTCGTTGGGCGTCGCCGAGTTCGCCGACGACGAACTGTGCGTGCTCACCGATGCCGCCGTGGCCGACGACGAGCTCCCGTCGTTCGTGTCGTTCCCGCTCACCTCTCGCATGTTGCTCGTCGACGTCCTCGGCTCGAGCGACGTGCGGACGATCGCAGCCGACGACTACGCCGCGCGCTACCCCACCGTCGCGAGCGTGGTGCGGCGTCCCGGTGTGCACACGCTGGTCGCCGTGGGGTTCCGGGCCGACGGGGTGACGGGCGCCGTGAGCCTCGGGTTGCCCGTCCCGCCGGATGCGCGGATACGCGCCGACCTGCAGGCGGTCGCCGCCACCATCGGCGATGCGCTCGCCCGCTGGGAGCGCCATGCCCGGCGCGATGCACACGCCGCGGAGCTGCAACGATCGCTCAACCCGGGCGACCGTTCGGGCTCCACGTCGCTCGTGCGCAGGTGCGTGGCCGTGCCGGCCACCCCGGCCCACGCCATCGGCGGCGATTGGTACGACGTGTTCGACCTGCCCGACGGCCGGGTGGTGGCCGTCGTGGGCGACGTCGCCGGTCGTGGCACCGAGGCGGTGCTCACCATGGCGCAGGCCTCGGCCTCGATCCGGGCACTCCTGGTGCGCGACGGTTCGCCCGAGCGGGCGCTCGAGCACCTCGACGAGTTCTGCGCCGTCAGTCGGGTCGTCGCCGGCACCAGCTGCGTGATCGCCGTGGTCGACGCCGGAGCCGGTTGGGCGACCGTCGCACACGCCGGCCATCCGAGCGCGCTCGTCGAGCGAGACGGGCGGTTCGAGGCGGTGCGAGATGCGCACGGGCCGCTCGTCGGCTTCCCCGACGGCCCCCGGCGATGCGCGCACGTGTCGCTCGCACCGGGCAGGTCGCTGGTGCTGGTGTCGAACGGTCTGATCGCGATGGGCGCCGAACGCGGGGTGCACACGCCCGACGACCTCGCCGACGCGGCGGGCGCGACCACCGGGCTGCCTCCGGCCATGCTGGTCGCGCAACTCCTGACGGGGTGGACCACGGCGGTCCCGCCTGCGGACGACGTGGTCGTGGTGGCCCTGCAACACCACGATCCGGCGCACCCGACCTGCTCGTTCACCGACACCGCCACCCCCGAGGCGATCACTCGGGTGCGGCACCGTGTCGCGGACTGGCTCGCCGTCACCGGCGCTGCGCTCGTGCCCCAGTGGGTCGTCGCCGCCGACGTCGAACTCGTCGTGTCGGAGCTGATGGCCAACGTGGTCGAGCACGCCTATCGCGGTGCGCCGCCCGGCCGGGTGGTCGTGGAGGCCGTCGCCGGACCTGCCGGTGTGGAGGTGGCCGTGGTCGACGACGGACACTGGTCGAGCCAGATCACCGACACCGCTCGCGGGCACGGACTCGCGATCGTGCGCAGCCTCGCGTCGTCGGTGACGGTGTCGAGCACACCGTACGGCACCGTGGTCCGCGCTCGGTTCGACGCCCCGGACGGCGCAGCGGTGTGATCCGTCCGAGCGCGTGCCGTCGCACGGGCGAGCCGGTCGACCCCGGTCAGAGGTCGAGGTGGTCGTGGTCGGCGGGCACGACGGCGTGGCCACCCGCGAGCCAGGCACGCATGCCGCCCACCAGGTCGCGCACCCCGGTGAACCCGAGCCGCTGCAGGCTCGCCGCTGCGAGCGACGAGCTGTAGCCACCGTTGCACACGAGCACCAGACGCTGGTCGAGGCCGCGCAGCACCGGATGGCGATATCCGTTCGCCGGGTCGAGATGCCACTCGAGCACGGTGCGCGGCACGTGGATGGATCCCGCGATGATGCCGGCCCGGCTGCGGTCGGTGTGGGTACGGGTGTCGACCACGGTGGGCGGGTCGTCGCCGTCGAGTTCGCCGGCCAACTCCGCTGCGTGCACCCGCTCCACCACCGCTCGTGCCTCCCACACCAGGTCGTGCACGGTGGTGCGCGTGGTGCGTCGCACCACCAGCACGTCGCTCACCGCCACGGGCTCGGGCGTCAGCTCGGAACGCATGCCGAACTCGTCGAGCACGGCGAGGAACGCCTCGCCGACCGCACCCGGCACGGCGAGACAGCCACCTGGCCGCAGGTGCTGCATCGCCTGGTGCGCCGCGGCGCGCACCCGTTCGATCGGCAACCCGCCCCACGGGGTCGGTGCGTCGCCGTCGAACGCGAGGTATGCGAGGTCCACCGGCCGCTCGTGTTGATCGGACGGGTCGGCGCTCAGGTGGATCACGCCGCCGCCCGCTGCACATCTGCTCGGCGGATCGGGCACACCACCCGGGTGCACCACCACCACGTCCACGGCGCCGACCGCCCGCGCGACGTCCTGCCAGATGTGGTCGATGGGGTCGCGCACCGCCTGGACTCTAGGTGGCCGCGGTCGACGAGCCCTCGGCGAGTTCGGCACCGTCGCCGTCGCGCAGTTCGAGGCCGGCCATCGCCCCGTCGGCCCGCCACTGCTCGAGCAGTCGGTTGAACGCGTTGATGCCCGGGGTGTACGCGCCGAAGAACCCGCTGCCGCCCAGCGGCGAGCCCTCGTTGTTGTAGTAGCCAGGCGTGCACGCCTCGAGGAACGACCGGCCGCCGACGTAGAAGCCGTTGATCACCGACACCCAGTCGTCCTGCGCTGCCTCGGTCGGTTCCACGGTCGCCGCCCCGCGACGGAGCGACTCGGCGACGACGTACGCGATGTGGCGGGCCTGGTCGTCGAACATCGACGTCATGTTGAGGCTGAACGCGTTCTGCGACACCCCGATCCAGAACCAGTTCGGGAAGCCGCGGGTCATGAACCCGTGCAGGGTGCGCAGGCCGCCCGACCAGTGGTCCGACAGGGTCTCGCCGTCGCGGCCGACGATGTCGAGCCCGAGCCTGCGGCGCAGGCTCGACGACATCTCGAATCCCGACGCGTACACGATGCAATCGACCTCGTACTCGACGCCGCCGGCGACCACACCACGCGGGGTGATCCGCTCCACGCCTTGCGACTCGCTCACGTCGACGAGGGTGACGTTCGGCCGGTTGAAGCACTCGAGGAACTCGTCGTTGAACGTCGGCCGCTTGCACATCACGCGGTAGTACGGCTTCAGCGCCTCACGGGTGGCCGGGTCGCGCACCACGTCGTCCACCCGACGACGGATCTGCTCCATCAGCGCCATGTCCGACAGCTCCACCACCCGGTCGCGTTCCTCCTTCGTGCGCGGCCGGTGCTCGCCCTTCGGCGCCGAGATCGCGCGGAACACCTCGGTCCACGAATCGTCGATCAGGTCGTCCTCCACCATCTCGCCGGCCGCCTGCGCGGCGAAGTTCTCGCGACGCTCGCGCTGCCATCCGGGGCGCTGCGACGAGAACCACTCGGGATCGGTCGGGCGATTGCGCCGCAGCCACACCGTCGACGGCGTGCGCTGGAACAGGTACACGTGCTGCGCGTCTCGCGCCACACGCGGGACGCACTGGATGGCCGTCGCGCCCGAGCCGATCACGGCGACCCGCTGGTCGGCGAGACCGGTCATGCCACCGGTGGTGTCACCTCCCGTGTAGCCGTAGTCCCACCGGCTCGAGTGGAACGAGTGCCCCTCGAACTCGCCGATGCCCGGGATGCCCGGCAGCTTGGGCCGGCTCATCGGTCCGAGCGCCATGATCACGAAGCGGGCTCGCAGGTCGTCGCCGCGTTGGGTGCGTACGTGCCAGCGGTCGATCGTGTCGTCCCACTCGATCGAACCGACGCGGGTCTGGAACAGCGCCGAGGAGTACAGGTCGTAGTGGCGCCCGATCCGTTGCGAGTGCTCGAAGATCTCGTCGGCGTACGAGTAACGCTCGCGGGGCATGTAGCCCAGCTCCTCGAGCAGCGGCAGGTAGCAGTAGGACTCGGTGTCGCACTGGGCGCCCGGATACCGATTCCAGTACCACGTGCCGCCGAAGTCGCCGCCGGCCTCGATCACCCGGAACGAGTCGACGCCCTGCTCGCGCAAGCGCGCCGCCGCGAGCAGACCGCTGAAACCACCGCCGATGATCGCGAGGTCGAGGTCTTCGCTGATCGGCGCGCGTGTGAACGTCGGATCGGCGTACGGGTCGTGCTCGGCGAAGCGTGCGTACTCGCCGGCGACCTCCAGGTACTGGGTCGATCCGTCGGTGCGCACCCGCTTGTCGCGCTCGCTCCGATACCGGTCGCGCAGTGCGTCGGGGTCGAATCCGAGCTCGGTGCTGTCGGCTCCCATCGCCTACCTCCTCGCGCGCCGCCGACCCCGGTCGGCCGTCGGCTGTGCGCGGACGCTACCGCGCGACGCTCGCCGCACTGCCGTCGAACCGGCTCGGCGACCTGCGGAATACGGAGCCGACACGAACGGTTCAACTCGACATACCCCACGGGGTATAGGGATCCGAACAACGGAAAGGAAGTGTCATGAGTCTCCATCTCGGCGACACGGCGCCGGACTTCACGGCGATGACCACCGACGGCGAACTCTCGTTCCACGAGTGGAAGCAGGGTTCGTGGGCGGTGTTCTTCAGCCACCCGGCCGACTTCACGCCGGTGTGCACCACCGAGCTTGGCCGGACGGCGGCCCTGAGCGGGGAATTCGCCAAGCGCAACACCAAGGCGATGGCGCTGTCGATCGACCCGATCGAGGAACACCACCAGTGGGCACCCGACATCGGCGAGGTCACCGGCACCCCGCTCAACTTCCCGATCGTCGCCGACCCCGATCGGCGCGTCGCCGAGCTCTACGACATGATCCACCCCGGAGCCGGCGACACCTCCACCGTGCGCAGCGTGTACATCGTCGACCCGGAGAACAAGCTCCGCCTGATGCTCACCTACCCGAAGTCGGTCGGCCGCAACTTCGACGAGATCGTGCGGGTGATCGACGCGCTGCAGGCCACCGATCGCGACCCGATCGCGACACCCGCCGACTGGCGGCCCGGTGACCGCGTGATCGTCGGTCTCGCCGTGTCCACGGACGACGCGAAGCAGCGTTTCGCCAACGTCGAGGAGTTGAAGCCCTACCTGCGATACGCCGATCAGCCCAGCTGAACGTGCTCCATCCGATCGGCTGTCCGGCCGAGGGGGGTCAGGTCGGGTTCGACCCACCCTCGCCGGGCGGCCACGGAGAACAGCACGTCACGCGACCAGTGCTCGAGCGGCGCACCGCGCGAACACGCCGCGTCGGCCAGCACCTCGTCCAGGGGTCGGCCGGCGCGCGACGCGACGACGTGCACGAAGTAGCGGGTGATCGTCTCGTGGTAGCCGCCGTCGTCGGTGTTCGCGGTGCCGACGGACTCGTTGTACGCGCGGATGTCGCGCCGGAGCCGATCGAGCGCGGCGCCCTCGTCCATCTCGGCGAGCGTCGCCCAGCACACGGCGACGTGGGCCTCGTGGGTCCACGCAGGTCTCGGCAACGTGCGCCGGCGGAACGCGTCGAGCAACGCCGGCGCATCGAACACGGCGGAATCGAACACGGGGGGATCGTCGTTCACGGCGTCACCCTGGCAGCCGCACGGTGCCGGCAGGAAGCGGATTCGGCGGATCCGTCAGCCGCGATCACCGACCAGGCGCTGCAGGCCGGCCGCCAGGTGGGCCAGCTCGGTCGCCGCCAGCATGCTGTCGCCGGCGCCCGACGCCGTACTCGCCGCCGCGGCCCGCACGGCGTCGAGCATGCCCGTGATCCGCGATGCTGCATCGCTCGCTCGCCCCACGCTGCGCGCCATGTCGCCGGTGGTGGCGGCCTGCTGTTCGACGGCGGTCGCGATCGTCGCCTGTAGGTCGCTGATGCGGGCGATCACCGAGGTGATCGCGGCGATCGCATCGACCGACCTCGCGGTGTCGAGCTGGATCGCCTCGATCTTCGAGCTGATGTCCTCGGTGGCCTTGGCGGTCTCCTTGGCGAGCTCCTTCACCTCCCCGGCCACCACCGCGAACCCCTTGCCCGCCTCACCGGCACGTGCCGCCTCGATCGTGGCGTTGAGCGCCAGCAAGTTGGTCTGTTGCGCGATCGAGGTGATCACCTTCACGATCGCACCGATCTCCACCGAGCTGGCACCGAGCTCGGCCACCACCTCGCTCGTGCCGGCCGCCTCGGCCACCGCGTCGTTGGCCACGCGCATCGCCTCGGCGGCGTTGCGGGCGATCTCGTCGATCGCCGACGCCATCTCGCCGGCACCGGCCGACACCGCCTCGATCGCCACGGACGCCGTCACCGACTCGTCGGCGATCGACGCCACCTCCGTCGACGTCGCCTCGGCGTTGCGGCCCATCTGCACCGAGATCGTCTGCAGTTCCTCGGCGGCCGCAGCGAGCGAGTGCGAGGTCGCGGTCAGCTCGATCCCCCGTTCGCGTTCGCGCTGTTGCACGATCAACCGCTCGAGCGTCTGCGACACCAGCCGGCCGACGCCGCGGAGCGCATCCAGCCGTCCGGGCGACGGGTCGAGCGTCTCGGTCGCGAAGAAGTCCATCGTGCCGGCCACCTGACCGTCGACGACGATCGGCAGGCACACCCCACTCTTCACCCCGGCTCGGATCGCCGCCGGCGCACGCACGCAGTCGGTGACCGCCCCGAGGTCGGCCACGAACACCAGGTCGCGACGCTGCCATGCCCGGCCCGACAACCCGACGCCCTCGGCGAACTCCGATGAGCGGGTGACGGCACGGAACTCGTCGCCGGCGTCACCCACTTCGAGCCCGAACCGTAGCCGGTTCGACACCGGGTCGATCCGCCAGTACGAGCCGTACGCCCATCCGAACCCGTCGCGCAGCACGGCCAACGCCGCACGAACGGCCTCGTCGGCGCTCGTGGCTTCGGCGAGGGCCGACATCGCGCGCTGCACGGCGAGCGCGTCGCGGGCGTCGTCCTCCGCCACGGCGATCCGCCGCAGCTCGTCGGTGGCGTCTTCCCAGTTGACGACGAAGCCGACGTGCACCCCGTCGACGTGCAGCGTGTTGGCGTATCCCTGCAACGTGTGCCCGCCGAACGAGAACGACACGCGTCGGGGCATCCCCTGCACGTCACGCAGGATGCGCTCGATGCGCGCCGGGTCGCGGTGGAAGCGATGGATCGACCCACCGAGCAACTCGTCGACGGTCACACCGAACGACCGCACCAGCTCGGGCTCGAGGCCACGCAACGTCGCGAGCGCCAGCGGGTTCACGTACACGAGGTCGAGGTTCGTGTCGGCCACCATCACCCGCGTCTGCACGGCGTCGAGCGCGGCGAGCGCCGATCGGTGATCGGCGCCGAACACCGCGCCCGGTGCGGGGCCGGGGACCGGCCGGGTCATCAGCTTCATCACGCGCTCCCATCGGTGACGCCGGAGGGACCCGACGTGTCGAAGGAACGTTCGGATCCGGCGCTCACGTCACGCAGCAGCGGCATGAAAACGCCGTCTGACCAGCAGATACCTCCACTCGGGTGAGCGCCCGCCGAGCGAACGGCGCTCAGGGCTCGAACGGCACCAGTTCGACGAGCTCGGCCAGTTCGAGAATGGCGCCGAGGTGCCCGCTCGCGAGCCCGCGACGGGTGACGTTCAGCGCCGACGCAGCAGCGGCCAGCCGCAACAGCCGGCCGATCGGCATCCCCGCGGCGCGGCCGTGCGCCAGCGCCGCCGTCATCGAGTCGCCCGCGCCACGGTGCTCGACGACGGTCATCTCCGGCGCGCGAAACGTGCACCAGTCGTCGCCGATCGCAGCCAGCGCACCGTCGCCGGCGCGGGACACCACGACGTCGCGCGCACCGGCCTCGCGCAGGGCGTGCACGCCGTCGGCCAGCTCGGCTCGAGAACGCCCCGAGCTCCACCCGTCGGCCACCATCTCCTCGTCGCTGATCTTCAACAGGTCCACGCCACCGTCGAGCGAGGCACGGAGTTCCTCTCCCGCGAGATCGGCGATCACGTCGACGTCGGCGACACGCAGGTCGTGACACAACCGACCGAACACCGAGGCGTCGATGTTGCCGTCCAGGTTGGTGCCGGTCATCACCAGCCGTCCCGCCCGCAGCCCGCACGCCAGTCCGGCAGAGGCGAGGTCGTCGGTGGTGTGCCGATCGAGCGCGGGTGACGGCACGCGCGCCAGTTCGTCGCGGGTGCCCCGACGCCGGTCGTGCACGTACGCACCGTTCGCCACGGGCGAGGGCACGAGCCCGTCGGCAGCCAGCCCGCCGAGCAACGCTCGCAGCGCGATGCCGGTCTCGCCGCCGACCGGTGTGCACAACACCGGCTCGTCACCGAGCACCGTGAGCATCCGCGCCACCCAGAAGCCCTGCCCGGCCGCGTGGACGTGCAGTTCGTCGTGACCGGCCGACGACTCGAGCGTGATCGAGAGCTGCATCGTCGGCGCGAACACCGCGATCCGTTTCGCCGGTGCCTCCGGTGTCGCTTCGACCACGTCGTGCCTGTTACCCGTCACCCGCTCGGGGCAGACGTCGCCGCCGGCCGGTGTCCGGTACCGTTCCGCGACGTGGATGCGAATGCGGTAGTGGTCGGGATCGACGTCGGCGGCACGTCCGACAACGTGACGGTGCTCACCCACGACGGCCGGTTCCTGATCGACCGGCTGCTCGAGGTGCCGAGCCGCGTGCTGGATGGTCCGCCCGGCGCGCTCGCCGCACTGCGACAGTCGTTCGAGCTCGGCGTGTCCACCGTCGGACGTGACGTCGCCGACGTGGTCGCCGTCGGGCTCGACACCCCCGGCCCGGCGAGCGCCACGGGCGTGTTGTCGGCCCGGGGCGCCACCAACTTCTCGGCACCCGAATGGTGGGGATTCGACATCCGCAGCGCGCTGGAGGTGGAACTCGGGTTGCCGGTGGTGTACTCGAACGACGGCAACGCAGCGGCGATGTACACCCACTACGCCCACTTCGGTCCGGTGTCGATCGACCGGTCGTCGGTGTCGGCGATCGTCGGCACCGGACTGGGCGGTGGCGTCATCCAGGATGGCCGTATCGTCGCCGGCGCGTCGGGGATGGGCGGCGAGCTCGGCCACGTACACATCCCGTCGGACGGCATCCTCGAACCCGACCAGCCCACGCCACGGTGTGCGTGCGGCTTCTGGTCCGATGCCGAGTCGTACGCCTCGCTCACCGGCATCCGGACCAACCTGCTCCCCTACTGGCTCGCACGGTTCCCGGACCACCCGCTGCACCAGGTGGCCGCGGACGTGGCCGCCAAGCAGGTCCGCGCCCTCGCCGAACGCGACCGCGACCCGCTGGCGCTCAAGATCTTCGAACAGCAGGCGATGGCGCTCGGCCACCTGTTCACCGTGGCCGCCAATTTCACCGACCCCGATGCGTTCTTCGTCGGCGGCGGCGTCGTGGAGACCGACCCGTGGTTCCGCACCTGGTTCCTCGACACGGTGCGGGCACACACCACGCTGCGGGCCGAGCAGGCGGAGCGCACCGAGTTCGCACTCGTGCACGACCTCGACATGGCCGGCGCCCGCGGCGCCGCGCTCGCTGCGCTGCGCACGCTCGGTTGAGCTGGGTCGGGGGATCCGACCACGATTCGACTCTCGACGTGAGACGGAAGTGTGTCTATTGTCTCACCCATGCGAGTCCACCTCGATTCCGAGAAGTGCCAAGGCCACAACCGCTGCTACGCGCTGGCGCCCGAGTTGTTCGACGTCGACGACTACGGCCAGGCCGTGTTGCTCGTCGACGGGGACGTACCCGCCGAACTGCAGGAGAAGGCCCGTCTGGCAGCGGCCAACTGTCCCGAGTTCGCGATCAAGGTGTTGGAGGACTGACGTGACCGACACTGCGTCCCGTCCCGAGCGCCCCGGCTACGTGCCGCCCGTCTTCGGCGATTCGCCCGAGGGCACCCACGTGTGGCAGCGCGTGCCGTACGACCCCGCCGACTACGGCCCCGTGAGCGACTTCACGACCGACTTCGACCACGCCGACCCGGCCTACAACCCGGTGGCGCCCGAGGTGTGGAAGTCGCTGCGCGACGGCGGTTGCCCAGTCGCCCACTCCGACCGCTACGGCGGCATGTGGGTGCCGATCACGCACGACACGGTGCACGAGATCGCATACGACACCGAGCACTTCACCAGCCGCGCCGTCGTGGTGTCGGTCGGCCGACCGGGCGACCTCGCGCTGCCCGCACCGATCGGCGGCGCGCCGCCGATCACCAGCGATCCGCCGTTCCACGGCGTCGCCCGACGACTCCTGCTGCCCGCCTTCGCCCCCAAGGTGATCGAGCCGTGGGAGCCGAAGGTGCGCGAGCTGTGCGTGTCGCTCCTCGACCGCATGGGCGACGTCACGCCCGGCGAGACCGTGGTCGACGCCGCCGTCCAGTACGCCCAGCACATCCCGGTGAGCGTGATCCGCCAGATGCTCGGCTTCCCCGAGCAGGACGAGGAACTGTTCCGCAAGTTCGTGCACGACACCCTCGAGCGGATCGCCGAGGAGCCGGGCACCCGCGAGGGCATGGACGACCTGGGCGAGTACATCTTCGACCAGATCCAGGACCATCGTGAGAACCCGCGCGACGACCTCACCAGCTACCTGATGGGCGTCGAGATCGAGGGCGTCGAGATGAACGACGACATCGTCGGCGGCATGATCATCTTGCTCCTGATCGCCGGCATCGACACCACGTGGTCGGCCATCGGGTCGTCGCTGTGGCACCTCGCCCAGCACCCGGAGGACCACCAGCGGCTGCTCGACGACCCGGAGGTGATGGCGTTCGCCGTCGAGGAGTTCCTGCGGGCGTATGCACCGGTGACGATGGCCCGCCTGGTCGCGAAAGACCACGACTTCCACGGCTGTCCGATGAAGCAGGACGACTGGGTGCTGCTGCCGTTCCCGGCGGCGAACCGCGACCCGCTGAAGTTCGAGGATGCCGACTCGTTCGTGGTCGACCGTCAGGAGAACCGCCACGCAGCGTTCGGCCTGGGCATCCATCGCTGCATCGGTTCGAACCTGGCCAGGCTCGAACTGCGTGTCGCCGTCGAGGAGTTCGTGAAGCGCTTCCCCCGCTACGAACTCGCCGGCGACGTGCGCTGGAGCGTCGGCCAGATCCGCGGCCCGCGCGAGCTCCCGGTGCGCATCCTCGACGTCGCCGGCTGATCCGTCCGGCGCACGGCGCCTCGAACGTGCCCCCGCCACACGGCGGGGGCACGTTCGCGCATGAGCCACCACCTCCGTCGGGTACGGGCCCCGGGTGCGCCGGGTTCTCGGCGCCCCACGAGACGGAGGAGACATGCGAGGTCCACAGGTCCCACACGAGCACGCGCCGCTGAGCGCCCGGGAAGCTGCCGTGCTGATGGCGATCGAGCGCGGGCTCGACGACCGCATCGGTCCCGATCCGCCACGCGGCGCGTGGGCCTGGCAGCTCGCGGGGGTGACGCTGGTGGCGGTGTGCACACTGCTCGCGACCGGTCTGCGTCACGCGGATCCCCACCCGCTGGTGGTGGTCGAGTCCGTCGCCGGGCTCGCCGGGGTCGTGCTCGGCGGCGTGCTCGCCGTCGATCGCGCCCGGCGGTGGGTGCTCGGACTGCGGCCCCTCGGGCGCTGGCGGACGTGGCGCCTCGAGCGACGCGCCCGACGCTTTCCTACGGGTGGATCGGGCGGTCGTGTTCGACGAACGGGCGCCCGGGTCGTCCCGCTCGCACGGCGAGGATCTCGGCGATGATCGACACCGCCGTCTCGGCGGGCGTCCAGGCGCCGATGTCGAGCCCGGCGGGACCGTGCAGGCGGGCCAGGAACTCGTCGTCCGCCCCCCGGCGGCGCAATCGTTCGTGTCGGGCCCGGTGCACCTGCCGCGACCCGAGCACCCCCACGTAGCCGACGCTGCTCGTCGCTGCCCGCAGGAGCACCGGTTCGTCGATCGCGCGGTCGTGGGTCATCACCACCAGGGCGTCCTGGGAGCCGCAGTCGTCGAGCCAGGCGACCACGTCGTCCGGGTCGTTCGACGCCCGCGCCTCCCAGCCGAGCGTGCGGGCCAGGGTGGCGGTGGCCTCGGCCAGGTCGCCGCCCGAAGCGATGAGGAGCACGGCACCGCGCCGGCGCACCTCGAGCAGCACACGTGCACCACCGGCCAGTTCGGTCACCTGGTCGGCCGCCCGCGCCGCGCGCCGCATCCCGGTGGCGGCGTCGACGGCGGCCGCGTCGAGCGCCGCGTCGCCGAGTGTGCCGACGATGTCGCCGTCGGCGGCCACCACCACCGTCGCGCCGAGGGGTGTCCCGAGCAGCGTGATCGCGACGTCGGGGCGGTCGCGCGGCGCGAAGTAGCGCGCCGGCAGTCGGTCGGTGCGCTGCAACAACAGCTCGGCCACACCCGCACACCCGGCATCGCGCTGGGCGTCGGAGACACCGATGCGCAGTGCGCCGTCCGGCCACTCACCGGCGCCGGCCGCGGCATCGAGGATCGACGGGTCGAGCCGGCCGCCGAGGATCGACCCAGCGCGCCGCCCGTCGTCGAGCACCAGCATCGCCTCCAACGGGTGCCGGGCTCCGAAACCACGGGAGCCGACGGTGCGCACGAGCACGCCTGCCCGACCCTCCACCGCTGCGGCGAGCGCCAGCCGTTCGATCGCGACGTGCTCGGGCATCAGCTGGTCAGCGGCCGCTCTCGATCGTGCCCGTGACGAGCAGGACCACGGTGGCCGCGGCGACGCCGAGGCGGTACCAGCCGAAGATCGTGAGGGGGCGTGTTCGCAGATACGACACCAACCACTTCACCGCCAGGCCGGCCGACACACCGGCGACGAGCACACCGAGCAGCGGCGTCGCGAGTCCGAACTGATCGAGCACCTCACCACCGTTCTGGCCGAGGTCGTAGACGGTTGCCGCCGACAGTGTGAGCAACCCGAGCAGGAAGCTGAACTCCACGGCGGCCGCCATCGACAGGCCGACGGCGAGCGCAGCCACGATGGTGACGAGGCTGCGACTCGTGCCGGGCCACATGGCCACCATCTGTGCGAGGCCGATCACCAACGCGTCGCGCATCGTCATGTCGAGCAGACCCCGGGTGCCGGGTGCCGGCCGCCACACGAGCAGCGCTGCACCGCCGACCGCCCACGCCACCACCACCGGCCACGGTCCGAAGAGCCGATCCTTGATGGTGTCCTCGAGCAGGAAGCCGACGAGCGCCGCCGGGGAGAACGCCACCAGGATCCGCACGAGCAGGGCCCTGCCGTCGGCGTCACGGCCGACCAGGCCGAGTACGAGCGACCACACACGGTTCCAGTACAGGCCCAGCACTGCGGCGATGGCGCCGACCTGGATCGCGATGACGAACGTGTCGGCTGCCGTGGCGGCTGCACCGTCACCCATGCCGAGCAGTCGTTGCGTGACCAGCAGGTGGCCGGTCGACGACACCGGCAGGTACTCGGTGATCCCCTCGACGAGGCCGAGCACGATCGCGTCGACGACGCCGAGCCCACTGCCGCCGTCTGCCGCCAGGGCCAGCGCCACACAGGCGGCGACCACCACGAGGCCGCCCACGAGGGCGAACTGCCGGCGGCGAGCCTCCGTCGCCTCCAGCGCGCGTGAGGTCGTGTCGGTCACATCTGCTCCCAGGGCACGAGACCACGGTACCGGCGGCCGGCGGTCCGCTCCTGACACCGAAGTCGTGAATGGGTCGAACGGACTGCGTGGACGGCCGAGGACGCGGGTACGTCAGAGGTTTCACCGCACGTCAGGAGGTCCAGCCATGTCGCAACAGACCGGCTCCACCGATGCCGGCGAGACCGGACCCGAGGAAGGCACGGGGTACGCCCGATTCGCCGCGACGATCGTCACGTCCATGGTCGTCATGTACGGGGTGATGTACCTGAACACGTCCCAGTGGGCGCACGTCGAGTTCAGCGAGACGCGCCTCTACATGACGTTCCTCATGGGCGCGTCGATGACCGTCGTGATGATGTCGTACATGTGGTCGATGTACCGAGCCCGGCGGGCCAACGTCGGTGTGCTCCTCCTCGCCGCCGTCGTGTTCGCCGGCGCCCTGTGGCTGGTGCGCAGTCAGGCGACGGTCGACGACCGGTCGTACATGCGAGCGATGATCCCGCACCATTCGATCGCCGTGCTCACCAGCACCCGTGCAGACATCGACGACGTCCGCGTGCGCGCGTTGGCCGATCGGATCACGGCCACGCAGTGCCGCGAGATCGCCGAGATGCAATGGCTGATCGAGGACATCGCCGACCAGGGCGAGGTGCACGACCCGGCCGAGGCCGAGCGGCGCGCCGTGCCCGAATTCGACGATCGGTGCTGAGGGATCCGGCGCTGAGCGATCGCGGGTGCGGAGGTCCCGTGGTGTGGAACACATACCCCCCTGGGTATCATGGCCGGGGCCTCCTCGTCTCGAGGCCGGCCCACACCTCCCAGGAGAACGATGCACATGCTCGCCCACACATCCCTCGACGCCGCCGAGGTCGACGCGCTCGTCCGAGCCTCCTCGGACGTGGTGCTGCTGGACGTCCGCGAACCCCACGAGTTTGCCGCCGGCCATGCACCACTGGCCACGAACCTGCCGCTCGCCGACGTGACGACGCGCTGTCACGAACTGCCGCGTCGCTCCCGCGTCGTGTGCGTGTGCCGCTCGGGGAGCCGCTCGGCGCAGGCGACCGAGATGCTTCGCCGCTGCGGGTTCGACGTGGTCGACATGAGTGGCGGGATGCAGCGCTGGAGCGAGCAGGGCCGACCGATGGTCGGCACCGGCGGCCGGCGCGGCACCCTCGTCTGAGGCTCGACCGTCGGGGCGCCGGTCTCGAGCACGCGGACCGCGCCGAGGTCACACCCGCGATCGACCTCGGAAACCGGTGAAGAAGCCGACGACGAGCAGGATCAACGCGATCACGAGCAGCCAGGTGAGGCCCTCGACCAGCAGGCCGAAGCCCCCGATCACGAGGGCGAGCAACAACAGAACGACGAACAGACCCATGGTTCCTCCGAGAGGTCGCGGGCGGGCGAGGTACTCGCGGTACCCGCGATCCGGACCGGACAGTCTCCCCGTTCGCGGCGTCGACGCTCAGTGGTCCGGCACGCCGGCGAGCCGCTCGCGGAATCGCTGGATGCTCGCGTCGTCACCGAGGATCAGCAATCGATCGCCGTCGACCAACACCGTCGAGCCGGTGGGCACCGTGAACTCGTCGTCGCGCTCGATGAGGACGATCATCGTGCCGACCGGCAGGCCGAGCTCGACGAGCGGCTGATCGGTGATCGGCGAACCCGGCCCCACGACGAGCTCCTGCAACGACGCACCCGGTGGCTGGAGCGAACGGGGCCGGATCGGCCACGCCGCTCGCTTCTCCATGGGCGCGCTCACCTGCAGCCAACGTGCCACCAGCGGGATCGTGGTGCCCTGGATGGCGACGGAGGTGAGCACGATGAAGAACACCGTGTCGAAGATCAGGTTGGCGTCGGGAGCGGCTTCGAGCAACGGGAACGTCGCGAGGATGATCGGTGCCGCGCCGCGCAGCCCGACCCACGAGATCAGCGCCCGCTCGCGCCAGGGCACACGGAAGGGCATCAAGGTGAGGAACACCGCCACCGGCCGGGCCACCAGGATCAGCACGGCGGCCACCACGAGGCTCCGCCAGGCGACCGAGGCGAGCTCGGACGGGAACACGAGGAGGCCGAGCACCACGAACATCCCGATCTGTGCCACCCATGCGATGCCGTCGTGGAAGCGGGTGAGGCTGTTCTTGTGGATGAAGCGCCGCTGTGCCATCACGATGCCGGCGACGTAGACGGCGAGGAAACCCGATCCCTGCACCGACGTCGTCGCCGCGAAGATGCATCCGGCGAGGGCCAACGACATCACCGGATACAGCCCGTCGTGGTCGAGGTGGATCCGGTTGAGCGCCCACACCGCGAGCCGGCCGCCGCCGATACCGGCCAACGCACCGATCGCCATCTGCGCCACGAACAACGGCACGAAGTCGAGTGGGTCACTCGCGGGGTTGGTGACCAGTTCGAGGAAGCCGATGGTCAAGAACACCGCCATCGGATCGTTGCTGCCCGACTCGAGCTCGAGCAACGGACGCAGATCGTTGCGCAGGCTCACGTTGCGCGAACGCAGCACGGCGAACACCGCTGCCGCATCGGTGGAGGAGATGATCGCACCGATCAGCAGGCCGGTCTCGAGCGACAGGTCGAACGCCCAGGCGGCGGTGAGCCCGGCGATGGACGCGGTGATGAACACGCCCACCGTCGCCAGCGCAGCGCCCTGTCGTACCACCGGCCGGATCTCAGTCCAGCTGGTGGAGATGCCACCGCTGAACAGGATCAACGCGAGTGCGATCACCCCGAGTGTCTGGGACACCTCGGCGTTGTCGAACTCGATGCCGCCGGGCCCGTCGGAGCCGGCGAGCATGCCGACCGCCAGGAACACGAGCAGGCCCGGGATCCCGAGGCTCGACGACAACCGGCTGGCGACCACGCCGAGCAGCAGGAGCGCCGACGAGATCAGCAGCAGGGCGGTGCCACTCACCGTCGCGTCGACCTCATACGGCGAGTGTAGGAGCTGACGGCGCGGGGCCGCCCGACGCTGCGGTCAGAAGGTGAACGCGTCGACCAGCTCGCGCAGGTCGCCGGCCATGCGGCTCAGTTCCTCCGA
>JACJWG010000024.1 GCA_020637235.1 Acidimicrobiaceae bacterium | reverse complement strand
GTGCGGCCCCGTCGAGCTCGGTCCAGCCCTCACCGTCGTGGTGCGACGAGATCGTGCCGCCGGTCGCGATCAGATGGATGGTCACGCGCGGTGCACCTCCGGTGCGATGGTGGGATCCCACTCGACGTCGTCGAGCGGGAAGACGGGGCGCCGCAGGTGTCGCCACGGCAGGGTGTGCAGCTCGGGGGTCGCGACTCCGGGCGCCCCCACTTCCACGATCCGGTCGTCGGCGAACAGGTGGGCGAAGCCGGCGCGGAAGTGGCCGCGCGACTTCACCACCGTCACCCGCGCAGCGGCCGGCCGGAGTCCGGCGTGTTCGAGGGTGTCGGGATCGGCGACCTGCACGGGCGCCGACGAGACACCGACGTCGACACCGCCGATCCGCAGCGCAGCGCAGCGACCCGGATGCCGGCGGGCTCCGACGTACACGCCACGGCTCGGCACCAGCGGTGCGTCCACGAGCGCGAGCACCTCGGCATCGACGGTGAGCTCCGGAGCGAGCGGTGACGGATCGTCGCGGTTGAAGGTGATGCAGATGCGGGTGCCGACGCCCGCCGCCCACGCCTGATCGACCACCCGGCGATCGCACTGCAGGCCGAGCACGGCATCGGTGACACCCGCATCGAGCAGGGCTCGGAGCACGTGCGTGCTCGTCGCCGGCGCACCACCGCCCGGGTTGTCGGCGACGTCGGCCAGCAGCACGGGCGGCCCGTCACCGCCAGCGGCACGAGCAGCGACGGCGATCGCCTCGTCGAGCGGCGTGGCGTGCAGCCGATACCGGTCGCGTCGCGACCACAGCGCAGCGGCGAGCGTGCGCACCACGCCGATGGCAGCTGCCTCGTCACCGCGATCGACCGTGACGCACACGGATGCACCCTGGCACGCGACGTCGGCGAGCGAGAACCCACCGAACACCGAGACGTTGCGCATCGGCGGGCGCAGCGCCTGCTCGGCCAGCAGCATCACCTCGCCGAACGGTTCGTGTGACGCGGTGAGCTGCGCGATCTGCGGGAGCACCATCGGCACCTGCTGCGCCACGACGGACGTCCGCCCGCCCCCGAGCAGATGGACCACCATCGCCGCCGCGTCGGCCACCCGCTCGGCGATGTCGACGTGCGGGTTGGTGCGATAGCCGACCACCCCGTCGACCGACGCGCACATCGCCGGCGTCACGTTGGCGTGGAAGTCGAGCACCACCACCACCGGCACCGGCCCGACACGGCGGCGTACGGCCCGCAGGAACGTGGCATCGGGATCGAGGTCGTCGGTGGTTCGCCCGGCACCGTGGCCGAGCACCAGCACGGCGTCGAGCGGCCCCGCGGCGACGAGCGCGTCATCCACCTCGGCGACGAGCGCACGGAAGTCGTCGCCGTCGAGCGGTCCGCTCGCACCGAACTCCCACACCGGCAGGTCGACCGGCTCGACGCCGGCGGCGACGAGCGTGGCGATCGCCGGCCCGGCCTCCCAGGTGGCGGCGAGTCCGCCGTGCGTGCGCGACGCCTCGATGCCGTGGGCGCGGGTGACGGGTGAGGCGAACCCGTTCACCTCGTGGGCGTAGCCCGTCACCCCGACTCGCACCTCGTCCTCCCGACCCGTCGCTGCTTGAACAGCGTACAAGAACCGGGACGGCGGGTCGTCAGCAGTGGTTGCGGACCGTCGGATACGGGTTGATCGCCGCTCCGCCGCCGGGGTGGATCTCGAAGTGGAGGTGCGGCCCGGACGCGTTGCCCGTCGCACCGACGTAGCCGATCACCTCGCCGGCGCCGACGCTGCGATCACCACCTTCCCATGCGGACAGGTGGGCGTAGTAGTACTTGTTGCCGTCGCTGCCCGTGAGCCAGGCCGCGTTGCCCCCGAGCCGGTTGGTGGAGAACCGCACCGTGCCGGACACCACCGCGACGAGCGGGGTGCCGCTCGGGCTGATCATGTCGACACCCTGGTGCCGGCGACCACCGGAGCGAGCTGCTCCCCAGGTGTCGCCGAAGGCGCGCGGGCCCTGCACGGGGCACACCCACCCCGAGCTGTTGATCGCGGGCGCAGTGGTGGGCGGCGACGTGGCAGGCGGGGCGGCCGGCGTGGTGACGGCGGGCGCTGCCGGTGCCGCCGGCGCGTCGTTCCCGCCGCCCGAGTTGCCGGACGAGGTGCCGCCGGCATCACCGGACGGCCAGCGGCGACCGGCGCAGCGGCGGCCGGCGCAGGATCCGACGCTGCCGCCGCACCGGCGCCACGTGCCTGCTGCTTGGCTGCGCGCGGCGCTGTCGCGCCGCCGCAGCCGCCGCCGCTTCGCGCTCCGCGGCTTCGCGGGCGGCTCGCTGCGCGGCGACCTGGGCCTCGTAGGCGCGGCGGATCTCCTCGTCCTTCAGCTGCTCGTACATCACCTCGAGCGACGCGAGCTGATCCTGCAGGTCGGCCTGCACGGTCTCGAGGTACGCCAGCACATCGGCGTTCTCCTGTTCGAGCGCGCCGAGCCGATCCCGATCGGCTTCGAGGTCGACCCGGGCCGCGGCAACCGAGTCGAGGTCGGTGGCGCCGACGTCGAGCGCCACGTTGCGCAGCACGCCCTCCTGCAACCGCACGGTCGGATCCTCGACGAAGAACAGCTGCGACTCGGAGCCGGCACCGGTGAAGCGGTTGATCGCCACCTTCTCCATCTGGCCACGCATCGAGTCGAACTGCGCCGAACTCGCGGCCACCTCCGACTCGGCTGCCGCGATCTCGAGCTGCAGATCGTCGGCATGCTGACGCGCCTCGGTCCATTGCTCGGCCATCGCGTCGGCCTGGTTCTCGAGCCGCACGATCTCGGCCGCGACGTCGTCCGAGCTGTACTGGGCACCCTCCACCTGCACCGCGACACCGAACGGCACCACCAGGGCGACGACCGCTGCCCACCGGGTCGCCCGTCGCCCGACGCGGCGGGCGGGCTCGACGACGCGTCGACGCCCGCGCGAACCGGCCGTGCTCGGGTCGCCGGACGGCGAGGGGCAGGCAGGTTGCGATTGCATGACGGGCAGAGGATAGTTCGTACATCGATCCGTAACACAGCGGATCGGGACGACCGGCTCCCTCGACGACCGAGCGCTACCGTCTCGCGCGTGGCACGCATCGAAGCACGGCTCGGGACCGGTCGGCTGCGTCGCCGGGGCGGCCGGCTCGCGGCGATCGTGGTGGCCACGTCCGTCGTGGCAGCGGCCGGCTGCGGGTCGTCGCCGATCGACGAGGCGCTCGTCACCGAGGTGCCGGTGGAGGTGACCGAGTACGAGACCCTGCCGCCGCCCACGACCACGCTCCCGCCCACCACGACGCTGCCGCCGGAGCCGGGCAGCGTGCTCACCGGTGAGGCCACCTATGTGGTGGTGGACGGCGACTATCCGTTCAACGTCGCCAACCGGTTCGGGGTCGACTTCGCCGAGTTCGTGGCGCTGAACGGATGGACGATCGTGGACGGCCAGGTGCCGGAGTGGCCGGGGCCGGGCACCACGATCCGCATTCCCGCCGGTGCCACCGTGCCCGGGGGTCCGTCGGTGCTGACCCCGGTGACCACCGTGGCGCCGGTCGTCCCCGACGAGTCGGCACCCACCGGCTCGATCGATCCGACGGCGTCCTCGGCGGAACCGGCCACGGCCACCACGGCGGGCGGCAACGGGTGCCGTACCTACACCGTGCAGGCGGGCGACGTGCCCGTGCGTGTGGCACAGCGACTCGGGGTCACCCTCGCCGAGCTCGACGAGGCGAACGAGGACACCGACGGCTACGACGTCTTCTACGTCGGCCTCGAGATCGACGTCCCCTGCTGACCGGTCCCCGTCATCCGAGTGCCGGGCGCCCAACCGAGTGCCAGGCGCCCAACCGAGTGCCAGGCGCGCACCCGGGGGTCCCCCAGCCACTCGGATGGACCGCTGACACTCGGGTGGACCGCTGACACTCGGATGGAACGGTCGGGTGACGGCTCGGTGAACGGACGGCGACGACCTCGAGGTGGCTCGACAACGAGAACCGGGGCGACGTAGGTTGCGCTCCGCCGGACGGCATGGACGCCGCCGCGTACGAACCATTGCGAGGGAACCAGTGACCACACGCCGAACGGGCGCTGGATGGCTGGCCGGGCTGCTGCTCGGCACCGGGGTGGTGATGTCTGCGCCGGCACCGGTGCAGGCGGCACCCGCCGGGTCCATCACGCTGCTCAACATCAACGACTTTCACGGCCGGATCGACACCAACACCGTGAAGTGGGCGGGCACGATCGAAGGTCTCCGTGCCGGCGCGCCCGGCGGCGAGAACGCCGTCGCGCTGCTGTCGGCCGGCGACAACATCGGCGCGTCGCTGTTCGCCTCGGCCACCGCCGACGACGTGCCGACGATCGACGTGCTGAACGCACTCGAGTTCGACGCCTCCGCCGTCGGCAACCACGAGTTCGACCGAGGGTTCGCCGACTTCACCGCTCGCTTCCTGCCGGGCGGCACCGACGAGGCCGACTTCCCGTACCTCGGCGCCAACGTGTACACGGCCGGCACCACCACACCGGCACTGCCCGAGTACGACATCGTCACCCTCACCTCCTCCACCGGCCAGACGGTGAAGGTCGGCGTCATCGGCGTCGTCACCCAGGAGACGCCGACGCTGGTGTCGCCGGCCGGTGTGGCGAACCTCACCTTCGGCGACCCGGTCGCGGCGGTAAACCGCGTCGCCGACCAGCTCACCGACGGCGTGGGCGACGAGGCCGACGTCATCGTCGCCGAGTACCACGAGGGCTCGTCGGCGGGTGGCGAGCAGACCGCGTTCGACGCCATCCTCGCGGGCGGCGGCGTGTTCGCCCGGATCGTGAACGACACCTCGGCCAAGGTCGACGTCATCTTCACCGGGCACACCCACCAGAAGTACGCCTTCTCGGCGCCCGTGCCGGGCGCGCCCGGCGACACCCGCCCGATCGTGCAGGCCGAGTCGTACGGCACCAACATCGGCCAGGTCGTGCTCGACATCGACAACACCGGCGGCGACGTCACGATGAGCGGCTTCACGGCAACCGTCGTCCCGCGCGTCA
Organism: Acidimicrobiaceae bacterium; assembly: GCA_020637235.1. Taxonomy (GTDB): domain Bacteria; phylum Actinomycetota; class Acidimicrobiia; order Acidimicrobiales; family Ilumatobacteraceae; genus VFMC01. The sequence continues at coordinate 39,250 of JACJWG010000024.1, read as the reverse complement.
CCACCGACGACGCCGTGCTCACGGGCGCCCACGCCCGCGTCGCGACGGTGAAGACGATCGTCGATGCCGCGCTGGCCAACGCCACGACGGTCGGCAACGTCGCGATCGGCTCGGTCACCAAGGACATCACCACCGCCTTCACCGGCGGGACGTACGGCGCGAGCGGGTACACCGGCGGCGCCCGTGACGACCGAGCGAAGGAGTCGACCCTCGGCAATCTCGTCGCCGACTCGCTCGTCGCGAGTCTCTCGTCCGCCGATCGTGGTGGCGCCGAGATCGGTGTGGTCAACCCGGGCGGCCTGCGTGCCGAACTGCTCCGCGGCACCGACACCGTCATCACCTACGCCGAGGCCAACGCGGTCCTGCCGTTCGTGAACAACCTGAACACGATCACCCTGACCGGCGCCCAGTTCAAGACGTTGCTCGAGCAACAGTGGCAACGACTGCCCAACGGCAACGTGGCGTCCCGTCCGTACCTGCAACTCGGCCTGTCGTCGAACGTGTCGTACACGTTCGATCCGTCGAAGCCCGAAGGATCGCGGATCACCTCGATCGTCGTGAACGGCGCACCGATCGACCCGGCTCGCGGCTACCGCATCGGCACCTTCTCCTTCCTCGTGGCCGGCGGCGACAACTTCCACGTGTTCAAAGAGGGCACGAACGTGCGCGACTCGGGGCTCATCGACCGCGACGCGTGGATCGCCTACCTCACGGCCAACGCCCCGGTGGCGCCGAGCTACGCCAAGCGCAGCGCGATCGTGTCGCCCACCCCGACCACCGTGACGCCGGGCTCACGCATCACCTTCCAGGTGTCGGGCCTCGATCTCACCAGCCTCGGGTCGCCGGCCAACACGCGTGCCTCGATCTCGATCGCCGGCGTGGAGATCACCACGGTCGACGTCGCCAACGGTGTCGCGAACGTCGACGTCGTCGTCCCGAGCGTGCCCGGCGGCGCGCAGCACCTGGTGATCACGGCGACGCCCAGCAACACCAAGGTCACCGTGCCCGTGATGGTGGCGCCGACGCTCGCGTCGAGTGCCCCGAAGCGCCTGTTCGACACCCGGGCCGGCAGCGGTCCCGATCTCCTCGTCTCGGTGCCGAAGGCCAAGGTCGGCCCCGGCAACGTGCTGGAGGTGAAGGTCACCGGCGTCGATGGCGTGCCCGCCACCGGCGTCGCCGCCGTGTCGCTCAACCTGACGGCCACCAACGCCGAGGGCAACGCGTTCGTCACGGTGTATCCGTGTGGCGACCGCAAACTCGTGTCGAACCTCAACGTGTCGACCGGCGAGACCCTGGCCAACGCCGTGGTCGCCCCGGTGTCGGCGACGGGCACGGTGTGCTTCTACGCCAACGCACCCGTCGACGTGATCGCCGACGTGGGTGGCTGGTTCGCCACCGGATCGTCGTTCACGGCCGTTGCGCCCGACCGCCTGGTCGACACCCGCGCCGGTCAGAGCCCCGGGGCCCTGCGCACCGTCCCGAAGGCCCAGATCGGGCCGACGAACGTGCTCGAGGTGCAGGTCACCGACATCGCCGGTGTCCCGGCGACCGGCGTCGCCGCCGTGTCGCTCAACGTCACCGCCACCGGCGCCAGCCGCTCGACGTTCGTGACGGTGTACTCGTGCGGCACGCGCCAACTGGTGTCGAACCTCAACGTGGTGCCGCTCGACATCGCGGCCAACAGCGTGATCACGCCCGTGTCGGCCACCGGCACGATCTGCGTGTACGCCAACTCGCCGGTCGACGTGATCATCGACGTCAACGGCTGGTTCGCCACCGGTGACGGCTTCACCGCCGTCGGACCGCAGCGCGTGTTCGACACACGTCCCGGCGAGAGCCCGAACGCGGTCGTCACCGTGGCCAAGGCCAAGGTCGGCGGCAGCTACGTGCTCGAGGTGCGCCTCACCGGGCTCACGGGACTCACGCCCGCAACCGGCATCAGCTCGGTGTCGCTGAACGTGACCGCCACCAACCCGGTGAACCCGGGCTACGTGACGGCATATCCCTGTGGCACGAAGCCACCCACCTCGAACCTCAACTTCCTGGCCGGCCAGACGGTTGCGAACGCCGTGGTCACCTCGCTGTCGTCGAGTGGCACCGTCTGCTTCGCCAGCTCCGTCGACACCGACCTCGTCGTCGACATCAACGGCTGGTTCGCCTGATCCCGTTCCCCCGGTGGTCTGCTGCGTGCAGGCCACCGGGGTGACCGACTCACCCGACGGCGGGGTTCCCGGACCCCGGTCGCCCTCCGACCGCCGGGACCGCCCTCGCGCTGCGTAGCCTGCGCAGAACGATGTCGTCCACGTTCTCCGCGTTGCGCGTGCGCAACTACCGCCTCTTCGCCGCCGGTGCACTGGTGTCGAACGTCGGGACGTGGATGCAGCGAGTGGCGCAGGACTGGCTGGTGCTCGAACTGTCCGACAGCGGGCAGGCGCTCGGGATCACCACCGGCTTGCAGTTCCTGCCGATGGTGCTGTTCTCGCCGATCGCGGGCGTGTTCGCCGATCGCTACTCGAAGCGGCGGGTGATCGCCGCCGCACAGATCGCGATGGGGGTGCTCGCCGGCATCCTCGGCCTGCTCGCCGTCACCGGCTGGGTCGCCACGTGGCACGTGTACCTGATCGCGTTCGCGTTCGGCACCGGCGCAGCGTTCGACACCCCGTCGCGACAGGCGTTCGTGAACGAGATGGTGTCGAACGACGATCTCGCCAACGCCGTCGGGCTCAACTCGGCGTCGTTCAACCTCGCCCGCATGATCGGCCCCGCCGTGGCCGGACTGCTGATCGCCGCGCTCGGCTCGGGGGTCTCTGCCACCGGTTGGGTGATCCTGGTCAACGCGGCGTCCTACGCCGCGGTGATCGTGTCGCTGATGCGCATGCGCGCCGACGAACTCACGCCGGTCGACCGGCTCGTACGCGGCCGCGGCCAGATACGCGACGGGCTCCGCTACGTGCGCGGCCGGCCCGACATCATGCTCGTCATGGCGATCGTGTTCTCCGCCGGCACGTTCGGGCTGAACTTCCAGATGACCACCGCGCTCATGGCCACCGACGTGTACGACCAGGGGGCCGGCGAGTACGGCCTGCTCGGCTCGATCCTCGCGATCGGTTCGCTCACCGGCTCGCTGGTCGCCGCTCGCCGGGCACGCCCCCGACAGCGGATGGTGATCGGCGCCGCGCTCGCGTTCGGCGCCGTGACGGTGCTCGCCGGGCTGATGCCGTCGTATGCCACCTTCGCGCTCGTGTTGCCGCTGTGCGGCGTGACCGCCCTGACCCTCATCACCTCGGCGAACGCTCTGGTGCAGATGGCCACCGAGACCGCCGTGCGCGGGCGGGTGATGGCGCTGTACCTCGCGATCTTCATGGGCGGGACACCGCTCGGCTCGCCGCTGCTCGGCTGGATCGCCGAGCGCTACGGCGCACGGTGGACGCTCGTCGGTGGCGGTGCGCTCACCGTGATCGGCACCCTGGTCGCCACGGCCGCGTTCGCCCGGCACCAGCAGATCCCGCTCACCGTGCTGCGCGGCGAACGGGTCAGCGCCGAGCTGGAGACCTGAATCCGGCCTGACGGCGACTCGGTGACGGCGACTCGGTGACGGCGACTCGGTGACGGCGACTCAGCCGGCCGGGTCGACCGGGCCGGCGGCTGCGCCGGTGCGCACGATGCAGGTCTGGCTGCCGATGCCGAGCAGCACGCCGTCGGGCCGCCACAACCGCACCTGTCCATGACCGATCGATCGGCGGTAGCCCTGGGCCTCGACGTCCAGCAGCACCCAACCGTCGTACGGTTCGCCGTGCACCACTCGCAGCGTGTTGTCGAGGCTGGTGGCTCCGGTCATGCGCCCGAGGGCCGTCATCACCGCCACCGGCACGATGTCGGCGACGAACGCCTGCGACGCCGGGGTGCCGATCCCCCACCCCGGGACGCGCACCCAGATCGGGATCCGACCGTCCGTCCGCTGGTTCCAGTCGGCCGGCGCCCGCCGGTCGAGCAGGCGGAAGAACGAGTCGCGCTCCACCTGGTCGAAGTGCAACGAGAACGGCGCGCACCGGTCCGGGGTCGGGACAGCGGGCATCTCGTCCCACCATGCCTCGTCACCCACCGGGCGATCGGTGTGCGCCGTGGTGGCGTGCAGCACGAGTCGGTCGCCGACGTGGGCGCGCACGATCGTCTGGCTGGTCGAGCGGGCGGCGACGAGCACGTCGACGTCGAGCTCCAGTCGCTCCCCCGGCCGCGCCTGGCCGATGTACTGGGTGGTGATCCACACGAGCGGGCGGCCGGTCACCGCTTCGGCCGCTGCCGCACACGCCGCGACGCCCGAGCCGCCGTACAGGAAGTCGTGCGACGTGCAGTGCCGCGCCTCGATCTGCATCGAATGGCGCCCGCCGCCGTCGTCGAGTCCGAGGAAGGCTGCATCCGCTGCGGTCATGGCGTCCGATGCTGGGCGATGCGCCACGCCCGCTGCAAATGGAACGGTCGATCGTCGGCGGCACCGGTTCGCACCCGTCGCGTCAGCAGCGGTGTGCAGACGGGCGGGCCACGCGCCATGATCGGACCATGTCGTTCGACGATCGCACCACCGACCACCCCCAGGAGCTCGTCGGCGTGGCGTTCGAGACACCCTTCCGCGCCCAGGAGTTCCTGGTCGCGGTGGGTGGCCTCGCCGCCGCCGGCCGGCTCAAGCTGCGCGACGCGGTGACGGTGCTGAAAGACGCCGACGGCAAGACCACCGCTCGCGAGACGATCGACCCCACGCCCGGCCGGTCGGCGCTGTCGGGCGCGATGTGGGCCGGTTTGTTCGGCCTCATCCTCGGCGGACCGGTCGGCTGGGTGGCGGGACTGGCGGTCGGTGCGGGCGCCGGTGCGGCGAGCGCGAAGGTGGTCGACCTCGGCATCCCCGACGAATGGGTCGCCTGGTTCCGCGAGGCGGTCGGCCCGGGCACGGTGACCGTCGTGTTGCTCCTGGAGGACCTCGACCGTGACGCCCTCGTCGCCGAGGTCGCCCGCTTCGCCGGCGCCGAGCTGGTCCACACCACGCTCGACGAGGCCACGATCGGTCGTCTGCGCCGGGCCCTCGGCGACGATCAGGTCGAGCACGGGACCGACGGCACCTCGATCTGAACTCGACCGGGACGCCACGAGGGGGAGGGCGCTGGTGCACCCTCCCCCTCGCGGCCGTCGCAGGGCTGTGTGAGCCGGGTCAGCCGATCTCGGCCACCGTGGCGTACGTGCCGAGCTGGCCCTCGTTGTCGATCAGGTCGCCGACCTTCACGAACGTGCCGAGTGCACCCGGGTCCTCCACCTGGTACTGGGCCATCTGGCCGCCCTCGGTGAGGTAGGCGTCGTTCATGCCGTCCATCGTGGCGCTGAGGCCGTCGAGCAGCAGCGGCATCAGCGTGTCGATGGCGCGTGCGGCGAGCATGATGTTGCCGCGGTCCAGACCACCTTCGTACGTCGACGCCAGCTTCAGGATCTCGGTCATGTAGAAGGCGAAGATCCAGCCGGTGGCGTAGGTGCTCTGGGTCGAGTCGAGGCCCTGGGCATCGACCGTCTCGTGGTAGAGCTGCACGAACTCGTCATCCGCGTACGCCGGGTCGTTCACGTCCTTGAACGTCTGGATGATGTGCGTGCCGGCACCGGTGAGGCCCTGGTCGACCAGCGGCTGGAAGAACTGCGAGAGCGACCCGCAGGTGGCCGACATGATCACCAGCGGCTCCCATGAACCCTTCTCCACCTCGCCCATCGCCTGGGTGCAGAACGCACCCGAGGTCTGGATCAGCAGCACGTCGGCCTCAGACGCGGCGAGCGACGTGAACTGGTTGGTCAGGTTCGGTGCCGTCGGCTCGTGCAGTTCCTCGGCCACGACCTCGAGGTCGGTGCCCTCGATGTAGGCCTTGAAACCGTTCGAGTAGCTCTTGCCGAAGTCGTTGTTGAACGTGATCATCGCGACCTTGGTGAGGTCGGGGTGCTCCTTCAACAACCACGCCGCCCACAGCTGGGCCTCGGTGAAGTAGTCGATCTGCATGCCCGTGGTCCACGGGTGGTTCTCGACGTCACCCCACTGGGCCGCACCGGTGCCGTTCAGCAGGTGCGGCATGCACTCGTCGTTGGTGGTGTCCCACACGGCGAGGTTGTTCGGCGTCCCGAGCGTCACGAACAGCGACGCGTACTCGCCCGCGCCGATCGCCTCGTCGACGTTGGTCTTGGTCTGGTCCGGTGCGTACCCGTCGTCCTTCACGTCGACGACGATGTTGCGACCGTCGATGCCACCGTTGTCGTTGATGTACTGGAAGTAGCTCTTCGCGCCGTCGGCGATGAGACCGAAACCGGCGAGCGGACCCGACGTCGGCAGGCTGGTGAACAGCTTGATCTCGTCGTCCGTGATGCCCTGCATCGGATCCCAGTCCTCGGGGCAGTCGGCCGGATCGAGCGAGAAGTCGCCGGCCCCCATGTACATGCCGTCGATCAAGCCGTACTCGCCGCCCATGTCGCCCATGGTCGTCTCGGGTGCGTCGGTCGCGTCCGGTGTGTCGGGCGCATCGGTCGCATCGGGTGCGTCGGTCGCGTCCGGTGCGTCGGTCGCATCGGGTGCGTCGGTCGCCGCCGGTGCATCCGTTGCGTCAGTCGTCTCGTCGTCGTCGCCACATGCCGCGGCGACGAAGCTCAGCGCGACCACCAGCGCGGTGGCCTTCTGCCATCTCCTTCTAGCCAACTTGGTTCCCCCTCAGTGTGTCGGGTTCGGTACCGGCGCCGCGGCGTCGGTCTCGATCGCAGCAGGTGCTGCGGTCTTCGCGGCGGCGTCACGACGCCACGAAGGGTTGGGGACGACGCGCACCACGCGTGCACGCAGCTTGCGCATCCCGTCGATGAATCCTCCGGGCAGGAGGAACACGAAGATCAACAGACCGATGCCGAAGAACACACCGGCGATCGAACGTCCGCCCTGGCGGGTCTCGAGCCAGTCGAACAATGGCGAGGTGATCTGCTTCAGGCCGGGCGGCATGCCCTCCTGGTCGTTCGTCCACTCCGACATGAAGTAGGGCACGAACACGAACACGAGCGATCCGGGGATCGCACCCGAGATGGTGCCGGCGCCGCCGACCACCAGCCCGACCACCAGGAAGATCGCGAGGTCGAGGGCGAACTGCACATCGGAGGCGAACGGTCGGTTCATCATGAGCATCGAGCCGGCGATGCCGCCGTACGCCGCGCTCACCCCGAACGTCATCGTCTTGTACAGCGGCAGGTTGACGCCGTTGATGGCAGCGCTCGTCGGGTTGTCGCGCAGCGCGACCAGCGCTCGGCCGGGGCGGCTCTTCAAGAAGTTGCGGGCGAGCACGAACAGCACCGCCGCGACGCCGAGCAGGAGGCAGTAGGTCCACAGCGGCTGTGCGAGGCGACCGGCGTCGGAGAACGGCGCCCAGCTGGGCGGCTCGAGCTTGCCCTCGCCGCGGGCCGGCTTCTTGCCGTTCGGCCCGCCGGTGAGGCTCTCGTACTTCAGCACGAGCGTCGGGAACACGTAGGCGACCGAGAGCGTGACGATCGCGAGGTACAACCCCCTGATGCGCAGCGCCGGGACACCGACGATCACGCCGACGGAGAAGCACAGGGCCGCCGAGATCGGCAGGGTCGCGAAGTAGCTCCAGCCGTGGTCGGACACCAGGATGATCGTCGTGTAGGCGCCGAGTCCCACGAACGCCGAGTGACCGAGGGACAGCTGCCCCGAGTAGCCGATGACGAGGTTGAGACCGAGGATCGCGACGGCGTAGGCGATCACGTCGTTCAGCTGGGTGACGCGGAACGCCTTGTCGATCGACGCCGGGGCGAACCCGATGTCGGAGGCGAACGGCACGTACAACAGCACCGCGGCCGCCAGCACCCAGGCGCCGATCACGTACGCCCGGTGCTTCGGCGAACCTTCCTGCAGGGTGACCATCGCCATCAGACTCGCTCCACCTTCGCACTGCCGAACAGACCGCTCGGTTTGACCGCCAGGACGATCACGATCACCGCCAGCGCCGTCGCCGTCGCCAGCTCGCCGCCGATGCGATCGACGTAGCCACCCGCCATCGTCTGGATGAGCCCGATCAGCAGTCCGGCGAGCACCGACCCGCCGAGGCTGTCGAGCCCGCCGAGCGTGGCAGCGGCGAAGGAGAACACCAGCAGGTTGCCCATGAACGTCGGGGTCAACAGCGTGGTGGGCGCGTAGAGCGAACCGGCGAGCGTGCCGACGGCGGCGGCCAGTGCCCAACCGAACTGCAGCGTGCGCCCGATGTGCACGCCGGCGAGCCGGCTCGACTCCAGGTTCGTCGAGACCGCCCGGAACGCGAGGCCGATCTTGGTGCGGTTCAGCAGCAGCGTCACCAACACCACCGTCACGATCACCGTGATCCACGTGAACACCGAGCTGTACTCGACGTCGGCGCCGAGGAACCCGAAGGTCTCGTTGCGCTTGGGGAACGGGGACGGGAGCCCCTTGCCGTCGTAGGCCCAGATCACACCGGCGAGGGCACCGAGGATCAGGAACAGCGACAGGGTCACGATCGTGATCGCGAGGTGGTTGCTCGGGTCGAACTGCCGGATGAGCGTGCGTTCGATGCCGGCCGCCGCGAGTGCCGACACCAGCATCGCCATCAGGATCGACAGCCACATCGGCAGGCCCCAGTCGGAGCTGAACACGAAGGTGATGTAGGTGCCGAACATCGCCATCTCGCCCTGCGCGAAGTTGACGACCGTCGTCGCCTTGTAGATCAGCACGAGCGCCAGGGCCATCGCCGCGTAGATGAACCCGTTGTCGACCCCGTCGACGACGCGCTGCATGAACAGATTCCAGCCCTCGGTGGCGATCGCCCAGATCGAGAACAGCACGACGACTGCGGCCATGATGCCGAGGTTGCGTCGGTTCTTCGCGCTGAGCGAGCGCAACGAGCCGTAGAACTCGCCGAGCGCTCTCGAGACGGCGCCGGTGGCGCCCGTGCTGGTGTCGGTGACGGTGCTGCTCACTGCTTCTCCCTCAGTACCCGAGATATGCCTTGCGGACGGCGTCGTCGTCGCGCAACTCGTCGGCGGTGCCGGAGACCGCGATCTCGCCGGCCTCGAGCACGTAGGCCCGATCGGCGATGTCGAGCGCGAGGTTGGCGTTCTGCTCGACGACGAGCATCGTGACGCCCTCGTCGCGGTTGATGTCGCCGAACCGGCGGAACAGGTCCTGCACGATCAGCGGCGCGAGTCCGAGCGACGGCTCGTCGAGGAGCAGCAGCTTCGGCCGGCCCATCAGCGCACGCGACACCGCGAGCATCTGCTGCTCGCCGCCCGACAGACTGCCGGCGAGCTGGTGGCGTCGCTCGCCGAGCCGCGGGAAGACCTCGTAGAACTTCTGGATGTCGCTGTTGATGTCGTCCTTGCGCACGTACGCACCGACGCGCAGGTTGTCCTCGACCGACAGGTCGGCCAGCGTGCCGCGGCCCTGCGGCACGTGGGCCACGCCGAGTCGGACGACCTCGGTGGTCGACTTGCCGACGACGCTCTGACCGGCGAGCTCGATCGTGCCCGTCGTCGAGATCATCTGGCAGATGGCGCGCAACGTGGTCGTCTTCCCGGCGCCGTTGGCGCCGAGGATCACCACCACTTCGCCCTCCTCCACCGCGAAGTCGACGCCGTGGATGACCTCGCTCTGGCCGTAGCCCGCGTGCAACCCTCGGACGTCCAACATGCGGCTCATGCCGCACCCCCGAGGTATGCCTCGATCACCTTGGGATCCCGAGACACCACCGCAGGAGGCCCCTCCGCGATCTTGCGACCGAAGTCCATCACCACGACGTTGTCGGAGATGCCCATCACCATCGCCATGTGGTGCTCGACGAGCAACACGGTGAGGCCGTAGTCGTCGCGCAGGCGCTGGACGAGCGCACCGAGCTCGTCGACCTCGCTGTGGGTGAGGCCGCTGGCCGGCTCGTCGAGCATGAGCAGCTTGGGCTCCGAGGCGAGCGCCCGGGCGAGCTCGATGCGCTTGAGCGTGCCGAAGGGAAGACCGGCGCAGGGCTGGAACGCCACCTCGGCGAGCCCGAGGTCGGTGAGGATGTCGTAGGCCATCGACCCGAGACGCCGCTCCTCCGCACGGGTGCCGATGCGCAGCGGTGCGGTGAAGAAGTTCTGCTTGCTCTTCGCATGCGCGCCCACCATCACGTTCTGGAGCACGGTCATCCCCGGCCAGAGCGCGAGGTTCTAGAACGTGCGGGCGATGCCCCGCTTCACGACGGCGTGCGCCTGCACGCCGAGCAGGTCGGCACCGTCGAATCGCACATGCCCGTCGGTCGGCTGGTACACACGCGACACGACGTTGAACATGGTCGTCTTGCCGGCGCCGTTCGGTCCGATCAGACCGCAGATCTGACCGCGTTCGATCTCGAACGAGAGACCTTGCAGCGCCACGATGCCACCGAAACGCACGGTGACGTCGTCGACCTCGAGCAGAGCCATGAATTCCCCCCGCCGATCGAGCGACCCCCCAGCCACTCGTCAGCGCCGGGCACCATACGCGCCGCGAACCGCGAACGCCAGACCCGACGGACAATTTGTCATCCGGGTCGCTCGACCCGGACCAACTTCGCTATGTGACGACGTGCGCCACCCACGATCCCGTCGGGAACAACGAACAACAGCAGCAGCAGCGCGCTCCCGAACACCACGCCGACCGCCGCGCCACCTGCGGAGTCGAGCAGGCGGAACAGCGGCCAGCTCAGCTCGCGGAGCACCGGTGGCATGCCCCCTCGGTCGAAGGTCCACTGGCGCACGAGCAGCGGCAGGAACACGAAGACGAGTGCACCGGGGATCGCTCCCCACATCGTGCCGACCCCGCCGACCACCAGGCCCACCACCAGGAACAACCCGAGCTGCGTGCCGAACTGCACGTCCGATGCGAACGGTCGATCCATCATGAGCATCGCCCCGGCCAGGCCCCCGTAGACCGCGCTGAGCCCGAACGCCACCGCTCGGGTGCGGGCCGGGTCGATGCCGAAGGCGGCCGCGCCGATCGGATCGTCGCGCGTGGCGATCATCGCACGGCCGACCGCGCTGTGCATCAGGTTGCGTGTGAGCACGAACACCCCGACCGCGATCGCGAGGCACAGCGAGTACACCCACAGCGGCCCGGCGAGGCGTCCCTCGTCCGCGAACGGCGCCCACGACGGCGGCACGAGCCTGCCCTCGCCTCGAGGCGGCCCCTTGCCGTTGGTCCCACCGGTGAGCCAGCCGAATCGCAGCACGAGGGGTGGGAACACGTAGGCGAACGCCAGGGTGACGACCGCGAGATAGGCGCCACGGATGCGTGCACCGGCGAGCCCGACGAGCAGACCTGCGACGAGGCAGACGGCGCACGCCACCGGGATCGCGGCAAGTTGCGTCCACCCGTGGTCGGTCACGAGGATCACGGTCGTGTAGGCGCCGAGCCCGATGAAGGCCGACTGTCCGAGGTGCAGCTGTCCGGTGTACCCCGTGACGAGGTCGAGGCCCAGGATCGCGACGGCGTAGGCGAGCACGTTGCTGAGCTGGCTCACGCGGAACGACTGATCGATCGAGGCGGGGAAGACGCCGACGTCGGGCGCGAACGGGACGTAGAGCGCTGCGGCGAGCAGCACCGTCCACGGCCCTGCGGTGACGAGTCGATGGGCGATCGACCCGGCGGTGAGCGTGACGGGCATCGGGTCAGTATCGCGACCCACCACCAGCGCGTCGCTACCGGTCGTGCCCGGTCGTCCGCCGCGCGCACACGCCGCGCAGATCACCGTCGCCGTCGAACCACCACTGCGCCGCGACGAACGACGCCGCAGCCAGTGCGTCGCCGACGCCGCCTCGCTGATCGCCACCCACTTCGGCGACGAGCCACCCACCCGGCCGCAACAGACGCGCCGCGGAGTCGATCGTGCGACGCACCACGTCGAGCCCGTCGACGCCGCCATCCAGCGCGCGGGTGGGCTCGTGACGCTGGACGTCGGCCGGCAGGACGCGCATCGCAGCGGTCGGTACGTACGGCGCCACCGCCGTGACGACGTCGAACGCCGCGGTCGCGAACGGGGCGTCGACGTCGCCCTGCACCACGGCGACGCCGTTGCGGCGAGCGCACCGCACGGCCGCCGGGTCGATGTCGACCGCGACCACGGTCGCACCCGCCACGTCCCGCAGGTGCACGGCGATGGCACCCGAACCCGTGCACAGGTCGGCGACCCGCCGCCCGACTGCCGGCACCAGGGCAGCAGCGCGACGGGCAACCTCGGCGCTCTGCGGCCTGGGTACGTACACCCCGGGGTCGACCAGCACGTCGCAGCCAGCGAACCGGACCCGCCCGACGATCCAGGCGAGTGGCTCGCCCTCCAGCCGCCGCTCGACCCACGCCTCGAGCGTCGACGCGTCGGCTGCGTGGCCGACCAGCTCGTTCGCCTCGGCGACCGGATCGAGGCATCCGGCGTCCCGCAGGCGTTCGACGGTGGTCGTCGTGACGATGTCCCACGGCGCTCCCACACGACGAGCGTAGAGGCGGGCCGTCGTATCACTGGCGAGACGATGCACCCGACCGATGCCCGACCGTTCAGCGGAGCGGCTGGGAGGGTACGGATCGACCATGATCTCGACCGACACCGCCCGCTGGGCATCCGATCCGACCGACGCCGATCGCCTCGCCACGTTGCTCCACGAACTCGACCAACACGGCGTCAGGTCCGACGATTACGCCCGGCACCTCGGCGAGCTCCGCGAGCAGGGTGTGATGGACGCACCGCTGCAGCTCGCCCGGGCGACGCTCTGGCATCTCGGTGCCGGAGCGCCGACGGACCACGCCGTCACCAACGCCGCCGACCAACTCCTCGAGGAAGCGCCTCGCCACTCGAGGTAGCTCACGTGCTCGGATCAGCCGAGCGACGCCGGGTCGATGAACACCTCGGCGACCACCTCGCCGGCCTCGCCACGGTCGTTCCCGGCACCGCCCGGCGCGCCGGTACCTCCGTTCGCGGCGAACGCGAGGTGCCCGCCGAGGTAACCGGTCACCGACGCCAACGTGCCGCCGATCAGCCCGAGTAGTACGCCACGCAGGTGACGGCCGCGCCGTCGGTCCCGCCAGGACCACACGTAGAACATCGTCGCGACGACGTTGCCCGCAGCGTGCGCGGCCCCGACACGTCGGGTCCGACGATCGTCGATCGAGGCGACGTCCACGAGACCCGCAGCAGCGACCACCGGCACGGTGGCCACGCCGAGCCCGACGAGTCGGGTCGCTGCGCGCCTGCTCCGGCGCCCGCCGACCAGGTCGAGCACCGTCGCCGACGTCCAGCACCCGATCGGGAGGTCGGTGAGCAGCGGGTGCAGCGGATGGCCGAGTCCGTCGCCGCGCAGCAGCGGGCCGGCCGACGTGGAGCCGAGCCGCTGCCCGGCCGCTTCGGCCCGATCGGCAACGCGGTCGAGGCGCGAGTCCTGTTCGAACCGGTCGAGCAGACGTCGCAGTGATGGTGCGGTACGCATCGGTGTGTCCTCCGTTCGGCGGTGACGCAGCGTGCGCCACCCGCCGCAGGCGTTCCCCGATCGGGGCGCTGCGACACCGAGATGCCATCGGCGCCAGACCTCCGAGCCACGTCGGCGCTGCGGATCCTGCGCTCGGTTTCGTCGTTCCCCTCGCAGGGAACCGCCGCGTGTGCCCGTTCGCATCGACGTCGACCACGCCATCCACCTCATCGCGCAGGGCGCACCGCTCGTCGACGTGTTGCCGGCGTCGGTGTTCCGGCGAGAGCACCTGCCGGGCGCACGCAACATGCCCCTCGCGACGTTGCGACGCGAGCAACTCGAGGATCTCGACCGCGACCGTCCGATCGTCGTCTACTGCTTCGACCAGCATTGAGACCTGAGCTCGCGAGCCGCGTGCCGGTTCGAGGTGGAAGGGTTCACCCAGGTGTACGACCTGATCGGCGGACGCGCCACGTGGACGGCGTTCGGGCTGCCCACCGAAGGCACCACCGGCGACCGCCGACGCATCGGCGAATACCTCCGCACGGCGGCCACGCTGCCGATCACGGCAACCGCAGGAGACGTCGCATCCGCAGCATCCGCCCGGGCTGTGGCGATCGTGGACGAGCGTCGGGTGCTCCTCGGCTCGGTCGACGCCGCGCTCGTCGCCCAGCTGCCGCCTGGCACAGCACTCGCCCCGATCATGGTGCCGGCCCCGTCCACGATCCGCCCCGAGCTCCGCGTGGGCGAGGTGGCGCGTCGTCTGCGCGACGACTCGCTCGACCATCTGTTCGTCACCACGATCGCCGGCGTGCTGCTCGGGATCGTCCACCGAGAGGACCTGCATGCCTGACCGAGCCCCCGACCGTCGCACCGATGCCGCCGAGACCGGTGAGGTCGACCGCGGCCGGCCGCGCGTTCGGCTCGGCATGTGGCTCTCGAGCGAGGAGCACGATCCACGCGTGCTCGTCGCACTCGCTGCCGCTGCCGAGTCGGCTGGGGTGACGGCGGCGATGATCAGCGACCACCTGCGCCCGTGGGTGCCGTCTCAGGGTCATTCGCCGCACGTGTGGACCGTGCTGGGCGGCATCGCCCAGGCGACCGAGCGGATCGAGGTCGGCACCGGCGTCACGGCGCTCGTCCACCGCAACGATCCGATCGAGATCGCCCATGCGGCCGCCACTGCAGCGGTGATGTTCGACGGCCGGTTCGTCCTCGGTGTGGGGACGGGTGAGCGCCTGAACGAGCAACCCTTCGGCCGCCGATGGCCGCGCGGCGCCGAACGACGCGAACGTCTCCGCACGGCGGTCGACCTGATCCGTCGGCTGTGCTCCGGCGAACGCGTGAACGTGCGCTCGGAGCACTGGTCCGTCGAGCGTCTCGAGCTGTCCACCCTGCCGCCACAACCGCCGCCGATCTTCGTGGCCAGCTCGGGACGCAAGAGCGCCCGGCTCGCAGGCGAGATCGGCGACGGGCTCATCGGTGTGTCACCGGACGCATCGATCGTCGACACCTTCCGCGGCGCGGGTGGTGGGGACCGGCGGTGTGTCGCCCAACTCCGCGTGTCGCTCGCGGCCACCGACGACGAAGCCGCCGAACAGGCCTGGCGGTGGTGGCCGGTCGGCGTCGTGCCACCGGCGCTGCTCGGCGAACTCGCGACCCCCGGCGAGTTCGCCTCGGTCGCCGACGCGATCGGCCCCGACGGCATTCGTGACACCCTCGTCTGTTGCACCGACGCGGCGCCGATCGTGACGGCCGTCGACCGGTTCGTCGCTGCGGGCTTCGACACCGTCCACCTCCATCAGGTGGGTCCCGACCAGCAACGTCTCGTCGACGCACTGCGCAGCGACCTGCTCCCCCACTACGGATGACCGCGGCCGTCGGCTGCAGCGGCTGGACCTACCGGGCGTGGCGCGGGCGGTTCTACCCGGCCGACCTGCCGCAGCGACGGTGGCTCGAGCACTACGCAGCGTCGTTCCCGACCGTTGAATCGAACGCGACGTTCTACCGTCTCCCGCGGCCCGAGACCGTCGAGTCGTGGGCTCGACGGGTCCCCCCGGGGTTCGTCGTGTCCGTGAAGCTCGGCTCCTTCGGTTCACACCGGAAGAAGTTGTCCGACGCACCACGGTGGCTGCCGAACCACGTCGACGTCGTGCGACGTCTCGGGGCGCACCTCGGGCCCACGCTGGTGCAGCTGCCGCCCCGCTGGCGTCGCGACACCGGCCGGCTCGACGCGTTTCTCGCCACGGCGACCGAGCTCGCTCCTGGCTGGCGATGGGCGGTCGAGGTCCGCGATCCGTCGTGGGTGCACGACGACACGTTCGCGGTGCTCGAACGGCACGGCGCGGCGTGGTGTGTGCACGACCTGCCCCCGAAGCCGCCGCCGGTGCTGACGACGTCGTGGACCTACGTGCGCTTCCATGGTCCGCACGCCGAGGAGCGCCCCTACACCGGCCGGTACGGTGCGCGCCGGCTCGGCCGGTGGACGGAACGGATCGCTGCGTGGCGCGAGGCCGGGGTCGGCTGCCTCGCATACTTCAACAACGACGTCGGCGGTGCAGCCCCGCTCGACGCCGCGTGGTTGCTGCGTCGGCTCGGGACCGCGGCTCAGGCGCCCGGCACGTAGGCGAGCGACGGGCCGAGCAGTTGCTCGGCTCTCGCGACCTCGATGCCCTTGCGGGACGCGTAGTCCTCCACCTGGTCGCGTTGCACGCGCCCGACGGCGAAGTACTGCGCGTCGGGGTGGGCCAGGTACAGCCCGCTCACGCTGCTGCCCGGCCACATCGCGAAGCTCTCGGTGAGCTCCACCCCGATGCGGCGTTCCGCGTCGAGCAGCTCGAAGATCGTGAGCTTCTCGCTGTGGTCGGGTTGCGCCGGGTAGCCGGGGGCCGGCCGGATGCCGCGGTACGGCTCGCCGATCAGCTCGTCCGGAGCGAACGCCTCGTCCGGCGCATATCCCCACCACTCACGCCGAACGCGCAGGTGGGTCCATTCGGCCGCCGCTTCGGCGATCCGGTCGGCGAGCGTTTTCACGAGGATCGACGAATAGTCGTCGTGGGCGGCCTCGAACCGGGCCGCGATCTCGATTTCCTCCCGTCCCGCGCTCACCACGAACGCACCGACGTGATCGACCACCTCCGCATCCGCCGGGGCGACGAAGTCGGCGATCGACAGGTTGGGCTTGCCGTCGCGACGGGCCAGCTGCTGGCGCAGCCCGTGCAGGGTGCGGCCGACCTCGGGGAGACGGATGTCGTCGCCGTGGCGCTCGGCACGCCAGAACCCCACCACGGCACTGGGCGTGAACCACGACTCGGCGACGATGCGGTCGAGCATCCGTCGAGCGTCGTCCCACAGCGGACGCGCCGCCTCGCCCAGCACGGCGTCGTCGAGGATCGACGGGTACCGACCGCGCAACCCCCACGCATGGAAGAACGGCGTCCAGTCGATGTGGGCAGCGAGCTCGGCGAGATCGACGCCGATGGTCTCGCGTACGCCGACGAAGCTCGGTGTCGTGACCGTGGTGGCGTCGAACACGAAGGCGCCGGCGTTCGCACGGGCTGCGGCCAGCGAGAGCCGGTTGCGTTCCACCTCGGCCCGCTCGTGCGCCTCCACCACGCGCCGGTACTCGGCGTCGAGTTCGTCGAGGAACACCGCGCGCCCGGCGCGATCCTCCGACAGCAGTGTGGAGATCACACCTGCGGCACGCGAGGCGTCGGCCACGTGCACGACGGGCGCATCCGGGTAGGCGGGTGTGATCCGCAGCGCGGTGTGGATGCGGCTGGTGGTGGCGCCACCCACGAGCAGGGGGATGCGGAAGCCCTGGCGCTGCATCTCGGCGGCGACGTGCACCATCTCGTCGAGCGACGGCGTGATCAGCCCCGACAGCCCGACGATGTCGGCGTCGAGTTCGCGTGCCGTGTCGAGGATCGTCTGGGCGGGCACCATCACGCCGAGGTCGACGATCCGGTAGTTCGCACATCCGAGCACGACACCCACGATGTTCTTGCCGATGTCGTGCACATCGCCCTTCACGGTGGCGAGCACCACGGTGCCGTTGGTGTGTGCTGCACCGTCGCGCTCGGCCTCGAGGTAGGGCGTGAGATGGGCGACCGCCTGCTTCATCACGCGAGCCGACTTCACCACCTGTGGCAGGAACATCCGACCCGAGCCGAACAGGTCGCCGACGACGTTCATCCCGGCCATCAGCGGCCCCTCGATCACCGCCACCGGCGACGGTGCGGCCTGCCGCGCCTCCTCGACGTCGGCCTCCACGAACTCGGTGATCCCGTTGACGAGCGCGTGCTCGAGCCGACGTTCCACGGTCCAGTCACGCCACTCCAGGCCTCCCCGGTCGCGGGTGGTGCCACCGTCACCGGCGAAGGTGGTGGCGGCCTCGAGCAGACGCTCGGCTGCATCCGGTCGGCGCGCCAGCACGACGTCCTCGCAGAGATCGCGCAACACGGGATCGATCTGCTCGTACACCGCGAGCTGACCGGCGTTGACGATGCCGAGCCTCATGCCACGTCGGATGGCGTGGAACAAGAACACCGAGTGCATCGCCTCACGAACGGCGTCGTTGCCACGGAACGCGAACGACAGGTTCGACACGCCGCCGGACACGTTCGACAGGGGGAAGCGCCGACGCAGCTCCGCGGTCGCCTCGATGAAGTCGAGGCCGTAGCGATCGTGCTCGGCGATGCCCGTCGCGACGGCGAACACGTTGGGGTCGAACACGATGTCCTCGGGCGGGAAGTCGAGCTCGGTGGTGAGCAGCTCGAACGCACGGCTGCAGATCGACACCTTCCGCTCCACCGTGTCGGCCTGACCCCGCTCGTCGAAGGCCATCACGATCACGGCGGCGCCGTGGTCGCGGCAGACACGCGCTGCGGCGAGGAACGGCTCGACACCCTCCTTCAGCGAGATCGAGTTGACCACCGCCTTGCCCTGCACGCACTCGAGTCCCGCCTCGATCACGTCGAACCGTGACGAGTCGATCATCACGGGGACGCGGGCGATGTCGGGCTCGGCGGCGATGAGCCGCAGGAAGGTGGTCATCGCCTCGCGCGAGTCGAGCAACCCCTCGTCCATGTTGACGTCGATCACCTGTGCGCCGTTCTCCACCTGATCGCGGGCCACGTCGAGCGCCTCGGCGACATCGCCGTTCTTGATCAGGCGTCGGAACTTGGCCGAGCCGGTGACGTTGGTGCGCTCACCGACGTTGACGAACGGGATGTCGTCGGTGAGCGCGAACGGCTCGAGCCCGGACAGCTGCAGCAGGCGACGGCGCTCGCCCGGACGTCGGGGTGGCATGCCGTTCACGACGTCGGCGATCGCAGCGATGTGCGCCGGTGTGGTGCCGCAGCAGCCGCCGACCACGTTGACGAACCCTGCGCGCGCGAACTCGCCGATGATCGCAGCGGTCTGCGCGGGCGACTCGTCGTAGCATCCCAGCGCGTTGGGGAGTCCGGCATTCGGATACACGCAGATCAGCGTGTCCGCCAGTGACGAGAGCTCGTCGACGTAGGGCCGCATCTCCGCCGTGCCGAGCGCGCAGTTGAGCCCGACGGTCAGCGGATCTGCGTGCCGGACCGACTGCCAGAAGGCGGCGACGGTCTGACCGGACAGCGTTCGTCCCGAGCGGTCGGTGATGGTGCCGGAGATCATCAGCGGCGTGGTCGTACCGGTGTCGCGAGCGAATCGCCGAGCCGCCCAGATCGCCGCCTTGGCGTTCAAGGTGTCGAAGATCGTCTCGACGAGCAGCAGGTCGACACCTCCCTCGACGAGCGCAGCGATCTGCTGCCGGTAGGCCTCGGCGATCTGGCGGAACGTCATCGCCCGGTAGCCCGGATCGTCGACGCGTGGCGACAGCGACAAGGTGACGTTGGTGGGACCGATCGCGCCGGCCACGAAGCGACGCCGACCCGTGGCGCGGGTGGCCTCGTCGGCCGCTTCGCGGGCGAGACGCGCACCGGCGACGTTGAGATCGTGTACGACCGCCGGATCGTCGAGTCCGTACTCGCGCTGGGCCACCGTCGTGGCCGAGAAGGTGTTCGTGGAGATGATGTCGGCCCCAGCGGCGAGGTACGTGGCGTGGAGCTCGCGGATCACCTCGGGGCGGCTGAGGACGAGCAGGTCGTTGTTGCCGGCGAGCGACGACGGGTGGTGGGCGAAGCGTGTGCCGCGCAGATCGTCCTCCACCAGCCCGAGGCGCTGGATCTCGGTGCCGCTCGCACCGTCGAGGATCAGGATCCGCCCGGCCGCGGCGCTCCGCAGGTCGTCGGCGGCGCTCATCCGGCCACCGCCGTGGTGGCCGCCGTGGTGGCCGTCGTCGTGGCCGTCGTCGTGGCCGCTGCCGGCTCACGTCGGTCGACCGCCATCCACATCTGCACCGTGAGGCGTTCCACGCCGTCGGTGCTGGCGGGCGGGGCGAGCGACCGCACGGCGGCCACGTCGAGTTCGCACTGGTCGAGCCACCCGCACACCGTGTCGGCCCGGAACCCGAGCCGCCGATGGGCGTGCTCCGAGCGCAGGAACTCGAGTCCGTGGGGTGCCAGGTCGACGATCAACAGCCGCCCACCCGGCGTGAGGAGGCGTGCCATTTCGCGCAGCGCTCGTGCCGGATCGTCGAGGAAGTGCAGCACCTGGTGCACCACGACGAGGTCGAACGAGTCGGGCGGGAACGGGGGTCGGTGCACGTCGCCCTGACGCAGGTCGACGCCACGGACCTCGGCCCGATCGAGGTTGGCGCGGGCCACCGCCAGCATCGAGTGGCTGGTGTCGAGCCCCACCACCCGGGCGACACCGCGGCCGAGCAGCTGCAGCATCCGACCGGTCCCGGTGCCGACGTCGAGCAGGCTCCGGTGCCCGGTGCCGACGATGGCGGCGATGGCGCGGTCCACCTCGTCGTCGTCGGCGTGCAGCGAGCGTTCCTCGTCCCAGCGTGCGGCGATCCCGGCGAAGTACTCCTGCGCCGCCGCCGATCGCCGCTGGCGCACCACGTGCAGCCGGTCGAGGTCGCCGGCGACGGCCGGATCGTGGTCGTCGAGGCCGAGTAGGAGACCGGCGACGAGCTCGGCGATCGGACCGGTCTCGACCCCGTGGAAGAACACCCAGCTGCCTTCGCGGTGCTTGTCCACCACCCCGGCGTCGGCGAGCAGCCGCAGGTGGCGCGAGATGCGCGGCTGGGACTGCCCGAGGATGTCGGTGAAGTCGCTCACGGTGAGTTCACCGTGGCGCAGCAGGGCGACGATGCGCAGACGGGTCGGTTCGCCGATCGCTCGCAACACGTCGAGCATCGAGTCGGAGGGCAGCGACATCAGAACACCATATAAGGACATCTACATGTCGGCAAGCACCTCGTCCGGACGGTCGACGGTGACCCGAAAGACGCCGGACCGGACCTGCTCGCCCAGGCCGTGCGCGCCGCGGCGAAGGGCGATGCCTTGATCGCTCCGAGCATCACGTCACGGCTGCTGGCCGTGTTCGCCACCGCCGCCGCGGGCCGAGCGGCGGTCCAACCGGTCGATCCGCTCGCCGCCCGCAACCGGGTGGAGCTCGCCCTCTGGGCCTACGAAACCGGCCGCATCCGCTGAGCGTTGCCGGTCTCGAGCTCCCGGTGTGTGTGCAGCGACGGCGACCGTGGGTACGGCACGGACATGCACCTCGCCGACGGCTCCCCATCCCACCTGCCGCCCGACCGTGCCGTCGACGGTCGCGAGGCGACGCGCGTCGAGTTCGCGTACGAGGGGTGGGTGGGACGTCTCGCCCGGCTCGTGGGCCTCGGCCCCTCCCGCACCAGCGTCGAGGTGGACGACACCACGTTCACCGCCCGGTTCGGACCGTGGATCGTGACGACCGCCGTCGGCAACGTCGCCGGCGTCGAGATCACCGGGCCGTACCACGGCATCAGGGTCGTGGGGGTGCACGTGTCGCTCGCCGATCGGGGTCTCACCTTCGGCACCACGGCGCGAGCCGGTGTGTGCGTGCGTTTCCACGAGTCGGTGTCGGGTGTCGAGCCCACCGGCCGGCTGCGGCATCCGGGGCTCACCGTCACCGTCCGCGAGCCCGAACGGCTGGTGGCCGCGCTCGTGGAGCGGCGTGTTTCAGGCGCCGATCGGCAGTCGGGCACCGAGCAGGTCGAACAACCGAACGACGACGGCGCTGGGCCGCACCAGGTGCAGCGCTCGCCCGCGTGACGACCACCGGCGGGCGTGCCGCTCGAGCGCCGCGACGCCGGCACAGTCGATGAACTCGATGTCGCGGGCGTCGATCAGCACGCATCTCGCACCGGCTTCTTCGATCGCATCGAGCGCCTGATGGAGGTCGAACACGCTGGCATGGTCCAGCTCACCGACCAGCACGAGCACGGCCGTGTCGTCGGCGGCGAAGGTGATCGCGAGCCGCAACCAGGTCTGCGGGGCATCGTCGAAGCATTCGTACATGCGTGGGGTCTCCCGGCAGGAACCGCGGCGGCGCCGCGGACTCATGCCGGCTGCTCGACACGATGACCCACTTCACGGTAGTTCCGGGCGGGCGATGCCCGACACCTACACCCGGGTGGTCTCGCGGGCGGGCGCGTGCTGGCGGAGGAGACGACGCCCGAGACTGGTCTTGTGCACCTCGTCGGCACCGTCATAGATGCGGGCAGCGCGCTCGTGCCGGTACCAGTACGCCAGGATCGTGTCGTCGGTGACCCCGAGCGCACCGTGCACCTGGATCGCCTTGTCGACTGCTTCGAGCATCGTGTTCGCGACGACGAACTTGATCGCAGCGATGTCGTCGCGAGCGGCCGACGCACCCTCGTGGTCGATCCGCCAAGCAGCGTGCAGCACCTGCAACCGGGCGCCCTGGATCTTGGCGTACATCTCGGCGGCCCAGTGCTGGATCACCTGCTTGTCGGCGAGCGTGCCACCGCCGGCGTCGATCACCCGCTCGTTGGCGCGTGCGCACATCATCTCCCACGCCCGCTGGGCGATACCGAGCCAGCGCATGCAGTGGTGGATGCGGCCGGGACCGAGGCGCTCCTGGGCGATGATGAACCCGTGCCCCTCGGGTCCGAGCAGGTTGGTCGCCGGCACCCGGCAGCCCTGGTAGATCACCTCGGCGTGACTGGCGTGGCCAGCACCCGAGTGCCCCATCACGCTCACGTTGCGCACCAGGTGGAACCCCGGCGCATCCGTGGGCACGATGATCATCGAAGCGCGCTGGTGCGGCGGTGCGTCCGGATCGGTGACGGCCATCACGATCGCGAACGCCGCTCCGTCGGCCGACGACGTGAACCACTTCTGGCCGTTGACGACGTACTCGTCGCCGTCGCGCACCGCCGTCGTCTCGAGCAGCGTCGGGTTCGAGCCGGCCGTGAGCGGCTCGGTCATCGAGAAGCAACTCCGGATCTCGCCGGCCACCAGCGGGCGCAACCACTGTTCGCGCTGTTCCTCGGTTGCGTACTTGTGCAGGATCTCGATGTTGCCGGCGTCGGGTGCCGCCGTGCCGAACACCGACATCCCGAGCGGGCTGCGGCCGACGGCCTCGGCGAACAACCCGTGATCCACCATGGACAGCCCGAGCCCGCCGAACTCGATCGGATGGTTCGGTGCCCACAGGCCCATCTGCTTCACCTTGCCCTGCGCCTTCGCGACGCCGGCGGCGAGTGCGGACTCGTCGCCGAAGAGCATCTCGTTCTCCAGCGGTTCGACCTCGCGGATCATGAACTCGCGGATCATGTCCAGACGGACGGACATCTCCTCGGACACCAGGAAATCCATCGACACACACCCCTTCGCAGCCGGATTCGTCGCATGGTACGAACGGTCGTCGGAGCGCGACAGGTACGAACGTCCCGGTCTGCGAGACGCCGATGAACCGGCGGGGCGGTTCTCAGGTCGGCCGGAGCAGGTGGCGCAGGAACATGTCGTGGACGCGTTCCCAGTGCTGCTCGGACGCGGCGCGGTGGTATCGCTCGCCGGCCGGTGCGTATCCGTGTACGGCATCGGTGTAGAAGTCGAGGGTGTAACGCAGCCCGGCGTCGCGGAGCGCGGCCTCCATCACGACTCGGTCCTCGTGGGGTGCCGTCGGGTCGTGGTCGCACCAGCCGAGGTACACCTCGGCGTTCGCCCGTTCGAGGCCCAGGTGCGGCGAGTCGTCACCGGCTCGCACCAACCAGGCCCCGTGGATCGAGGCGGCGGCCCGCATGCGGTCGGGGTGCGCCTTGGCGAGGGCGAGGGTGAGCCCGCCGCTCATGCAGAAGCCGACCGCACCGAAGCGCGACGTGCCGGCCGTCGGATCCTGCTCGGCATGAGCGAGCATCGCCGCCCCGTCGGCCAGGATGCCGGTCGGGGTGACCGTGGCCATCAGGTCGCGTCGGGCGTGCATGTCCTCGTCGCTGGTGCCGAACTCGCGGAACGGTCCGCCCCGGTAGAACAGGTACGGCATCATCACGTAGTAGCCGGCCGTCGCCAGACGTGACGCCATGTCGTGCAGGGCGGGACGGATGCTCGGCGCGTCCATGAGGTACATCACGAGCGGGTGCGGACCGGGGATCTCGGGGCGCGAGATCCACGTCGGCATCCGCCCCGCGCCGGTGTCGAGCTCGACCAGTTCGTTGATCACCGGGCGATCGTAGGCCGGGCGCTGGCACTACGTTGAGCGGGTGGTCCGCACCGCGACGAGCCGACGTCCGACGAGCGCCCTCGTGCTCACGGGGCTCACCGCGCTCGCTGGCGCAGCCACGATCATCGCGTCCGATCGGGCGTTGCAGCTCGCGGGTGACGCTCACCGTCGGGCTGCCACAGTGGCCGCCGACCAGTTGCGAGCCGAGCTCACCGCGGCCACCTCCGCCCTCGCGGGCACCGATGCCCTGGCCGCCGACGGCATCGTCGACGACGTCGAGTTCCGGGCGTTCGCGCGCGGCGTGATCGCGGCCAGCGCTCCCGAGGCGCTGGCGTGGTCGCAGCCGGTGAGCGCCGGCGAGCGTGACGAGTGGGAGGATGCCGCAGGAGTCGGCCTCCGTGAGATCGACGCGACGGGCGAGATCTCGCCGGCGACCGAACGGGCGGCGTACGTCGTCGTCGGATCGGTCATGCCCGACGCACCCGAGAACGCAGCCTTGGTCGGCCTCGACCTGCTCGGCGAGCCGGTGCGCGGCGGCGCGGTACGGGCTGCGAGCGAGTCGGACCGGGCCGTGCTCGCCGGACCGATCGAGCTGGCGGGCGACGGACGTCCGGGCTTGTTCGTCGTGCGTGCCGTCCGCGACCCGGAACGACGGGTGGTCGGCTACGTGTCGAGCGGCGTCGGGCTCGATCCGGTGATCGACCGCATCGAGTCGCTGCCCGACGTCGACCGCGTCGGCGTCGCCATCGACGGTCGCACGGTCGTCGCCGCCGGATCGGGGACGGAGACCGCTTCGTTCGACCTGAGTGGTCACCGGTTCGAGGTCGCCGCCGCCGCCACCGTGTCGGCCGGATGGTCGTTGCCGCTCAGCCTCGGCCTCGGCACGACGATGCTCGGCGTGGGCGCGTTCGTGGCCCGCCGCCGCGAATCGCACGAGCGTTCACGTCGTGAGGCTGCACATCGTCGAGCCGATCTGCTCCGCGCCCTCGCCGAGGAGCTCGTGCCGGCCACGTCGACGACCTCGGTGCTCGACGTGGTCGCGCGGCGAGGGAGCGACCTGGTCGGCGCTCGACGCACCGAGGTCGGTCGTCGCTCGGCATCCGATGTCCGCACGCTGGAGGTCGTCCGGTGCGACCGCGCCACGGCCGGCACGCCCGGCCGAGATCCCGACGACGAACCCGACCACGTTTCCGACACGGCTCAGGTGGCCACGCTCGCCATGGACGCTGCGTCACCGCTCACCGAGAGCGTGCGCACCGGCTCGATCGTCTTCGTGCCGACTCGGGACGAGTTGCTCCGGCGGTTCCCCGCCGCGTGCGCAGGAGGTGCACTCGCCTCGACGCGCGCCGTCTTGTGCGCACCGCTGAGCCTCGGCAACGAGGTGAGCGTCGGCGTGATCGGGTTCGAGTTCGACCACGAGCTCGACGTGTCCACGCGCGACGACCTCGAGTCGCTCGTCGCGCTGGTCGGTCAGCTCACGGGACGTGCGTTCGACCGCGCGTTCGCGCGCGAACTGGTGCAGCAGCGGGTGGAGCTGCTGAGCGAGTTCACGCGGGTGCTCACCGAAGCCCGATCCGTGGACGACGTCACGCGTTGTGTCGTCACCCACCTCCCGCCCGTGCTCGACCTGCGCCGGGCCTCGGTGGTCGACCCGACCACCGCGGCCGCGTCGGAGCCCACGTCGCAGCCCGGGCGTTCCTATCCGCTCTCGTCCCCGGACGGCGAGCGGCTCGAGCTCGAGTTGCACGCCTCGAGGATGTGGACCAGCACCGACGACACCCTGGCGCACACCGTCGCCGACCTCGTCGGTGCGGCCATGACACGCGCCCGCCTCCACGATCAGGAACACGCCGTGCTGCAACGGTTCCAGGCGACGCTGCTGGTTCCACCGCCCGACGTCGACGGGTTCGCGATCGCCGTGGGGTACCGGTCGGCGCTCGAGACCATCGGCATCGGCGGCGACTGGTACTCGGTGATCGACACGCCCGACCACCTGTTCGCCGTCATCGGTGACGTGGCCGGCCACGGACCCGGCGCCGTCGCGCTGATGGCCGAGGCCAAGACGGTGCTGCGGCACCTGCTCACCACCGGCACGTCGATGGAGGACTCGCTGCGCCACGCGCATGACACACTGGCCCGGCGCCAGGCCTTCGCATCGGCGACGATCGTGCGGGTCGACAAGCGACGTCCGGTGCTTCACGTCGTCAATGCCGGCCACCTCCCCTTGCTCCTGCGCACACGAACAGGAGTGCGAGCGGTCGGCGACGTCCACCGACCGTGGTTGGGCGTCGAGACCGACCAGCCGTTCGCGGCGACCGAGGTGCCGTTCGGTCCGGGCGATCAGCTGCTGATGTTCACCGACGGACTCGTCGAGGAGCGCGGCACGATCATCGACGACAGCGTCGCCGAGCTCGGCGGCTCGTTGCACGCGGCGCGTCCGGTCGACGTGCTCGTCGAGGCACTGGTGCGCGAGCGCATGCGTCACCGCACCGACCGGACCGTCGACGACGACATCGCCGTCGTGGCGATCAGCCGAGCGGACGACGATCGGCTCGATGCAGCTGGGTGACGTGGCGAGGTTCCAGCTCGCCCACGTGGTGTACCCCGAGCAGCTTCATGGTGCGGCGCACCTCGTCTCCCAGGATCTGGATCGTCCGGTCCACCCCGGCACGGCCGCCGGCCATCAGCCCGTACAGATAGGCGCGGCCGACGAGCGTGAAGCGCGCGCCGAGCGCGATCGACGCGACGACGTCGGCGCCCGACATGATGCCGGTGTCGACCCAGACCTCCGTGTCGGCTCCGATCTCACGGACCACGGTGGGCAGCAGATGGAACGGCACCGGCGCCCGGTCCAGCTGACGGCCGCCGTGGTTGGACAGCAGCACACCGTGCACGCCGAGCGATGCGCAGCGCCGTGCGTCGTCGAGCGTCTGCACGCCCTTCACCACCACCTTCCCCGGCCACTCCTCCTGGATCCAGGCCAGGTCGTCGTAGGTGACGGTGGGGTCGAACATGCTGTCGAGCAATTCGGCGACGGTGCCCTCGAAACCCTGGAACGTGGAGAAGGCGAGCGGTTCGGTGGTGAGGAAGTCGAACCACCAGCGCACCTTCGGAATCGCGTTCAGCACCGTGCGGCCGGTGAGCGTCGGCGGGATCGTGAGCCCGTTGTAGCGGTCGCGCAGACGAGCGCCCGCGACAGGCGTGTCGACGGTGACGAGCAGGGTGTCGAACCCGGCGGCAGCAGCACGGCGCAGCACGTCCATCGAGCGGTCGCGATCTCGCCACATGTACAGCTGGAACCAGTTGCGCCCGTCCGGGTTGGCGGCAGCCACCTCCTCCGGCGTCGCCGTGCCGACGGTCGACAGCGAGAACGGGATGCCCGCCGCACCGGCTGCGGCGGCGCCCGCACGTTCGCCAGCGCTGTGCATCATCCGCGTGAAGCCGGTGGGCGCGATGCCGAAGGGCAGCGCAGACGGACCACCCGCCACGGTGCAGGTGGTGTCGACGACCGAGACGTCGCGCAGGATCGCCGGGTGGAACTCGATGTCGAGAAAGGCCTGACGGGCGCGGGCGAGGGACAACTCCGCCTCGGCCGCGCCGTCGGTGTAGTCGAACGGGGCTCGGGGCGTCACCCGCTGCGCGATCGTGCGCAGGTCGGCGATCGTGTGCGCGTTCGCGAGCCGGCGCGCCGTCACGTCGAGTGTGGGCCGGCGGAAGCGGAGCAGGTCGGAGAAGTCCGACGGTGAGGGGATCCGACGTTCGGTCATCGCGACGACACTCTCGCGCGCCGCGTGCGACCGCCACCGATCGGTGGATCTGCGCGCCGGACCGCCGACCGTGTGCGATCTGCGGCGCGCTGCGAATTCGGATGCAGCGCCTCGGCATGGTGGGTTACCGTCCCGGCCATGATCACCATGGTGTTGGCCCGTGTCCGGGCGTCGACCGACCGAGCGCGACACGAGGCGACGCGAACTCGGGCAGAACTTCCTCGTTGATCAGCGGGTCGTCTCGCGCTTCATCTCCTCGCTCGACCTCCACCCCGACGAACTCGTCCTCGATCTCGGCGCCGGCACCGGTGCGCTGACACTGCGCCTGCTCGACGCCGGAGTCGACGTGTGGGCGGTGGAGTGCGATCCCGCGTGGTTGGACGTGCTGCGCCGCAATGTCGCGAACCACGCGCGGCACCGGAGCGCTCGCATCGTCCCGGCCGATCTCCGCCGGCTGCGGTTGCCACGCCTCCCCTACCGGGTGGTCGCCAACCCGCCGTTCGGATCGACGACCGAGTTGCTCGCCGCCTTCCTCGACGACCCCGACCGTGGGCCCGGCCGCCTCGACCTCATCCTGCAACGCGAGGTCGCCGCGAAGCACAGCCGACAGCCCCCGCAGTCGCTGCGAACGGCCGCCTGGGCGCCGTGGTGGGAGTTCCGGCTCGGCGACACGATCGAGCGGCGAGCGTTCCGACCGCAACCGCGCGTGGACGCTGCCGTGCTGACGATCACCCGCCGTGAGCCGGCGATCCTTCCCTCACGGTTGTCACCACGGCTGCGCGAGCTGCTCCGGCCGGCCTGGAGCGAGTGACCACCGCCGGGTGTTCGCGGCCGCCGTGCTCGAGGCTGGTCCGACGACGGCGGCTCGGGCTCGCCCCACCGGTGGGCGCGATCCTGCCGCTCGCAGCTGGGTGAGAGGATTCGGGGCGCTGATGGCTCTCTTCCGCTCCCTCGACGACATCTTCCCGTACGGCACAGAAAGCAAGGAGATCCGCTTCACTCGCAACCAACTCCAACGCTTCGAGCTCGCCACCATCGGCGATCACGTCCTCTGCACGCCAGCGCACGCTCGATCGGGAAACGCCCCATGACGTCGGCTTCGGGAGTCCCGCTCGAGTCGACGATCGATCAGCCGATCCAGTAGCGCCGTTTGCGCGGGCCGCCCTCTGGGTCG
Organism: Acidimicrobiaceae bacterium; assembly: GCA_020637235.1. Lineage (GTDB taxonomy): Bacteria > Actinomycetota > Acidimicrobiia > Acidimicrobiales > Ilumatobacteraceae > VFMC01. Next base: position 10,213 of record JACJWG010000024.1, on the reverse strand, counting down.
TCGACGACGTTCTCGAGCACGCCACCGCATCGGGTGATCACGCGCGCCGACGCCTCGTTGTCCTCGTCACACGTCACGAGGACACGGCCGACGTCGTACGAGCGAGCGACGATCAGGCTCTGCCGCAGGATCTCGATGGCGAACCCACGCCGCCGAAACCGTGGCAGCACGGCGTATCCGATGTGGCCCCCCGCCGCGAGGAGGTACTCGTTCAGTTCGTGGCGGATCGACGTCCTCCCGACCACGTCGTCCCCGACGACGGCGAGCAGGAACGTGGCTGGCACCCACGGCGCAGGAAGCTGCCTCGCTCGACGCAGCAGATCCAGCTGGTCGACGTACTGCGACCACGAGGTGTCGGGCCGGAGGCCGATGGCGAAGTCGAACGAGTCGGCTTCGAGTTCTCGGTGGGCAGACCTGACGACGCCTTCGTCGGAGCGTCGAACGGGGCGCAGGCGGAGATCGGACGAGCTCACTCGTGCACGATGCCAGATTCGATCGCCGACACGACAGCTCGGCTCGGGCGCACCGCCGCCTGTTCTGGGTGCCAGAACTTCCCGTCGAGCTGCGTCGCTGAGGACTCACCGGCGCCCAGGAACCGGGTTCGGATGTCTCGGGTGCCGGTGACCTCCGATCGCAAGGCGATTCGCAGAAGTGTGGCGCCCAGCAAGTCGGAACCGTCCCGAGTGCTCGGCATGCGCGCACCCCGAGCTGGTCCTTCACCAGTCCACCGCCGTGCGCTCGGGGTGCATCCGTCGTAGCCGGCCTCCGTGAGCAGTCCTCCTGACGACGCGGTCGACCGGAGCGGTGCACAGCGAGCTCAGTCGCTGAGCAGGTAGGCGACCAGCGCCTCGATCTCCTCTGAGGTCAGCCGAAGACGTGGCATCGAGTCGGACGGTCCTGAGCCTCCGGCGAAGGCAGGTGATGGGAACGCTTCGGGTGCGGCCATCGACTCGGCGAGGTAGTCGGCAGCGCTCGTTCCGGGGCGGCGATCTGCTGCGAAGGACGCGGCGTCGTCGAGTGGCGGGTAGCCAGCGAGCAACGGCCTCGTGTCGGGGCCGAGGTGGCAGGTGGCGCACCCCTTCGCCATGAACAGCGACGCCCCGTCTGCAGTCCCGGCGGCGGTGCGTCGATCTCCCCGATCCCCGGAGGCCACGACGAACACCACGAGCACCGCGGCGATGAGCAGTGCAGCCCGACCCGTTCGGCTCACGACAGCGAGAGACGGGCCCGGCGACGGGAGGACCACAGATCGACGAGCGCCCCTGCGACGAGGGTGGCGGCCAGCACGGACAGTGCGATCCGCACGGCGGGCCAGGACGACCCGTCAGACGATGCCTCCACGCCGCTCACACTCACCGTACCCAGCGCTTGTGATCCGAACCAGCCCATCCGGATGCTCCACTCGTGATCCCCGGCGTCTTCGAAGACGACGGTGGCCACGTAGTGGCCGATCGCGCCCTCCGACACCGCCGGGAAGTACGCGACCGAACCATCGGCCTCGACCAGTTCGATCCCCACCTCGTTGCCCGGCTCGGCGAGGAGATCGACGGGCGTGACCCCGTGCTGCAGGATCGTGAACCCCACCACCTCGGTCGCACCCGCTCGAGGTGCCGGGATCGCGTCGACCGATGCCACCGCCCAACCGCCTGCGGAACCCACTGACGCAGCTCCCGCCACCAGGCCGAGCACGGCGACGACTATGACGACCGACGCAGCAGCGAGTCTGCGGACCGCACCGATCCGTGGTGGCGCAGTGTTCGATCCGGGTCGCTGACGTGATCTGAGTGTCATGCACGTCCGACACCGCAGCGGTCCCGCGAGTTCCCACATCGCGTGGATACAGCGGAACTCAGGGCGTCGCAGGCGCGGCGATCTTCGAGGCGTGGTCCAAGGCGGACTCGAGGTCGATGAACCCCTCCAGGCGCACCAGCACATCGGCCTGCTGCCACAACAGCGTGTTCGCGGCCACACGTTCGACGAGCACGCTGCCATCGAGTGCCCGATACATCACCTCGTGCGGGCCGCCTTCGATCCACAACCCCGGCCAACCGACCACCTCGACCGACTGCACCTGGTCCGACGACGCCACGGTCTTGGAGATCAACACGTCGTCGAACGTGCCGGCGATCGCTGACACGAGGATCGGCCGACCGTCGACAGCGATGACCCGGCTCTCGCCCGGACCTGGTGTCGTGAACGTGCCGGCCGGTGAGGAAGGAGACAGGCGCGGATCGATCTCCACCGACACATCGTCGAGCCCGAGCCACCGAGCCACTGCCCGCCGCGCATCGGGGATCGCGGTCACCGAGCCGGCGACGATCACTGCGCCGGCGGCCACCAGCGTCCAGCTCCGGCGGTCACGATCGGCTGCGAACGGCGCCGCGTGCGATGCGGCTTCGTCGAGCCGGGCCAGCACGACGTCGGCCACATCACGCGTCCGCTCTACAGGAAGATCGAGCGCCTCGCCCAGCGCGCCGAGCCTCGTGATGAGGCCGTGCTCGTCGATCATCCGAGCCTCCCAGGTGCCCCGTCCGACACGCTCGAGATCCCTCCGCGCTCGAGCTGGTCGTGAAGCCGCCCCAGTGCACGCGAGGTCCGCGACTTGACGGTGCCGAGTGCGATGCCGAGCACCTGAGCGGTCTCCGCTTCGCCGAGCCCGACGACGAACCTGCACCCGAGCACGGCCCGATCATCGGCGCGGAGGCGACCCAGCGCGACCACGAGGGCCTCGTGTTCGAGGCGGCGCTCCGCCACCTCCTCGGCACTGTCTGCGACGGTCAGCGCGAGTCCTGCATGCCGCTCGTCGCGTCGAAGCCGACGCACCCGCCCACGCACCTGGTTCTTGGCGTGGTTCGCCACGACGCGGAGCATCCACGAACGCACCGGGCCACGCCCGTCGTACGTGCCGAGATGACGGTGCATGTTCACGAACGCGTCCTGCACGATGTCGTAGGCCTCCTCGGTCGATCCGCTGATCACCGCCGCAACCCGAACCGCCGACCGCTGATGCCGGCGCACCAGCTCACCGAAAGCCGGCCGATCCCCCGCACGGGCGCGCGCGACCAACGCATCGTCATCGCACTCGGTCGTGTCGGCGGCATTCATGGTGATGTCAGTCTGCTGCCCGGTCCGACACCGCCGACACCGTTCGAGTTCCCTCGCGTGATCGGCACGGCGCGCAGGTCGTCCACGGCATCGTTCGCCTGCTGGGCGTTCAGCGCACCAGAAGCGACGCGACGGCGGATGACGGACAGCACCTGATGCATCGCCTTCGTCGACCATCGACGGACGTCGTCGTTTCGATGAGTCGAGGCAGCTCTGCGTGCACGCAGACGTCGGGTGCGCTACTGCTCGCTCAGCGACCTGGAGCGCACCCGACGTCCACTACACCACGGGACGATCATCGGGTATCGCATGGGTACCGAAATGGGGGTCGACGACGGTCTCTGCCGGTCGTTCACGGACACTGGTGGGAAAGCGCGCCTGAGCCGGCAATGTGGTCTGGCCGAGCAGCGTGGTGGTCGTGTCCGCAGCGGCAGTTGGGTCTCGGATGGGTCGTTCGCTGCGCCGGGCTGGATGGAGGCTGCGTCGTTGTTCGTGCCGATCGCGACGAGACCGCCGACGCCTGCGAGCACGACGAGCGCAGCGGCCACAGCAGGAACGGTCGACGCGTGCTGGTGGCACCGCTGTCTGCCAGCAGTTGCTCGGGGTGGTCGTCTGGCTGCGGGGCAGTGGCGATGATGTCGCCGAGGGCGGAGCGGACGGCGCGGTCGAGATCTGTGGTCATGTGAGTGCCTGTCGAAGACGTGTGCGGGCGCGAGTGAGATGACGACGGACGGTTCCGGGCGACGCGTCCAGCAGCGCAGGTTCGTGACCTGACACCGGTCGCGCGGACACGCATCTCTGATATCGTCAGATATCGGGAGGTGGAACCCATGGCTGACATCCTCATCCGCGACATTCCAGACGAGGTGATCGCTGCGATCGATTCGCGTGCCAGGCGCGTCGGACTCTCCCGTACTGAGTACCTGCGCAGAACGCTCGAACGTGAACGAGTCGGCAGCGCCGGCCCGCTCACGCTCGACCACTTCCAACGGGTCGCATCGCTCGCGGCCGATCTCGACGACCCTGAGGTGATGGCGAACGCCTGGTCATGACCGCCTGGCTCATCGACAAGTCCGCGCTCGTTCGCCTGAGCAGCGCCAAAGACGCAGATGAATGGGTCAGCCGCATCGATCGCGGGCTCGCCCGGATCTCCACTGTCACCCGTCTCGAAGTCGGGTACTCCGCACGCACTGCGACCGATCACCGCACGTTGCTCACCGAGCCACCGATCTCATCGATGCCCGTCGAGTACCTGACACCGAAGATCGAAGACCGCGCCGTCGAACTGCAACTCGCGCTCGCAGAACGAGGACACCATCGGGCACCCTCCATCCCCGACCTGTTGATCGCTGCAACCGCCGAGCTCGCCGACCTCACCGTCCTGCACCTCGACAAGGACTTCGAACTCATCGCCGAACTCACCGGCCAACCAACACAGCGCCTCGAGCTGAGCTGAGAGCACATCTGCCACGAAACGCCGGGTGCCGGCGCCGTTGTAGCGCGCTGTCCGGCTCCTCAGGCGATGCCGAGCAGCATGGCAGCTCGGCGCTGTCGGTGGACGTCGGGTGTGCTCGAGGTCGCTGAGCGAGCAGGAGCGCACCCGACGTCCGACAACATCGGCGAAGTCGAGCCGAGTGCTCGCTCTGGCGCACGAGCGCAAGGCAGCTCGGCGCACAGATCATCTCATCTGCACTGCCCCGTGACGCCGGCTGTGCGTGCTGGTCGTCGGGCAGCAGTCGCTCAGCCTCGACGCCTGCGTAGCGTGAGGCAGAGCGATGCTCCTAGGTACGTCACCACGGCAGCCAAGGCCATCCAGCCGGACCGCTGCACGGCGGTGCTCGACATGACCGCTAGGACGATCGCCGCCGCGCCGACCACGAGGTAGAGCGACGCGGCTGCCTTTGCGCGCCGACCGGAAGGCATGCGTCGCCACGGGCGCTCGTACCAACGAAGATTCACGTGGAGATTCTCGCGCCACCTTCGAGTTCATCGTGCGCCCCCGACCGCCGGGAGCCGGCGCCCTTCCGTCGCACGCCTGCACGTATCGGTCGGTCAGGCCGCCCCGCCGACAGGAAGTTGGTGCATGAGCCAGACCGAGACCTCGGGCCACGCGAGCTCGAGCTGTGCGTTGAGACCCTCGTGATCGAAGCCGCGAATCACTCGATGCGTCACTCCTCGATCGGCGAGTCCGTGTGAGAGTTCGCTGTTGGACATGACCATCGCCACGGCGTCGGTGTCCTCGTCACCCCAGAAGCAGTAGAGCGGGCACGGGCACGAGTCGACCAACGAGTCGTCGGGCAGTGCGGCGAGGTTCTCGTAGAACGCCAGCCCGGCGCGCGGATCGAACCGTTCCTCGTGGATCGCTGCGTAGGTTGCCAGGTCTGCTTCGATGTCCGCGCATTGACTGCGGACGTCGGCGGCGGTGATCTCGTAGCTCCCGAGAAGCGGGAAGCCGCCGGCGACAACGGCTGCGATGCGGCTCGGAAGCTGTTGTGCCAGCCACGGTCCGAACGCTCCGGTGAAGGAGTACCCGAACACCCCGCACCGGTCCACGCCGAGGTGATCGAGGACCGCCTCCATCTCGGTCGCCCACCGGGCCGGGACATACGGGGCACCGACGCGCTCGCTCACGCCGAAGTCGGTCGGCGTCGCCACGATGAGCGTGAAGTCACGGCTCATGGCATCGACCATCGTCGAGGTCCAGGAGTAGTTGCACTCCGGAGCCAACAGCGGCGGCCCTGAACCCAGAACCCTCCATGCCACGCGATGCCCATCGACGAAGAGGTCGCTCACCATCGGCATTCCATTCAGACAAGCCTGCCACCTTCCGCCAGCGTCGATGGCGCCGCCGTCATGCGCTCCCCACGAGATCGACGAGGTAGCGCAGAGCGGCAGCCCGGCGTCGTCGGTGGACGTCGGGTGCGCTCCAGGTCGCCGAGCGAGCAGGAGCGCACCCGACGTCCGACAACGTCGGCGGAGGAGCGCCGATTGCTCGCTCTGACGCTCGGGCGCAAGGCAGCGGAGCGCACAGATCATTTCATCTGCGCAGCCCCCAAACGCCGGGACCGCTCGCTTGGTGCCTCGCCGGCGAGATGGGCGAGGCGGCGCAGGAAACGCCGCAGCATCCCCACGAAGTCGATCAGTCAGATCTGGCAGCCCGCCCTGCGCTGAGTCGCAAGGGCGTCAGTGGCAGGTCGTTACTTGGTCGTGCGGCGGTGTGGGACCGCCAGTGTGAGCAGGCCGAGTCCCAGGAGGATGCCGCCCTCTGCGTAGCGCAACGCCCGAACCTTGGCGACGTGACCCCCGAACCACGACCCGATTCGCGATCCGAGGAGTGCGTACACGCCGTCCGAGCACAGGCCGAGTGCGATGTAGATCAGGCCGAGAACCAGGGTCTGCGACCACACCGGACCACGTGCGCTGGTCACGAACTGTGGAAGGAAGGCGAGGAAGAAGATCGCGACCTTCGGGTTCAGGAGGTTCACCGTGAACGCCTCGGCGAAGAGCCGCCGCTCCGGCTTGACGACCGGAGGCGCGATCGCGGTGAGCCTGCGTGCACTGCGAATCGACTTGATCCCGAGGTGGATCAGGTAGAGACCGCCGACCACCTTCAGCGCAGTGAACGCGACCGCGGAGGCCACGACGACCGCCGACAGCCCGGCAACTGCCGCCATCACGTGGACCACTGATGCACTGTGCACACCGAGGACGGACACCAGGCCGGCGCGAGTGCCCTGCGAGCTGCTGCGGGCGACGATGAACAGCACTGCCGGTCCGGGGACCATGAGCAGAGCGAGCGATGAGGCGATGAAGACCGGCAGCGTCGACAGCGAAGGCACGTACCGACCGTACTGAACACCGTCCGGCGCCGTTTGTGAATTGTCTCGCCCGGGCTGCGTGTCGCGCGCGCTGGGAACGCACCGCGCGCCCGAGCGCACACCACATCCGGGAAAGACGGCCGAGCCGCGCGCTGCTCCCAGCATCGACCCGCTCATCAGGACCTCACGGCGAGCAGATCAACGCAGCGGCACTGCACCTACCGCCGGCTCTGGGCGTATGACAACGACCGACTCGTCGACGTCGTCGACTGCACCTGGGGCTCCGTGACGGTCGAAGCGCACCGCCGTGTCAGATGCGGTGCCCGGGGTGGGGTTCGAACCCACACTCCCTCGCGGGAAGGAGGGTTCAAGTCGCTCAAGAGCCGTCCGGCCCGTCCTGTGGATTCCGTTTGCCCAGCTCAGGTGCGGTGCGATCGTCCGCCGAGTCCGCTGGGTGGTGCCGACTTCGGACGGTGCCGGAGAATCCCGTGCAGGATCTGTGCAGGAAATCGATGGCCTTCGAGCCACCCGCAGCGGCGTTCGACTCAGCCCTCGAACTCGATCGCTCAAAGGCTCTCCGCGACGCCCGGGACATCGACCGAGGCCATCGTCCAGAGCTGACCGGGATCGACACGGTCTTCGACGCTTCGCCCATGATCTCGAGGCAACGCTCGACGGCCCGGCGAAGCACGACGTCGTCGTCGAACGCCGTCCGGCCACGAGCGACGATCGCGGCGATCTCGTCGGCCGCCATCACCATGTCGGCGACACGATGGACGTCGGCCCGACTCACAGCCTGATCGCGTCGCGACGGATCTCGGCGTCGCGTTCCAGCAGCGCCCCCGCCGACACGACATCGACGTCGACACCGAGCAGTTCGGCCAGTGCCTCTTCGAGATGCACCAGGTCGAGCAGCGAGCTGGACGGCTCGAACTCGACGAGGAAGTCGATGTCGCTCTCGGAGGTGGCCTCACCCCGAGCGACCGAGCCGAACACAGCGATCGAACGACCACGATGCCGACGCACGAGATCGAGAATCTCCGCGCGGTTCCGCTCCACGATCGAGCTCAGATCGGGGCCAGCAGCCATGGCCACAGCGTACGACCTCGGTCAACACAGAGCCGGCCCAACCCTCACCACTGTGCCATCAGCGGCGACCGGCACGTCCGCAATGAACATCACCTACCGGCACATATGCGGGAGGCGACCGGCTCGCGGGTTGCTACCCGAAGGTGCCGACGAGATCTCGCGAAGTGATCTGAAGGCGGCCGGCTCGCGGTGCGGCGAAGTCGCGGTACAGAGCGGGTGAGCGTCCTTCGAGCTCAATCAGCCAGGCGCCGAACACGGCGAGAACCCTCGGGAGCTGAGCATCCAGCCAGACGTCCCACCGATGACCAGGCTGAGTGCGAATGAGACCAAGATGAGCGAGCCGACCATCGAGTTGATTCATGCTGAGCAGCTGCCTGTCAGGCCGCCATCCCCAGCTGGGCACGTAGTCCCGGGCTGACAGCCGATCACCCTTCCGCTCTCCGAGGAACTCGATCACACAGCGGATGTGAACCAGGCCGGCCTCGAGGAGCGAGTTGCGGACGAGCTGCTCGGCATCATGGACATTGCCGCGAGCAGCGAAGAGCAGCAACTGCTGGACCTCGTAGTGCACATGGTCAAGCATCTCTGCCAGCACCTCAGCCGTCTTCGGCGCCGGCTTCGGACTCATGCGAGCAGTATGGCGCTCGCGCGCGGCGCACACCTCCGCCGCGAAGCGAGCATCTCCGCGACCGTCGTTCTGCGCTCCATCGGCTGTTGGCGGAGATAGCGCCGAGCGGCAGATCGGATCGGGTTGGACGTCGACCCGAAGAGCTGCGGTCAGTGATTGACGAGCCGCTCGAATCGCTGACGAGCGCCCTGGCGTGTCATTCCGAGCTGAGCGCCGATGGCGCCCCACGACAACCCGGCGCGGTGCGCTGCCAGCGCCGCGGACTCGATGCGGGCGTCGGCTTCTCGCCGTGCGGCTGCGGCAGCACGGAGTTCGCGCAGTGTCGCTGCGTCGGTCACCGAGTACTCGTCATCGCTGTGATCGTCGAACGCAGAGACGAGCGCGTCGGCTTCGTCAGCGGTGAGGTCGCGTGGGTGCTTCTTGGTCGTCATGGTTCGTCGCCCCTGTGCGGTCGGATCAGCTTGAGGTACTTGGGTCGGGCGGGCATTGCGTGGATCACGTAGTCGTTGTCGTCGTCTGCGACGACGCCGATTTCGAGGAACCGGTTTCGTCCGGTCCGATGATCATGGAGAAGTCGGGTTGGTCGGGAACGGTGATGGAAGCCACGGCGTTCTCGAATGCGTGGCGTATGTCGTCGTCAGAGATCCCATGCTTGTGGGCACTCGGAAGGATCTCCACGGCGACAACAATAGTTGTCGCAATGTGCATTGGCAACGGCCGAGAGGGAGTCGGAACGGGTAGCCCGCACTGCCTCGACCTAGCGCCGAACGCAGAGCATCACGCCGTGCCGATCGGCAGCTCGGCTCGGGGTCAGTCGAGTCCGAGGACCGCGACCAGGGCCTCGTCGACGGACCACATCTCGGCCACGGTGAGCCTGCCGACACGCCGACCGAGGCGCTGCACGTCGACTGCGCCCAACTGCTCGACCAGGACCCTCGTCAGCGCTCCTGCAACTTCGACCTCGGGACGAAACGACGCAGGGCGTGCGCTGCGAGACGTCGGCGCGACGACCACGACCGACCGCGGCAACATCACATCGGACTGGACTACGACTCCGTATCGCTCGCCCTGCTGCTCGTGACCCACGCCCTTGGGCACCTTGAAGCGGTAGACGTCACCCCGCTGCACGCATCGACTCCATCAGTGACGCCACGGCGAGCATCTCTTCCCGGTCGTCCTCGTCGGCCTCGAGCGCAGCGACCTCCGCAGCCAGCTGGCTGCGCCGGCGCATCCGATCTGCCGATGCGAGCAACGACGAACGGATCGCTTCGGACCGACTCAGACCGGTCGATTCGAGGAGCCGCAACGCGCGCTCCGCCTCGTCGTCCAACCGCACCGAGATCGCCTTCGCCATGCAACGAGTATGACGGAACGTGATACATCTCGCAACCAAGGTCAGGTAGCGCCGAGTGCCCGCTCTGGCTCGCTGGCGCAAGGCATCTCGGCGCACAGATCATCTCATCTGCACTGCGCCCAGACGCCGGATGCCGGCGCGGGCGCCCTGAAGCGCCCTCACCATTTTCCGAGCGCTCGCCTACTCGGGCGGAGACCGGTCTGCTCCGCGAGCAGCCCC
>JACJWG010000023.1 GCA_020637235.1 Acidimicrobiaceae bacterium | reverse complement strand
ACAAGAAGGCGATCGACACCGGCGAGTAGCCGAGCTCGTTGAAGTGCAACAGCACCAGCATCCGGAGCGCGCCGTCGGTGACCGTGAACACCCAGTAGCCGGCGGTGACGAGGACGTAGTTGCGCAGCTTCACCGAGCCGCCTCGATCGAGGCGCCCACGATCGAGGCGAGCTCGGCCATCCGGTGCACGTAGCCGTACTCGTTGTCGTACCAGACGAGCACCTTCAGCATCCGCCCGTCGATCACCATCGTCGACGGCCCGTCGACGATGCCCGACCTCGTGTCGTTCGTGTAGTCGGCCGACACCAGTGGGCGGTCCTCGAAGCCGAGCACGCCGCGCAGCTCACCCTCCGCTGCCTCGCGGAGCATCGTGTTGACCTCGTCGACGGTGACGTCGCGCGACATCGTGAACACACCGTCGGTGAGCGAGGCGTTCAGCAACGGCACCCGCACGGCGATGCCGTTCAGCTTGCCCTGCAGCTCTGGATAGATCAGGGTGATCGCGGTCGCCGAACCCGTCGACGTGGGCACGAGCGAGTTCAGCGCGGAGCGTGCCCGGCGGAGGTCCTTGTGCGGCGCATCGACGATCACCTGGGTGTTCGTCACGTCGTGCACGGTCGTGATCGCGCCGCGCTCGATCCCGATCTGCTCGTGGAGCACCTTCACCACCGGCGCCAGGCAGTTGGTGGTGCAGGACGCAGCGGTCACGATGCGATGCACCGACGGGTCGTAGAGGTGGTCGTTGCACCCCATCACCACGTTCAACACGCCCGGGCTCTTCACCGGGCACGCCACCACCACCCGCTCGGCCCCACGAGCGAGGTGCGGTTCGATCGCCTCGGCCGTCTTGAACTTCCCGCTCGACTCGATGACGAGATCGACCCCGAGCGCCGCCCAGTCGATCGCGCCGGGGGATGCGTGGTCGCTGAACGACACCGGTCGACCGTCGATCACCATCCCGTCGCCGTCGACGTCGACGTCGCCCGGATAGTGGCCGTGCACCGTGTCGAACGCGAGCAGGTGCGCCGCCGTGTCGACGCCACCCTCGATCTCGTTGACGTGCACCAGCTCGAGCGCTGGATGCTGCTGGAGCGCTCGCACGACGAGGCGGCCCATCCTCCCGAACCCGTTGATCCCCAACCGGACGCTCATCGGACCTCTCCTCCGTCCGTCACACCCGCGACGGATCGGATCCGTTCGTCGAGCTCTGCAACCACGGCGTCGAACACCGCTGCACCACCGTCGGCCGCAGGGTCCGGGATCGACCAGTGCCACCACTCGGGCGAGACCTCGAGCTCTTCGTGCACCAGATCGCAGACGGTCACCACCTGCACACCGGCGGGCACACCGGTCAGCTCCACCGGCACGGCCTCGGCGAGCGAGAGCCCGGCCCGCTTCGCCGCCGCCACCGCACCCCGGTGCACGCGCGGCGCGGGACGGGTACCCGCCGACCGGGCGACGTGTCCGGTGCGCGCCGTCCAGAGCGCGGCTGCGAGTTGTGAGCGGGCCGAGTTCTGGGTGCAGACGAACAGCGTCTCCCCCACCGCCGAGGCGCGCCGGCGGAGGCCCACCGCCGCTGCCCGACGATGTACGAGCCGGACGTATCTGCGGCGCCGGTCGCCGGCCGACGGTGCCCGCGTGATCAGCCCGACCGCTTCGAGGACGTCGAGATGGTGTGCGAGCAGGTTGGACGGGATGGCCAGGTGCTCGGCGAGCTCCTTCGGCGACCGATCGCTCACCGCGAGTTCGTCCACGATGGCCAGTCGCGCGGGTTCGCCGACCGCGGCGTACACCGCGGCGCGTGCCGCGAGCCCTCGATCCTCCGGCCATTCGGCTGCCCGTCGATCACTCATCGTCCATTGAGTCAATCACAGACGAGTGACATGGAGTCGACGTCGAGGTGAACACGCGCTGAACGTTCACGCCTGTGCACGCCGAGTTGCGACAGGTGTCCTCAGCGGCGGCGGCGGGCCTGTCGGGCGGCGAGCGCGGCGAGCACGCCGATGCCGAGCATCGCCCCCAGGAGGACGGCGAGTCCCTGCGCTCCTGGCTCGGTGCGGACGGACGCGTCGTCGATCGTGGTGACCGGCACGACCCCGACGACGTACGCGGCGACGCGAGTGGTTGCACCGGCGATGGTGGAGGCGATCTCGCTCACGGGTCCACCATACGTGCGACGGGCACGACGGCGGCCGGCCCTGACGCCACCGCTCCCCGGTCGACGGTTCAGGTCGAGGCCGCCTCGAACCGCTCCACCAGGCGCACGAGCAGCTCCACACCCCATCCGGTGGCACCTGCGGGACGATCGGGCAGATCGCGGTCGGACGTCACCACCGCCGCCATGTCGATGTGCGCGAAGGGCACGCCTCCGGCGAAGGACTCCACGAAGAGGGCGGCGAACGCCGACGCAGCGGGAGCCTCGCTGCGGTTGCACATGTCGGCCACTCGCGACTTCAGCAGGCCGCGGTACTCGGGCACGCGCGGCATCCGCCACACCCGATCGGTGGTCGCGTCCGAGGCCGCACGCACCTGGTCGGCGAGCCAGTCGGCGGTGCTCACGAACGGCGCCACCTGCTGACCGGTGACGTGCATGGCGGTGTGCGTGAGAGTGGCCACGTCGACGATCGCCGCCGGCGCGGTGGCGGCGGCGAAGGCGACGGCGTCACCGAGCACGATGCGCCCTTCCGCATCGGTGTCGACCACCTCGACCGTGGTGCCGTCGTACATGCGCAACACGTCGCCTGGCCGTGTGGCGTCGCCGCCGGTCATGTTGTCGGTGAGCGGCAGGTACGCCGACACCGGTTGCGGCAGGCCGAGCTCGGCCACCGCCTGCATCGCGCCGATGATCGCCGCCGCGCCACCCATGTCGGTCTTCATGCCGAGCAGCGCCGAGGCGTTGTGCTTGAGGTTGATGCCGCCGGTGTCGAAGGTGATGCCCTTGCCCACGAGCGCGAGTCGCGGTCGCCCCTCGGCGCCGGCCGGTTCGTGGTGGATCTCCACGAACGCGGCGGGCTGCTCGCTGCCACGGTTGACGCCGAGCAGCCCACCCATCCCGAGCGCCACGACGGCATCGTGGTCGTGCACGACGACGCGCAGGCCGTGCTCGTCGAGTGCGAGGCAGCGGCGTGCGAGCTCGGGAGCGACGAGTGTGCCGCCCGGCTCGTTCACCAGATCGCGAGCCAGCAGCACGCCGCGCACCACCGTGAGCGACCGCTCGATCTCGCTCCCCACGGGTTCGTCGACCACGAGGTGCAGACGTTCGGGCCCGTCGGTGGAACGACTCGACCGATGGGTCTCGAATCGGTAGCGCGCCGAGGACGCCGCGCTCGCGACGGCCGAGGCAGCGACGTCGATCGGCACCAGTCCCGCCACGTCGCGCACCAGGGTCGTCGACACCAGTGGTGCACGGGTCGCGGCCCGGACGAGCGCGGCCGTGGCGGTGCGAAGCACGCCGGCATCGATCCGCTCCCGCCGGCCGAGGCCCACCCAGAACTCGGGTCCGTCGTCTCCGGCCACGACCGCAATCTGCGCGGGCGCTGCATCGAAGCCCGCGAGTCGCAGCTGTGCAGCGACCGAGGCGTCGGTGGGGTCGCCGGCGAATCGTCCGCGCGCCGTCACGGCGCCGTCGGGTGCGGCATCCGACCAGGTGATCTCGACCGTGCTCATCCACGCCTCCTCGCACATCGTCGTCGATGGCTCGAAACCCGAAGATAGTTCGGTTCTCGTCGACTGGCAACGGGCGGCGGTCGCAACAGGACGATACGCTCGGACCGTGACCGGCACCCCCTCGCCGCCCGTCGGCCTGCGTCGCACCCCACAGCAGGCACGCTCCCGCGCGCGGGTCGATGCCGTGATCGCAGCCCTGCTCGAGCTCGTCGGCGAGGTGGAACGAGCATCCGACCTCACCACCGCCGACGTCGCCGCCCGGGCCGGCGTCCCGCTCGGGTCGTTGTACGAGTACTTCGAGGACCTCCCGTCGGTCGTGGATGCAGCGATGTCACGGGTGCTCGAGCGACACGACGAGCTGTTGCTCGACCTGCGCACCGACCCACCACGGAACCTCCGCCAACTCGTCGACGCACTGTTCGACACGTATCTCCAGCTGTACCGTGAGCAGCCGGGGTTCCTCGCGCTGCGCAACTCCACGCTGTTCCAACGCCATCACCGCGACTGGCTCACTCGTCGCGTGAGTTCGTTCGTGGCCGACATCGCCGAGCAGGCGACGGCGCTCGGCATCTTCGCCACCCGACCCGACACATTCGAGCGGCTCGACTTCGTGTTCGCCATGGGCGACGCCGTGCTGCAGACGGCGTTGCGCGACGGCGGCTCCGGCGATCCGATGATCCTCGACGAGGGCCGGGCGATCATCCAGTACGCCACGCGTCGGGTGATGAACGGTCTCGACGCCGGCTGACCACCCACGCCGAACCCGAGCTTTCTTCGGTTCCGCGGTCCGGTCGGTGCTACGGTGCGGCCGTGCGCCGGATCGACGACCCGTACTTCCCGTTCACGCCCGACACGGCCGAGGGGATGCTCCCGGTGAGCGACGGCCACGCCATCCACTGGTTCACCGCCGGCGCTGCGGACGGTGTGCCGTACGTCGACTGCCACGGCGGGCCGGGCGGGCGGGGCAACGCCGGCCTGCGACGGCTGCTCGACCCCGACCGCATGTACATCGTGCAGTTCGACCAGCGGGGCTGTGGCGCGAGCACCCCGGTCGGCTCGCTCGAGCACAACTCGTTGCAGCACACGATCGCCGACATGGAGGCCCTGCGCGAGCACCTCGGCATCGAACGCTGGATCGTCGGCGGCCTCTCGTGGGGCAGCACCGTGGCGCTGGCCTACGCCGAAGCACATCCCGACCGAACCGTCGCCGTGAAGGTGGGTGGCGTCTGGCTCTGCCGACGGGCGGACACCGAGTGGTGGTACCAGGGTGTGCGCCGCTTCTTCCCCGACACGTGGACGCAGTTCGCCTCGCTGGTCGCACCGGCACGACGCCACGACCTGCGCGCCGCGTACCACGAGATGATCAACGGCACCGACGAGGACATGGCCGTGCGGGCCGGTCAGTCGCTCCACCAGTACGAGGAGACCTTCATGCACCTGGAGGCGCCGCTCGCCGGCCCCCGTCCCGACCGCGGCCTGCCGTACGCCCGGGTGTTCTCGCACTACGCCACGAACGACTTCTTCCTCCGCGACGACCAACTGCTCGCCGATGCACACCGGCTGCAGGGCATCCACGTGTCGCTCGTGACCGGTCGCTACGACGCGTGCACCACGCCGGACGGTGCCTGGGACCTGGCAGCCGTGCTCGACGACGTGGACCTGCGCGTCGTGAACGTGGGCGGCCACTACCCCACCGAACGCGCCACCGGCGGCGCCTTGGCCGAGCAGACCACACGCCTGCTCGATCTGCTCGCAGCCCGGGGCGTCGCGTGAGGGCCGCCGATCGGCTCCAGGTGTTCGTCGACACGATCGTGTCGGGCGACGGACCCGAGCAGGGCTGCATCGCCGCCGTGTCGGGCGCGGATGGCGCGACCGTACGCGCGTGCTCGGGCATCGCCCGCGCCGACGACGCGTTCCCGCTCACGGTCGACACGCCGTTCCACGTCGCCAGCGTCGGCAAGATGCTCACGGCCACGCTCGTCCACCAGCTCGTCGACGACGGCCTCGTCGGACCACGGGGTCTCGACGCCACCCTGCCCGAGCTCGCCGAGCTGGGCCTCGTGGATCCCGTGCTCGCAGCCGGGGTGCACCCACAGGCCGACTCGATCACGCTGCGCCACCTGCTGTCGCACACGTCGGGCATGAAGGACATGCAGGTCGACGACGCCGACGGGACGGCCGAGCAGCACGGTGGACCGGCACCCGGCTCGATCCAGGCGAGCTACGGGGCGTCGGTGGTGCGAGCGAGCAGAGGGACCGGCGACGGCGCCTTCGCTCGTCGACGCTGGACCGCGTGGGACCCGTCCGCGCCCGACGACCCGGAGGCGGGACACCTCAACCTCTTCCTCGCCTCCGGCACGGCTGCCGCTCCGGCCGGTGCGCCGGGCGAGCGGTTCCACTACAGCGACACGGCGTTCGCGCTGCTGGGCACGATCGTCGAGGCGGCACGCGGCACCAGCTACGCGGACGCGCAGCGTACGCGCATCCTCGACCCGCTCGGCATGTCGCACACCTACCTCGCGTACGGCGACGACCCGGCCCCGGACGCTCGTGCGCGCGAGATGGACGTGTGGCTCGCCGGGGTCGGCCTGCTGTCGGGTGGCTTCGACCTCTCGTTCGACTGGGGCGGCGGCGGCCAGGTGTCCACCGTCGACGACCTGCTCCGGCTCGTGCGCGGCGTGCTCGCCGGCACCTGCGTGTCGGCGGCGTCACGTGACGCGATGCTCACGCCGTCGCCCTGCCCGGGCCTGCCGCTGCCGCGCATCGGCATGGGCCTCGGCGTCCACCACCACCGGGTCGGCGAGCGTCACGTGATCGGCCACGCCGGGGCGTGGGGCGTGCGGGCGTTCGTCGAACCGGCGTCCGGTCTGGCGGTGGCGGCGACCGTCGGGTGCCTCGACCCCTGCGCCTGGCTCGGCGACCTGTTCGACCTCGCCGAGGCGATCGTGCGGGAGGAATCGCCGTGAGCGGTCCCGACGACCTGTTCTCGCACACGGTGCCCGAGGCACACGCCAGGTTCGTCGACGCGTGCGCCACGGTCGGCATCGACGTCGAGGCCGTACCACACCCGCTCGCCGGCCCGTCCGGCGAGGTGCTGCACAGCGCGGTCGCTCGTCTCGGTCCCGCGGACGCCTCGACGGTGCTGCTCGTCATCAGTGGCACGCACGGCATCGAGGGCTACTTCGGTGCAGCGATGCAGACCGACGCGGTGCGGCGCCACGGCGAGCGCCTCCCGCTGCCCGACGACACCGCTGCGGTGTTCGTGCACCTCGTGAATCCGTGGGGCACCGCGTGGAGCAGCCGCGAGAACGAGGACAACGTCGAGCTGCTGCGCGGCCACTACTTCTGTCACCACCCGGCTCCGCCGAACCCGGTCTTCACCGACTTCCACGAGACGATGGGCTACGGACGCATGCGGTCGATCGACGAACTGCTGTCGACCCGTGGTCGGGCCCGCGAGCTGGTCGAGCGATACGGCGTCGAGCCGCTCATGGAGGCGATCGCCGCCGGCCAGGCGGAGCACCCCGACGCGATCACCTGGGTCGGTGACGGCCCGACGTGGTCGAAGCACCTGCTCGACCGCGTGGCCACTGCGCACCTGGGGTCGGCGAGGAAGCTGCTGGTGCTCGACCTCCACACCGCCGTCGGCCCGTCCGGCGAGACCGTGGTGTTCCACCCCGACGCGCCCGGCTCCGCCAACGACGAGCTGTTCACCGAGCACCTGGGCGAACAGTGGCCGAACGCCGAACGGCTCGACTTCTACGACTGGTTCGCCGACGGTCGGCCGCAACTCGCCGTCCGCACGCTCACCTGCGAGGCGGGCACCGAGCAGCTCGGTCCCGCCGACCAGTACATCTTCCCGCTCGACGTGTGGATCAAGCTGCACGGCGACCGGGACGACCCGGCGGCCGCACCACACCTCACGCGCTACCGGCGCTTCTTCTACCCCGAGACCGAGGAGTGGATGCACTCGGTGCACGCCCACTTCGTGCGTCGCTGGCCGGGCGTGCTCGGCCTGCTCGCCGCTGCCTGGCCGGACACCTCGCCCGCCTGAACCCGCCCCCGAGGAGGACCCGATGACCGTCGTCGATCGCGTGGAGTGCATCCACCTGCGCTTCGCCATGCCGCCCGACGCCACGTTCTCGACGCCCGGCGGGCCGGTGCACGGCCGGCTCACCACGATCGTCCGGCTCACCACCGACGACGGGCTCGTGGGCATCGGCTCTGCCTATGCCCATCCGGCGCTGGTGCAGGCGGCCGTCGACCACCTGACCCCGTTCGTGGTCGGCTACGACCCACGCGCGACCGAGCGCCACTGGAACCGGCTGCACGGCATCAGCCGCTGGTACGGGCGGAAGGGAGCCGCCGTCACGGCGATCGGTGGCATCGACCAGGCGATGTGGGACCTGCGCGGCAAGGTCGAGGGGCAGCCCGTGTGGCGCCTGCTCGGCGGCACCTCCGGCGAGGTACCGGCCTACGCGTCGGGGATGCTCTACAGCTCGCCCGAGGCCGTGGCGGCCGGGTGCGAGCGGGCCATCGCCCGCGGCTTCACCCGCGCCAAGATACGCGCCGGGTGGAACTGGGACTACGACGTCGCCGCCGTGACCGCAGCACGCGAGGTGCTCGGTCCCGACCGCGACCTGATGGTGGACGGCACGTGGCGGTTCGCACTCGACGATGCGATCGCGTTCGCGAAGGTGCTCGAGGACCAGCGCGCCTTCTGGTTCGAGGAGCCGCTCGCCACGGACGACCTCGACGACTTCGTGACCCTGCGCAACGCCACGTCGGTGCCGATCGCGATCGGCGAGAACGAGATGGCGATCCACGGCTTCCGCGAGTGGCTGCGCGCCGGCGCCGTCGACATCGTGCAGGCCGATGCGAGTCGTGCCGGCGGGATCACCGAGGTCGTGAAGATCGCGGCCGAGGCCGCGGCGACGGGCGTGCGCTTCGCGCCACACAGCTGGTGCGACGCCGTGGCCGTCGTGGCCAACGCGCATGCGGTGGCCGCGTCGCCGAACGGCATCACGGTCGAGATCGACCAGACCGGCAACCGGTTCATCGAGGAACTGCTCGGCGTGCCGCTCACGGTGACGAACGGCCTGCTCGACCTCGGGGAGCGACCCGGCCTCGGCATCGAGCTCGACGACGACGCAGTCGCGGACATGCGCCTCGACGACCCGTCACGCGTGCCCGACGGCAACTACTGCGACGTGATCTACGGGCGCGGCCAGACGCACTACATCGGCGACTACCGGCGCCGCTGAGCCCCCACCTCTCAGCCGCCACTCCCCCTCGACTCCCACCGTAGTCGGCACCAGGGGGCTTGCCGCAAGGACCCCTGGCGTGCGTTCGATGGTCGTCCCATGACGACGCCCGACACCCCGCCCATCCCCCACGACCCCGCCACCCCCACACCGCCGTTTCCCGCCCCCCGTGCAGCTGACGACCGATTCCGGGTGTACGTGTCGGTCGGTCATCAGCAGATGATGACCGAGGCCATGCGTCCCTTCGGGCGGTCGCTGTGGCAGATGGTGGCGCTCCGCCCCATGGACGCAGCAGGCGGCCGGCTCTTCGTCGACATCACCGATGCACTCGCCTCACCGACGTCGCGGGCTGGGATGATCGCCGGGCTGGGCACGGCCGACCCGTTGATCGGCGACGCACTCACCTCGATCGTCGACGCCGGCCTGGTGGGCACGATCGAGGACGGCGCCGCCCCGCCACCGCCGCCGGTCGTCCCCGGAGCGGGGCTGCTCGACCCCGACCCGGAGCTCGTCGCCCGCCTCGTCGCCGAGAACGAGGACTCGGTCGGCGCGTTGGCGACCGACCTCGCCGCTCGACGCGGCGCGGATGTGTTCGACGCGATCGTGGCCGACCTCGCCGAGCTGCGGCGGCTCATCGCCGACCCGCGCAGCATGCACGTGATCACGACCGGCATGGAGGCCACGCGATGGCTGAACGAGCGGCTGGCCGAGTGGCTCGGGGCCGAAGGCGTCGCCGACGTGCTCACCCGGTCGGCGCCCGGCAACGTCACCTCCGAGATGGGACTCGCGCTGCTCGACGTGGCCGACGTCGTCCGTCCGCACACGGACGTCGTGGCACGCATGCGTGACGCCGACGACGGCGTCCTCGAACGGCTCAACGACGTGCCGGGCGGATCGGAGGTGCGCCGAGCGATCGCGGTGTTCCTCGAGCGCTATGGCATGCGTTGCGTCGGCGAGATCGACATCACCCGCACCCGCTGGGCGGAGCGGCCGAGCACCCTGGTGCCGGTGATCCTCGGCCACGTCGAGCACGAGGCGCCCGGCGCGGCGCAGCGGCGTTTCGAGACCGGCCGCCGTGCGGCGCTCGACGAGGCGCGGTCGGTGCTCGACCGACTCCGCACGCAGCCGGGAGGTGAGGCCCGGGCGGCGGAGACGGCGGCGATGATCGAGCGGGTGCGCACGTTCGTCGGCTACCGCGAGTACCCGAAGTACGGCATCGTCCGCCGGCTCTGGTGCTACAAGCAGGCCGTGCTCCGAGAGCTCGATCGCCTCGTCGCCACCGGCGTGCTCCGCGAGGTGGAGGATGCGTGGTACCTCACCTTCGCCGAGCTGCACGAGGTGCTTCGCACCGGCGAGGTCGACCACGCCCTGGTGCACCTCCGCCGCGAGGAACACCTGCTGCACGAGCGACTGGTACCGCCGCGGGTGCTGACCTCCGACGGCCGAGGATGGTCCGGCGACCACCGACGCGACGACGTGCCTGCGAACGCGCTGGCGGGCGTCGCCGTCTCGACCGGGTTGATCGAGGGTCGCGCCCGGGTGGTGCTCGACCTCGACGACATCGAGCTCGCACCGGGCGACATCCTGGTCACCACCGGCACCGACCCGAGTTGGACCCCGTTGTTCGTCGCGGCTGCCGGGCTCGTGACGGAAGTCGGCGGACCGATGACCCACGGCGCCGTGGTGGCCCGCGAGTACGGGTTGCCGGCAGTGGTCGGCGTCCAGCACGCGACTCGGCTGATCAGCGACGGCAGCCGGATCCGTGTCGACGGCACCACGGGGCTCGTCCACCTCCTCGACACCTGACTCGGGCGGGAACGGCGTCCAGCCGTGTGACGTCGGCCCTCGGCGTGGGTGACCGATCGTGGTTCGTCGCATGGGGGCGATCGGCGTGTCTCCGGGCGAGGACACTCGATCAGCCGCCGACGACCTCCACCGCAGCAGCGAAGCATCCGGGGCCGGCGTTGTGCACGAACACCCTCGCCACACCGGGCACGGCGGTGAGCTCGTCGAGGGTCGCGCGCAGCTCGACACCGTCCACCACACGACCGTCGAGCATCATCGCCCGCTCGTCGAAGGCGCGCACCGACAGTCGGCGCCGCGCGAGTTGGTCGGGCACCGGATCCGGATCGACGTCGCCGGAACAGTCGCGACGGTGGAGGTAGATCGGGCTCGCCGAGCGGTACGGCGACGACTCGGCGGCGTCCCAGCCGGCGAACGGGTCGTGCGAGACCAACACGATCTCCTCTCCCAGCGCCGCGTCGCGCAGGCACGCCCGGCAGGGGTAGCCGGGCGACTCGTCGGCGACACGGACGACCGTGGCCGCCTCGCGCAGGCGAGCTGCGGTCGACGGGGGCAGTGGGGCGATGCGGAACGACATGCCGTCACCGTACGGACGAGCGGGCGCCGCCACCGGCGGCGATCGGACGTCGCGTTCGCGTCGGCGCGCTCCGGTGCGGGCTCGTCGGCGCCACATGCGATACGGTTGCGTCATGCAACCCACTGCGGAGGATCCGGCGTCGACGCGTCACGAACACGGTCAGGTCACCACCACGGTCGTCGACGACCACGTGCTGGTGATCCAGGTCGACCGCGTCGAGAAGCGCAACGCGATGACGCCGAAGATCATGGCCGAACTGTCGGCCGCGCTCACCCGCCTCGACGACGACGAGCAGCTGTGGGTGGGAGTGCTCACCTTCGCCGGCGAACACACCACCGCCGGACTCGAGATGCCGCTGTTCTTCGCGCCGGGCGCCGACACGACGTGGCGTGACCCGTCGATGGTCGATCCGTTCGGTCTCGGCCGTCGCCTCTCTCGCCCGCTGATCACCGCGGTGCAGGGCATCTGCTTCACGGTCGGCATCGAGATCGCGCTCGCCGGTGACATCGTGATCGCGGCCGAGGGCACGCGGTTCTGCCAGCTCGAACCCAAGCGCGGCATCGCCGCGATCGGTGGCGCCACCATCCGCTACGTCGAACGCGCCGGGTGGGGCAACGCGATGTACCACCTCCTGCGAGCCGACGAGTTCGATGCCGGCGAGTCGTACCGCATCGGTCTCGTGCAGGAGGTCGTGGCGGCCGGCACGCAGATCGACCGTGCGATCGAACTCGCACGCGAGATGCTCGCCTGCTCCCCCGTCGCACTCCGCGCGATGATCTCCAACGCCCGACTGGCCACGGCCGCCGGGCAGGGCGCGGCCATCGCCGCGATCGAGGAGATGAGCCGGATCACGCGCGAGAGCGCCGACTTCGCCGAGGGCATCGCCTCGTTCGTCGAACGACGACCGGCCCGCTTCACGGGCCGCTGATCGCAGCCACGACACGAGGGGGATCGATGAGCAGCACCGGCGCTCGACTCGAGGGCAAGCGCATCCTGGTGACGAGCTGCACCACGTACATGGGGCCGCCGATCGTCGAACTCTTCCGCGCCGAGGGCGCCGACGTCGTGGCCGACCCGGGCGCGTTGCTCGCCGCGACCGAGCCCGACGAGCTGATCGAGCGCACCGGCCACGTCGACGCCGTCGTCGCCAACCTCGACCTGCCGGCCTACGGCGCCCGCCTCGCCGACATCGACGACGAGCGCTGGGTGGAGGGCTTCGACGCGATGGTGCACCCGCTGATGCGTCTCGTGCGCGCGGCCTCGCGCCAGATGGTCGAGCGCGGTTCGGGGTCGATCGTCGCGATCACGTCGTCGTCGCCGCTGCGGCGGATGACGCCGCACGCGATCAGCTACGTGGCGGCGCGAGCGGCGCAGAACGCGTTCGTCCGCTCGGCAGGCCACGAGCTGGCCGCACACGGCGTGCGCCTCAACGCGATCGCACAGAACTTCGTCGAGAACGACACGTACTACCCGCCCTCGATCATGGAGAACGAGCGCTTCCGCGAGCGGCTCCGCACCGAGGTGCCGGCCCGCCGGCTCGGCCGGCCGCACGAGACGGCCGAGCTCGCGCTCTACCTGGCGGGCGACACGTCCACCTTCCTCTTCGGCCAGGTCGTCAGCAACGACGGCGGCTGGTCCTGAGCGCGACCGCCGACGGATCAGTGGCGCACGGCAAGGGTCGTGCGCGTGACGTGCCGGGTGATCCGCTGCGGCGACCAGCCGAGCGTCTCGCGCAGGTCGATGACCTCGCGAGGATCGCTGACGACGTTCCACACGGCGAGCCCGACGTCGACGGGCACGTCGCACGCCTCCAGCAAGGGTGCCACCTGTTCGCACACGTAGGTGACGAGCGGATCGCCCTCGGCGCGACGTTGCAGGAAGCCCTTCGCCGAGCGCAACGGCACGGTGGTGGACGCGTGCTCGAGACACGACGCGACCCACGCGCGGTTCCACGCCTCGAACACCGCCTCGGGATCCGTGGCGCGACGGCGAGCTCGTCCGAACAGCGCGACCGCGTGCTCGGGCACACGGGCGAGGTGCGCGTTGGCCAGATCGTCGAGCGATGCGAAGTGCCGGTACGCAGTGGCGGTGGAGACGCCGACGTGCTGGGCGACGTCGGCCAGTCGCGCAGGCGGGCGACCGTGCGCCGCTGCGTACGAGCCGACGCCGTCGACGAGCTGCCGACGCGTCTCGCGACTGTCCCGTCGCGACGCGAGCGGTCGACCGGCGACACGATCGAGATCGGAGGACGACACGTGCGACAGCCTATCGACACGAGAACATGTTCTCGTGTCGGTGCTACAGTCGGCTCGTGGCCCACCATCTCGCCGAGTTCAACATCGCACGTCTGAACGCTCCGCTCGACGACGCGTCGAACGCCGAGTTCACCTCGGTACTCGAGGCGGTCAACCTGATCGCCGAGGTGAGCCCCGGCTTCGTGTGGCGACTCACCAGCGACGACGACCGTTCGGCCAGCTACGTGCAGGTCTACGACGACCCGCTGCTCATCGTGAACTACTCGGTCTGGACCGACCTGGACTCGCTGCGCCACTTCACCTACCGCAGCGGCCACGGGGCCTACTTCCGCCGCCGCAAGGAGTGGTTCGAGGACGGGTCGAGCCGGATGGTGTGCTGGTGGGTACCGGCCGGCACGATCCCGCCCGTCGACGAAGCCGTCGCCCGCCTCGAACGCCTCGAGTCCGACGGCCCCTCCCCCGAGGCCTTCTCGTTCGCCACTCCGTTCACCCCCGACGGCACTTCTGCTGCCCCGGGACTCCGGTCGTCGGCGGGTTCGCCACCCGAGTGAATCGATGGGGGACGCCACCGTCCACCACGGCGACGTTCTTCGTGAGCCGGATGCGCAGCCGGTGCGCATTCGGCTCACGAAGAACTGCTGGTCGTGCGGTGCTGGACGCGGTGACCGGCCCCTGGTGATCCGGCGCCGATCGTCGTGGCTCGCCTAGGGTCGGCGATCGATGTGCAGCGCATGGTCGAGCTCGGCGTCCCGGCGGACACGACGATGTGACCGCCGGTGACCCTCGATCGCGCGACACCACCCGCACCGGACGACCGTCGGGAGACGATCCGCGTCGCGCTGGTCAGCCCCAACGGCACGTCCGGTCTCGGCGGCATCTCCCGATTCTGCGCCTACCTCGAGCGCCGGTCGGCGGTGGTCCCCGACGTCGACCTGAGCGTCCACCGCACGATCCGCTCCGGCCGGCCGGTCCTGCGGATGCTCGCCGAGCCCGGCATCCTCACCCGGTTCGCCCTGCGGTGCCGCCGGCGCCGGTTCGACGTGGTGCACGTCAACATCGCACCGGGCAACTCGACCTGGCGCAAGCAACGGTTCATCGCCGTCGCCCGCGCTGCAGGTTGCGCGACCGTCGCACACCTGCACGGCAGCGGGTACGACGAGTGGTACGCGTCACTCACGGATCGGCGGGCCTCGCGTGTCCGGCGGTTCTTCCGGTCGGTCGACCACGTCATCGTGTGCGGCCGACACTGGTACGACCTCGCCGTGGAGCAGCTCGGCGTCGAGCCGGGCCGGGTGACCATCATCCCCAACGGCGTCCCCGACACCGGCGAGCTCGCCGACCCCACACGGGCGCAGGCCCGCATGATCTCGCTCGGGCTCGTCGGCGAGCGCAAGGGCACCGACGTCCTCCTGCACGCCCTGGCCCGCCTCCCGGACGACCTCGACTGGCGTGCCGATCTGGCCGGGCCCGGTGACGTCGCAGCCTGGACGGCGGTTCGTGACGAGCTCGGGCTCACCGCTCGGGTCTCGTTCCCCGGGTGGTGGCCGGAGCAGGTGGCACGGGCGGAGCTCGCCGCGTCGGACGTCTTCGTGCTGGCCACACGGCGCGAGAACCAGCCGGTGGCGATCGTCGAGGCGATGGCGGCCGGGCTCCCGGTGGTGTCGACGGCGATCGCTGCCATCCCGGAGGTGGTCGAGGACGGCACGACCGGGCTGATCGTGCCGGCCGACGACCCGGGAGCCCTCGCGCTGGCGCTCGAATCGCTGCTGCGCGACCCTGCCCGGCGAGCGGAGATGGGTCGTCGCGGCCGACAGCGCTACGAACAGGGCTACACGATCGAGCGGAGCGCCGACCGCATCCACACGATCTACCGCACCCTCTCGGTCGTCGCCGGCAAGGAGCCCGAGGGCCGGCGCTGACCCAGCAGGTTCAGCGGCCCTGGTGGATGTACTCGGTGAGCGCCTGGTTCTCTAGGTGCAACTCGCGCACGCGGGCGTTGACCACGTCACCGATCGACACGATGCCGCCCAGCCGACCGTCGGCGTCGGCCACGGGGACGTGGCGGATGCGACGCTCGGTCATGAGGGTCATCAGGTGCTCGACGGTGTCGGCGGTGCCACAGGTGACGACCTCCGACGTCATCACCGAGCCCACCGAGCGACCGAGCGCCGACGCCCCGTGCGACGCCACGGCGCGCACGATGTCGCGCTCGGAGACGATGCCGACGATGCGGGCACCGTCCGGCGTGACGACCAGCGCTCCCACGCCCCGGTCGCGCAGCTGCGCCGAGGCCTGGGCGACGGTGTCGTCCACCCCGACGGTGGCGACGTCGCTCCCCTTCTGCTCGAGGATGCTCCGAACGTTCATACGACCCCCCGATCGCTTCGCCCGGGGCCGACGTTACTCCTCCCGCCCCCTCAGTGCGGCGTGGCCGTCATCTTCACCGCGACGATCGCGGCCACCAGTGCCACCATCGCCGCCACCTGTGCCGGGTTGGTGTGCTGGCCGCGCCACACCACGGCCACCGCAAACGTCCCTGCGGCACCGATGCCCACCCACACGGCGTACGCGGTGCCGAGTGGGATGACCCGGGTGGCCGTGGCGAGGAGCCACATGCTCACCGCCAGCGTCACCACGAACCCGGCCGTCGGCCCCGGGCGCGTGAGTCCCTGGCTGCGCTCGAGCAACGTCGCCCACGCCACTTCGAACAAACCGGCCACGACCAGCACGATCCATGCCACGACGATCCACCTCCACGCCCGTCGTGCCTGCCGGTACGGGCGCCCCTCGTCGGAGCACCGGTCGGTCGACCGGCGCTGCGCACCAGGATACGGGTCCGCCGGGCCGGGGGACGCCGGTGGGGCTGCCGACAGCACGGCTAATGTGCGATCCATCTTCGATCCAGCATCACTGTCCAGCGGCTCGTCAGCCGTCGACGACCTCCTCGGCGGCCTCATCGCCGGCGACAACGTCGTGTGGGTCGGCACCGACCGGGCGATCTGGCAGGCCGTCGAAGCACCCTTCCTCACCCGCTCGGTGGCCGTCCGCCCGACCGTGGTGGTGGCCTGCTCGGCCGCCGAACGACGACGGCCGGTCCCCGCCGGGGTGGATGTGATCGACGGGTCGGCCGGCGCGCGCCGAGGAACCCCGACGGCACTGGCCGATGCGGTCGAGGCGTATCTCGCCGCCCACCCCTCGTGCTCGGTGTCGGTTCGCGGCTTCGACGATCTGGTGCGGCGATGGGGCGAGGCACACACCGTGTCGTTCTTCGCCCGCACCTGCCCGACCATGTTGCAGGCCGGGGCGCTCACCTACTGGTGGATCTCGCCCGCGCACGGCGACCAGGTCCTCACCCGGATCCGCCAGGTGACCCAGGTGATGCTCGAAACGCACCAGGGACGGCTGCGCGTCACGAAGGCCGAGTCGCGTCCGGCCGTCGTGGTGGGCTCGGTGCACGACACACGAGTGGTGGACGGCGCGCTCGAGCTGCGCCGGAATCCGAGCGCCGGCCGCCTGGCACGTGGGCTGGCCACGTTGCGGCGTGAGCTCGGTCTCTCGCAGGCGCAACTGGCACATGTCGCCGGGGTGACGCCGAGTGCGATCTCGCAGGCCGAGTCGGGCGCGCGCGGGTTGTCGGTCGACACGTTGATCGCGCTCGCCGACCGCCTCGAGGTCAGCCTCGACCGGCTCGTCATGTCGCAGCCACGTCCTGGCTATCGACTCGCTCGTCACGACCGGGGCCGGGTCTCGTACGGCTCCGGTGTGCGTGCCCTGGCAGGGGACGTCTCGGCCGGCCTGCGAGCGTTCTTCGTGCTGCTCGATGGTGGGGAACAGGGCGAGCCGCCGGTGACGCACCGCGGCAGCCAGCTGATCGTGGTCGTTCGCGGATTGGTGCAGGTCGACGTCGACGGCGACGCTCCCGTGCTCCGGGCGGGCGACTCGTTGCTCGCCACGTCGGCGCCGGTCGAGCGATGGCGCAACCTCCGGCCCGACCCTGCAGCGTTCTCCTGGGTGCTGCGCGACTGAAGCACTGCTGTCGCCGAGCGCAGGCGGGGTGCTGCACCCCTACCGTTCACCCCGCGCGCGCCAGCGTCGTCGCCGCACCGTCGCATCCCCGAGATCGGAGACCTCGATGTCCGCTGCACCTTCGGCGCGCCCCGACGCGGGCGGCCACCCCGACGACCGCGATCGGCTGCGCGACCAACTCGCGCACGCGGCTCGCCAGGTGGCCGAGCTCGAGACCGAGTACGAGCAACTCCTCGCCGACCCCGAGGTGATCCAGGAGGACCGCGACGCGACCCGGCTGCTGCTCGATCACGCCCGCCGCCAGCTCGCCGACGCCGAACACGCCGTCGAGCGACTCGACGACGGTTCGTACGGACGGTGCGTGCGCTGCGGCGGCGACATCGGTCCCGAGCGCCTCGCCGCCCTGGCCGACGTCACGACCTGCGTGCGGTGCGCCGCATGAACGGCGTGATCGACGATCGGCTCGCATCGGTGTTCGACGACGTCGTGCGGCGCAACCCGAGCGAGGTCGAGTTCCACCAGGCCGTTCGGGAAGTGCTCGAGACGCTCGGGCCGGTGATCGACCGCCATCCCGAGTTCGCCGAACACGAGATCATCCAGCGGCTGTGCGAGCCCGAGCGGCAGATCATGTTCCGTGTGCCGTGGCAGGACGACGCCGGCGACGTGCACATCAACCGGGGGATGCGCGTGCAGTTCAACAGCGCCCTCGGCCCCTACAAGGGCGGCCTGCGCTTCCACCCCTCGGTGAACCTCGGGATCATCAAGTTCCTCGGCTTCGAGCAGATCTTCAAGAACGCGCTCACCGGGATGCCGATCGGCGGCGGCAAGGGCGGCAGCGACTTCGATCCGAAGGGCCGCAGCGACGCGGAGATCATGCGGTTCTGCCAGAGCTTCATGACCGAGCTGGCCCGCAGCCTCGGCGAGTACACCGATGTGCCCGCCGGCGACATCGGCGTGGGTGGACGCGAGATCGGCTACCTGTTCGGGCAGTACAAGCGGATCACGAACCGGTACGAGAGCGGCGTGATCACCGGCAAGGGCATCGACTGGGGTGGGGCGCTGGTGCGCACCGAGGCCACGGGGTACGGTGCCGCGTTCTTCCTGCAGGAGATGCTGGCCACTCGTGAGACCTCGCTCGACGGCCGCACCGCAGTGGTGTCGGGCTCGGGCAACGTGGCGATCTACGCCGTCGAGAAGCTGCAGCAGCTCGGGGCGGTCGTGGTGGCGTGCTCCGACTCGTCCGGTGTGGTGCACGATCCGGCGGGGCTCGATCTGGCGCTGCTGAAGCAGGTGAAGGAGGTGGAGCGCGCCCGTGTCGAGGCGTACGCCGATCGGCGTGCGTCGGCTCGCTTCGTGCCGGCCGGCAACGTGTGGGAGGTGCCGTGCCACGTGGCCATCCCCTCGGCCACCCAGAACGAGCTCACCGGTGCCGACGCCGCGACGCTGCTGCGCAACGGGTGCATCGCCGTGGTGGAGGGCGCGAACATGCCGTGCACGCCCGAGGCGGTGCGGATCTTCGCCGAGGCGACGATCGCGTTCGGGCCGGGCAAGGCCGCCAACGCCGGTGGCGTCGCGACATCGGCGCTCGAGATGCAGCAGAACGCCTCGCGCGATTCGTGGACGTTCGCACACACCGAGGCCCGCCTCGAGGAGATCATGCGCAACATCCACCAGCTGTGCCACGAGACCGCCGACGCGTACGGCGCGCCGAACGATCTCGTCACCGGCGCCAACATCGCCGGCTTCCACCGGGTGGCTCAGGCCATGGTGGCACTCGGGCTCATCTGATTCACGAGGCCGGCGGCGAGCATGTCGCGGCCGGAGCCGAGTGCTCGGGCGTGCGAGGTGAGCTCGCGGGCTTGGGCGACGGCGTCGAGGCGTTGGGCGATCACCGTCTCGGCGACGAGCGCCTCGAGTCGCTCGAGACCACGGACGAGGTCGGCCTCCACCCGGGCGACGATGTCGGAGAACTCCTCCGCGGCATCGTCACCTGCCGAGTCGACCTCGGCACGGATCCGCAGGATCCGCAAGCTGCGCAGATGCCGCAGCAGGCGACGCAACGAGGCGTACAGCGCGCCGAGCGTGGATGGCAGCGCCACCAGGCGTGCCACCGCCGACTCGATCAGCTCGACGGTGGAGCCGAGCAGCGCGACGGCGTCGCGGCGCGCCTGCGCTTCGTCGAGCTCGCCGGCGAGTCGGCCGTCGTCGAGTTCGCTGAGGAACTGGCCGACCACCTCGAGCGCCAACGACGAGCGTCCGACGTCGAACGACAGCGAGCGGATGTGGCGGGTGCCGGCGTCGAGCAACCCGACGAGCCGGTCGACCTCGACGGTGATGTCGTGTGCGGCCTCCCGCATCAGCCGCGCGATCTCGCCGAGCACCTGCGAGCGTCGGCCGGTACGGGCCGCCGTCAGCCCGGCGTTCACCGCGAACATGCTCACCTCGTCGGCGAGCTCTGCCAGGCCGATCGCGGCCTCGCGATAGGAGGCGGCGAGCGTCTCGAGCCCTTCCAGGCCGAAGCTCATGCGCACGAGCGAGGTGAGTCCGCCCTGACACGCACCGTGCGAGCCGCACAGGACGCTGTCGCGCGGCGACAGGTGCAGACGCCCGGCACCGGCACCGAGCGCGGCGAAGCGGGACGCGACCTCGGCGGGGAGGGCACGGGCCATGAACGCCTCGTAGTCGGCGAAGCCGAGTGCGGTGAGGGCGCGCTGCAGCGATGCTCGCGACGCATCGATCGCCGACGACCGGCGGTCGGACATCTCGATCGACTGCTCCTCCGCCAGCAGGTCGCGATACAGCGACTCGACGACGGGCAGCAGCGCCGACGACGGCTTCAGCCGCAGCGAGAACAACTCGTCGCCGATCGGGAACGCCAGCGCCATGACCCAGTAGTACGCACCCGATTTCGTCCGGTTCTTCACGTACGCCGCCACCGGCAGGCCCCGCTCGAGACGATCCCACAGCAGGGCGAACACCACACGCGGCATGTCGGGGTGACGGACGAGCTTGTGCGGCGCGCCGAGCCACTCGTCCTTCGAGTAGCCGCTCACCCGGGTGAACACCGAGTTCGCGGAGAGGATGAAGCCCTTGCGATCGGTGGTCGAGAAGAACAGCTCGCCGAGGTCGAACGTCGCCTCCGCCTCGTCGACACCTGCCCGGATCGAACTCATACCCCGCACGATCGTCCGGGCGGCACCCGATGCCGCCACGGGGTCGACGGTCCCGGGTCGACGGTCCCGGGTCGAAGGTCCCGGGCCGAAGGTCCTGCGACCTCAGCCGACGGTGCCGACGCCGCACACCTGCAACGCCACGAGTGCGAGCGTGCGTGCGGTGACGAGCACCTCGTCGATCGGTACCGATTCGTACGGGCCGTGAGCGAGACGGGCATCGCCCGGGCCGTACTGCAGTGTCGGGATCCCGCCCATCCCCGTCAGCAGACGGAGATCGCTGCCATAGGGTGCGCCGTACACCTCCGGGCTGGTCGACGTCCCCGCAGCCACCCGGTGCGCATCGCCCACCCAGCCGACGAGCGGGCTGTCGGGGTCGATCGCGCCCGATGCGTACTGGCCGCCCCACCACTCCACCTCGACGGGATGGGTCCGCAACCACGGATCGCCGTCGCACGCCTCGCCGACGGCCCGCTCGAGCGCGGCCCGGGCGTGCTCGGCCGGCTCGCCGATCGCCACGCCGAGACGCCCTTCGGCCACCAACAGGTCGGGCACCGACGACGCCCAGTCGCCCGCACGGACCTGCCCGATCGACAGCGGATGGGCCAGCGACCAGCGACTCATCCGCGGGTCGACCACCTCGTGCCGGCGCTGCTCGAGTGCCTGCAGCGCATGCCAGACCGGCAGGAACTTCTCGATCGCGCTCACGCCCTCCAGCCGGCGGGCGGCGTGGGTGGCCTCGCCCCGCACGCGCAGGCGGAACGTGAGCGCCCCCGAGTTGGCGGGCACGATCGCGAGCGAGGTCGGCTCGGGGATCACGCAGGCGTCGGCCCGCCAACCGCGATCGAGCGTGGCGTACGTGCCGAGTCCACCGTCCTCCTCGCCCTGCACCGGGGCCACCAACAGGTCGCCGCGCAGCCGTACGCCGGCAGCAGCGATCGCCTCGGTCGCCCACAGCGCGGCCACCAGACCGGCCTTCATGTCGCAGGTGCCGCGCCCGAGCAGCGCCCCGCCTCGGGTGGTGGCAGCGAACGGCGCGGCGGGCCATGCGTCGGGGTCGCCGGTCGGCACCACGTCGACGTGGCCGTTCAGCATCAGGGTGGCTCCGTCGCCGGTTCCGGCACGCCGTCCGACGAGGCCCCAGGCCTCGGTGCGCGGCACCTCCATCCCCGGGAACGACGGCTGGGCGGTGATCTCGTCGAGGTCGATGCGCCAGTGGTCG
This sequence comes from Acidimicrobiaceae bacterium, assembly GCA_020637235.1. Taxonomy (GTDB): domain Bacteria; phylum Actinomycetota; class Acidimicrobiia; order Acidimicrobiales; family Ilumatobacteraceae; genus VFMC01. The sequence goes on along the minus strand of JACJWG010000023.1, from coordinate 22,440 downwards.
ACGTCGAGCCCTGCCTCGGCCAACCGTGCGGCCATGAACGCCTGCGCGTCGTTCTCGCCGTCGGTCCCGCTGACGCTCGGGATGCGCACCACCGACTCGACGAGCTGCATCATCGGGTGCTGGAGGGCGTCGACGTGGTCGAGCACCCGGCGTCGGACGTCGTCGTCGCGGTCGGTGGCGGTCACCCGGCGAGCCTATGCCGCTGCCCGGACACGGCGCTTGTGCATGGGTCACCCGTCGTCCAATCTGTGGGGATGGTGCGACCACCTCTCAGGCTGCGGATCCCCGAGCCGGCGCGAGGTCACCTGCCACCCGACCCGGTGCCGTTCATCAGCGCGGCCGGCGAGATGCGCCGACCCGACCTCGACGAGAAGGTCGAGCGTGTGGCGCTGATGCGCAAGCAGCTGGTGCGGGTGCTCGACCCCGAGGGGCAGGCCGTCGGCGAGTGGGTACCGACCGAGCTCACCACCGACGACAAGGTGCGCGGTCTGCGCGACATGATGCTGCTGCGGAGCTTCGACGCACGGCTGCTGCGGGCGCACCGTCAGGGGAAGATCTCGTTCTACATGCAGGCGCTCGGCGAGGAGGCGATCGCCTGCGCCCACCAGCGAGCACTGCAGCCCGGCGACATGAACTTCCCCACCTATCGCCAGCAGGGGCTGCTCGTCGCCGGCGGCTATCCGATCGTCACGATGATGAACCAGGTGCTGTCCAACGACCACGACCCGTTGAAGGGCCGGCAGCTGCCGGTGATGTACTCGTCGAAGGAGCACGGCTTCTTCACGATCTCGGGCAACCTGGCGACGCAGTACATCCAGGCGGTGGGATGGGCGATGGCGTCGGCGCTGCGCGGCGACACCAAGATCGCGTCCGCCTGGATCGGCGAGGGCGCATCGGCCGAGAGCGACTTCCACGCCGCGCTGGTGTTCGCCTCCACCTATCAGGCACCCGTCATCTTGAACGTCGTGAACAACCAGTGGGCGATCTCCACGCCGGAGGACTTCGCCCGAGGCGCATCGGCGACCTTCGCCGACCGCGGCTACGGGTTCAGCATCCCGGCCATCCGCGTCGACGGCAACGACTACCTCGCGGTGTTCGCCGCGACGAGCTGGGCCGCCGAACGGGCACGCACCAACCGTGGACCGACGCTCGTCGAGTGGGTGACGTTGCGTCGCGGGGCGCACTCCACCTCGGACGACCCGTCGGTGTACCGCCCCGACGACGAGGTCGCCCGCTTCCCGCTCGGCGACCCGATCGATCGGCTCCGACGTCACCTCGAGGTCGTCGGCGCCTGGGACGAGCAGCGCCACGCCGAGACGCAGGCCGCGGTCGACGCCGAGATCGCGGCGGCGTTCGACGAGGCCGACGCGAACGGATCCGTGCGCGACGGGCACACCGCCGATCCCCGGACGATGTTCGACGACGTGTACGCCGAACTGCCACGCCACCTGCGCGAGCAGCGCGACCAGGTGGGCCGCTGACATGGCGCGAATGACGATGATCGAGGCGATCCGCGACGCACACGCCGTGGCGATGGAGCGCGACGACCGGGTGGTGGTGTTCGGCGAGGACGTCGGCTACTTCGGTGGGGTGTTCCGGTGCACGCAGGGGCTGCAGGAGCGGTTCGGTTCGCATCGCTGCTTCGACACGCCGATCAGCGAGGCGGGCATCATCGGGGCCGCGATCGGCATGGCCGCCTACGGGCTGCGGCCGTGCGTCGAGATCCAGTTCGCGGACTACGTGTATCCGGCCTACGACCAGATCGTGTCCGAGGCCGCACGGCTGCGCCACCGCTCGGCCGGCGACTTCACCGCGCCGATCGTGGTGCGGATGCCGAGCGGGGGCGGCATCTTCGGCGGGCAGACCCACTCGCAGAGCCCCGAAGCGCTCTTCACCCACGTGGCCGGCCTCACCACGGTGGTGGTGAGCAACCCGGTCGACGCGAAGGGACTGTTGCTCGCGGCGATCGAGTGCGACGACCCGGTCATGTTCTTCGAACCCAAGCGTGTGTACAACGGCCCGTTCGACGGTCACCACGACCGGCCGGTGGTGCCGTGGAGCCAGCACCCACTGGGCGAGGTGCCCGAGGGGCACTACACGATCCCGCTCGGCACGGCCCGTGTCCATCGGCCGGGTGACGAACTCACCGTGCTCGCGTGGGGCACGCTCGTCCACGTGGCACAGGCGGCTGCCGAGGAGACCGGCATCGACGCCGAGGTGATCGACCTGCGCACGCTGGTGCCCCTCGACGTCGACTGCATCACCGCCTCGGTGGCCAGGACCGGTCGGTGCCTGGTGGTGCACGAGGCCACGCGCACGTCCGGGTTCGGCGCCGAGCTGAGCGCCACCGTGCAGGAGCGTGTGTTCCACCACCTCGAAGCACCGGTCACTCGCGTCTGCGGCTTCGACACCCCGTACCCGCACGCCCACGAGTGGTCGTACTTCCCCGGGCCACGACGTGTGGGGCGGGCGATGCAGGAGCTGATGCGCGCATGAGCACCTATCCGGTGAGGTTGCCCGACGTGGGCGAGGGCGTCGCCGAGGCAGAGCTGATCTCGTGGCTCGTGAACGTCGGCGACGAGGTCACCGCCGACACCCTGCTCGCCGAGGTGATGACCGACAAGGCCACCGTGGAGGTCGTGTCACCGGTTCGTGGGGTGGTGCTCGAGCTGCGCGGATCGCCGGGTGACGTGCTGTCGGTCGGATCGGAACTGGTGCTGGTGGAACTCGCCGGCGATGCCCCCGCTCCACCGGGAGCGACGCCGCCCGAGGTCGTCGCCGAACCGACGCCGCCCGAGGTCGTGACCGAGCCGACGCCGCCCGAGGTCGTCGCCGAACCGACGCCGCCCGAGGGCATGGCCGGGCCGGTCGCCGAACGGCGACGAGTGCTCGCCGCGCCCGCCGTGCGTTCCCGGGCGGATCGTCTCGGCCTCGATCTCACGACCGTGCGCGGCACCGGACCGGAGGGCCGAGTGGTGCACGACGACCTCGATCGGCTCCTCGTCGAACGAGCGGGCGGTCCAGGCGGTCCGGGCGGTCCGAGCGGTCCGAGCGGTCGTGCCGCGGTGGCCGGGCCCGCCCCGAGCAGCGGGCCCCTGCGCGGGGTGCGCCGCCGGATCGCCCAGCGCACCACGGCATCGTGGACCGAGATCCCGCACATCACCTACGTCGACGCCGTCGACGCGACGGAGCTCGAGGTGCTGCGGGCAGAGCTGAACGAACGCACTGCCGACGCCCGACTCACGATGCTGCCGTTCATCGCGCGCGCCGTGGTCCTGGCGTGCCTCGGGCAACCCGGCCTCAACGCCCACCTCGTGGCCGGCGCCGACGACGATGCCCTCACGCTCACCGTGCACGACGCGGTGCACCTGGGGATCGCCACCCAGACCGACGACGGGTTGATGGTGCCGGTGGTGCGCCACGCCGAGCACCTCGACGTCGCCGGCCTCGCTCGCGAGATCGCACGAGTGAGCGATGCCGCCCGCCAGGGCACGGCGACCCGTGACGAACTCACCGGCTCGACGATCACGATCACGTCGCTCGGTGCACTCGGTGGTCTCGTCACCACGCCGATCATCAACCGTCCCGAGGTGTCGATCGTGGGCGTCAACCGGCTGGAGATCCGCCCCGTCTGGCGTGACGGTACGTTCCAGCCGCGGCAGGTGTTCAACCTGTCGTCGAGCTTCGATCACCGTGTGGTCGATGGATGGGACGCGGCGACGTTCGTGCAGCGGATCCGCCGATGCCTGGAGATCCCCGCCCTGCTCTACCCATAGCCCTTCGTGAGCCGGATGCGCAGCCAGTGCGCATCGCGCTCACGAAGGCACGTCGTCGCCGGTCGCGAGGCGGGAACCGAAGGCGCGGAGACGTTCGATCGCCTCGGTCGGCATCGGTTCGCGGCCGCTCGCGATCGAGTGCTTGATCCGCTCGTAGGTCTCGACCTCCAGGCCGCATCGACGGCAGTCCTCGAGGTGGGCGACGAGGCGCACCGAACGACGTTCGTCGAGCTCGCCGTCGAGATGGTGCTGCAGCCAGTGCCCCACCTCCTCGCACGACATCGGCCGCCGGCTCGACGGCCGGAGACGATCGATCCATGTCCTCATGAGTGGCTCCTCGGGGCCAGACCGGCACGATCGAGTCGATCCCGGATCCGGGCGCGCCCCCGGTGCAGCCGGCTCATCACGGTGCCGGTGGGCACGCCGAGGACCTCGGCTGCCTCCGCGTACGTGAGGCCCGACACGTCGACCAGCTCGACGACACGTCGGAACGGCTCGTCGAGCTCGGCGAGTGCCCGCTCCACCTCGGCGTCGAATCCGGCGTCCACCGATGCGTCGGCCAGCTCGAGCGAGGGGACCTCGTGCAACTCGCGTGACGTGCCGTCGGGATCGCGCATCAGTTCCGGGCGACGACGCCGATTGCGGTTGATGTGCGTGTTGCGGAGGATCGTGAGCAGCCATGCCCGTGGGTGCCGACCGTCGAACCGCTCGATGGCCCGATACGCCCGGATCAGGGTGTCCTGCACCAGATCCTCCGCATCGGCGTCGTTGCGGGTGAGCGAGCGGGCGACGCGCAGCATCACCTCGATCTCGGGCAGCACGAACTGCTCGAACAGCGCCTGGCTCCGTCGGGGGTCGGACACGCGATCGGGAACCCGGCGGGGTGATCGTGTCATTCCGCTGGAAGCAATCTCGAGTGCCAGGGGTTCCCACCGGCGTGCTGCGACTCGCCCACCACCGGTACCGGCGCTTCGTCGACGCGTTCGTCGACGGCGAGCTCGACGGCGACCTGCGTCGGCGGGTCGGCGCGCACGTCGCCGAATGTCCCATGTGCGGACGTGACGCCGAGCTGACCGTCCATGTGAAGCACAGCCTCGCACGCCGCGGCCTCGTCGAGCGGCTCCGTCGTCGCCCGAGCCCCGGCTGACCCGCGTGTCGGGGCGCCCGCCGATCGACGAGGCGCCCCGACGTGTGGGCAGGAGCGATGCCGTGTTCAGCGACCGGCGAGCGATGGCTGCTTCGACGGCGCAGGGTCGTCCGGCAGCGAGCGTGCCGACGGCTCGAGGCCGACCTTGTCGTCGACGGACAGCGGGCCGGGGCCGAGGAACACGAGCGCGACCAAGCCGGCGAGCAGGGCGAGGTCGAGCTCGGCGCCGGGCATCGGCTCGCTCGAGATGATCCCGAGGTCGGCCTTCACGTACACGATCGCTCCGATCATCACGATCCCCAGCAGCGTCGCGGCCGCACGGGTGGCGGCACCGAACACGAGCATCGCGCCCGCGACGATCTCGATGATCGCCGTGAGCACGGCCGCCGGTCCGGGCGCCGGGACGCCCCACATGGTGAACATCTGCTCCACCATGTCGATCCCGGCGTCGAACTTGTCGATGCCGTGCCACACGAACAGCCCACCGAGCACCACCCGCAGCACCAGCGGTGCCATCGCACGGAATCGGTCGAGTGACGAACACATCCTGTCATGAACAACCCCCTTGGTCATCGGCCCGGCAGGACGCCGGACCACCGACGGAACCACGGGGAGGTGGGAGGAGAGTTCGGAATGTTCACCGGCGCGAGCGGGTTGGCGCCGCCCGATCGGTCGGTGTCGGAGCGCTCACTCGCCGACGACGGCCGTGTCGGTGCGGAACGCCGCCCATGCGAACCAGAAGGTGTCGACGTGGGCCACCTGCTCGAGTCGCTCGCCGGTCAACGGGCCGGCGATCGCCTCGCCGAAGAGGTTCCACGTCGAGCCGGTCTCGTCGTCGACGACGCCCGCCGCCCCGCTCCTGAACGTGAGCCGGCGGCCGTCCACCATCGGGACGAACACACCGGTCGAGCCGATGTCGTCGCCGTCGACGATCTCACCCTCGTCGAGCGCCGACACGGTGCCGGGCGACCACCACACCGTGAGGTCGACGCCGGCGAGCACGGCATCGATCACCGGCCGCTCACGCAGCACGATCAGCGGCACCGCGAGCGCAGCACCATCGAGTTCGACACCCACCACCCGCGTCATCGCGGTGAAGCGACCGTCGACCTCACCTTCGAACAGGAACGGCGTGCCGTTCACGTCGTCGTATCCGGGATACGGGTTGCGCCCGTAGTCGCGTTCGACGCCGGTGTCGCGGCTGAGCACGATCCCGTCGGGACGAGCATCACGCCACTCGCCCCACGGCACGGTGGCGACAGGGAAGGTGTCGAGTTCCGTGCCCGTCAGGACACCGGCGATCGCTGCGCCGGTGAAGTGGCTCCACAGCGACTCGGTCTGACGGTCGTACATCACGAGGGCCGACCTCCACAACAGCCCGGAGGTCCCGAAGCTCACGACCCGGTCTCCGACTCGCCGGTCGTACGCCAGCGCCGAGTTGCACAACGGGCAGTAGGTCACCGCCACCGGCACCCCACCGACGGTGTCGTTCACGATCTCGTGCCAGATCATCACCTGCACCGGATACGCCCGGGCATCGCCGTCGATCTCGATCGCGAGCACCGGTTCGTCGTCGGCGAGGAAGTCGGCGTCGGCGGCGGCGACGAACACCGGCTCGTCGATCGGGGGGATGCCGTCCGGTGGCGGACCGCCGCTGATCAGCTCGAGCAACGACACCTCCGGCGTGGGCAGTCCCGGGACCGTGCCGCCGCGAGCTGCGAGCAACGCCGACGGCACGTCTTCCTCGGCCGACGACACGACCTGGAGGACGGGCACCGTGGCCACGCTGCCCGCCTCCGACGACGACGCCGGTGACGCCGACGATGCCGATGATGCCGATGATGCCGGTGACGCCACCGGTGACCGTGCGTCGGGTGTCGGCTCGTTCGTCGCGCACGCCGTCGAGACGGCGATCGCGATGGCGACCGATCCGGTGCGAACGAATGGCTTGCTGAGGGCGCCCATGACGTGGAAACCGCCTGCGCCGGCCGAGTGCTTCCCGCACGTCGCGTATCGAGGCGACGCCTTCGTGAGCCGGATGCGCTGCCGGTGCGCATCGTGCTCACGGACGGATCACCTTCGTGAGCCGGATGCGCTGCCGGTGCGCATCGTGCTCACGGACGGATCACCTTCGTGAGCCGGATGCGCTGCCGGTGCGCATCGTGCTCACGAAGGGTGATGCCTCCCGGTCAGCGGATGGCGGCGCGGGTGTCGAGGTCGAAGAAGTGGAGGTGGTCGACCGTGACGGCGATCTGGGCGAGGTCGCCGGCACGCACCGACGAGCGGGGGCTGAACTTGCCGACCGAGTTCGGCGTGTGCTCGTGCGCGAGCGTCTCCGACGCGTCGGGGTCGCCCGAATCGATCGCCACCGCGTCCAGCCGGAAGTGCACCAGGATCTCCGAACCGAGCGACTCGACGAGCGTCACGGGCGCGGTGAGCACGGCACCGTCGGACACCGACGGGGCGAGCACCGCGTCCTCGAAGTCCTCGGGGCGGATGCCCACCACCACGTCGCGCCCTTCGTACGGCGCGAGCGCCGGGCGGTCGTCGGGCAGCAGCAGACGCTGGGCACCGAGCGAGATCGACCAACGATCGTCCGCACGCCCGACCTTCCCCTGGTACAGGTTCATCGACGGCGACCCGATGAACCCGGCGACGAAGGCGTTCACCGGCTGGTCGTACAGGCGCTGGGGCGTGTCGACCTGCTGCAGCAGGCCGTCTTTCAGGACGGCCACCCGGTGCCCCATCGTCATCGCCTCCACCTGGTCGTGGGTGACGTAGACGGTGGTGACACCGAGTTCGCGCTGCAGCGCGGAGATCTCGGCGCGCATCTGCACGCGCAACTTCGCGTCGAGGTTCGACAGCGGCTCGTCCATCAAGAACACCGACGGCCGCCGCACGATCGCGCGGCCCATCGCCACGCGCTGACGCTGTCCGCCCGACAGCTGACCCGGCTTGCGGTCGAGGTACTGGGTGAGCTCGAGCAGCGCGGCCGAGCGGCGGACACGCTCGTCGATCGCCACCGCGCCCGTCGCGCTGTCGTCGCCGGAGCACGAGCCGTCGCTCAGCGCCTACGCCACCGTGCTCGCCGGTGTGCTCGGCGCCGAGGACGTGTTGGCGGTGCGCGGCGACGAGGCCGAAGAGGCGTGGCGTGTGGTCGAGCCGGTGCTCGACGCCTGGCGCCGCGACCTCGTCCCGCTCGTGGAGTACCCCGCAGGAAGCCACGGTCCGAGCGCTTCGTGAGCCGGATGCGCAGCCGGTGCGCACGCCGCTCACGAAACCGATCGTTCCGTGAGCCGGATGCGCCGTATGTGCGCATTTCGCTCACGAAGCGATCGTCAGAACTCGCGCTCGTCTCGTTGGGAGCGACCGGTGAGGGCGTGCATCGCGTCGTGGGCGTCGGCACCGGCGAACACGATGTCGTGCACCTGCTCGGCGATCGGCATCTCCACACCCGCCGAGCGGCCGAGTTCGTGCGCCGATCGGCTCGTGTGCACCCCCTCGGCCACCTCGTTGGTCTCGGCGGCGATCTGCGCCCAGGTGCGCCCCTCCCCCAACGCCACCCCCACCGCCCGGTTGCGTGACAGACCACCGGTGCAGGTGAGCACCAGGTCGCCCATGCCCGACAGACCGGCGAAGGTGAGCGGATGCCCACCGAGGGCCACACCGAGGCGTGAGATCTCGGCCAGGCCCCGGGTGATGAGCGCGGCACGGCTGTTGTGTCCGAAGCCGAGTCCGTCGGAGATGCCGGCCGCGATCGCGACCACGTTCTTGCACGCCCCGCCGATCTCCACACCGACGACGTCGTCGCTCGAGTACACCCGGAAGCGGTCGGTGGCGAACAACTCGCGCACCAGCACCGTGCGGCCCCGGTCGACGCCGGCTGCGGTCACCGCGGTCGGGAAGCGCTCCACCACCTCACGGGCGAACGACGGACCGGACAGCGCGACCACCCGATGTGCTGCGACGCCGAGGTCGCCGAGGATCTGTGCCGGGGTGCGCAGCGTGCCGGCCTCGATGCCCTTCGAACACGTCACGACGACCGAGGCCCGCACCAGCGCGCGTCGCGCACCCTCGAACACGTCGCGTACGTGTTGGGTGGGGACGACGTTCACCACCACCTCGACGCCGGCGAGCGCCTCGTCCAGGTCGGACGTCGCCCGCAGGTGAGGCGGCAGATCGACGTCGGCGAGGAAGAGCGGGTTCCGGTGCTCGGCGGTGATCCCCGCTGCCACCTCGGGCTCGCGACTCCACAGCACGACCTCCTCGCCCCGATCGGCGAGCAGTGCGGCCAACGCCGTCCCCCACGACCCGGCTCCGATGACGGCGACCGTCGGCTGCGACACGACTCGTGCCCCCTTTCCGCACCGCTCGGACGGAGCCGGTGCCATCCCCTCGCCTCGATCGTCGCGAGTGGACGGGACGTGCCGCCAGGGTCGAAAGGTCCGGCCACACCCGGTCGGACGCCGCTCGGCACTTGACGCCCGAAGTGACGAACCGTAACTTGTGGCGAGCGGCGGCACCGAGGGGCGTGTACGCCGGACACGGGGGACACCATGACCTACGCACACCGATCGATCGTCCACGACGCCGACAGCCACCTGATGGAGGGGCTCGACTGGCTTCGCGACCACGCCGACGCCGCCACCCGCGACCTCCTCCCCGACCTCGGCCGTGTGCTCGACAAGGGTGGCGCAGCGGCCGACCGTGCCATCCGGCTCGGGCAGGAGCGCATCGGCGACCCGGTGCGCACCGCCGAGCTCGAACACGACGTGATCGCGTCGGCGAAGGGCTGGCTGGCGTTGGGCGCGATGGACACCGCCGAACGCACGAGGGCGATGGACCTGCTGGGGTTCTCGTCGCAACTCGTCTTCTCGACGTTCTCGCTCGGGCTGTTCGCGATGTCCGACGACCACGCGCTCGTGTACGGCGGCGCGAGCGCGCACAACCGCATGGTCACCGCGTTCTGCGGCGACGACCGGCGCCTGCTGCCGGTCGGGTTCCTCCCGCTGAACGACCCGACACGGTCGCTCGACACCCTGGACGAGGCGCTCGGCCTCGGCTGTCGGGCGATGTGGATGATCCACGCGCCCTCCGACGGACGCTCGCCCGCGCACGTCGACCACGACCCGGTGTGGGCGGCACTGCAGGACGCCGGCGTGCCGATCGTGTTGCACATCGGTGGCGGGCGCGGTGCGGTGTCGAAGGCGTGGCACCGCAACGGCCGGCCGCGACCGACCGACCTGCACGGCGGTGGCGAGAACCTGCGCGCCAAGGACCTGCCGTCGGTGCACCATGCGGCCGAGACCTACCTCACGGCGATGATCCTCGACGGCGTGTTCGAGCGGTTCCCGTCGCTCCCGTGCGGTGTGATCGAGATGGGTGCGTCGTGGGTGCCGTCGCTGATGGCACGCCTCGACTACGCAGCCCGCAGCTTCAAGCGCACCGAGCCGATGATCGGCGAGCTCTCACTCGCACCGTCGGACTACGTGCGTCGTCAGATCCGCTTCACCCCGTTCCCCGGCGAGGACGTCGGCCATCTGATGCAGATCTCGTCGCCCGAGTTGTACCTGTTCTCGAGCGACTACCCGCATCCCGAGGGCACCCGCGACCCGATCGCCAGGTTCGAGCAGTCCTTCGACGACCACGGCATCGATCAGCGCGCTCGCGACCTGTTCTACGAGACCAACTTCCGGACGCTCGTGCGCGCATGACCGATCTGGTGGTCGCCGCACCCCGGCGCCGTCTCCGATCCGACGATCGGCGGCACCAGCTGCTCGACACCGCAGCGACGCTCGTGGTGGCTCACGGTGCTGCGTCGCTGTCGATGGAACGTCTCGCGGCTGCGGCCGGTGTGTCGAAGGCCCTGCCGTACAAGCACTACGACAACATCGATGCCGTGCTCGTCGACCTCTACCGACGCGAGGTCCGGGCACTGGGCACCGCCGTGTGGGACGCGATGCGTGCGACGCCCGCACGACACGATCTCACCCGTGTCGCGATCCGCACGTACTTCGACCAGCTCGCGCTTCGGCGCGACGTGCTGGCCGCGCTGACGGGTCCGGGCTCCACCATCGGCGCGAGTGCCGGCACCGATCGTGTCGGGGTGGCGTTCGAAGCCGACGTCCTGGTGGAGTTCGCCGGGCTCGACCGACGTCGTGCCGACGAGGTCGCCGGCATCGTGCAGGGCGCCATCGTGGGAGCTGCGAGCGCCTGGTCGAGCGGCCGGGGCCGGCGTCAGCGTCTGGAGGACGACCTCGTCTGGCTGATCGACGGCCTGCTCCGCCGTCGCTGACGCGACGGCGTTCCGGACACCGTCGAGATCAGTACCGGAACGAGCCGACGAGCTGTTCCAGATCGCTCGCCATCCGAGCGAGTTCGGTCGCGGCGCGCATGCTGTCGTCGGCTGCGCTCGCCGTGCCGGTCGCCGCTCTCGCGACGCCCTCCATGTTGGAGGTGATCTGCATCGAACCCGACGATGCCTGGCTGACGTTCCGGGCGATGTCGGACGTGGTGGACGCCTGCTGCTCCACGGCGGACGCGATCGTGTCCTGGAAATCGGCGATCTGATCGATGATCGACAGGATCCCGGTGATCGACTCGACCGAGCGCTGCGTGTCGGACTGGATCGCACCGATGCGGGCGGAGATGTCCTCGGTCGCCCGCGCCGTCTCCTTGGCGAGCTCCTTCACCTCGTTGGCCACCACGGCGAAGCCCTTGCCTGCCTGGCCGGCGCGTGCCGCCTCGATCGTCGCGTTCAGGGCCAGCAGGTTCGTCTGCTGCGCGATGCCGGTGATCACCTTGACGATGTGGCCGATCTCGGCGGAGGACTCGCCGAGTTGGGTCACCGTCGCGTTGGTCACCTTCGCCGCGTCGACCGCCTGGCGCGCCACCTCGGCTGCGTCGGACGCGTTCCGAGCGATCTCGCGGATCGACGCCGACAGCTCCTCGGCGCCGGCCGACACCGTCTCGACGTTGCGCGACACCTCGACCGAGGTCCCGGTCACCAACTGCACTTGCTCCGAGGTCTCGTCGGCGTTCGCCCCCATCTGGCGGGCCACCGCCTGGAGCTCCTCCGCGGCGGCCGCGAGCCCGTCGGAGTTGCCGGCGATGGAGGCGACGGAACGGCGCAGGTCGCCCAACAGCTGCTCCAACGCCCGTCCCATCTGCCCGATCGCGTCGCTGCCCGACACCGGCACCGACACCGTCAGGTCACCGGCGGCCGCCCGTGTGACGACCTCCACCAGGGCGTCGACCTTTGCCTGCAGCTCGAGCGCCTGCGCACGTTCGCGCTCCTGTGCCGCCTCGGCCTCGGCGCGCATCCGCACGGCCTCGGTGACGACGTTCCACGACGCCATCACGCCACTCGGTCGACCCTCGTCGTCGACCGTCGCCGACACGGTCACCTCGATCGTCTCGCCACCCAGCTCGACGGCCGACATGTGCGGCAACGAGCCGGCGGCCACCAACGCGCGCAGGCGATCGCCGCTCGCGTGCAGCTCGTCGATCGATCGACCGATCACCTGCTCGGGCGCGAACGACAGCGCGCTCGACAGGCGGTTCAGCCAGCTCTGCATCGCCGGGTTCACGTAGCGCACCACCAGATCGGTGTCGCAGAACACCATCGCACCCGGCGAGTTCTGCACCATCGACGACACCCGCGACACCTCGGCGTGCATCGCGTCGGACTCGTCGACGGTGCGGAACAGCCGCCGCCACACACCCGCGAGCAACGCCAGGGCCGTCGAGCCGCTGATCACGACGAGCCACGTGATCTTCTGCGCCGTCGCCTCACCCGCCGTGACGCTGTCGTCGCTGATCGGCTTCGCGATGGCGTCGAGCGCCCGCATCTCCTCGGTCAGCGCGTCGTACGCCTGCTGCCACGCGACGAGCGAGTCGGAACCGACCTGCTGCCCGGCGGGAGCGTCGGGGTCGACCGCGAGGACGGACTGCTCGACGGCGATGCTCGCGGCCACGAACGCGTCCACCTCGTCGGCGATCGCGGTGACGCCGTCGGTGAGTTCGCTCCCTGCACCGACCGCTGCCGCGTTCTCGATCGACGCCGGCATCGCGTCGTAGAGCTCGGCGAGCCGCTCACGGTCGGCCGCGGACTGCGTGTGGAGTGCTGCCGCGTCGAGCACCTCGCCGCGCAGCAGACCGCGGGTGTCGGCGATCTGCGTGTCGAGCTTCAGCGTGAGCGCCCGGAACAGCCCGATCCGATTGCGGTGCCGGAGTGCCTCGGTCTGGCTGTGGACGCCGTACCCGGCCACGCCGATCACGAGGGCCATCGCGACCAGGATCAGGAGTCCGAGGCGGACGAGGGCGCGCCGATCCAGTCCGGTCGCCCGACCCCGGTCCCGCCCGTTCGGGTGAGTGCTCATGCGACCGACGGTCCTGGGCGATCACGAACGCGCAAGCTGGTCGCTCCGGTCCGCTGTTCGGCCCCTCTCCCATCCCCCCGCACGATGAGTCGGCCGGCCCCGCACCGTCGGAGCGTTCGTCGTCGACGACCGATTCAGGAGGACCACACATGGGCGAGATCGCCGAACGCTTCCGGCGCGTGGCAGCCGGACTGACCCGCACGATCGACGAGGTCCCCGACGACGCGTGGACGCAACCGTCCCCGTGCGAGGGCTGGAACGCGATCGACGTGGTGCGGCACCTGACCACGTGGATCCCGGGCCCCGGGTTCCTGCTCGGCACCTTCGGTGTCGCCACCGACGAGATGCCCGCCGTCGACGACGACCCGGCAGGTGCGTGGGCGGCCGTCCGCGACGCGATCCAGGCTGGGCTCGACGACCCGACGATCGCTGGTCGCGTGGAGGACTGCGGCCCGCCCGGGCACCTGTCGTTCGAGGCCGCGGTCGACATGACCTGCATCCCCGACGTGTTGGTCCACACCTGGGACCTCGCTCGAGCTGCCGGCGTCGAGGCGCGACTCGACCCCGAGGAGGTGGCCCGGCAAGCGGCCGGCGTGGCGAGGGTGCCACCCGAGATGGACCTGGCGATGCGCGCGAGCGGTCACTTCGGTGCTCGCGTGGAGGTGCCGTCCGATGCCGACGACCTCACCCGCCTCCTCGCGTTCCACGGCCGTCGCGCCGGCTGATCTCCGGACGACCCCGGCTTCACTTCGTGAGCCGGATGCGCACCGGCAGCGCATCGCGCTCACGGAGCCGACTCCTTCGTGAGCCGGATGCGCACCGGCTGCGCATCGCGCTCACGAAGGGCTGGGCAGTTCACCCGAACGGTGGGATGCGCTTTCCACAGTGGTCGGAACGATCGTGATCGGCGTCGAAACCACGGGCACGGATCACACCACCCGCGACGTCACCCACGGGTCACGCACACTGCAGCGGTGACCGCCTGCCCCTCCGGGCGGTCACCGCTGCAGGACCACGATGCGGTGACCGACGTCCCGATCGCCCGGGCCCATCGGCCCTGTCGCCACCGAGTGGAATCCTTGAGTGTCTCACTCATGGTCTCGCCGGAAGGACGGTCGCTGCGCATCAAGGCTCACCCCGGGCTGTGCGCCGGCTGGGGCAACTGCCACCGGTTCGCCCCCGACGTCTACCCGCTCGACGAGCACGGCCAGATCGCGGTCCACCTGTTCGAGGTCGATGCCGAGCACGCCGACGACGCGTGGCTCGGGGCGCAGGCGTGTCCCCAGTCGGCGATCAGCGTGATCGTGCGCTGATCGGCACGACGCGGTCAGCTCCAGATCGCGAGACGGGAGTCGAGGTCGAAGAAGTGGAGGTTCTCCGTGGCGACCACCATCTCGAGCGGCTCGCGAACTCGGGCGCGGGAGCGCGGGTGCACCCGGCCGACGGCGTTGGCCGCGGTCGCCGCGTCAGGTTGCGGTGGGCTCGCGATCGCCCAACAGGGCGAACAGCTGCAGCTTGTCGTGGTCGTCGGTGCCGGGGGTCGCAGTGAACACGAGCAGCAGCTGACCCTGTTCGGGATCGATGAGCTGCTGGCACTGCACCGTCACCACACCCACCTCGGGGTGCTGGAGCCGCTTCTCGTATCCCGATCCGGTCCGGACCTCGTGATCGCGCCACAAGGCCGCGAACTCGGCGCTCTCGGCAAGGAGCGCGTCGACGACCGCCGCCGCCCGCGACCCCGGTCCGTGCTTCGCGAGCACGGCTCGGGCGCCGGCGGCGAAGGTGCGCGACACGGTCGCGTGGTCCTCCGTGGGGTACACCTCTCGCGCCGAAGGGTCGGTGAACCAGCGGTACACCACGCTGCGGGCGAGCCCGGTGTGGCGGGTCTCGTCGCCGAAGATCGCCCGGGCGGGTCGGGTCTGCACGAGGGTCTCGCCCAACTCGGTCATGATCTGTGCCGGCGTGTCCTGCAACCGGTCGAGCACGCGCATCAGGCCGGGCGCGATGTGCTCGGCGCGCAGCCCGCGGGCCGGCGCCGGCCGGCCGGCGAGACGGAACAGGTGGTCGCGCTCGTCGAGCGTCAGCCGCAGGCCCCGGGCGATCGACGCGAGCATCTGCTCCGACGGCTTCGGTCCTCTCGACTGTTCGAGCCGGCTGTAGTAGTCGACCGACATGTCGCACAGCGCAGCGACCTCCTCGCGACGCAGGCCGTCGGTGCGGCGACGGCTGCCTCGCGGCAACCCGACGTCCTCGGGCTGCAGCGCCAGGCGTCGCCGTCGCAGGAAGTCCGCCAGCTGTGCTCGATCCACGTCGTGCTCCGTCCGGTGTGTGCCCGATCGGCCGGTCGTCGCCGCAGTCAGCGACCGATCTCGGCCAAGCGTGGCACGACCCGCTCGCCCAGTTCGTACACGAACGAGGCGCCGGCGGCCGGGCGGCGCAGCTGCACGAGGTCGACCCCGATGGCCGCGTACCGCTCCATCTCCGTGAGGAACGCGTCCGTGTCGGCGAGCGGATCGGGGCCACCGAGGATCGTCACCTGGATGGTCGACGGGTCACGGCCGAGATCGTCGCAGTGCCGGTACAGCACCTCGAGCTTCGACTGCACGAACTCGGGGCCGAAGCCGAAGATGTTGCACGCGTCGGCGTACTGGGCCACGAGGCGCAGCGTCTTGCGTTCGCCGGTGCCGCCGATCAGGATCGGCGGCCTCGGCTGGATCGGCTGGGGCACGTTGATCGTCTCTGCGAGGCGGAAGTGGGTGCCCTCGTAGGCGCCGTCGTCGTCGCTCCACATCTGTCCGACGATCTGCAGCGTCTCCTCCAACTGCTCGAACCGTGTGGCCGTCGGCGGGTACGGCACGCCGAGACCGAGATGTTCACGGTCGTACCAGGCCGCACCGAGACCGAGCATCGCCCGGCCCTCCGACAAGACGTCGAGGGTGGTGACGATCTTCGCGAGGAGGCCGGGATGCCGGTACGTCACACCGGTGACGAGCAAACCGAGCCGCACGCGTCGGGTGACCGCGGCCACGTACCCGAGGCAGGTGTAGCCCTCGAGCATCGGCTCGGCGGGTCCGCCCACCTGCTCCATCTGGAACCAGTGGTCCATGAACGTGAACCACGAGGCACCCACCTCGTCGGCCGCCACGGCGGTGTCGGCGATCGTGCGCGCCAGGTTCGCCGAGCCGCCGTCGCAGGTGAAGTTCATGAAGTGGATGCCGAAGTCCATGGGTTCCTCTCGTCCGGGTCGCCCGGCGACCGCTGGTGCCATCGTGGCTCCGGCCGGGCCGCTCAGCCAGGGATCGTCGATCCCCCCACCCCGATCCCCCGTCGACTCGCGCTCGGCTGACGGCCCGGCGGGTCGTCTCGGCGAGACTGTCGCCTCATGACGACGTCTCTCGAAGTGCCCGGTGTCGACCTCGACGTGCTGCGTGCATGGATGGACGCACGCCGTCTCGGCGACGGCGAGCTCACCGGCCTCGAGCTGATCGCCGGCGGCACGCAGAACGTGTTGCTGCGCTTCGCCCGCGCCGGTCGCACCTATGTGCTACGCCGGCCGCCGGTGCACAAGCGCGCCAACAGCGACGAGACGATGCGGCGCGAGGCCAGGGTGCTCGCGGCGATCGGCGGCACCCCCGTCCCGCACCCGGGACTCATCGCCGCCGAACCCGACCCCGACGTGCTCGGCGCGGCCTTCTACCTGATGGAACCGATCGACGGGTTCAACGCCCGACTCGGTCTGCCCGAGGGCCCCTACCGCACCGATCCGCACTGGCAGCACCAGATGGGCCTGTCGATGGCCGATGCGATCGCCGCCCTCGGATCCGTGGACCACGTGGCGGTGGGCCTCGGCGACCTCGGGAAGTGGGACGGCTGGGCCGAGCGGCAGGTGGGCCGTTGGCGCAAGCAGCTCGACAGCTACCGCGAGCTGCCGGGGTACCCCGGCCCCGACATCCCCGGCGTCGACGAGGTGGGCCGGTGGCTCGACCACCACCGTCCCACCGACACCCGCCCCGGGCTCATCCACGGCGACTTCCACTTCGCCAACGTGCTCATGCGCTTCGACGAGCCACGGCTGGCGGCCATCGTCGACTGGGAGCTCGTCACCGTCGGCGACCCACTGCTCGACCTCGGCCACCTGCTCGCCACCTGGCCCACCGCGGGCGACGGCCACATGAGCCTCGAGGCGGCCGCGCTGCCCTCGACGGACGAGGTGATCGAGCGCTACGGCGCACAGGTCGACCGGCCCCTCGACGATGTCACTTGGTTCCACGTGCTCGCCTGCTACCGCCTCGGACTGATCCTGGAAGGAACGCACGCACGTGCCTGCGCCGGCCAGGCACCGAAGGAGATCGGCGACCAGCTGCACGCCCACACCGTCAGCCTGCTCACCCAAGCGCTCGGCCTGATCAGCTGATCGGCTGATCGGCTGATCGGCTGACGTCGCCGTCCGGGGCCGGGACACGGCGCGGGCAGACTGGTCGGCATGTGGTGGCTGGCGCACGGCGAGCACGAGGTCCCGTCGACGCCCGACTGGCTGACCGGACACGAACGCGACCACGTCGCGTCGATCCGCTTCACCAAGCGGCGTGACGAGTTCCTGACACGCCGGTGGACGGCCAAACAGGGGGTCGCGTCGGTGCTCGGGCTCGACGGTTCGCCGTCCTCGCTCGCCCGGATCGAGGTGGCGCACCATCCGAGCGGCGCGCCGTACGCACTGGTCGACGGCGCCGTGGCCGACGTCGAGGTGTCGATCAGCGACCGTGCCGGCTGGGCGGTCTGCCTCGTCGGCGCGCCGGCCGGCGTCGGCCGGTCGGGCAGGGTCGGCGTCGACCTCGAGATCGTCGAGCCCCGCACCCCAGGATTCGTCGCCGACTTCTTCACCGCCCACGAACGCGCCCGGGTCGACGCGGCGCCCGACGGCGACCAGCGGGACGAGGCGGCCAACCTGATCTGGTCGGCGAAGGAGGCGGCGCTGAAGGTGCGCCGGGTGGGGTTGCGCGCCGACACACGTTCGGTGGAGGTGCACCTGCACGGATCGTGTCGTCCCGACGGCTGGTCGCCGTTGTCGGTCGTCGATGCCGACGGCGAGATGCACGGATGGTGGCGACGCGACGGCGTGTTCGTGTCGGCGATCGCGTGCGACGTGCCCCACGAGCCGCCGCGCACCCTCGCCACGAGCGCGCGCCTCGCCGACGCCACGCCGCGTCATTCGTGGCTGGACCGTCCCACCTGCTGACGCCTCAGGCGTGACGCGCCATGCCCCGCTCGAGGGCGTCGACCACGTACGGCCGCAGGTCGGCCGCGGCGATGATCCGGTCCACCGAACCGACGCGTTGGGCACGTTCGATGGTGTGGATCGCGTCGAACTCGTCGGCGACCTCGCCCAGCTTCTCCGACCTCACCTGTTCGACCACGGTGGCGAGCCGCACCCGGGCCCGGGTCGCCTCGGCCCCGTCGGCACCGGCCAACGCCGCACGAGCCTCCCGCACCCGGTGGTCGGCCTCGGTGCGCTGCTTCACCTCGCGTGCGAACACCGTGGCGGCCGCCGGCGCGCCGCCGATCACCGACGCGTACGAGCCCTCGACCGCAGCGATCTCCATCGACTCGTTCAACGCCTTCGAGAACACCACGAAGGCGCCACCGTGGTAGCGGGAGACGACGACGAAGACGATCGGGCCGTCGAAGTTGGTGACGGCTCGCCCGATCTCGGCCCCGAACTCGAGTTGACGGCGACGCATCGATTCGGGAGAACCGTCGAACCCCGACAGGTTGGCGAGCACGACCAACGGCCGGTTGCCGCTGGCCGCGTTGATCGCTCGTGCCGTCTTGCGCGACGAGTGTGGGAACAGCGTGCCCGAGGTCCACGCCGGCGGACCGTCGGACGGCACGTAGCCCTTCCGTCCGACGGTGTGCGACTCGATGCCGAGCAGGCACACCGGGATCCCACCGATCGTGGTGTCCCAGACGATGGACGTGTCGCCGTCGACGAGATCCTTCCAGCGCTCGAGCGGCTCGGCGTCGTCGTCGGTGACGGCACGCATCACCGACCGCATGTCGAACGGCTGCTTGCGTTCGGGGTTCAGCTCCGCCGAGAACACGTCGCCGACGGTGGTGAACGGGCAGGCGGCGAGCTCGGCATGGGGACTCGACCTGACGTCGCGATCGACGCGGTCAGCCGTCGGGCGGCGCCGTGGGAACCGCTCACCCGGCACCACGTACGTGAGCTCGTAGTGGCGCATCAGCAACGCGCAGGCATCGGCGAACGTCGGTGCCCAGTACTGGGCCTGGCCGTTCGGACCCATCACGCGGTGGTAGCCGCCGATGCCCACGTTGTCGTCGGCGCTCACCGCACCCGAGAAGTCGAGCGCCTGCTTGCCGGTGAGCACCATCGTCGACGCGGGCGTCATCACCAGGATGCCCTTGGTGTGGGTGAGCATCGTCGCCTCGGCGTTCCAGTACGGCTGCCCGCCGACGTTGATGCCGGTGACGACGATGTTCACCTCCCCGCCGGCCTGGGTGAACTCGATGAGCCGACGCAGTGTGAGCGAGATCCAGTCCATGTTCTCCGTGCCGGAGTCCATCGAGATCAGCGCACCGCTCGACACGGCGAACCACTCCACCGGGAGCCGGTGTTCGTGGGCGTACGCCAGCGCGGCGTTGATCCGACGGCACTCCGGTTCGGCGAGGTTGCCGAGGCCCTGGGTCGGGTCCGACAGCAGCGCGACGCGCTGCACCCCCTCGGGGACGACGTCGGTGTGGTTGGTGAGCAGACCGACCACGAGGTGAGCGGTGTTCGTGCCGGGCTCGCGGTGCACGGCGACCAGGTGATCGCCGACGTCGAGGTCGAGCTCGACGAAGGTGTCCGCCGGGAGATCGGGCGACGCTCGCCGTTCGGTGAAGAGCCGCACGATCTCGTACGGGTAGGGCGAACCGAACCTCGCCGCCGTGAGCACCTTCTGCTGATAGGGGCCGACGGGACGCACCGGCTCGGTCCCGGCTCGGGTCTCGTGCACCATGAGACCACCGCCGACGTCCTCGATCTGCAGCACGGCGTCTCGCAGGCGTTCCGGATGCTCGGCGTCGGGCACCCGCACCTTCAACACCAGCTTCTCGAGCCCGACGCGTGCCGCCATCGGCGCGAATCGACGAGCGACGAGGCGGGTGTCGTCGAGCGACTCGGTCCACGGTGCCCCGATGACGATCACCAACCGGTTCGCCACCGGTCGGTCCTGCGTGGTGTACCGGGCGAGCTCGGTGCGCATCGCGGCGAGCGCGACGATGCCGATCCGTTCGAGCCGCGGATAGCGCACCTCGCCGGTGTCGGGATCCTCGACGCGCGCCAGGTCGCGCACCTCGGCGAGGGCGAACAGGCGATGGTCCTTCGGGTTCGTGCGGGCCACCCCGTCGAAGAGGTAGACGTCCTCGGGCGACGGGCGTCGTTCGAGCACGAAGTTCGACAGTCGCCAGAACTCGAGCCGCTCGGCGAGCATGGGGTGGAGGTCGCGGTACAGCTCGTCCTCCACGAACGAGCCGTCGGGCCGGCCGACGAGCGTGACGTGCTGCGACCGCAGGTGTTCCTCGGTCGGGCCGGCGCTGCTGCTGATGTTCACGTCGAGCCGGAGCACGGGTCGACCGAAGTCGCACCGCGTCGCCAGCTCGGCCACCACCGCGGCCGTCTGTGCGATGTCGGGGCGCTCGCCGTCGCGCCAGGTGACCACGTCCACGGCCACGTCGGTCGACGCGGCGACACGCCGGATGCCGTCGGCGACGGTGATCGACCACTCGGGCAGCGCATCGAGCGGGACGAACCCGATCAGCACCTGCACGTCACGATCGCCGAAGCGATACGCGACGGTGGCGTGGTCGACGCCGTCGGTGGTGCCGATCACGATCTGGCCGAGCGACCGCACCCGGTAGAAGCGACGGATGTACACCTCGAGCACGACGTGGCGCAGCGCCGTCGAGGCATCGTCGCGACGCCACGACTGCAGCAGCAGCGAACGCAACGGCAGCGGGCACCACACGAGCCGATCCACCCGCTCGCGACGGTCGGCGCTGTTCGGGTGGCGTCCGAGATGATCGAGGTGTCCGGCCATCTCGGCGAAGAGCTCGGCGGCGGCCGCCTCGATCGGTGGCTCGTCGACGTAGTGGAACCGCACGTCGCGCGCCAGGTCGGCGACGACCTGCTGCCGGCCCTGGGTGGCGGCGATCAACCGGTCGAGTCGGGCGCGCATCGACGCGTCGGCGTGCGCCGCCAACGCGTCGCGCTGCGCGAGACGGCGTTCCAGCACGGCGGCGACGACGGGGCTCAACTCGCCGAGCCGTCCGAACGACCGGAAGAGCCACATCATCGCCGCTTCGAGCTCCGGCGTCCGCTCGAGGCTGCGCACACCGAACCGTTCGAGCGCGCGACGCAGGCGGACGCGGTAGTTCGCCGGCAGGCCGGCGCGGTCGGCATCGAGCCACTGCAGGAACGACACCAGGTGTTCCTGGGTGTTCTCCGTCGGGAGGAGGTCGTCGGCGTCGGCCTCGGTGTGCGGGCGGTAGAGCGAGCCGAGCTCGGCATAGATGTCGAGCAACCCGTCCTCGCAGGCGAGCAGTGCAGGATCGCCCGGTTCGGCGATCTCGCCCAGGCGGCGCTGTTGGGTGAGCAGCTTGCGCAACGCGGCCGGTTCGAGGTCGTAGCCGAGGAGGTAGTCGCCGAGCGGCTCGTAGACCCGGTCGCACGGCTTGCGATTCGGATCGATGCCTCGCCGCAGGCCGCTCAGATCGACGCTGCTCGCCGTCGCGTCATCGTGAGCTGCGACCGTCTGCGCGTGTGCTCGCAGGCGCACCAACGGTGCACCGCGTTCGACCTGCCCGTTGGGCATGATCGACACCGAGATCACCTCACCGGCCACCGGTGACGTGATCGTCGTCTCCATCTTCATCGACTCGAGCACCGCGATCGGATCGCCGGCCGAGACGGTGTCGCCCGGTCGGACGAGCGCGCTCACCACGAGCGCGGGCCAGCCGGCCCGCACCACGATCCCGTCGTCACGCCGGACGAGGTGGGTGGCGTCGTCGAGCTCGACGCGGAACCCGTCGGTGGTCGGCGCCACCACGAGGCGGTACCGGCGGCCGCCGCACACCATGC
>JACJWG010000022.1 GCA_020637235.1 Acidimicrobiaceae bacterium | reverse complement strand
TCGGCGGCCCGGTCTCGCTCGGCACCGACCGGGTCTGCCACACCCCGACGATCGTCGCCATGGCCGCCGCGGCGGTGACGAGGCCGAGACCCACGCGCGGACGCCGCGCACCGAACGCCACGACGATCGCACCGGCGACTGCCGCGACCACCGCCGCCAGCAGCCAGGGCACCCACGACGGGCCGGGCATCCACACCGACCGCACCGAGATCTCCACCGCCTCGCCGTCGACGACGAGCGGGATCACGCCGTCGAGGATCTGGTCGCCGGGCCCGAGCCCGAACGGCGGCACCTCGACCATCCAGTGCGTGCGGTGGTCGTGCCAGGCGTAGCGGCCACCGGAGCCGACCGGCTCCCACTCGGGTGGTGCGGACGCGTCGGCCTCGGGCGGCACGGACGACTCGGAGTAGCGGTCGAGGTTGAGCCAGCGCGCCGGTGATCGCACGTTCTCGCGCACCGTGCCGTCGGCGTCGAAATGCAGGTACGGCTCGCGGTCGTAGCCCAGCACCACGACGTCGTGTCCCGACGTGGTGAGCTCGATGAACGAGTCGCCGCCGATGATCCGCGCCTCGAGTCCCGGCACCGACGGTGAGATGGCGACGATCTCGCTGCGATAGTCGGTGGGGCGCGGCGGGTCGGCGGCGGCCGGTGACGCGCCGAGGACGAGCGTGACCAGCGCCGTCGACCACACGAGCCGCGTGAGGTGGCGACGCCTCGCCAGGACCTTCGTCCCGGGCGTTCGGGACGTGTTCCCCACCTCGTCGGGCGCGGCGATCATCACGATGCAGTCGGCAACGCCGCGCCGTACGGGTGTGACATCTGGCCCGGAACCGAACCGAGCCGAGCGACGACCCCCCGACGACGTCCCCTTTTCATCCAGGAGCCCGATTCATGCCTCGCCGATCCCTTCTCCGCACCGCCCTCACGCTCGGTGCCGGTGCTTCGCTCGTCCTCGCCGCCTGCGGAGACGATACCGAGGAGGCCGCCGAGACGACGGCCGCCGCCACCGCCACCACGGCCGGGGGCGAGTCCACCGGTGAGTCCACCGCCGCGATCGCGATCGACGGCGCCTGGGCCCGCACGAGCCCGATGATGGCGTCGGCCGGCGCGGCGTACATGACGATCACCAGCCCGACCGACGACGCGCTGATCCGTGCCTCCGTCGACCCGTCGGTCGCCGGCGTGGTGGAACTGCACGAGACCCGCATGGTCGAAGGCGACATGGGCGGCATGGACATGACCGACACCACCATGGGCGGCATGGACATGACCGAGACCACCATGGGCGAGATGGCACCTGCGATGGAGATGGTGCCGGTGCAGCAGATCGATCTCGCCGCCGGCGAGCCCGTCGCGCTCGCGCCCGGCGGTCTGCACATCATGCTGCTCGAGCTGGCCGGTCCGCTCGAGGTGGGCACCACCATCCAGATCACGCTCGAGTTCGCGAACGCCGGCTCGATGGTGGTCGACGTCCCGGTCCTCGACGAAGCCCCCTGATCGCCGGACGGGGCCCTGCGTCGACGTGACTCGACGCAGGGCCCCGTTTCGACTGAACTGAACCCCCGATGACGCCTCACCATCCCCGCCGCTCGGCCGCACGGCGCGCCGTGCTCACCGTGTTGCCCGTCGTGGCCCTCCTCGCCGCATGCGGTGGCGACGACGGTGGCGACGACAGCGCCGACCGTCTCCCGGCGAT
Source organism: Acidimicrobiaceae bacterium (assembly GCA_020637235.1). GTDB lineage: Bacteria > Actinomycetota > Acidimicrobiia > Acidimicrobiales > Ilumatobacteraceae > VFMC01. The sequence continues at coordinate 43,916 of JACJWG010000022.1, read as the reverse complement.
CGAGCTGTCCGACCTCATCACCGGCGATCTGGTCGATGCCAGCGCGCTCGACGGCCCCGCGGTCGTCAACCTGTGGGCCACGTGGTGCGCCCCGTGTCGGCAGGAGATGCCGGCGTTCCAGGCCGTGTCCACCGAGTACGACGACGTGCGCTTCGTCGGTGTCAACCAGGGCGACGCCGGCGACGCCGCCGCCGAGTTCCTCGACGAGGTGGGGGTCACGTTCGACCAGTACCTCGACCCGAACGGCGAACTCACCAACGCACTCGAGGTCGTGGGGCTGCCGGCCACCTTCGTGATCGATGCCGAGGGCACGATCGTGGCGGTGCACAACGGCGCACTCGACGAGCAGGGCATCCGCGACCTGGTGGCCGAGCTGGACGCCGTCTGATCGGCCCGGGGCTACGCCTCGGTGACGGTGAGGATGAACTCGTCCTCCGGCGTGGTGGAGCACACGCCCTCGAACACCCCGACGGTCGTGAACCGGTAGGTGAGGGTGGTGCCGGCCAGCACGTAGAAGGTGCCGACGGTGTGGCTCGCCCGGTCGTCGTTGACGATGCGGATCGTGTCGCCCACCTTGGCGGTGATCTCCGTCGGCATCACCTTCGGGTCCTGGCCGACGGCGATCAGCGCCGCCGTACCCTCCGGGATCGTGTAGTCGAAGGTGTACGGACCCGGGATGGTGGTGACCGGGGTCGCCTCCAGGTCGCCACCGCCGTCGGACGAGCACGCCGGCAGCGCCGCGACCGCTGCCAGCGGCAGCACGGCCGAGAGGGCGAGGCGCCGCAGGGCCCGGGTGGGCATCAGGCGTCCGCCTTCGCGTCGGCTTCGTCGAGCAGCACCTCGAGATCGGCGGCGACGTCGTCGGCGGTCACTCCGAACGGCCAGGTGAGCACCAGCTCGCCCTGATCGTCGACGACGTACATCGCACCGCTGTGCGCGACCTCGACGTCGCCGCTCTCGCCGGTGGTGACCATGAACGTCACGCCGAAGGCGTCGGTGACGTCGCGGAGCACCTCGGCGTCGTCGGTGCGCACACCGTGGGCGGTGGGCACGAAGCTCTGCACGTAGCCCGAGATCACCTCGGCAGTGTCGCGCGCCGGGTCGATCGTGGCCATCGCGAGGTCGACCTTCTGGGCGTCGTCGCCCAGCTGGGCGAGCGCGTTCTTGAACATCGACAGCGACGTCGGGCAGACGTCGGGGCAGAACGTGTAGCCGAAGTACGCCACGAGCAGTTCGCCCGGCTCGGCGCGGAAGTCGAACGGTGCACCGCCGTTCGAGGCGTCCTCGAGCGGCACCTCGTCCACCACCTGCGCACCGCTCGGCCGGTAGCCGACGAGTTGGTGTGCGGGTTCGTCGTCGCCACACGCCGCGAGCACGAGGAGCGACGCAGCAGCAGCGAGACCCACCGAGCGACGGCCGCGGCGAACGACACGATCGGTGCGGTGGTGCCGACGGCGCGGGAGGTGGGGGGCGCGTAGGGTCGGAGTGATCACGAATCGAAGGCTAGAGGCCCGATCGGGCAAGCTCCCAGGGTCGAAGGACCTGCGGGGACGGGGGTGTCCCACAGGCCGAGCATCCGTCACCCGAGTGGCGGGGAAGGAGCCCTCCGTGTCCGCTGCGCCGATCTCGCTGGAACCGACCGTCGACCCGACCGAGGTCGGGTTCGATCCTGGCCGACTCGCCCGCATCGACCGTCACTTCGGCGCCTACGTCGACGACGGCCGGCTCGCCGGATGGCTGCTCACCGTGTCGCGCGGCGGCGAGCTGGTGCACGTGGCACGAGCCGGTCACCGCGACCGCGAATCGGGCGCGCCGGTCGCGGACGACACCATCTGGCGGATCTACTCGATGACCAAGCCGATCACGGCGGTCGCCGCGCTGATGCTGTGGGAGGAGGGCCGCTTCGAGCTGAAGGATCCCGTCAGCCGGTTCCTGCCCGAGTTCGAGGCGATGCGGGTGTGGCGATCGGGGTCGGTGACGAACCCGGTGCTCGACCCGGTGACCGAACCGATCCAGATGTGGCACCTCATGACCCACACCGCCGGACTCACCTACGGGTTCATGTTCGCCCATCCCGTCGACGAGTTGTACCGCCGGGCCGGATTCGAGTGGGGGGTGCCGCCCGGCTGCGACCTGGCCGAGCTGAGCGTGCGGCTCGCCGAGCTGCCGTTGCTGTTCCAGCCCGGCACCGAGTGGAACTACTCGATGGGTCTCGACGTGCTCGGCCGGGTGATCGAGGTGCTGACCGGCGAGCCGCTCGACGTGGCGTTGCGGCGGCTGGTGTTCGATCCGCTCGGCATGCACGACACGGCCTTCCACGTCGCCGCCGACCACGCCGATCGGCTCGCGATGCTGTACGGGGCCACACCCGGCACGGGCGCGGCGATGCGGCTCGAGGCCGCAGCCGCCGGCGCCGCGCACCCGCCGGCGGCGTTCCTCGGCGGCGGCGGGCTCGTCAGCACCACCGGCGACTATCTGCGCTTCGCCGAGATGCTGCGCCGCAAGGGCGAGCTCGACGGGGTGCGGCTGCTGTCGCCGCGCACGGTGGAGTACGCCGCCTCGAACCATCTGCCCGGGCACGCCGACCTCACCGCGTTCGGTCGACCGCTGTTCAGCGAGACGGCGTTCGACGGCGTGGGGTTCGGCCTCGTCGGCTCGGTGACCATCGACCCGGTGACGGCGAAGGTCCCGGGTTCGGTGGGCGACTTCGGCTGGGGCGGTGCGGCGAGCACCGCGTTCTGGGTCGATCCGGTGGAGGACCTCACCGTGACGTTCATGACCCAGCTGCTGCCGTCGAGCACCCACCCGATCCGCAGCGAGCTGAAGCTGTTGGTGCACCAGGCGCTCGTCGACTGACCGCAGCAGCCGGCGCGGCGACGGGTCGATCGTGGCCGCGACCTGGGACGATCGGCCCTATGGACGGCCCGGGTGTGGCGCACACTGTGGTCATGACGATCAAGCATGTGATCATCCCCGTCGACTTCTCCGAAGTCTCGATCGCAGCCGTCGACCACGGGCGCTGGCTCGCCGACCGATCGACCTCCACCCTCGAGCTCGTCGCCGTCACGACACCCCGCTACGCCAAGGTGACCGCCGCAGCGCTCACGTCGCTCGCCCAGGACCACGACCTCGACGCCGAGTTCCGAGTGCTCGAGACCGCGAACGACGACATCGAGGGCACGCTGGTCGAGACGGTGGTCGCGTCGACCGACAGCCTCTGGTGCGTCGGCAGCCACGGCCGCACGGCGCTCGGCGAGCTGCTGTTCGGCAGCGTGAGCGCCGACCTCGTGCGCGACGCCGAGGTGCCGATCGTGGTGGTGGGCCCGCACGCGAAGGTGCGCGCCGACGGCGACGTGCTCGCCGTGGCGCTCGACGGGACACCGGCCTCGGAGTCGATCCTGCCGGCCGCAGTGGCCATCGCCGGCGAGCTCGGTCTGCGACTGCGCTTGTTGCAGGTGGGTCTCGCACACGTCCCGCCCGACGCGGCCGACACCAACTACCTCGCCGGGCTGTCGCACCACCTGCCCGATCCGGAGAACGCCGACTACGACACGCTCTACGGCGAGCCCGGAGACGAGCTCACCGGCTACCTCGAGCGCAACGACGACGTCGCGATGATCGCGATGGCCACCCGGGGCGTTCCTGCCGGCGCCCGCCTGTCGGTGCCGAGCACCGCCATGCGGGTGATGCGGCGGGCCGACGTGCCCGTGCTGATGCTGCACCCACGCGAGGCCGACGCCCACGTGGGCCCCGACGTCCGCGACTCGAACGTGCTCGACCTGCGTCGCCGGGTGGTGGTGGGTGTCGACACCTACGAGGCGTCGAAGCCCGCCGTCGACTGGGCCGCCGACGAGGCCGCCCGACGCGGCGCCGTGCTGCAGGTGGTGCACACGTGGCACATCCCGGTGGGTGCGGCCTCGATGTACGGCTACCCGATCTGGCCCGACATCGAGGCGTGCCGCAACGCTGCGATCGACGAGGTGCACGCCACCGCCCACGCGATCGCCGAGGTGCACCCCGAGCTGCTGATCGAGACGATCGTCGCCGAGGGTGGCGCCGCACAGGCGATCACCGAGCAGAGCGTCGGAGCCGACCTCGTGGTGCTCGGACGCCACCACCACGGCCGGATCGCCAAGCTGCTCGTCGGGTCCACGAGCGAATCGGCCGTGAAGCACGTGGAGTGCCCGCTGGTGATCGTGCCCTGCGACGAACCGTCGCCCACCTGACCCGAGGCGGCCCGGCTGCGCCTAGCCTCTCGGGATCGACGTCCGAGCGCCTGTCACCCGCATCACCCGCATCGCACCCGGTGTCCGCATCGCCGCCGCGATGGTGATCCTGGTGGCCTGCGGCACCGAGCCGGTCGACGAGTCGACCGGCTCGTCCGCGTCCACCTCGACGGTCGCGCCCAGGTCCTCCATCGCGCCCGGCTCGTCCACCGCAGCCACGGCATCCGTCGCATCGCTCGCGCTCACGTCGGGCGACGCGGCGATCGACACCGCCGCCGCGGCGAGCACCACCGCCGTGCGGGTGCCGAGCACCACCGTCGAGACGACCGACTGCGAGCGCATCGCCGCCGCCGTCGCCCGCCGGCACGGTGCCACGCGCGGCACGCCCGTGGCCGACCAGCAGGTGATCGTGCGCACCACGGCGTGGGCCGACACGACCGCGACGCTCGAACTCGCGACGCGTACCGCCGGTGGGTGGCGGTGTGGGGCGCCGATGACCGCACGCGTGGGCCGCCACGGCGTGCGACCGCTGCTCGATCGGCGCAGCGGCGACGGCACCACACCGGCCGGGGTCTTCCCGCTCGCGACGATGACCGCACCCGACGGACAGCGCTTCTCGTTCTTCGGCAACGACCCCGATCCGGGTGTCACCGCCGGCACGTACCGCGACGTCCGCGCCGGCGACTGCTTCGGTGCCACGCCGGGCACACCCGGCTACGGCCATCTGCGCGACGACCCCGCGTGCACCGGGCCGGACGACGAGTACCTGCCGCGCTTCGTGCAGGCCTACACCCACGCAGCACTGATCGGGGCCAACACCGAACCCGACGTGTCGGGCGACGCACCGGACGAGGTGCCCTACGCCGCCGCCATCTTCCTGCACCGGCACGCCTACCGCAGCGGCGGCTCCGGCGGGCCGGGCGGCGGCGGTGCCACCAACCCCACCTCGGGCTGTGTCTCGCTCGCCGCCCCCGATCTCGTGCACGTGCTCACCTCGCTCGACGCCGACTCGGTGTTCGCGATCGGTCCGACCGACTGGCTGCTCACCACGGCCTGACCCACCGGCAGCGGCGCGAGCCGGCGAGTAGGTTCGACACATGTCCCCTCGTCCGCTCGTCGTCGATGCCGAGTTGAGCGCGTACATCGCCGCGCACTCCACACCGCCCGACGCGGTGCAACACCGACTGATCGACGCCACCCGCGACCGCACCGGCGGCGCCGCCGGCATGCAGATCGGCGGCGATCAAGGGCTGCTGTTCGAGATGCTCGTCCGGGCGATGGGCGTGCGGCGCGCGATCGAGATCGGCACGTTCACGGGCTACTCCGCGCTGAGCATCGCGCGAGGACTTCCCCCCGACGGCCGCCTGCTGTGCTGCGACGTGAGCGAGGAGTGGACCGCGATCGCCCGCGAGCACTGGGCGCTCGCCGGCGTGGACGACCGCATCGACCTGCGCATCGGCCCCGCGCTCGCGACGATCGCCGCCCTCGATCCCGACGAGACGTTCGATCTCGCGTTCATCGACGCCGACAAGACCAACTACGGCAACTACTTCGACGCGATCGTGCCCCGCCTCGCCGAACACGGCCTGATCCTCGTCGACAACACCCTGTGGTCGCGGCGGGTGCTCGACGACACCGCCGACGACCGCGACACCCAGGCGCTGCGTGCGTTCAACGATCAGGTGGCCCGCGACCCGCGGGTGCGCTGCGTCGTGCTGCCGATCGGCGATGGCGTCACGGTGCTGCAGCGTCGCCCGAACTGACCCCGACGTCGGCCGCGGCGGCATCGTCGGCGGTTCCGGCAGCGGCCTCGGGTGCACCTGCGACGGCGGCCCACACCGCGTACAGGGGATCGCCCGGCGTGTTCGCCGGCGTGCACAGCATCGCCTGCGGCTCGGTGAACCCACCGGCGAGCCGGAAGTACTGACCGACCACGTGGCACCGCATCTGTTCGCTGATGCCGTACCAGCCACGGATCACCTTCGTCGGGAAACAGCGGTTCGAGAACGTGCACACCACCGGCCCGCCGGGGCGCACCACCCGCGCCACGTCGCGCAACACGTCGATCGGTCGCACCAGGTAGTCGATCGACACACAACACGTGGCCGCGTCGAAGTGGTCGTCGGGGAACGGCGTGACCGGGTCCGCGTTGAGATCGTGCACGAGGTAGGCGGATGCCTGCTGGTTGGCCGTCAGCTCGCGTTCGTTCATCCCGAGCACGACGAGTTCCGGCGGCGGCGTGAGGAAGTGCGAGATCCACGACGACATCAGGTCGAGCACCCGGACCGCCGAACCGCTGCCGTCGATACCGAGTTGTTTGTACAACAGCCCGACCGCCCGGATCGCCCGGTCGTCGATGTGCGCGACGAAGCGGTCGTCGGCGTAGAACTCGGTGTCGGCGGCCTCGTCGGCGCGGCGGAAGAAGCCCGCGGGGAACTCGTCGTGGGGATCGCGGTCCATCGCCGGTCATGGTTGCACGACGGAGGCGGCGAACGTGTGACCCCTGCCATGCGGACAGCCACCAGACCCTGAGGTACGGTCGCCGGGGCATGGCGCCCGAGGCGCTGCGCCCGGGTCGTGGGGACGACCCGACGAGCCATGGGGAGGCCGTTCATGACCGGTGCACCGGTGTCCGACTGGGCACGCGACTACGACATCTTCGATCCGGACTACATCGCGGACCCGTTCATGGTGTGGGACGACCTGCGCCAGAGCTGCCCGATCGCACGCAGCGAACGGTGGGGTGGGTCGTGGATGCCGACGACGTACGCCGACGTCGACGCGATCGCGCACGACATCGCCCACTTCAGCTCGAGCGACGTCGGTGTGCTCAACAACGCCGAGGACGTGGTGGAGGAGAAGCCGATCTCGGCCGGTGGGATCCCGGTGCTGCCGCCGATCTCGGTCGACCCGCCGATGCACACCTGGACGCGCCGGCTGATGCTGCCGTGGTTCTCGCACCGCCGCGTCGAGTCGATGGAGGAGATCACCCGCGATCTGTGCCGGTCGTTGATCGCCCGGTTCGTCGACGACGGACGCGCCGACGCCGCAGCCGACTACGCCCAGCAGATCCCGGTGCGGATCATCTCGCTGGTGCTGGGTGTGCCCGAGGACATGAGCGACCAGTTCACCGGCTGGGTGCGCGACGTGCTCGAGTTCGCACACGACGAGCGACGGCGCGAGGCGGGAGCCGAGGCGATCGGGCTCTATCTGTTCGAGCAGGTGCAGCGCCGCAAGACCGAACCCGGCGACGACCTGATCAGCGAGCTGCTGCACACCGAGATCGAGGGGGAGGAGATCACCGACGAGATCGTGCTCGGCATCGCTGCGCTCACCCTCATCGCCGGGGTCGACACCACGTGGTCGGCGATCGGATCGTCGATGTGGCACCTCGCCACCCACCCCGAGCACCGTCGGCGCCTCGTCGCCGAGCCCGAGCTGCTCCCGACCGCGACCGAGGAGCTGCTCCGGGCGTACTCGCCGGTCACGATGGCCCGCGTCGTCGCCGACGACGTCGAGGTGCACGGGTGCCCGATGCACACCGGCGACAAGGTGCTGCTCAACTTCCCCGCCGCCAACCGCGATCCCGCCGTGTTCGATCGGGCCGACGAGGTGGTGCTCGACCGTCAGCACAACCGCCACCTCGCCTTCGGGGCCGGCATCCATCGTTGCGCCGGCTCGAACCTCGCACGGATGGAGGTGCGGGTGGCGATCGAGGAATGGCTGCGGGCGATCCCGGAGTTCCGCCTCGCCGACGGCGCCGAGGTGCTGTGGGCCGGCGGGCAGGTGCGCGGGCCCCGACAGGTGCCGGTGGTGTTCCCCGGCTGACCGCCACGTCGACGGCACGGCGCGTCGACACCCGGCGCGTCGACACCCGGCGCGTTGACATCGAACGCGCGTTCGTGGTCGACTGGTCGACATGACGCAGCTGCACGACGTGACGTTCTGCGTGCTCGACCTCGAGACGACGGGCACCGACCCCGGCTGGGACGACATCACCGAGGTCGGCGCGATCCTCGTGCGCGGTGGCGAACGGCTCGGCACGTTCCACACCCTCGTCGGTCCGGCGGCCGGCGGCGGGTTGCCGGGCGTCGATGCCGTGCTCGCCTCGCTGCTCGGCTTCGTGGGCGACGCCGTGATCACCGGCCACAACATCGGGTTCGACCTCCGCTTCCTCGACGCAGCCCTGGCTCGGACGGACCGGGGCGCGTTCCCGCGCCGGCACGTGGTCGACACGATGTTCCTGGCCCGAGCGTTGCTGCGCGACGACACCGACGACTGCCGGCTCGGCACGCTCGCCGCGCGGTTCGCGTTCGACCACCAGCCGTGCCACCGCGCCTTCGACGACGCAGCGGCCACCGTCGAGCTGCTCCACCTGCTGATCGAGCGCGCCTGGAGCTTCGGGGCCACCACGCTCGACGACCTGTGCGACCTGCCGGCACTCGCCGGCCATCGCTTCGCCGCCAAGCTGCGCCACACGGCGACGCTCCCCCGTGCGCCGGGTGTCTACGTGGCCCGCGACCGCGACGGGCAGCCGGTGTGGGTGGGCGAGGCCGACGACATACGCCGCGACGTCCGGTCGTTGTGGACGCGCCACGGCGGCAGTGTGCACGCCTCGGTGCTGCGCGACACCGCCTCGTGGGAGGTGTACTTGCTCGACTCACCGTGGTGCCGGCGGGTCGCGGTCGAGCGACTGCTCCACGAGCACCGGCCGAGGGCACAACGACGCCGGATCACCGGCGACCAGGCCGCGTTCGTGTGCCTCGAACCGTCGAAGCACGGGTGGCGGGCCACGGCCCGTCGCGTGCCGTCGACGCGCCGCGACGCGGTGCACCTCGGTCCCGTCACGGCCCGCGCCGACGCCACCGCCGCGGTGACGGCGCTCCGACGGCTCGCCGCGCGTGGTGTGGAGCTGGCCGATGTGCGCCGGATGTTCGGCCTCCACGGCCCAGCGGACGGCGACGGCGACGGCAGTGGTGACGGCTGCGGTGACGGCGACCAGGCGGGCACGCCGACGACGCCGTGGCTGGTGCTCGGCGACGAACTCGACGCCGACGATCCCGTCGTGTCCGCACTGGCCCGGCGCGACCTCGCGGCGCTCGATCATCTGGTCGACGCCCACCTCCGGGTGGCGCGCGCCCGCCGGCTCGACGGTTGGCTGATCGACGCCGGCGAGCGGCTCGCGGTCCGTGGTGGTCTGCTGCACCACCCCGGCCTGCCGCTCCCGCGCACCGCGCCCACCGCGGACGAGCCGTGGCCGGTGACGTGGCTGTCGGAGGCGATGCTGATGGCCGACGCGATGCTCGGCCCGTCGCCCTCCTCGTCGCCGGCCGTCGGCGTCGCGTCCGGCGACGTCAGGCCAGCGCCCGGAACCTCACCGGTACCGAGTTGAGACCGAGCACGAAGTTGCCACGCCGCATCGGCAGCGGCTCGGCGGTCGCGAGTTCGAGGTCGTCCAGGCGGCGCAGCAGCTCCTCGAACAACACCCGCAGCTCGAGGCGGGCGAGCGGCGCGCCGAGGCAGTGGTGGCGGCCGTATGCGCCGAACGCGAGGTGGTCGTTGGGCGAGCGGGTGATGTCGAAGCGGAACGGGTCGGCGAACACCGACTCGTCGCGGTTGCCACTCGGGTAGAGCAGCAGGATCCGGTCGCCCTCACGCACCTGCTGCCCGTGCACCTCGACGTCGCAGGTGGCGGTGCGGTTCATGTTGCGCACCGGCGTGGCCCAACGCAGCATCTCCTCGATCGCGCTCGGCAACAGCTCGGGGCGGGCACGCAGCAGCTCGAGCTGGTCGGGGTGCTGCAGCAGCGCGGCGACGCCTCCGGAGATGACGTGACGGGTCGTCTCGTCACCGCCGACGAGCACGAGCATCGTCTCGAACACGAGGTCGACGTCGGTGAGCGGTTCCTCGCCGTCGTGGGGGTTGACGACGAGGCTGATGAGGTCGCCGGCGGCGCTTCCCCGGCGTTCGTCGATCTTCACCGTGATGTACTCCCACCACTGCTGCACGGCCTCGACCACCTCGGCACGGATCTCCGATCCGCCCGTCGCGAACAGGTCGCTCCAGTGCAACAACTGGTGGTGGTCGTCCTCCGGCAGCCCCATGAGCTCGCCGATCATGTACATCGGCAACGGGGTCGCGATGTCGCGCACGATGTCGCACTCGCCACGATCGGCCACGGCGTCGATCAGCTCGGTCACCTTGGCGCGCAGGTACGGCTCGTGGTCGTCGACGCGTCGGCGGGTGAAGCCGGCGCTGATCATCCGGCGGCGCCGGGTGTGCTCGGGTGCGTCGAAGTTGATCATCGACGGCACCGAGCTCTCGGGCCGCGAGCCCTTGCCCGAGCAGAAGGTACGCCAGTCGCGGCTCATCCGCTGGATGTCGGCGTGCGCCGCCGCACCCCAGATGCCGATCGAGTCGTCCCAGTACATCGGCGCCTCGGACCGCATCCAGGCGGTGAGGGCATCGAAGTCGGCGTAGAAGTCCTCCGACAGCAGCTGGATCTCGGGACGGGTGGGGTGCGTGGGCGTGCGGGTGCCCGCCCGGTCGAAACTCACCTCGTACTCGCTCGTCACACGCTCGTCCATCGGCTCAGTGTCCCAGACGGCGGCGGCGCTCGTCGGGCCGGGCGGGACGCGGGCACGAGGCGGGCGGTGCCGGCGCCGGTCAGCCGACGGGTTGGTGGCGACCCACCGACGGTGGCTGCAACATGAGCCGCTGGCGGGGGCTGCACCGGTCGAGCACGTCGGTCCCCCACCCGGTGTACTCGCTCCAGCAGAGATGACCCGGTGCGTACTTGTACAGCAGCGCCAGGCGTTCGTGCTCGGCACGCCAGGGGAGGGTGCCGTGGGTGAGCGCCTCGGTGAACACGATCATGTCGCCGGCTCGCATCGGGATCGGCGTCACGAGGTCGTCCACCCCGTGCGGATGGGCGAACGCGGCCTTGTGCGACCCGGGGATGCAGCAGAACCCGGCACCGTCGGGATGATCGACGAGCGCCCACATCACGGCGACGAGGCCGTGGTAGGTACGTGCGCCACGCTGCAGGTAGTACTGCGCCGGATCGAACGGCGTCCCGCCGCCGTGGAGCCCGAGCCCGGTGGTGCCCGGCAGCATCTGGATCCCGTACGCGTGGTCGAGCCGCACGTTCGGGCCGCACAGCTCCTTCACCACGTCGAACACCGAGGTGTGGTCGATCAACCAACGCAGCTCGGGCGCCGCGGCGAGGAAGTTCGTGAACCGCTGTGAACCGATGTCGGTGCTGGGCGCCGGCCGGTCGAGCGGTTCGCACACCTCGCACAGCAACTCGACCACGTCGGGTGCCAACGCGCCTCGCCGGACCAGATAGCCGTGGAGGTCGAATCGGTAGCGTTCGGCGTCGCTGAGCGGTCCCACGGGCGCACCCTAACCCGGTGCTCGCCGGGCCAGCTGGTACCGTCGGACGCCGATGACCGCACAGCCCCCGACCGATCGTGATGCTCACTGGTGATGGACGCGACGGAACCGTCGTCCGCAAGATCAATGCCAACTGGTCGACCGGGGATCACGGGTGCAAGTGAGTGGTGAAGCGTGACCGGCTGGACGCCGGTCCACGGTGCCCACGTGGCGAAAGCGTACTGGCGGGGATCAGCCACGACCCGCCAGCAGGTGGTGATCGGTGAGGAATGAGAGCCTCGGCCGCATCGTCATCGTCGCCCCACCGCTCGGCGGTGTGCGTGCACCGTCGGGCCGGTGCTGCGCCAGTTCGGCGCCGGGCCCAGCGCGAACGCCATCTGCGCAGTACCCGTGTCGTGACGGACGTGTCGAACTGGTGCCCGCTGATCACCGCGTGATGAGCCCGTGACGGCCCTCGCTGACGACGCCGGCTCCGTCGCAACGTTCGGCACCCGCGACGGCGCGGATGCGCGATCGACGCGGTGAGATGTCGACCGACGCCGACTCCTCGCCGGACGGGCCTGCCGGGTTGGTGCGCGCACCGCTGGCAGCACTGGCGCGACGGGCTGAGCTGCTTCCCGCCCGTACTGACCAGCTGACGAGATCAGCGTGCAGCGTCTGTCGAGCGGCTCGTTTGGTGGTGGTGGTGCGTCGCGGGTGACCGCCGACGCCCACGACCAGTCGGCGACGCCGCAAATGGGTGTGCAGGTCGCCAGACCGTGCTCTCGCCCACCAGCGTGACGAGCCCTCGGCGGACGCATCCGGCGCGTCTTCGTCGACGCTGCCCCTCGGGCGAGAAGGCGGCAACCCTCGAGCGCACCACCGGCGACGTCCTCACCCGCACGCTGCCGCTTGGCGGGATGACCGGGATCGAACGCCGCCGTGTCGTAGAGCGCCGCCGCCCGACGACCCACGCGACGAGCTGGCGAATCTCGATCCACGCGGATGACCTGGTGATCTCGACTGGCTCCGAGTCGCAATGTCGGGGCCGGCCGGATGTGGGACGCACTGGTGACTGCCGTGTCCTCGTGGTACTGTTCGGTCGCGGTTTTGACGGCGTGAGCGGTTCCTCGGCGTCGCACGGTTTCGACGTGGTGCCGCTGGCGGTGCCCGGACGACCAGATCGTTCGCCGCCGCGTGCGACTCCGGCCTCGTGCCTGCCTGGCCACACACGTCGCTGCCGGATCACCGGTTGTCGCGGTGCTCGCTTATCACCAGGAGCGCTCGCCGTCCATCCGCTGCATTGATGACCGTCCCGGCGAGCGGCGCCGACTTCGGTGGAAGCGGGCGGGGCGATCGCCGGGTCCACCGGATCAGCAAGCCACGTCGCCGCGGCGATCGCTTCGCCAGGTTGGGGCCCGGTCAGCCTGGAGATCGCCGACGCCGACTTCCGTTGGCATCAGCCGCGCCGAAGCGCCGGATCGCCCTCGGAACCTCGTCGTTCGGTGGGGCCGCCGAGACGTTGTTTCTCGCCACCTCACTGGGCCGATCGCGCTGGTTTGCGCCGCCGTCGGTGCGTTTCGGTGGAACACTATGGCGCTCGGGCGCCGAACAGGCGCTCACTGGCCCCATCGCCCGCAGACCTCACCGTGACGGTCGCCGCGGGCTGCAGCCGCTGCCGTCGCGAACGCACTTCGAACTGCTCTGGCTGGTTCGACGTGATGCGACCTCACCAAGCCTCTGGCGGATCGGCGGTCGCGATGAACCACTGGCTGATGAAGAACGTGAACCCGACGGAGTTCGGCTGCCGCACACCTCGAACGCTGGTCGCAGGAAGCTGACGGTGCGCAACTCTCCAGGCCCGCAAACTTCCTTGCGCCGGATGGAGGTCGGCATCTTTGTGCTCTACCACTGGAGGTCACGCCGCCGCCTGGAGTGGCGGGGTCGCGATGATCGTCGGGACCGAACCCGACCTGGACGCAGTTCGATCCGGCCAGCCCGTACCGGACCTGAAGAGCACCCCGCGACAGCCGTTGGGATTGCGATTTCGCACCGTGGTGTGACGAGTATCGGGTGGTACGTGCCACTCGACGAGCTCCGCACGTGATGTGCCCGAGCTGGCGACGTCACGGGTTGCCGGCGAAGGGCAACCGGCTGTCGAGGTTCCCTGCTGGCGCGAAGCTGAGTTCGGTCGGGCGATCGTCGCTCGAGCCGACGCCCCGGATCAGATCGCTTCCGTGAGCCGAATGCACCGGCGGCGCATCTCGCTCACGAAGACTGGGGGTTCGTGAGTTTGTAACGTGCACTGGCGGCGCATCCGCCCACGAAGACCGGGGTTCGTGAGCCGAATGCGCACCGGCGGCATCTCGCTCACGAAGCATCGCGGGCGTCAGTTGTCGCGGGGAGCCGCTGGGCGTGAGGTAGTTCTGCTCGCCGGATCTGGCGGATGAGTCGGAGCTGGGCCTCGAGCCGTCGGTGTGCTCCTCTTCGCTGCTGACGAGGATCTCCCCTCGAGCAGGTGACGGCTCGCGCTGTCGCCGGCGGCCACGCAGGTGGTGGGCGATGCCGTCGTTGAGACGCTTGATCGCTGTAATTCCAGCCGCAGGTCGACGCGGCGAACTGCTCGGGCAAATGGTCCGCCCACGCCACTGGGTTCAATCGCTGCATGTTGGGGATGCCCTCGAGGGAACAGGATGCGGTCGATGAGCACGTCGGCGTGCTTCATCTCGTCGATCGACTCCGTGGCGCACGTACTCGGCGCGAGGTGCCGATAGCCCCAGTTCTCGCACACACAATCTTGGCGTGAATGAAGTACTTTCCTCTGGTTGACTGCAGGTGAGTCTCCGGTGGTCAGCATCGTCGTCTTCATCAGCTCGATCACCTTGGCATCACCACGCATGGCGTCGCCGAGCGTAGGCAGCTTCAGCCGAAGGCCGTGGCGACGGTGATTACGCCGGAGCGTCGGCCGCATGGCGGGCGATCAGGTCGCGAGCACTGCCGGCTCGCAGCCACCGGGCATTGGTGGCGGTCTCGCATGCCTGCACCTCGGCTGGCCAGGGTGGACGCGCCGCGGTGGATCGTTACGGTGTGGTCGGGCACCCTCGCAATGGCGGTGCATCGACCAGCGCGCGAGGAGGTTAAGCCAACTGCCGCTCGTCAATGGGCCGGGCCACACGCTGAAGCAGTCAGGCCCGGACCACCTTCGGCGTGCCTTACACCGGCCACGCGTTATGAAGATGGTCGCAGGAGAGCGTCGTGGCGTCGTGACGTGCGCCGTGCGCCATCCTGAAACCCTGGCGATCGCCGCCGGATCGGCGACGACGTCGACGCCCATGTGTGTTCGCGCCGTCGAACGACTGCCGGATCTGCATATCCCCCGGTTGTCCCAGGAGCACCAGCACGAGCAGTATCCGTCCACGGCGACGGCCATCTCGGCCACCGTGAACAGCCATCCGCCGTCGCCGGTGAGCGTGCGAAAGCACCGCCGTGCGTGCGGGCGAAAGCCCGCCCCGGGATCGCCATCGGCAGGGCCACCCGAGGGTGCCGAGCTCCGTAGGGCGACACGAGCGAGAGGCCGGGCGCACGGCAGCGCGATGTGAGCGGCGTAGGCGAGTTGGGTGGGAGTCGAGCGCCACGATCGTGTCGTCGGTGAGGGCGGCGATCGCCCACCTTATGAGAGCGAGCGCCGCGCCGGTGCCCCTCGAGTCACGCGCCGCTGCGGCGCGGGAGGTGGGCGCCGCCCGCCGCCCGGCGGGTGGCGAAAGATCGGCGAGGCGGGTCGTCAACCGCCCAGGGGCCAAATCGGTGTCGGTCACGACGGTCGCATCAAGCACCATGCGCCGCAGCAGTTGTTGACGTCGAGGTCGATCCGCAGCACTCGCCCGGCGAACGCCGGTGGATGCATCTCCCCGGCGGCTTAGAGATCGGTGTCCACACCCCTGCCGCCGATCACCGCCTACGGTGCCCATCGCCCTCGATCGCCTCAAATGGCGTGATGCCGGAGCACGTTGCCGGCGCAGCGAGGGTGCGCAGGCCACCACGCCCCTCAGCAGCCGGTGAAAGCACGACGATTGGTCGAGACGTTCCCTGGCGAGCGCGAAAGCACCGACGGCCGGCGTCGATCGCTGCCCCCGCCCACGCATCAACGCGTGCGATGTCACCGGTGGCGCCCGGTGCGCGCGCGCGCAGCACGCAGCAGGCGTCGGCCGCCCGGTCGAGCCTCGGTCATGAAAGCGGTGCCGCCCGTCGTGCCAACGGATGGCGGGCTGGAAGGCGCGGGTCGACCAGCCTTCGTTCTGGAGCACGTCGGTCGGGATCGCGGTGAGAGGTGCGTTCTGGTCATGGACGCTGCGAGGTGAACACGTCCCAGGCGCGAGCGATGAGCGCAGGCAGCTCGGTGGGTCGAGCACGGTTTCGCCGAACGCCGTGACGGTGCGCGCGAGGTACCCGCTGGTCGCTCAGTGGGTGTCGTGCAGCAGCGGCCCGAAGCGGCGTCGAGCGCACCGGTGTCGGTGGTGGCGGCGAGTTAATGAGCATCGGGCGCGAGTCGCGGAAGGCCTCGCGCCATCGTAAGGAGCGTTATGAGTCCGGGGCCGCTGATCGGGCGCACACGCCCGTGACGTCCGGTCACGATCGACCAGCCACATCCGCTCTATTGGCGAAGCCCGCACCCCTGCCTGTGACGCAGCGGACACGCCCGAACAATCGGACCCCGCGAGACCGCGGCTAGCCTGGATGCCAGTAACCTGTGGAGCCGAACACCACGTCGACGCCGTAGTGGCGGGCTGTAGCAGGTCGATTTGACCGCCCCCATGACGCGCAGCCGGGCCGCACCCTCGCCGACACTGCGGATCAACGTCCGCTGGGGATCTCCGGTCCGGTGTGGCCTGCGGTGCTCGGCGAGCCTGGCGATCGCGCCGGCAGGCCTCGATCATCACGTCGGTCCTCGACGGACGCATGACCGGCACCGCGAGCACCGAAGTCCTCCCCGGCATAGATCACCGCCTGCTGTCGGCGTGACGCTGGCGAATCGCCGCTCAGCCCGGTGCTGATGTCGGCGCGGAGCACGAACATCCCGCCCCCGGCGCGCACCCTGGGGCAATCGCGGGTCGCCGCCTGTGGGTGGCGACCGGCGAAGCCTGTGCATCGTTCCCTGGTGGAACACCTCGCTGGCGATGCACCCCGGGTGGTTTGTTAAACAAGCGCCACAGCGAGCGCATCGCCGAGGAACGGCTGGATGCCGCACCACAGCAATCGATCTGGACACGAGCGTCAACCCTGCCGGACGAATTCTCCGGACCGCGTCGCCCAGCCGGAACGCCGGAATCCGGGAGCGGCGACTTCGAGATCGATGCCACGCCTCACCGACCCCGCTTCCGCAGCTGCGCCGGTCGAACGGCGACGAGAACGCACGTCGTAGCGGTGAGCCTCGCGGGCGCCCTCGTCGCTCACGATCCATTATGGTAGCGACGTTAAGACCTGCCGGATCGCGCCGATCCGGCCCTCGTGAGCACGGCACCCCGGTGGGGTTGCTCGGGGTGTTCATCACCGCACCCGCGAAAGGCGGCGTGATCGTGATTCGAGCGCCCTCGGCGGTGAAGTCGTGCTCGTAGGGAGGTGGCGGGTACCGGTACGAACGTCGCCGGTGGACGCACCTCACCCTTCGTAGGTGGCGTAGTACGATCGGGGACCAGCACCGTCGCCCGCCTTTCCGACCAGCGCGGTGATCGAGGCGTACAGTGTTGGGGTGCCCGGAGGTGTGGCGGCGATCGCTTGGCGGGCGGTGGTGAGGCCCGAGCGACGGTGAGGTGTAGCCGGCGATCGTGCCGAGGGTGGCGCTCTTCCTGGCCGGATGCGTACTTCGTGCGCCCCCTGACACCAGTGAGGTGATCGCTCTGCTCCCATTGACGGCGGCGGGCGGCGGCAGGTCGCTCGCTGATCGAGGTGAAGATCAGGTCACGCCCTCGCAAATGCTGGCGCCTTGGCGATGGGACGGGCCCGACTTCGGCGGCGCCGAGGCCGTCGAGCTCTTGGTCGGAGATCGATGCGTACTTCATGACCCGGGCCAGCCCGCTGACCTGGCGTGCGCCCGAGTGTCGGCCCCCTGATGCCCCCGCGCGGGTGGGGAGGTCCGGTGCAACTCAGCCGCCGAGGTCGTCCCGACAGGCCGTCGGCAGCGTCTGCCGGATCCCCCGGCGCTGACGATGTCGCCCACGAAGTCGTCAGTCGCTGACTCCACCGCCTGCGTCGCCTGGATGGCGACGAACGGTTCGTCGCGCCCGACGCCCGGTCCCTGGTCGTCGAGCGCGATTGCCCAGCGCGCCTGCGGACGCGAGTTCGCTGATCTGCCGTGTCGAACCCGGCGCTCGGCTCCAGCGGCTCCACCCACGGCTCCACCGGCTCCCACGCATCCAACGGCGGCGCCGGCACGACCTTCCACCTTTCGGCACTCCATCGAAGTGTCAACGTCGACGGGCGGCTCCACCGGCTCCCCACGCATCCACCAGGCGCCGGCATCGACCTCCACCCTCCGCACTCCATCGGCGTCAATCGTCGACGGCGGCTCCCCACCTCGCCCCCACGCATCCAACGGCGGGCGCTGGCACGACCTCCACCTCCGCACCTCCATCGGCGTCAACGTCGACGGCCCACCCGGCCCCACGCATCCAACGGCGGTGCCGGCACGACCTCCGCCTCCGGCAAGGCAATCTCCATCGGCGTCAACGCGTCGACGGCGGCTCCACCGGCTCCCCACGCATCCAACGGCGGTGCCGGCACGACCTCCACCTCCGGCACTCCATCGGCGTCAACGTCGACGGCGGCTCCGGGTTCACGCCGCATCCAACGGCGGCGCTGGCACGATTTCACCTCCGGCACCTCCGCGATGAGCCATCGAAGTCGACGGCGGCTCGGCTCCCTGACGATTATTCTCGCCGAGCCGCCGCCGCCGTCGCTGCGAGATCGGTCGTGACGGCCGCCTGCGCTCGCCAGCACGGTCATGGACGCGTCATGACCTCGTCGTCCTCGTTGAAACCAGTACCCTCGGCTCCGGCTGGTCCGGTGCGTCTCGCCGCCGGCGTCCGACGGGTCGCTTCCATGACTTCTGCCCACCGGTCACGTCGCTCACCTCGCCCACTCCGGTCACCTCGGTCAGATCGGTCACCCCCGGTCACCTCGGTCAGATCGGTCACGTCGGTCAGATCGCTCTTCACCTCGGTCAGGTCCGGGGCCGTGCACACGATGCCACGGCTCCAGTCGACCTCCAGCTGCTCAAGCCGGACTTCACCACCGGACCGAGGTCGGATCCGGATGTCGCCGAACGTCGGGATCGTGTCGCCTGCACCTCGCCGCCGATGCGTGACGGTGCCGTGCCGTCGCCTGGTCTCGATGTGCCGTCCGCTTCGGTCCGCCACCCCGTGGGCAGCGCGGACCGAAGTCGACACCGGCCGACGCAGCGACACCTGCCTCGGGCGATCCCGGAGCCCGCTGCTCCACGCCAAAGTCCCTCGCCCCCGACTCGATCGACGTCGCCCGGACCAGTCTCAAGGCGTACAGCACCGATGACCTGGTTCTCAAGTCGCGGAAGACCCGGCGTCGGCCGCCGACAGCGCCCGCCGTGTCGCCCAACCCCCAGGCGTCGTCGAGGTTCCGGGTCGGTGGTGTAGTCCCCGGAAATCCGTAGCCGGCAGGTTCCAGTCGACGTCGTCCACGTGCCCGGACGTTCGGTCCGGCGACCCTGTCGCCGATCAACCTGACCGAGCTCCAGTCGGTCTCGGGGAGGTCCCGTTGCTCCCACTTCCGGCAGGAACTCGTGTGCTGCCCTTCAAGCAGCCCGATCCACCACGGGCTCCGCCACCGCCCACCTCGAGCGACGCCGCACTCCTCCGCCCTTCGCTTCTCCTCGCCGCCTGATCCACGACGTGGGCTCCGCCACCTCCACCTCGAGCGACGCCGCATTCTCCGCCTTCGCCGCCGCCCGGCTCGCACGTACGGGTCCCATGCCGACCGGTGGTGACGTGTCGGCACGTCTCCACGGTATGTCGGTGAGACTCCCGCCAGTCACGTTCGTCACCACGTCCAGGAACCCCATCGCCGACCTCCTCCGTCCCCACGCGGCTGCCGACGTCGACGGCGTCCTCCGACTCGACGCGACGAACTCTGGCGTAGAAGAGCACTGACGCATCACCGGGAATATTCCCGTTCACTTCGGATGTCCGCTGCGATTGGCGATCGCATATTCATGGTGATGACCCTCGTTCCCCACGGCCGACGACGCAGGTACCAGCGGTGCCACGCCTGTCGGGGCAGAGCGACGTCCTGGTTTTCCATCTGGAGTAGTGTGCTGCCGGGCGTCCCACTGTTCGTGTTCTCGGTGCCGGAGGGCTGACGCATCGGATCAGGCACCCGGCGCTTGCCGTCGTGGTGACCGCGAGCGGATCGCCGAGTTCTGGGGCATGGTAGCCGTGCTCAGCCACGATCGGGTGGCCTTCGGCTCTGTCGATTTCCCGCCGCCAGGCGGTATGTCGTTCGCCTGGGGACCGAAAGCCGTGAAGCAGGTGCCTGACGCGGCGTGACGTTCGGAGTAGTTCTTCCGACGCAGGTGACGTTCCTTGTTCTACGTGCGGCAGCGAACTTCAGTCGCCCCCTCGCCGAGGCCCCGATCGCTCAGCTCCACGCGATCTGGTTCGCCCTGGCGCGATGCCGGCAAGCTCGTCGTGACTGCCCAACTCGCTCTGGAAACCGCTCCCGTCGAGTCGACCCCTATCGAGGTGGGCCCGCACCGTTCGAGATCATCACCAGCTTCCGCTTCGTCTGAGCGCGCACGTGATGCAGTACGGCCTCGCATCGACGTCGGGGCAATTACCACCACGGCGGCGGCGGTCGCCACCGGGCGAGGTGTGGATCTGTACCTCGGCAATCTGCGCCGCGGCGATCCCCACCGTCGCTGGTTCGGCCGATGGCACGTGCTCGTCGGCGAGCTCTACGAACGACGAAAGCGGTCCACGAGCCTCGAACGCGCGATCAAGTTCAAGCGCCGCCTTCGGGACCCACGCCGATCGTGCCTCGGTCACGCACCCCTGGGTACGGCGCCGAGATGCCTGTCGGTCATGCCCGGTGTCGTGGTTTCCAGTGCCGTGTCACTGGGTGATGAACTCCATGTACCGCCGGCGACGTGGCGCTCACCCACCCGGCCGGCTTCGGCGAGTACACAAGCTCGGATCTGCCGCGACAGGCAGCGCCGGCGGATCCCTCGACGTCAGCTTCCCGTCGAACCGCAGGCCGCAAAGCCGCACTACGCCTCCGCCGAGCGGATCGAGTCGGTTGACGTCGCGCGTGGCGGTGTGTACGACTTCCGGTGGTGGGGCACGTCTGACGCGCACTCCAACTGTTGGTGTGCCGGACTCCGGTCGGTTCGATTAATGATCGGTCGCCCGAAGGACCGACCTGGCGGGGCATCGCATCCGGTTTCACGCCGTGTCTGCCGACGTCCCTCTCCACGTCTCTGGACCTCGATCGCCGCACCCGCCCATAACGACGATCCGGCGCCTCGCTTGGTTCGCCCGCCCTGGTTGCGCAGCCGGAGTTTAAATCGCCAGCGCGAGGCGCTGTCACCGACGCCGCCGATCGCGCGACGGTGTCGTCTCGATCCCCGTCACGCACGCGGATCACCCGCCCGAGCCTGAGGACATGGTGCCCTTCCCTCGATCGCCGACACCGCCAGACGTTCGGCGAGCCGCGCCTGGCGCGGGTCCCCTGGATTCCGACGTGCCGTCGACCGCATCCTTCCTCGTCGGCGGCACGTCGTTGATCCTGCCTCGTCGCCGCTGGAGATGGTGCAGCCGTAAACCGATCGGCTGGTGGCCGTCGACGCACATCACACGAAGCTATCAGCGTGGCGCGATGGGCGCCGCCGGCACCATGGCGTGGGCAGCGATCGATCCCGGGCGTCGCATCGATGTCCCGTTAATTATTGATGCCGGTCGCCGTTGTCGTCTCCCCGCTGGCCCCTGACGATCCCGTGGCGCCAGCGCCGCCGTCGTCCGAGCGGTTCGGAGGGATCATCGTCGGCTGGAGCCGGGACCACCCTCGCTTCTCGGCGGTTCGTCGACGGCGCGTCGACGAGTCCTCGTGGTGGGCGCACTCAAGCTCGTCGCCGTCGTGGTGGCGGCAGCGTTCGTGTTCACCCGTGGCGGCGACTCGAACGATGCGACGATCCCGCCGACGGAGCGCCGGTGACGGCGAGCCGACTGGACGCCATTGACGCCACCGACGCCGCCGGACGCCACTGACGCCACCGATCACCGGACGCCACTGACG
The DNA here is from genome assembly GCA_020637235.1 of Acidimicrobiaceae bacterium. Taxonomy (GTDB): domain Bacteria; phylum Actinomycetota; class Acidimicrobiia; order Acidimicrobiales; family Ilumatobacteraceae; genus VFMC01. The sequence continues at coordinate 21,999 of JACJWG010000022.1, read as the reverse complement.
CCACCGCTGACGCCACGGCGGCGATGACCCCCGGGTCCGCCATCACCCCGGAAGGCCACCACCCGTGACCTCAGCCCAGGGCACGGCTCCTGGCGCCATGTCCGTTGTTGTCCTCGCGTCCGTCCACGCGCGCCGCGTTCCCAGCGGGGTGCGCGCGCGGGACACCAAAGTCCGCCGCCGTCCGCCCGAGTCCGCCGGCGACCCGCCAAAGAACCGACGAACAGGCACGGACCAGTCTTCTCCACAAGCTCCTCACGATGAACAATATCCCGAGCGTCGTCCTGCTCAGCGCCACCGGCACCGACGTCGTGCCCGTCCTCGCCGCCGACGGTTCGGAAGCTCCCGGGATCCATCTCTACGAACCACTGCAGATCCCACCTGGCGAGTCGCAGCCGCCGGTGACGTCGTGCCTGAACTGTTCGACGGCGCCGATCTCGACTGCTGTGGCGGTCGTCAAAGCCGATGCCGGCGACAATGCCTGGCCACGACGATCGCCTCTGGACGGCGTGCGCAGCCGAGTTCGACCAACGGATTCATCGTATTCCGTCGACACTGGCTCCGTAAGTGGTCGGCAACGACGGCTTCGTGGCCTCGGACTGGGGTTTCGGTGAGGGGCGACGTCGGGCACCGATGCCGAGTACGACGACGCGACGATGATCGGCGGGTTGTGCGATGAGCGATCGACGAGAGTTGGGCTGTCGGTTTCCGGTGGATCATCCCGATGCCGGTAAACGCAGCCGATTTGATCGTGGATGCGAGGGCGTCGCCGTGACACAGTTCGATGCAGACGCTCGTGGTGGGCGGTTCGACGTACGTCTCGCCAGAACACCTTCGCGACCTTCGTCGAGCCGGGCAGGTTCCGTGAGGGACGTCCTGCTCTTTCGTCTTCGATAGTGCCCTTGCTGCGTCGGCGAGACCGAGGCCACGCTCCTGATCGCCGGCGAATCGATCCCGATCCAGCGCCCCCTGACGCCGCCGCAGACGGGATCAACTGTCGGTCGTCGTAACAACGCCGTTGACGCGGGCGAGTTGTGCCTGCCCGCGCATACGTGAGCCCGGTACACGCCCGTTCGTCGTGGTGGCCTCGACCGTCTTTGGTGCTCACGCACGCCTCGAAGCGATCTGTCGTGCCGTGCGACTGGCGGTCGTTATCGAGGCTACGGACGTGGCGGTCAGCGCCGATGAATCGGACGTCGTGCGCGCCTGCTGATGCGATCGTGCCCTCGCCGTCTCTCCGCTCGGCTGGCGAACGGTGTGCGCCCATCGCGCCGGAACGCCTTTGGGTGGCGCGGTCGAGCGCATCGCGGGGCGGACCGTTCCTGGCGTGGCGGGCCACCGATCCGAAAGGACCAGCTGGTGCCCGGCGGTCCGCAATTTGCGTCGACGCGACGAGATCGCGGACGGCGTCGCCCTCGACGAGGTGCCGGACGGCGCCGTCGTGCATCGCGCACAACGCCCCCAGTCGATGACCATCGATCGTGCGCTCGTCTTCGTCCGGCGCGATCGGCGCGCCACCCCCGAACCGGTCGAGCACCGGCGCCGCCGGTCTGGTGACCGTTCGCGTCTGGCTACGTCTGCATCACCCAGCAGGCTCGACGTAGTCGCCGAAAGCAGACGGTGATGCCCCCGGTTTCTACAGCCGGATCCGTTCGCCGAGCTCGTCGTGGCCGGATGAAGTGCGAACGGCAGCATCCACATCGTCAGCACATGGTCATTGTGGTTGAGTACGGTTGCGCGCTGATCGACGCATCGACGTCGTCGGCGTACTTCAGGAGTGCAGCCAGGGTGCCGAAGGCGGAGTCGGCACCGATGACGTCGGCGTCGCGCTCGAGCGCGATCGCCTGTTCGAGCCCCTCGCGATCGACTCCGAGTCCGGCGCTGAACCGTGCGGACGCCGACGCGGTGAGCACCGACGCGTACAGCACCGGGTCGGGGTTCGGTTGTTCCGCCAGCAGGCCGAGGGCCGCGTCGGCGTGACGGACCGCCTCGTGGAAGTCGAGGTAGTCGCAGCGCGCCAGGATCGCATGCGCCTCGATCCGGATCGCGAGGTCGGTGGCCAGTCCGAGACACGATCGAGCGAGACGTGCCGCCACCTCGCTGTCCGGGGAACGGCTGTACTCGATGGTGGCCAGCACCAGGAACGCCTTCGCACGGAGCGCCTCGTCACCGGTCGAGCGGACCGCGTCCTCGAGCAGTTCGGCTGCCTCGTCGGTGCGACCGGCCCGGAAGTACAGATCGCCTGCGGTGACCGCTCGACGTCCGTGGTTCGCGGCGTCGGGCGAGCTGAGGCCGAGCGACAATGCGGCGATGTCGGCTGCCTCGTGCGTCGCACCACGGGCGGACTCGCGCTGGGCGGCGGCGAGCAACTCCTCGGCGAGCGTGTCGTCGCTGTGGGTGGCGGCCAGCGCACGGTGGATGAGCTGTTCGGTGCCCTGAGTGACCTCGGCGAGCCGACCGTGCAGGGCGATGCGCTCGGTGCCGGTGGTGGCGTCGTACGCCGCAGAGGCGAGCACCGGGTGTGTGAAGCGGACCGTCCGGTTGTCGATGACGAGCACACCTGCCACCTCGGCTTCGCGCAGGTCGTCGAGGACACCGAGCCGAGACATCGTCGCGATCGACGGGCGGACCAGCATCGACACGAGCGACAGCGCCCGTCGGGTCGCCGGAGCGAGCTCTGCCAGCCGGGCGGCGGTCACCGCGGTCAGCGACGACGGCACCGGGAGAGGACGCCCGGGTTCGGCGAGCGTGTCGCGTGCCGATCGGGCGAACTCGATCGCGTAGAGCGGGTTGCCCTGTGCGGTGGTGACGATGCGAGCCACGGCGTGCGGCGACACGTCGCGGGCGACCGCCGTGCGCACCAGCCGTTCGGTCACGTCGGGCGGCAGCGGCGTCAGCCGGACGATCTCGTCGAGTGTCATCAGCGGTGTGTCGGCCCGGACTCCCCGGTGCTCGAGGCGCTGCGCGAGCACCACGCAGACACCGGCCGGGGGGAGTCGACGCAGCGCGAACTCGAGCGGCTCGCGGCTGGCCGCGTCGATCCACTGCACGTCGTCGACGACCACCGTCACCGGCCGCCCCGCTGCCACCTCCGCGTCGACCAGTTCGACCAACGCCATGCCGACGTGGTGTGCGAGGGGCGGCTGTTGATCGGTGTGCCGTCGTCCGAGCACCACCTCGAGGGCGTGCCGTCGTCCAACGCCGAGCTGATCGAGTCTCAGGTCGCGCGTGAGGTCGCCGAGCACGGCGAAGGGCAACCGCTGCTCCACCTGCGTCGGCCGGGCCACGAGCACCCGGTGACCGGCGTCCCGTGCCGCCGACTCCGCTCGATCGAGCAGGGAGGTCTTCCCGATGCCGGGCTCGCCCAGCACGAGCACTCGCCTCGACCGAATCGGTGCGTCGCCGATCACGCGTCGGAGGTGTTCGAGTTCGTCCTGCCGACCCAGCAGCCCGTCCTCGCCCACGCGCATGGCCCAGTGTGGCACCTGCCGTCAGTCCGTGTGATGCCGCGGCTCACCGTCGACGGGCGCGTCACCGATGAGGTCGAGGCCTGCGGGCTCGGCGCTCGACCGGCTGCTGATCGCCGCCGCTGCCGCCGACTCCGTGAGCAACCGGTGCTGTTCGGGAGTGAGCGACACCGGCTCACCGGCGCGATGCGACCACGGGTCGGGTGCTCGTTCGCTTCGCGCTCCGATCTCTCGCTCGAGCGCGGTCCACCACTCGCTCACCGCGAGGCCACCCGGCGCAGCTCGATGCGCTGGGCCGACATCACCACCGCCAGCTCGGTGCGCGATCGCAGATCGAGCTTCCGGTAGATCTGCTGCAGGTGGAAGTCGACCGTCTTGACCGACAAGAACAGACCGGCCGCCGCCTCCCGATTGGTCATGCCCGAGCCGACCGCCTCGGCGACACGACGCTCCGCCTGGCTCAGGCACGACACGTCGCGAGCCGACGAGGGTTCGATCGCGCCCTCGAGCGCCTCGATCCGCCGGTCCCAGGCGTGCACCCCGTGGCCCCACAGCCGGTCGACCAGCGCTCGATGAGCCGACGCACCGATCCAGCCACCGGCCTGGATCGATGCCTCCATCGACGCGAGCGTCGCCTCGCAGGCCTCGATCGGCAACCCGAGGTCGTCGGCCTGCACCGCCAGTTCGTCGAGCCCGACTGCGTCGCGCAGGCGGCTCGCCCGCGCGACTCGCGATCGCACCGTGGCGAGCGGATCACTCGCCACGTCGACGCCCGCCCGGGCGGCCCAGGGTGGAGCGGACGACGGATGCCGTGCCGCGTCGCAGCGAGAGGCGACGTACTCGACCATGGCGCGAGTCCAGGCGGCGGTCGGACGGGCGAGTTCGAGACGGCGCTCACCGTCGTCGAGCCGTCCGGCGAGCTGGTCGAGGTCGGCCTGCAGCACGTGAACGGTGGCCGCCAGCTCACGGCACGAGGGCGTGAGCAGGCTCTCGGCGTGGAGCAGCGACCGGCGCGCCTCGGCCAGCCGGGCAGCATGGCGGAACCATTGGGCGCGGGCGATCAGGTGGCGAACGGTGCCGGCCACACCCCCGCCGGTCGAGCGGCGGTCGACGAGCCGCCCGCCACGCGCCGCGTCCTCGATCGCCACCCGTTCACGGCGTCGACGGGCCCACGGCTCGTCGGCATCGCACGACTCCGAGGTCGTCACCGGCAGCCCACACAGTTCGAGCGTCTCGACCACGGCGATCGCGGTCTCGGCGCTCCGGGGTTCGATCCGCCCCGCCAGCTCTCGTGCGCGGTCGAGCTCGAGACCGTCGAGCGCCACCTCGAGCGCGTCGAGCTGCAGCCGCTCACGCACCTCCGGCGTGGCGGCGAAGTCGATCGCTCGGTCGAGGATGGCCGCTGCGGAGCGCACCGACGACCGGCGGGCCGTGTCGAGTCCGATGAGCCCCAGCGCGTCGGCCACCTCGTCGTTGCGCCCGGTCTCGGCCGCCGCCAGCTGCCAGGCCCGGGCGACGGCGTGGTGGGGAGCGTCGTACGCGATCGCGAGCGCCCGGTGCGCCGCCCTGCGGCTGGCCGGCGCGACCAGGTGGTAGGCCGCAGGACGCCACCACGGGTCGACGAACCGGACGACCGGTCCGTCGACCTCGAGCAGACCGTGGGCTTCCGCCGCCTCGACCAGCGTGGGGTCCTCGCCGAGGTGCGCGAGCGCGCGCCGGATGGCGACCACGTTGCCGCCCTCGTCGGCGGCGACGACGACGAGTGCCCGCTGCATCTCCGCAGGCAGCGATGCGAGGAACTGCGACGGCTGCTCGAGCAACGAGCGCGGTGGCCGGACGAGCGCAGGGAGCGCGGCGACACCGGCACGTTGAGCGGCCGTGAGACCCTCCGCCAATGCGATCGCCATCCCCGGCAGACCGCGGGCGGCATGGGCGCACGCTCGGGCCGGTTCGGCCGCGACGCCCCGTCGGACGAGCTCACCGACGAGCTGCTCCTCCGACAGCGGATCCACCATCCACGACGTCGCCCGGCTCCACCCCGGCCGACGCCGCGACGACACGAAGGCGGCGAGCGGCTCGCGGTCGAGACGGTTGAGCGCGAAGGTGAACATCTCGATGCTCTCGCGATCCATCAGGTCGAGGTCGTCGATCACCACGCAGACCCGTTGGTCGGCGCACAGGTGCTGCAGATACCGCAAGAGCTCGACACGCAGCACCGCGACGTCGCGCGCGCCGGTCCCACGTGCAACGGCGTCGAGCCCGGCGGGCAGGTCCGGTCGACCGGCGATCAACTCGATCACGGCGCCGAGCTGCGACGCACGTCCGTCAGGGGCACCATGGGCGATGAGCACCAGGTGCCCTGTCTCCTCCGCAGCCCGCCGGGCGACGTCGAGCAGGCAACTCTTCCCCGAACCCCGAGCGCCGACCACGATCACGACCTGTGCCCGATCGGTGGATGCCCGGGCGAGTACGTGTCTCACGGCCGCCGTCGACGCGTCGCCGAGGCGCTGGTGTCCGTCTCTCTCCCCAGAGGTCACGAACCGATCGTGCACGACTCGATCGGATCGCACCATCGGGGAATCCCCTATGGATGGGTGAGCCGACGGCGTGAACCGGGAGAGTTCCCGGTGACCTGCCCGAGTGCGATCTCTACCGTGCGAGCGATGAACACCTCGCACGCTCGCCGCCTGGCGATCGACCTCGGGACGACCTGGACCGCCGCCGTGCTCGCCGATGGCGATGGCGTCCGACCAGTGGCGCTCGGCACGGACGATCATCCTTCGATGCCATCCGTGGTCGCCTTCGACGGTGAACGTGTCGTGGTCGGTGCCGCCGCCGAACGTGTGATGCAGCGCCGGCCGGACGCCGGGGCCCGCGAGGTGAAGCGACGCTTCGGCGACACCACCCCGCTCGTGTTGGACGGCCGGACGCTGGCAGCCGACCAGGTGACGCTGGAGATGTTGCGCCACGTGGCGCGGGTGGCCTGCCCGGACGGTTGGACGGACGTGCAGTTGGTCCTCACGCATCCGGCGAACTGGGGTGCCTACAAGCTCGAACTGCTCCAGAACGTGGCCGAACACGCCGGCTTCGCCTCCGTGCAGCTCGTCCCCGAACCGGTGGCCGCCGCACTCGAGGTCGCGGCGACCGGGCGGGTCGATGTCGGCGACGTCGTCGCCGTGTACGACTTCGGTGGCGGCACCTTCGACGCCACGGTGGTCCGCGTGTCGGCGACGCCCGAGGTGATCGGTCAGCCCGCCGGACTCGAGCGACTCGGCGGCATCGACATCGACCAGCTGGTGTTGACCCACGTGCTCGGTGTGCTCGACGTGGCGTCGGGCGAACTCGACGTGGAGCAACCGGCGGTGCGGTCGGCCGTTGCCGAGTTGCGACTGGCGTGCACGGCGGCGAAGGAGGCCCTGTCGGCCGACTCGGACGTGACGATCCCGGTCGCCCTGCCGAACCGGCGCACCGAGGTCCGGCTCACCCGGACCGAACTCGAGTCGATGCTGTCACCGCGGATCGACGAGACGCTCGCGTCGCTCGACCGGGTGCTCGCCGGGGCCGGCGTGACGGCGGACGCACTTCGTGCCGTGGTGCTGGTCGGGGGGAGCGCCCAGATCCCCGTGGTCGGCGAACGGGTGCGCCAGCACACCGGACGCCCGACCGTGGTGGGCGCCGATCCCAAGTTGGTCGTGGCCGGCGGTGCACTCCGCCGGCTCGACGCGACCGGCCGGGACGGGTCGTCTGACGAGTCGGATGCGCCGCTGCCCCCACCACCCGGCACCGCCGACGGCGAGCCGCGCAGCGGAACCGGCACGGCCACCGCAGGCACCGCCGGTACCGCCGGCGGTGCCTCGGGTGGTTCGGCTGGCAGCGAACGCGAGGGCGGTCTCGGTGGTCGAGCGGCCGCCGTGGTCGGCGGGGTGGCCGCTGCGGCCGCGGCGACCGTCGCCGGCGTGGTGTACCACGACCAGGTCGCCGACGCGCTGAGCGACGCCGTCGGCCTCGGCGACGAGGACCTCGACCTGATGCCGGGCGATGACGGAGACACGGCCATGGCCGACGGTCCTGCAGCAGCGGCGACCGACACCGCCGTCGCCGCGGAGGAGTCGTTCAGCCTGTTCGACGAGTTGCTCGGCGACGACGTGAGCCTCGACGCGTTCGACGTCTCCGTCGCCGCCCCGTCGATCGACGAGACCACCGGTTCGAGCGAGCCGACGGCGACCGGCCTCGAGCCGACCGAACCGGGAGTGGTGTCACCCGATCGACTCGATCCGTCCCCGACCATGCCCGACGAGGGGCCGGGTACGGCACCGGGCATCGAGGCCGAGATCGAAGCCGACTTCGAAGCCGGCATCGAGACCGGCATCGAGACCGGCATCGAGACCGGCATCGCGGGAAACGCTGCGGTCGACGCCGGGACGAACGGTTCGGCCCCCGTCGGTGCCGAACCGAGGAACGACCGACCCAGCGACGGCGGCGACGGCGATCCGCCCCCCTTCGTGCGCACGGCCCCGCCGGTCACCGCACGCACCGAGGGCTCGGCGCCCGGGCGCCCGATGAGCGAGACACCCACGACACCGTCCGCGACGGTCACACCGACGGCGCCCTCGTCGGCGTCCGAACCCGTCGCCGAACCCGTCGCCGAGCCGGTCGCCGAACCGGTCGCCGAACCCGTCACCGAACCCGTCGCCGAACCCGTCGCGGCGACCGTGGTCGAGGGCGATCCGGCGTTCGAGTCGGCTCGAACGCTGTTGCTCGAGCGCATCGCCGACTTCGAGCTCCCGCTCGGTGCCTCCGACGAACAGGAAGCGGCCTTCCGTGCCGAGCTCACCGGCATGGTGAGTCGGTACCAGCCCGGCGACGGCGTCTCCACCGAGGACGCGTTGGCCGGCCTGCGCGACGAGTTCGACCAGCGGGTGCGCGATTTCACCCAGGACCAGAAGATCGCCGCGCTCGTCGCCGAGCAGCTGCGCGACGAGCACTCGACCGACGACCCGACCGGCGCGAGCGACAGCCCGTCCGACAGCCCGACCGACAGCCCGACCGACGGTGACCTCGTCGACGTCTTCGACGTCGAGATCGCCCCGACCGGCACGACCGACCCCAGCGAGACCCTGCCGGTGGAGCCGGAGGCGGCGGACACGGCGGACACCACGGTGACGGAGATGTCGGCGACCCCGTCGACGCCCGTCGACCCCGAGGCGTCGTTGGAGATGCCGATGGCACCACCGCTCGAGCCGGCGCCCGAGGGCACGTCGGTCGACGACCTCGGGCTCGAGGTCGACCTCGGCGTGCCTGCCGCCGACGACGGCGAGGCGCCGCTCGATCCGACTCCTGCCCCGGACGACGATGCCTGGGCGACGCTCGAGGAGATGGTCACCCCCGACACGGGGCTCGACACCGGCCTCGACACCGGCCTCGACACCGACGCGCCGGCGCCCGCGCTGTTCGGCGATGGCGACGACGATGCCGTGGCGGCCGCAGCAGCGCTCGACCAGGCTGCCGAGCTGGTGCCCGTCGGGACCCACGACGGCGACATCGACGACGACGCATCGATGCCGCCCGACGACGGGCCCGCCGATCTCGGCCTCGACACGACGACGGAGCTCGGATGAGCAGCGCGACCACTCCCGCAGCGGCTGCGCCGGCGACGTCGCCAGCGCCTGCGGCTGGTGCGGACGCCGGGGTCGTCGACACGGTCACCGCGATCGCGAAGTGGCTCGCCGAACACGATCGTGCCGACCTCGCGCAGCGGGCGGCCGTCGCTGCGGCACGGGTGCGACGGCCGTCGACCATCGTGTGTGTGGTCGGCGAGTTCAAGCAGGGCAAGAGTTCGCTCGTCAACGCACTGCTCGGTCGACCAGCCTGTCCGGTCGACGACGACCTCGCCACCTCGGCGATCACACTGGTGCGACACGGCGCCCAGCCCCAGGCGATGGTGCGCCGCCGCGCCGACGACCAGGTGATCACCGAGAGCGTGGCACTGGACGACGTGCGGTCGTGGGTGTGTGAGTCCGGCAACCCGGGCAACGAGCGCGGCGTCGAACGGCTCGAGATCGTCTCCGACTCCCCCGTGCTGGCGCAGGGCCTCGTCCTCGTCGACACCCCTGGCATGGGGGGCCTCGGGGCAGGTCACGCCGCCGCGACGCTCGGCTTTCTCCCCTTCGCCGACGGGCTGGTGTTCGTGAGCGACGCATCGACGGAGCTGAGCGCGCCCGAGGTCGAGTTCCTGCGCAGGGCCGTCGAGCTCTGCCCGATCGTGCTGTTCGCGCTCACCAAGATCGACCTCTACCCGGCGTGGCAACGCATCGCCGAACTCGACCGGACACATCTCGTCCGGGCCGGGCTGGACATCCCGATCGTGCCGATCAGCAGTGCCCTCCGCAGTGCGGCGCTCGAACGCAAGGACCGCGAACTCAACGACCTCAGCCGCCTGCCCGAGCTCGTGAAACGGCTCGGCGACGACGTCATCGGCCCGGCCAAACGCGGCGCAGCCGCGCGGGCGGCCGCCGAGTCGCGTCAGCTGATCGAGCAGGTGCGCGCCGGGCTGGGCGCCGAGCGGGCCGGGCTGGCCGATCCGGCGAAGGCAGCCGAGCTGCTCGCCACCCTCACCGACGCGAAGCGTCGCCTCGAGCACCTGCGCGGTCCCGGCGCCAAGTGGCCCCAGCTCGTGGGCGACCGCGTCACCGACCTCTCGGCCGCCGTGAACCACCGCTTTCGTGGTGGCACCCGGGCGATCTCGAAGTCGATGGACGAACGGATCGAGGTGCTCACGCGCGGCGATCAGTGGGACGACATCGCTCGCGAGTTGCAGCGAGCCGTCGCCGACGAGGTCACGCGCGCGTTCGTGGCTCTGGAACGAGGGCGGATCGAGATCCGAGCACAGGTGATCGATCTCGTCGACGACGAACATCTGTCGTTGGCCGATCCCGCACGCTCGGCCTCGGCGCTCGACGTGGAGGCGTTGTGGAACGGCAAGGCGCTCGACCCGGCCGAACGCCTGGGCAAGCGGGTCTTCTCGACGAGCGTCACCACCGTCCGCGGCGCACAGGGAGGCATCTACATGTTCGGCATGCTCGGCACCTTCCTGCCGACCGCAGCAGGTGTGCTGCTCGCCTCCAACCCGGTGCTGCTGGGGGTGGGCGCAGTGTTCGGCTCGATGGGGCTGATGGACGATCGCAAACGCAAGGTGCAGATGCGGCGCCAAGCGGCTCGAGCGCAGTTGCGCGGGTTCCTGGACGACGTGCAGTTCGAGATGGGCAACCAGATCACGAACCTCGTGAAGGAGATCCAGCGTGAGCTGCGCGACGACGTCGGTGATCGGCTGGCCGAACTCCAGCGCACGTACACCGACACCATCGCCCGTGCTCAGGCCGACGGCGGTCGATCGGTGACCGAACGGCAGCAACGTCTCGCGCAGATCGACGGCCAGCTGACCGAGCTCGAGCGGCTCGACACGGCGCTCGGCGCCGCGCTCGGCACGGCGGCGGCCACGACGGTGGGGGCATCGTGAACGCGGCGCGACCGAACGTCGCCGACGACGTGCTCGCGATCGCGACTCGTCTGCGCGGGACGATCGAGCACCCCGAGCTCCGCGACGAGGTGCAGTCCGTGGTCGAGCGCCTGCAAGGCCCACTGCGGGTGGCGATCGCCGGTCGCGTGAAGGCCGGCAAGTCCACGCTGCTCAACGCATTGGTCGGGGAACGACTGGCGCCGACCGACGCCGGGGAGTGCACGAAGCTCGTCACCGTCTACCAGCACGGCCTCGGGTACGAGGTCACTGCACATCTGCGAGGCGGCACGTCGCGTCCGCTGCCGTTCCGCCGTGCGAACGGATCGCTCGACGTCGACCTGGCGGGGCTCACCGAACCCGACGTCGATCACCTCACGGTCGGGTGGCCGTCGTCGTCGCTGCACGCGATCACCCTGATCGACACGCCCGGACTCGCCAGCGTGAACGACGAGAACTCGCGTCGCACCCGCACGTTCCTCGAACCCGATGCCGACCGCGCCGGTGCCGCCGACGCGGTCGTCTACCTGATGCGCCACGCACACCGCAGCGACATCTCGTTCCTCGACGCGTTCATGGACCGTTCGGTCGCGGCCGCCTCGCCCGTGAACGCCGTCGCCGTGCTCAGCCGCGCGGACGAGATCGGCGCCGGGCGTCTCGACGCGATGAGCTCGGCCGCACGGATCGCGCAGCGCTACGCCACCGATCCGCAGCTCGGCGCGCTGTGCGCCACGGTCGTCCCGCTCTCGGGGCTGATCGCCGAGACGGGCCTGACGTTGCGTGAGGACGAGGCCGCCGCGCTGCGGACCCTGGCCAGCACCGACGCCGAGATGCTCGACCGCATGCTGCTGTCCGCCGACCAGTTCTGCGACGTGTCCGCGAGCACGCTCACGGCCGAGTGGCGCCGCGACCTGCTCGATCGCCTGGGCGTGTTCGGGCTGCGACTCTCGCTCGACATGGTGCGGTCCGGCCGCGCCACCACGGCCGCCGAGCTCGGACCGGCGCTGGTCGAGCACTCCGGGCTCCCGGCCCTGCGTCGCGAGCTCGACACCCGGTTCGCACCGCGAGCGCGGCTGCTGCAGGCCCGCTCGGCCATCCAGGCGTTGCGGGTGATCGCTCGACGGCTGGAGATCACGGATCCGGCGTCGGCCGCCGTGTTGGACCGCGACCTCGAACGCACCGAGGCCGGCACCCTGGAGTTCGCGATGCTCCGAGCGGAGCACCTCCTCCGTGTCACCGACCTCGGCTTCGGCGACGACCAGGCCCGTCAACTCGGTCTGCTCGTGACGGCGCCCGATCCGCGAACGGCGCTCGGGCTCGAGGCGCAGACCCCCTGGCCGACCGTGCGCGATGTCGCGTTGACCTCGATCAGCCGGTGGCGCACCCGCGCGGCCGACCCGCTCGCGCAGCCCGCGGCGGTGGAGGTGTGCGAGGCGGCCACGCGGCGTGCCGAGTCGATCTTCGCGACGGCGGCCGGCGCCGGGAGCTGAGCGGCGGCCGTCGCGTCCGTCGCCGCACGAACCTCGATTCCGGTGTTTGGGGTCTTCCCGAGCCGGGTATCCCGCTCGCCGATCAGCTCCTCACGCCTGCCGTGCCACCCGAATCTCCGCATGCCGACGACCCGATGAACACCTCCCGAACATCACCGTCCCGCCCACGGGATCCCGCGGCGGACGAGGATGGCTCGACTGCCCGTGACCACGGGCGACGTGAGCCACGGGACGTCATGGAATCGCCGATGACGTCCACGCTCGGCTCGCCGGACTGGAGTTCGGGTGAGCTCTTCCACGCCTTGATCGACAGCGTGCAGGACTACGCCATCTACGCCCTCGACACTCGCGGGTGCGTCGCGACCTGGAACCCCGGCGCGGAACGGCTGAAGGGGTATCGCGCCGACGAGGTGGTGGGTCGTCACTTCTCGATCTTCTACGGCGAGGAAGACCGTGACGCCGGGGTGCCCGACATGTTGTTGCGGATCGCGCTCACCGACGAACGCGTGGAGCGCGAGGGATGGCGGGTTCGTCGCGACGGCAGCCGCTTCTGGGCCAACGTCGTCATCACCGCACTCCGCGATCAGCACGGCGCACACCGCGGGTTCGTGAAGGTGACCAAGGACCTCACCGACCGCAAGCGCAACGAGGACGCCCTCCGGGCCGCGGTCGAACGTGAGCGCGCGGCGGCCGACCGCCTCCGCGAGCTCGACCACGTGCGCACCACCGTGTTCGAGTTCGTCGCACACGACCTGCGGGCACCGCTCGGCGTGGTGCAACAGCTCGCACACCTGCTCCGCTCGGAGTGGTCGGTCCTGCCCGACGTCGTCAAGCTCGACTACCTCGAGCGGATCGCGGTGCGATCGTCCGCGATGGGCGATCTCGTCACCGATCTCCTCGACGCCGTGCGTCTCGACGCAGGCCAGTTGCAGCTCGAGTCGAGGCCGGTGGCGGTGGCCGACGTGGTCCGTGGGGCGCTGGCCGACGCGTTCGCCGACGCAGACCGGGTTCGCCTCGACCTCGACGAGCACGCGTGCGCGCTCGCCGACCACCGGCGACTGCGACAGGTGCTGGTGAACCTGCTCACGAACGCTGCCAAGTACTCGCCGGCCGGCGCACCGATCGAGGTGCGGGTCGAGGGACGGCCCGGCACCGTGCGGATCTCGATCGCGGACCACGGCCCGGGAATCCCCGACTCGGATCGCGATCTGCTCTTCCAGCGGTTCAGCCGGCTCACCACCGGACGCTCGACCGCCGGCAACGGGATCGGGCTGTACATCGCCAAGTCGCTCGTGGACGCGCAGGGCGGCCACATCGGTGTGCACACCGGAGCGAGTGGTGGCTCCACGTTCACGGTGTCGTTGCCGGCCGCCCCGTGAGCTCACCCGAGCGTCCCGACGACGAGCCCGGACCGGCGAGCGTGCGGGTGCTGCTCGCCGACGACGACGCCGATCAACGACTCGCCGTGCGCGCCCTGCTGCGCCAGCGTGGCTTCGCCGACGTCACCGACGCCGTGGACGGCGAGGACGCCGTGCGCGCTGCTCGCCGCCAGCCGCCCCACCTGATCCTGCTCGACCTCGCGATGCCGGTGCGCTCGGGCGCCGAGGTGCTCCCCGAGCTCCGCGACGCAGCACCGGATGCCGCGATCGTGGTGCTGTCCAACCTGCCGCGTCGACGGCTGCTCGAGACGGTCGTCCAGCGGGGGGCGGTCGGGTTCGTCGAGAAGTCGGTGGCACCCGAACGTCTCGTCGACGAGATCCTGGTGGCGGCGGCGCTCACCGACCTCGCCCGTGTGCACGTGCTCACCCTCGTCGCGCAGCCCTCGGCGGCCGGGGTGGCTCGCCGGTTCGCTCGCAGCCGCCTGGGTGACGACGACCGCGATCTGCTCCACGACGTGGAGTTGCTGGTGAGTGAGTTGATCACCAACGCGATCCTGCACACCGGCAGTGAACCGCAGCTGGAGATCCAGATGCGACGAGGCGGGTTGCGGGTGGAGGTGTTCGACGACGACGACACGCTGCCGGCACCGCGCCGCGCCGACGACGGCGGACCCGGCGGTCGGGGCCTGCACCTCGTCGACACGATCGCGAGTCGGTGGGGCGCCGAGCCGACGCCGGGCGGCGGCAAGGTCGTCTGGTTCGAGATCGACGGCAGCCGACACCGGTCGTGACCCACACGGTTCCGTGTGCACACGGATGCGGACACCCGCACGATCGGGCACAGTGCCACGGTGGCGCGATCGCTCAGCACGGCCGAACTCGGCGACCAGTATCGCCGCCGGACGATCGCCGATGCGATCCACGCGCTCCCCGACACCGAGCGCACCGCCGCGTGGCGGCGACACGTCGAGGCGGCGTCGATCGCCGACGTCGGCCGGGCTCTGCGGCTCGACACCGACCGGGTGGTCGCCGTGCTCACGACGGGTCACCGCCGGTTGGTCGCCGCTGTCCCGTGGCTGTCGGGCGACCTGCGCTGCAGCGAGGCCCGGGCATCGTTGCTCGCCGGTACCGACCGGGCCGACGACCTCCAGCACGTGCGTTCGTGCGCGGCGTGTCGCGCGGCCGACCTCATCGGGCTGCAGAGCGCCCTCGCCGATCCGGCTGCGTGGGACGGCACCTGGTCGTCCGAGCTGCGGCTCGCGGCAGCGACACCGGCACGACGGGCGTTTGCGGTCGCCGGGCTGATCGGCTCGCTCCTCGTGATCGCCGCCGTCGTCGTCTCGCTCGCCGGCCGCAGCGCCCCCGATGAGGAGGCAGGTGCGTCGCCGGTGGCAGAGGCCACCCTCGACGGCGGTGACCTCGCGCCGGGGGTGACCGCCGACGTGACGGCGTTCGCAGATCCGGCCGGGGTGCGCATCGTGTTGCGCGCCCCCGACCTGGCCGACCCGCCGGCCGGCTCGTACTACCAGGCGTGGGTGAAGCGCGGCGACGGCCTGCTGGCGATCGGCACGTTCAGCCGTGGCGGCGAGGTGGTGCTGTGGTCGGGCGTCGCGTTGCGCACCGGTGACCTGGTGACGGTGACGCTCGAACCCGACGACGGCGATCCGGCGTCGTCGGGGGTACGGGTGCTCGCCGGTGAGGTGGTCGCGACACCCTGATCGCGGCGCGGCCGCCGTGGCGATCCCGAGCGCCGATGCGGTCGCGCGATCAACCGTCGGACGCGGCGACGACGTTGGCCACCTGGACTCGCGTCGACACGGCGAGCTTGCGGTAGATCGCGCCCATGTGGCTCTCCACCGTGCGCCGACTGACGACCAGGCGGTCGGCGATCTCACGGTTCGAGAATCCCTCGGCCACCAGGCGGGCGACCTCGAGCTCGGAGCGCGTGAGCGTGGGGAGACCACGCCCGCCGGTGCGAGGCGCGGTGGTGGCGAGGGACGGCTCGTCGAGACCGAGCTGGCGGCGCAGCACGTCGAGCCGCTGACGCACCAGCCGATCGGCGCGCGGCTCCACCTGTGCTGCGGCGAGCCGACCGAGCCCCCCGAGCGCGAGTCCCTTCGGTACCAGCGACCACGCATCGGCGGCACGCAGCAGGGCCGTCGCATCGGGACGCGCCCAGAACGCGGCCTCGTTCGCGTGGGCGGCGAACAGCGGCTCGGCGGACGTCCGGTACGGAGCCGACACCGCCGCCACGTCCTCCACGCGCGCCGCGTCGCCCGCTGCTGCCGCCAACGCGGCGAGTTCGCCGGTGAGACGCAGCTGCCCGAAGCGGCTGGGCAGCGCCTCGTAGAGATCCCACCAGTCGTCGAGCGATCGTCGTGCCTCGACGGGATCCCCGTCGAGCAGTCGGAGCCGTGCGGCGGCGATCGCCCATTGCTCGGAGCCGAGCGTGGGCCCGACCGCCGCGATGGCCTCGGCGCCGAGCTCGACGGCGTGGGCCGCGAGAGCGTGGTCGCCGGTGTGCAGCGCCGCGAGCGCGAGGACGCCGAACGCCCACGGTCGGATGCCGAAAGGATCGCTGAGCGCTGCGCCGTCGATCGCTGCGTGCGCGATCGCCGCCGCGTCGGCGAAGGCACCGTCGTACGCGGCTGCGGTGGCGCTGATCACGTCGTACGTGGCGACCGCCCACCGGGCGCCGGTGCGCTCGGCCGCCGCCCGCCCGTCCACCGCCATCGACGCGGCGATCGTGGAACGACCGAGATCGAGGTCGACCACGGCCGCCACGAGCCACGGCTGGTACACGAACGCCGGCTCCACACCCGCGAGCGTGAGCATCGCGCCGAGGCGGCGGCGGATCTCGTGCACGCGCTCGACCTCGCCGCGGCAGGCCGCCGTGAACAGCTCCACCTCCAACGCCGCGGTGAGCGCCACCGGGTCGCGAACGGCCTCCGCTGCGGGAAGTGCCTCGCTCGCGTGCTGCCCGGCGCTCACGATGTCGCGCTGCACCAGGAACGCCACGGCGAGTTCGGACCGCGCCCGAGCCCGGGCGACGTCGTCGTCGAGCAGCGCCAGCGCGGCGGTCATCTGCGTCGCCGCGTCGAGCGGCCGCGATTCGACGATGGCCACGAGCGCGAGCTCCCGGTGCAGCACCGCTCGCACGGCGGGTTCGGGCACCACCTCGAGCAGGGCGGTGGCCACCTCGGTGGCTGCGGTCGCCCGTCCGACGGCGGCGAGCGAGCGGGCGCGCACGACGTCGAGCCGACGGCCGAGGACCGGGTCGCCCACCCGTGGCCGCACGAGGTCGATCATCGCGAGCGCCGACGACGGCTCGGCCGCCACGACGCGTTCGATCACCTCGACCACCCAACCGGGATCGGGCACCCCGGCGGCCAGGGCGTGGGCCACCAGGCGGTACGGGGCCCCGTCGACGCGGCGGAGGTGGTCGGCTGCACGTCGGTGCATGAGTGTGGCGAGCGTCGGAGCGATCGTCGACTCGATCTCGGCCGACACCAGGTCGTGACGTGGTCGGATCGACGGGCCGTCCACGATGCACAGCCCGGCGATCGCCGCTCGGTCGACGGCCCGCGCCGCCTCGCGCTGCGACAGGTCGGCGACGGCCGCCACCTCGCCGAGGTCGGTCGTGTCGGCGAGCAGCGCCACCGCGCGCGCGACATCGGCATCGGGCTCGCCGAGATCGGCCATGGCACGACGCACGAACGACCGCAGACCGAGCACCTCGCCGGCGACACTCCCCCCTGAGGCAGCCACGGCGAGCGCGAGCATCGGATTCCCCGCTGCGGCGTCGATCCCGGCCGCGATCCGCGCGTCGGTGGCGTCGACCCCGGCCCCGACCAGCAGCCGCTCGACGTCGGCGTCGGACATCCCGCCGAGTTCGAGGTGCAGCGCGTGATACGGGCCGCGCAGCGCGAGGTCGATCCGCGATCCGGGCTCGGGCACGCGAGCCGTGGCGATCACGACCACCGACTGTTCGCGCACTGCGGCAGCGACGAGCTCGATCACGTCGATCGTCTGGTGGTCGGCACGGTGGACGTCGTCGAGCACCACGACCAGTGGGCGACCTCCGGCCGAGGCCATCGACGAACGTTCCGCCAGCGCGGCCAGCACCGCGTCACCCACCTGTGCCGACCCGGCCACCTGCACCGCAGCACCGAGGGGCGCCTGGACGACCGGGATGGCCTCGGCGCCCAACGCGTCGGCCAGCACGCCGAAGGGCCGCAGACCGATCGGATCGGCGACCCCGTGGCAGATGTCGGTCGGATCGAGCACCTCGGCCAGACGACGAGCGAGGGCCGACTTGCCGATGCCGCCCGGTCCCGTGATCCAGACGAGGCCACCGTGTGTGCCGTCGGCGCGGCGCAGCGCTGCTCGTGCTCGCGCCAGCTCGCGTTCGCGTCCCACGAAGACCGACACGCACGGAGTATGGCTCACCCGAACGGACGAACGGCGAGTCGCTCCCGTTCCGGGTCCGCCGGCGGTGGTGTCGAGGCCCACCGATGCGTCAAGATGAACCCCTCGAACAGGTGAGGAGGCCGTCGATGAGCAGCCCGTCGTGGTATCCCGACCCAGCGCACCGTCACCAGCTGCGATGGTGGGACGGCGTCAGCTGGACCGATCACGTGAGTGACGCCGGCGTCGCCGCGGTCGATCCGCTCGGCGACACATTGCTGCCCCCTCCGTCGCCGGCACCGAGCGCACCGAGCGCACCGAGCACACCGAGCACACCCTCGACGCCTTCCCCAGCGGCGACGAGTTGGGCGCCGCCACCCGCGGCGGGGTCGACCCCGATCGTCGTGACGGCCGGCCCCGAGCACCCCGGTTCCTCGCGTCGGGCTCCCCTGATCGCCGCGATCGTGGCCGCGGTGCTGCTGCTCGGCGCCGGGGTGTGGTGGGTGACCGGCCGGTCCGACGACACCGGCGACCGCACCGCCGACACCGAGGAGACCGAGCCGGACGAGACCGATCCGGACGAGCCACGTCCGGACGAGACCGATCCGGACGGTACCGACCCCGACGAGGGCGACACCACGGTGCCGGCCACCGGACCCGCCACCTCGACCGCGACCACGGTGGCCGAGGCATCGACCACCGTGGCGACCACGACCCCACCGCTCACACTGCCGTCGACCGTCGCGCCGACCACGCCGCCCACGACGCAGCCCGACGTCACCTCGCTCTCCGAGGACGAGGTACAGGAACTGCTGATCGCTGCCCTGCCCCTCGACGGCGAGTTCCCTCCAGGCTGGACGCCGCTCGACGGCGAGCCGGACACCGAGCCGTTCCTCGCGAGCGGCACCGGCATCGGTCTCTGTGGCGGCGACACCGCCGACCAACGGGCGTCGTCGTCGGGGATGATCACCCGGGTCTGGCACCCCGGGCACCAGCGAACACCCGCTGGCGAGGTGTACGTCGGTGTCTACGCGTTCCCCTCACCGGCAGAGGCGTCGGCGTTCCTCACGCTCACCGTGCAGCAGGCTGCGACGTGTGGCCCCGGGCTCACCTTCCAACAGCCCGAGGGGGACGGCTTCGGCGAGTACGACGGGTTCAGCGACATCGACAGCGGCCCGATCTGGACGATCACCGACAACGCAGGCGCACAACCCGCCCCGCTCGGCGGCGCCGACGAGTCGTTCCAGCTCGACGTCCGCATCACCGCCACGACGCGCTACCAGGGCGTGTCGTACACCACCGTCGACGCCGACGTGATCCTCTACGAACGGCGTGGTGGCGTCGTCATCGTGTACGACCTCTACGGCCAACCGGTCATCGAGGGGTTCGCCGACGTCGAGCCGGCGTGGATCTACGAACCCGTCCGCGGCGACCTCGACGTCGCGATCGGGGCGGCGCGACCGGCGATGATCACCCGGCTGCAACAACTCGGGCTGGTGCCCTGACCGCTCACCCGGTGCCGACCCCCGTCGCCACCGGCGCGACGATGAGTTGTGGGGCGTGACGGCGTCGGACCATCCGATGCGGCACCGACGTCGCACCAGCACCGACAGGAGTCGACCATGAGCTTCAGCCCGTACCTGTTCTTCAGCGGCAACTGCGCCGAGGCGTTCCGCCGGTACCACGAGGTGCTCGGCGGGCAACTCGACGTGATGACGCACGAGGCGCTGCCGCCCGGCGCCGACCCGATGCCCGGCGCCGAGCCGCACCACGTGATGCATGCGTGCATCACCCTCGACGGCGGGATGTTGATGGGCTCGGACGACCCCTCGGGCGACGACGGCCCGAAGACGGGCATCGGTGTCACGTTCACCGCACCCGACGTCGACACGGCGCGGCGGGTGTTCGAACAACTGAGCGACGGTGGCACCGTGACGATGGCGTTCGAACCAACGTTCTGGTCGAGCGGGTTCGGTTCGTGCGTCGACCGCTTCGGTGTGTCGTGGATGATCGACACCGCCGGCACACCTGCGACGTGAACATGGGGTGAACAGGGGTCCGGGCGGCGGCGGTGCCGATAGCGTGCACCGTCCGCCCGGCCCGCCGGTGCGTTGCCCGATGCCCCCTCGATCGAGACGACGCCGATGACGCCTGCCACCCCCTACTACCTGCTCGACGAGTCGCGGTTGCTGCGCAACCTCGCGATCGTCGACCGCGTGCGTCGGTCGTCGGGCGCCAAGGCCGTGCTGGCGCTCAAGTGCTTCGCCACGTTCGGGGTGTTCCCGCTGCTGCGCGACCACCTCGACGGCACCACCAGCAGTTCGCTGCACGAAGCGCGACTCGGACACGAGGAGTTCGGTGGCGAGGTGCACGCCTATTCGGTGGCCTGGTCGCGAGACGAGGTCGAGCAGGTGGCTGCGTTCGCCGACAAGGTGATCTTCAACTCGGCGTCGCAGCTGCGGACGTTCCACCCGCTCGTCGAACACCTGGTGGTCGGTGTGCGTGTCAACCCAGGCCTCAGCCACTCGCACTACGACCTCGCCGACCCCGCTCGCCGCTTCTCACGGCTCGGCATCACCGATGCCGACGAACTGCGCGAGGTCGCGCCGCTCGTCAGCGGTCTGATGTTCCACTTCAACTGCGAGAACGGCGACGTCGACGACCTGGCCCGCTCGCTCGCCCGCATCGGCGAGCGGTACGCCGACGTGTTGCACCGGATGGACTGGATCAGCCTCGGTGGCGGCATCTCGTTCACCAGCGACGACTTCGACCTCGATCGCTTCTGCGACCTGCTCGCCGACACCGCGGCGCGCTTCGGGGTGCAGATCTATCTGGAGCCCGGCGAGGCCGTCGTCACCCGGACCGCCGAGCTCGTCACCTCCGTGCTCGACGTGGTGCACAACGAGCTGCCCGTCGCGATCGTCGACGCCTCGATCGAGGCGCACATGCTCGACCACCTGATCTACGGCACCACGCCGGCGATCGCGTTCCCGCCGCCGGGCGCACACCGCACGCTCGTCGCCGGCCGCACCTGCCTGGCCGGCGACTCCTTCGGCGACCACTCGCTCGACGCGCCGCTCGCCGTCGGCGACGAGGTCCGCTTCGCCGACGCCGCCGGGTACACGATGGTGAAGGCCAACTGGTTCAACGGGGTGCCACGCCCTTCGATCGTGGTGCGACGTCTCGACGGCAGCATCGACGTCGTCCGCGAGTTCTCGTACGAGGACTTCCGATCCAACCTGTCGTGACGCCACCGGGGTGTCCGAGAAGGAGTTGCCATGAAGCAGAACCTCTTGATCGTCGGCGCCGGCGCCGTCGCTCACGTCGCCGCGCACAAGGCGGCGATGCAGAACGACGTCCTCGGTGACATCTGCATCGCATCGCGCACGGTGGCGAAGGCGGACGCGATCATCGAGAGCGTGCGGCGGCTCGGCCACGTGAAGGACGAGTCGCGCAGCCTGACGTCACGACGACTCGACGCGATGGACGTCGACGCGGTCGAGGCCGCGATCCGCGAGACGGGGTCGCAGATCGTGATGAACCTGGGTTCTGCGTTCGTGAACATGACGGTGCTCGAGGCGTGCATCCGCACGGGTGCCGCGTATCTCGACACGGCGATCCACGAGGATCCGGACAAGGTGTGCGAGAACCCGCCGTGGTACGCCAACTACGAGTGGCGGCGCAAGGAGCGCTGCGCCGAGGCGGGCGTGACCGCGATCCTCGGTGTCGGTTTCGACCCCGGCGTC
>JACJWG010000021.1 GCA_020637235.1 Acidimicrobiaceae bacterium | reverse complement strand
CGGAAGCCATTCTCGACAGCGTGAAGCGGATGGATCACGTGAAGGAACCTTCGTCCCGATTGCACGCCCGCCAGCTCGATGCGATGGACATCGACGCGACCGAGGCGCTGATCCGGGAGACCGACTCGCAGATCGTGATGAACCTCGGCTCCGCCTTCGTGAACATGAGCGTGCTGGAGGCCTGCCTCCGCACCGGAGCTGCCTATATGGACACCGCGATCCACGAGGACCCCGACATCGTGTGCGAGGACCCGCCCTGGTACGCGAACTACGAGTGGAAGCGGGCCCAGCGCTGCGCCGATGCCGGGGTCACCGCGATCCTCGGAGTCGGCTTCGACCCCGGCGTCGTCAACGCCTACTGCGCGCTCGCTCAGAAGCACCACTTCGACACCATCGACACGATCGACATCATCGACATCAACGCCGGGAGCCACGGCCGGTACTTCGCCACCAACTTCGACCCGGAGATCAACTTCCGCGAGTTCGTGAAGGTGTGGACCTGGATCGACCGCGAGTGGCAGGAGTTCCCCACGCACGCCGTGAAGCGCACGTGGGAGTTCCCGGTGGCCGGTGAGCAGCCGGTGTACCTCACCGGTCACGACGAGCTGCATTCGCTGTCGAAGCACATCGACGCGCGCAGCATCCGCTTCTGGATGGGCTTCGGCGACCACTACATCAACGTCTTCACCGTGCTGCGCACACTGGGGCTGTTGTCGCACCTGCCGGTGACGCTGGACGACGGTCAGCAGGTGGTGCCGCTCAAGGTGGTGAAGGCGCTGTTGCCCGACCCGGCCACACTGGCGCCCACCTACACCGGGAAGACGTGCATCGGCACGGTGGTGAAGGGCACCAAGGACGGCACGCCACGCGAGATGTTCATCTATCAGGTGAGCGATCACGCCGAGGCGTACGCCGACGTGGAGTCGCAGGGCATCAGCTACACCGCCGGTGTCCCACCGGTGGCCGCCGCCGTGTTGATCGCGACCGGGGTGTGGGACACCGGCACCATGGTGAACGTCGAAGAGCTCGATCCCGAGCCGTTCATCGAACTGCTCGACCGCACGGGACTGCCGACCGACCACCTCGAGATCGAGCCGGGCAGCGCCGCGTCGTTCCCCGGTGAGGTGGGCCCGCTCGCCGACGAGGTGCGTCACGCGACCGCCACCGTCACCGTGTCGGCGGTCGATCCGCTGATCGCCGTCCGCCCGACGGACTGATCTCACGCGCCGGGTGCGCCGGGTGCGCCGAGTGCGCCGAGGTCGCGCTCGGCGAATCCACGGTGCTCCCATTCCTCGATCAGCACGATCGACAGGCACTCCGACACGGGGAGTCCCTCGGCGGAGGGCCAGCCGGGCTCGGTGCGCGTGACGGTGGCCGCCAGTCGCTCGTCGTCGAGCGTTGCCATCACCTCGCTCACCACGTCCTGGCGGCGACGGCGAACCGCGAGCACCTCGTCGAGCGACGGACGGAGCGAGCGGTCCCATGGGATGCCGTCCCAGCCCGGCGCCTCGTCCCACGGCAGGTCGAACGGGTGCCACGGCGACGGCTCGCCGAGCACCATGCGCTCGATCCAGGCTGCGCTCGCGAAGCCGAGGTGTCGCAGGGTCTCGATGAACGACCACTCGCCGTCGACCGACGCGTGGAGCATCTCGTCGGGCAGCGTCCTCGCCCGGGCGACGGTGTCGTCCCATCGGCGTCGCACGATGTCCCACGCCGCGCGGAACCCGTCGGCGTCGGTCGGGCGCATCGCCGCTCGCTCGGGATCGCGTCGGTTCAGCTCGGCCTCGACCAGCGGTGCGATGTCGACACCGTTCACCACCACGTTCGACACGTCACCGCTGATCACCACGTCGACGAGTTCGACGCCGAGCAGACGGGCGCCGTGGAAGGTGGCGGCGCGGAACTCGGTGTGGTCGAGGCGCACCCGGCGGAAGCGCGCGCCCTCGAACGTGGTCTCGCCGAACGACGTCTCACGCAGCGTGACGCCCTCGAATCGGGCGCCGGTCAGGTCCTGGTCGGTGAACTCGTCCATGGTCAGACGGTAGGTCGTGTTCCGGACAGCCGCCGCCGGTGTCAGACGATCTGGTGCTGCGGCGGGTCCTCGCCCACCAGTCCGTCGATCGCTTCGCGGAGCAGATCGGCGTGACCGACGTGACGGGCGTACTCGTCGCTGAGGTCGAGCAGGGCGCGACGCAACGTCGGACGCGAGCCGTCGTCGAGCACCAGTGCCGTCGGCTGGTCGAGACCACCGTCACCGATCGCCTCGCGCCACGCCGCCCGCGCACGGCTGACCGATGCGCTCCACAGCGCGTACAGGTCGTCGGCGTCGTCGGTGAGCGACGACTCCCAGCCCCATGCCCACGCCGATCCCGCCACCGATCGCCAGGGCTCGGGGCGCGGTTCGCCGCGGAGGAAGTCGGCGGTGAAGTGGTCCTCGCACAACGCGAGGTGCTTCAGCAGACCGCCGAGCGTCATCGTCGACGTCGGCACGCTGCGCCGGTGCAGATCGTCGGTCCCGAGCCCACCCACCTTCCACGCGAACTGGGCGCGTGAACGTTCCACCGAGAACAGCAGGTGGTCGACCTCGGTGGCGTCGAACGGGGGCTCGTGGATGGTGGTGTCGAACGGATCGTGGTGTGCAGCGTCCATGAGGCGACGGTAGACGCCGTTCCGGACGTTCGGCTTCCGGATCTCGCGCCATGATGAAGATCGTGACCGTCGACGACAGCCCGACCTCGCGAGCGTTGCGCACGCTCGAACTGCTGCAGCACGAGCCCGGGATCACCGCCGAACGGTTGTCGTTCGAACTCGGCGTGTCCGATCGTGCGGCGCGCCGGTACGTGGCGATGCTGCGCGAGGCGGGCATCAGGATCGACGCCACGCGCGGTCGGTACGGCGGCTACACGGTGAGCCGTGGGTTGCGGGTACCTCCCCTGGTGTTCAGCGCGACCGAGGCGCTCTCGTTGGTGATGGCCGTGCTCGACGGCCACCACGACGCGAGCGATGCCTCCAACCCCGTGGGCAGCGCCCTCGGCAAGATCGTGCGGGCCCTGCCCGAGCGGGTGGCCGCGCAGGCGGAGGCAGTGCGGCGCATGACCCTGGCCGCACCGGATCGGGGCGCGGCCCGCCCGGATCCCGGAATCGCGGCGGCGCTGGTGACCGCAGTGGCCGACCACCGTGTGGTGGTGCTGTCGTACCGGTCCGAGGCGGGGCGCGAGTGGACGGCGGAGGTCGAGCCGTGGGCGGTGGTGGTGCGACACGGTCGCTGGTACCTGCTGTGCCATTCGCGTCCCGCCTCGGCGGCACGGACCTACCGCATCGACCGGGTGACCGCGGTGCAGACACAGGACGAGCGGTGCGATCCTCCCGACGACCTCGATCCGGTGGACGCGCTCGAGACCAACCTCGGCAGCGGCTGGGAGCACACCACCGAACTGGTCGTCGAGGCGCCCGCAGATCGTGTCGCCCCGTGTCTGCCGCGCACGCTCGGGCGGGTGGAGGCGATCGACGATCGCACGTGTCGCCTGGTGGGCAGCACGAGCAACCCCGTGTGGTACGCCGAGCAGCTCGCCACGTTGCCCGCGCCGTTCCGCGTGGTCGGCGACGACGACCTGCGGCGCGCGGTGGCCGAGATCGGCGCCCGCTTCGCCGCGGCTGCTGCGTCGGAGGTCCGGTGATCGAGCATCGCACCGGGTGGGTCAGGTTCGCTGCGGTCGCCGGGATCGTCGCGATCGCGGCGGGTTCGCTCACCGGTTGTGGCGTCGACGACGGGTCGACGGCCGGTCCCGTCGCAGCGTGTGCGCAGGGGTTCCGTGTCGTGTCGACCATCCCGCGCGACGACCCGGCGTTCACCCAGGGCCTGGTGTTCGTGGGCGACCGGTTGTTCGAGAGCACCGGTCGCTACGGCGAGTCGGCGCTGCGCGAGCTCGATCCCGACACCCTCGCCACCATCCGGAGCGAACCCCTGCCCGACGAGCTGTTCGGGGAAGGTCTTGCGCACCACGACGGTCGGCTGGTGCAACTCACCTGGCGCGAGCAACGAGCGCTCGTGTGGGGCATCGACACCTGGCGGCCCGACCAGGTGTTCACCTACGTCGGCGAGGGGTGGGGACTCACCACCGACGGCGATGCGTTCGTGCAGAGCGACGGCTCGGCGGTGCTGCGATGGCGCGACACCGCCACCTTCGACGTCGAGCGCGAACTCGAGGTGCACGACGCCACCGGGCCGATCACCCAACTGAACGAACTCGAACTGGTGGACGGGATGGTGTTCGCGAACGTGTTCGGCACCGCGACGATCGTCGTCGTCGACCCCGCCGACGGCAGGGTGGTGGCATCACTCGACCTGTCGTCGCTGGTGCCGGAACTCGCCGACGACGACCCGAACGCCGTGTTGAACGGCATCGCGCTGGTGCCCGGCACCGGTGAGCTGCTCGTGACCGGCAAGCACTGGCCCGCCGCACACCGCCTCGCCCTCGACACCCCCTGCTGGCCCTGACCGCTTCGTGAGCCGGATGCGCAGCCGGTGCGCATCGCGCTCACGGACGCCGTCGGTCCGTGAGCCGGATGCGCAGCCGGTGCGCATCGCGCTCACGAAGGGTGGCCTCGGCTGCGGGGCGGGCTGGGGCGGGTGCGTAGCCTGCGGTCATGACCGACCGGTTCGAGGCGTGGGCGGCGCGTGGGGTGGCGGTGACGCCGGGGATGGTTCCGTTCGTGGCCGTCGTCGAGATCCGGCGTGGGCCGCACAACTTCTTCGACGTCGACGTGCTCGCCGCCGTGGCCGAGGCCTTCGAACACCTCGCCGAGGGCGACACCCGGGCGGTGGTGCTGTGCAGCGAGGGCAAGAACTTCTGCGCCGGCGCCGATTTCACCGGAGCGGGTCGCACCGCCGACCCCGACGCCCCGCACGTGTACGACGTGGCGATCCGACTGTTCGAACAACCCCTCCCCACCGTCGCCGCCGTACAGGGCGCTGCCATCGGCGGTGGACTCGGTCTGGCGATGTCGGCCGACTTCCGGGTCGCGTCACCCGAGTCACGACTCGCCGCCAACTTCGCGCTGCTCGGCTTCCACCAAGGCTTCGCCCTCAGCGTCACCCTGCCCCGGGCCATCGGGCAGCAGGCGGCACTCGACCTGCTGTACACGGGACGTCGGATCGACGGCGAGACCGCACACCGCATCGGCCTGGTCGACCATCTCGTGCCGGCTGCGTCGTTGCGCGCCCGCTCGATCGAACTGGCCGCCGAGATCGCCACCGCCGCACCACTCGCCACGCGCGCCATCCGGCGCACCATGCGCGGCGGCCTGGCCACCGATGCGCGTGCGGCGATGGTCCACGAACGTGCCGAGCAGGAACGCCTCCAGGCGACGGACGACTTCCGCGAGGGCATCCGCGCCACCGCCGAGCGGCGCTCGGCCGACTTCCGGGGCCGCTGAGGTGGCGCTCACCGAGACGTCACTGCGCGCCGAGGTGCGTGCCTGGGTGCAGGCCCACTGGGATCCGGCGCTCACGCTGCGCGCCTGGCGCACCCTGCTGCTCGACGCCGGCTGGGCGGTGCCGTCGTGGCCCGAACGCTGGTACGGCAAGGGCATGCCCGCATGGGCCGACGACGTGGTACGCCGCGAGATCGCGGCGTGTCGAGCCGTGTCGTCGATCCCGAGCGGCCTCGCCGGGCCGACGATCCTCGAACAGGGACCCGACCACGTGCGCGAGCGGTTCCTCCGGCCACTGCTCACCGGCGAGGAGGTGTGGTGCCAGCTCTTCAGCGAGCCGTCGGCCGGCTCCGACCTCGCCGGACTCACCACCACCGCCGTGCTCGACGGCGACGAGTGGGTGCTCAACGGGCAGAAGGTGTGGAACACCAGCGCGCACCACGCCGACCTCGGCATGCTCGTCGCCCGCACGAACTGGGACGCTCCGAAGCACCAGGGCATCACCTACTTCGTGCTGCCGATGCACCAGCGCGGCGTGGAGGTGCGCCCACTGCGGCAGATGAACTTCCACTCGTCGTTCAACGAGGTGTTCCTCACCGACGCTCGCGTCCCACGCGACTGGGTCGTCGGCGAGGTGCACCAGGGCTGGGCGGCTGCACTCGCGACGCTCGCCCACGAGCGACGGTGGGGCGTGGCCGTGAGCGTCGACCGCCACCCCGTCGACCCCGGCCCGGCCGCCGACGAGGCGGCGGCCGAGGCGGCAGCGACGCTGCAGGTGTATTCGTGGTATCCCCAGCGTGCCGGTCGGGTCGACCTCGCGGTCCCGCACGCCCGTGCCGCCGGCGTGACCGCCGATCCGGTGGTCCGCCAAGAGCTCGCCCGGCTGGTGTCGATGAACCGGGTGAGCCAGTGGACCGCGGAACGGGCGAAGGCCGCTCGGCTGCTGGGACGGCCTCCCGGCCCGGAGGGATCGATCGGCAAGCTCGCGCTGAGCCGTGTCGCGCGACAGGCGGCCCGGGTGCACGCCCTGATCGGCGGCGCGCACGCGATGCTCGCCGGCGACGACCCGCACGCGCCGCTCGACGGGGTGCTGGCCGAGATCCTGATCTCGGTCCCTGCGCAGTCGATCGCCGGCGGGACCGACGAGATCCAGCACAACATCCTCGGCGAGAAGGCACTCGGCCTGCCGAAGGAACCCGATCCCGCCAAGGGCCTGCCCTACCGCGACGCCCGCAACCGCTGAACGCCCCGATCGAGTGCGATCAGGCCGACACGGTGCGGCCGTCGACCCACGGGACACGTTCCCAGTCGTCACGCACGTTCGCCGGGGCCGTCCATGCAGGGTCGGGTCGCCAGTCCACCCAGCGCCGGCCCCACCACGCGTCGCCGCGGGCCAGCGTGGCCACCACCTCGTCGCCCAGCTGGTGGATCGCCGCGCCGGTCGCCTCGGTGATCCGACCTTCCTCGACCCGTCGTGCCACGAGCGCTGCGTCCTTCACCTGCCACGTGCCATCGGGCGCGACCACGACGTCGAGCTCGTGGTCCTGGGTGTCGACACCGATCGGCGTGCGACGCAACGGCTCTTGCAGGTTGACGTACCACCCGAGGAACGACCGGTCGAGGCTCGCCCACTGGTGCCACACCGAGTACGCCTCGCCCGGTCGCTGCACCATCAGCGTGCCACCGCTGCGCCAGTGCCGGCCCGGCCACCACGGGTGTCGGCCGGTGTCGGTGGGCCACACGACGTCGGCATACGCCAGCGGCGCGTCGGGCGGCACGAACAGGGCCAGCAGTTCGTCGGTGTCGTCGACCACGTAGGCCGGGAGCGCCGACGTCGGTCGACCCCAGGTGATCTCGCGCCGCACGATCGCCGAGCCGCGAGCCCAGGGCACGTCGACCGGCACCCGTTCCACCGGGATCAGCTCGCGGTGAGCTCGGCCATCTGGCGTTGGTAGGCGCCCATGTCGAAGTAGTCGCGCCACAACGTGATCAGACCCTCGTCGTTCACCTCGAACACACCGGCCACGGGCAGTTCGAGCCATCCCGACCCGATGCGGAACCGGTCGACGCGCTCGTTGACGACCGTCGAGCCCGAGGCGAGCTCGCGAGTGACCACCCAGTCGACCTCGCTCGCGGGCCCGAGGAACATCTGCAGGGTGGCCTCGACGGCGGCCTTGCCGACGATCGGGTCGATCGGCATGTTCTCGTAGGAGATCTCGTCGGCGAGCAGTGCCATCGCCGCAGCGACGTCCTGGCGTTCGACGGCTCGGATGAAGGCGTTCACGGTGTCGATCGGCGTCACGGCGACACCGTAGACCCCGACGTGGTGCGGATCACCCCTGGGCGCGCTCGCCCCGAGCGGCACGCTCGACGATCGTCGCGATGCGGGCCGCCACCGTCTCCGGACGGGCGGCGCTGATCACCCACCAGAGCATCTGCTTGCGTGCACTCGGCGGGAACCCGTCCCACGCCACTCGCGCCGCCGGTTCGGCGTCGAGCGCAGCGCCCAGCGCGGCCGGCTCGATCAGGTCCTCGACGGCGTCGTACTTCTCCCACCAGCCACTCGCCTGCGCTGCCGCCACGACGCGCCGACCCGCGTCGGTCATCAGCCCGGCTGCCTCCATGTCGGCGACGCGGCGTCGGTTGAGACGGGTCCAGCTGCTCTTCGGCTTGCGCGGGGTCATCAGCTGCAGGCCACGGTCGTCGTCGAGCACCGATGCGGTCGAGTCGATCCAGCCGAAGCACAGCGCCTCTTCGACGGCGTCCGGATACG
Source organism: Acidimicrobiaceae bacterium (assembly GCA_020637235.1). Taxonomy (GTDB): domain Bacteria; phylum Actinomycetota; class Acidimicrobiia; order Acidimicrobiales; family Ilumatobacteraceae; genus VFMC01. The sequence continues at coordinate 52,910 of JACJWG010000021.1, read as the reverse complement.
GGCAGCGGGGCCGGTCGGCCCGACGCCACGAGCACAGCCACACGCCGCGGGCAGTGGCGTGGTACGCGACGAGCCAGGTGCGCCACTGCGCTCGAGAGACGGCGTGGTAGATCGGGAAGTCGAACGTCCACGTGGGCGGATGCACCGATGCACTGGGTTCGACCGGCACCTGTGCGCCGTCGACGTGCTCGTGCTCCACGCCTGCGAACCTACACGGGCCGGCCGAGAGGCGCAGCGAGTCACTGCGGACCAATTGTTGACAAAGTCCAAAGTTGGACATAGAGTCATCCACGTGTCCCTCACCCGATCGGACGATCCCCGCCAGCTCCTAAAGGACCATGGTCTGCAGGTGACGGCACAGCGCCTGGCCGTGCTCCGCGTGGTCGAGATCCACCCGCACGCCACCACCGACGAGGTGATCGAACTCGTGCGTGCCGAGATCGGCGCGCTGTCGAAGCAGTCCGCGTACGACACCCTCGGTGTGCTCACCGATCACGGGGTGCTCCGCCGGATCCAGCCGATGGGCTCCGCGGCGCGGTACGAGACCCGCGTCGGCGACAACCATCACCATCTCCTCTGCCGCGGCTGCGGCGCCGTCGTCGACATCGACTGCGCCGTCGGTGAGCGGCCCTGCCTCACCGCCGCCGACGACCACGGCTACGAGATCGACGAGGCCGAGGTCATCTACTGGGGGCGCTGCCCCACCTGCCGAGCCGCCCCTGCGGGCGCCTGACGGCCCCACCCCGACACCCCCTCGAACGCCCTCACTCCGATCCGCCCGGCGCTGCGCCGGACGGTCTGCCCTCCCCTGCCCCGACACACCCAGCCCCGACACTCCCTGCCCTGAAAGGACACGAGACACCATGCCCGGTACCTGCCCCGTCCACCACAGCACGAGCGGTCCCACGAACCGCGAGTGGTGGCCGAACCAACTCGACCTCCAGATCCTGCGACAGCACGCACCGGCGAGCGATCCGACGGGCGGGACGTTCGACTACGCCGCCGCCTTCCAGCGCCTCGACCTCGACGAGGTGAAGCGCGACCTGCTCGACGTGATGACGACGTCGCAGGACTGGTGGCCGGCCGACTACGGCCACTACGGCCCGCTGTTCATCCGCATGGCATGGCACAGCGCCGGCACGTATCGCATCCACGACGGACGTGGTGGTGCGGGTGCCGGCATGCAACGTTTCGCACCGCTCAACAGCTGGCCCGACAACGCCAACCTCGACAAGGCCCGTCGCCTGCTGTGGCCGGTGAAGCGGAAGTACGGCCTGGCGATCTCGTGGGCCGACCTCATGATCCTCGCCGGCAACGTCGCGCTCGAGTCGATGGGGTTCGACACCTTCGGCTTCGCCGGGGGTCGTGAGGACGTGTGGGAGGCCGACACCACGTATTGGGGTTCGGAGTCCACCTGGCTGGGTGACGAGCGGTACCGCGAGGAACGACAGCTCGACAACCCGCTCGCCGCGGTGCAGATGGGCCTCATCTACGTGAATCCCGAGGGCCCGAACGGCACCCCCGATCCGCTCGCTGCCGCGGCGGACATCCGCGAGACCTTCGCCCGGATGGCGATGGACGACACCGAGACCGTGGCGCTGATCGCCGGCGGGCACAGCTTCGGCAAGTCGCACGGTGCCGCGACCCCCGAGGGCCACGTCGGCCCCGAGCCCGAAGCCGCCGGTCTCGCCGAACAGGGCTTCGGCTGGACGAACGGCTTCGGCACGGGCCGTGGCGGCGACACCATCACGAGCGGGCTCGAAGGCGCGTGGACCCCCACCCCGACGACGTGGGACAACAGCTTCTTCGAGACCCTCTTCGCCCACGAGTGGGAACTCACCACCAGCCCGGCCGGAGCCAAGCAATGGAAGCCGGTGGCTGATTCGGGCGCCGACACCGTGCCCGACGCCCACGACCCGTCGGTGCGACACCAGCCGATGATGTTGACGACCGACCTCGCGCTGCGCGTCGATCCGGCGTACGAGCAGATCTCGCGTCGCTTCCTCGAGCACCCCGACGAGTTCGCCGACGCGTTCGCGAAGGCGTGGTTCAAGCTCACCCACCGCGACATGGGCCCCTACGCCCGAGGTCTCGGCAAGCTTGTGCCGTCCGAACCGCAGATCTGGCAGGATCCCGTGCCGGTGGTGGACCACCCGCTCGTGGACGGCGCCGGCATCGCATCGTTGAAGGCGAAGGTGCTCGCCTCGGGTCTCACTGTCGATCGCCTGGTGTCGACTGCCTGGGCGTCGGCCTCCACGTTCCGCGGCACCGACCATCGTGGCGGCGCCAACGGTGCCCGCATCCGTCTCTCGCCGCAGAAGGACTGGGCGGTCAACGAACCCGAGCAGCTCGCGCAGGTGCTGCGCGTGCTCGAGGGCATCCGCGACGAGTTCCACGCCGAGCAGCCGGGCGACACGCGGGTGTCGATGGCCGACCTCGTCGTGATCGCCGGCGCCGCCGGGGTGGAGCAGGCGGCCAGGGCGGCCGGGCTCGACATCACCGTGCCCGTGGTGCCGGGGCGCACCGACGCCACCGACGACCAGACCGACGTCGACTCGTTCGCCGTGCTCGAACCCACCTTCGACGGGTTCCGCAACCACCTGGCCGGCCCACAGCGACGTTCGGCCGAGGAGCTGCTGGTGGAGAAGGCGGCGTTGCTGACACTCACCCCGCCGGAGATGACGGTGCTGATCGGTGGCATGCGGGTGCTCGGCGCCAACGTCGGTGGCTCGACCGACGGTGTCTTCACCGACCACCCGGGCACGCTGTCGAACGACTTCTTCGTCAACCTGCTCGACATGGGCACGATGTGGACGCCGACGTCGCCCGAGGAGGCGCACTTCGAAGGGCGCGATCGTGCGACGGGCGAGCTGCGTTGGACCGCGAGCCGTGTCGACCTCGTGTTCGGCTCGAACTCCGAGCTGCGGGCCCTCGCCGAGGTGTACGCGAGCGACGACGCCGGCGAGCGCTTCGTGCACGACTTCGTCGCCGCCTGGACGAAGGTGATGGAGCTCGACCGCTTCGATCGGCACTGATCGCACCGGTCACGTCTCACCCGGTCGTGTGGCGGGGTATCGGCCTCGCCGCGGGCGTCGGCACCTCGGAGGCACGGTGACACGGTGGATCAGGGAGTTCAGGGACTTCATCTCGGGCGGCAACATGGTCGAGCTCGCCGTGGCCGTCATCCTCGGCGCGGCGATCGGGCGGGTGATCACCGCGTTCACCGACGGCATCATGATGAACCTCGTCGCCGCGATCGTGGGCGAACCGAACTTCGACGAGGTGCGGTGGAAGATCTCCGATCGAGCTCGCCGCGACGCGAGCGGCGAGGTCGTCGCCGACGCCACCTACCTCGAACTCGGTCGATTCCTGACCGCGTTCACCTCGCTCGTGCTCACCGGCCTGGTGCTGTTCGCGGTGGTGAAGAGCTACAACCGCTTCCGTCGCCGCGCCGACGCCGACGATGCCGCTGACGCGCCGGCTGCGCCGACCGAGGTGGAGTTGCTCACCGAGATCCGCGACGCACTCACACGTCGGTGAGGTCGCGGACGATCTCGTACTGCCGCACGAGGAACGTCCGTTCGTCGCGTTTCGTGCGTCGCATCCATCCGGTCACCTCGTCGTTGCACTTGCTGGCATTGCACGTCCGGCACGCAGGCACCACATTGGCGAGCGTGTAGCGCCCGCCGCGGGAGATGGCGAGCACGCAGTCCCGCTGCATGGCGACGTCGACGGAGCCGCAGTAGGCGCACCCGCCCCACGCCCGTTGCAGGGCGAGCCACTCGGCGTCGGACAGGTCGTGTTCCACTCGACGCATGCGACGCTGACGTTTGCGGGACGCGCGGGCGCTGCGGGTGCGGCTGACGGCCATGTCTGCCGAACGTAGTGGCACCCCACCGCAAGGTCGCGGGATACCGTGCCGGCGTGCCCGACGACCTCTTCGCCGTCCCGCGGCTCGCCGCGATCTACGACCTCGTCGAAGGCGCACGCCCCGATCTCGAGCACTACCTCGCGATGGTCGACGAGTTCGACGCCACCCACGTGCTCGACATCGGGTGCGGCACGGGCACGTTCGCCTGTGCGCTCGCCGAGCGGGGCGTCACCGTCACCGCTGCGGACCCTGCAGGGGCGTCGCTCCGCGTCGCGCAGCGCAAGCCCGGGGCTGACCGGGTGCGGTGGATCGAGTGCGACGCCGCGTCGCTCCCGGCCATCGGCGCCGACCTCGCGGTCATGACCGGCAACGTGGCGATGGTGTTCGTCGACGACGCCGAGTGGACCGCGGTGCTGCGCGCCGTCCGCCGAGCACTGGTCCCGGGCGGGCGGTTCGTGTTCGAGGTGCGCGACCCCGACCGTCGCGGCTGGGCGGCCTGGACCCCGGAGGCGACGCATTCGACGTTCCGGCTGGACGACGGCACCACGCTCGACTACTGGGTGGAGGTCACCGACGTGGCGTTGCCGTGGGTGTCGTTCGTGCAACACCACCGCTTCTCGTCGGACGGCGCCGCACACGCATCGACCTCCACGCTCCGCTTCCGCACGCGGACCGAGGTGGCGGCGTCGCTCCTCGACGCCGGATTCGTGGTCGACGACGTGCGCGACGCCCCGGACCGTCCTGGTCTCGAGCACGTGTTCGTCGCCCGCCGGCCCGCCACGTGACCGATCGCGCAGCCCACCGGCATCGTCTCGGGGTGACATGTGGTTAGCGTTTTCGACATCAGGCGCACGCACCCCCCGCTCAGCACCCGATACACGGCCGACGACGGGCACGACGTCCCGCTCGGCCACGTGGCGCGCCCCGAGTGGCGCGGCAAGGTGCACCTGCTGGCGTTGTGGGTGTTCGTACCGGCCACGCTGCTGCTGATCGGCGCCGCGGGATCGGCCACCGCGCGCACCGGCGCCACGATCTACGCGTTCGGCCTGTGTTCGATGTTCGCCGTGTCGGCCGCCTATCACCGCTGGGTGCACGAGTTGCGCGCTCGCGCCCTGTGGCGCCGACTCGACCACGCCGCCATCTATGCGGCGATCGCCGGATCGGCCACACCCCTCGCGATGGTGTCGATGTCGCGTACCGCCGGCGTGGCCCTGGTGGTCGCGCTGTGGGCGACGGTGATCCCGGGGGTGGTGCTGAAGCTCGGACACTGGCACCACGGCGACGTGATCGGCACGGTGCTCTACTTCGTGCTGAGCGCCGAGTGCGCGCTGTTGCTGCCCGGCCTATTGCGGACCGCCGGGTGGCTGCCGGTGGTGCTGTGCGTCGTCACCGGCGTGGTGTACGTGGCCGGGGCGATCCTGTTCGCGCTGAAGCGACCCGTGGGCGTGCCCGGCGTGTTCGGCTTCCACGAGACGTGGCACGCGATGACCGTGGCCGCCGCCTCGATCCACTTCGTGGCGGTGTGGATCACCCTCACGTGACGCGCCGAGGCCGCCCGGCCCCGCCGATTCCCGATCGACCTGGGCGCCACACGCCACTCACCGCCCCAGCCCACCGAGATTCGCGGCACCCAGGACCGATTCCCGACCGACCTGGGCGCCACACCCCACTCACCACCCCAGCCCACCGACATCCGCGGCACCCAGGACCGATTCCCGACCGACCTGGGCGCCACACGCCACTCACCGCCCCAGCTCACCGAACTCCGCGGCACCCAGGACCGATTCCCGATCAGTGGTCGGCGGTGAGCGATTCGCGCAGCTGGCGCTTCAGCACCTTGCCGGTGGCGTTGCGGGGCAGCTCGTCGCCCGAGATCCACACCTGGCTGGGCACCTTGAACGCGGCCAGGCGCTCGCCGACGTGGGCGCGCACGTCGTCGGCCGACAACGTCGAGCCCTCGCGCACGCGCACCACGGCGCCGACCTCCTCACCGAGGCGCGGGTGCGGGATGCCGATGATCGCGGCCTCGGTGACGTCGGGGTGTTCGTACAGGGCAGCCTCCACCTCGGCGGCGTAGATGTTCTCGCCACCGCGGATGACGACGTCCTTCAACCGGTCCACCACGTACAGGTAGCCCTCGTCGTCGAGTCGGCCGGCGTCGCCGGTGTGGAACCAGCCGTCGGTGAACGCCGCCGCCGTGGCCTCGGGCAGGTTGAAGTAGCCCTTGATGACGGTCGGGCCCTTCAGCCAGATCTCGCCCACCTCGCCGGCGGGCAGCGGGCTGCCCTGGTCGTCGGCGATGCGTACCTCGATCACCGGCGAGATCGGCAGCCCCACGCTGTCCGGCCGAGCCACGTAGGCGGGCCCGAAGTTGGCGATCGCCGCACCCGACGTCTCGGTGAGCCCGTAGCCGTTGCCCGGCGCGACCCGCGACTTCGACTGCTCGTCGATGCGGCGCACCAGTTCGGGCGGCACCAGGGTGGCGCCGGACGACAACCCGGTGAGCGACGCCAGCTCTGATCCCTTCGCCGCAGCGGCCTCCAACAGTTGGAACACGGTCGTGGGCACACCGGCGAGCGATGTCACCTGTTCCCGGTCGATCAGATCGACGGCCTGATCGGCATCCCACTTGTACATCAGCACCACCTTGCCCCCGCTCGCCGTGAACGGCAGCAGGAACGACTGCAGACCGCCCACGTGGAACAGCGGCAGCGTGAGCAGCGTGGCCGCGGGCAACGGCGCGGTGTCCGACGGCGGCGCACTCGCCGCGGCCATCACGGTGCGGTACACCCCGTTCATCAAGAACGCGCCGAAGTTGCGATGGGTCTGCACCGCACCCTTCGGACGTCCCGTGGTGCCCGAGGTGTACATGATCGTGGCGTCGTCGTCGGGGGCGATGTCCACCGACGGCAGCGGCGGATCGTCGCCCAACACGGCATCGACGAACAGCTCGCCGTTCGGCACCGAGCGCTCGCTGCGGATGAGCACGACGGCCCGCACGTCGGTGGCGGCCAGGTGCGGTTCGAGGCGTTCGGCGCGCTCGTCGTCGACGAACAGCACCACCGATCCCGAATCGGTGAGGCCGTACGCGAGCTCGGGCCCGGTCCACCACGCGTTGAGCGGGACGGCGACGGCGCCGAGCGACACCGTCGCCCAGTAGGCGATCGCCCACTCGGGATAGTTGCGGGTGGCGATCGCCACCCGGTCGCCCTGACGCACGCCGTGCACGGTGGACAGCCGATGGGCCAGCGCACGCACCTGGCGATGCGCCTGGGCGAAGGTGATCCGCTCGTCCTCGAACACCAGGAACACGTTGTCGCCGTGTGCTGCCGACGAGTCCCAGATCTGGCGCAGCGAGGCCGGTTGGTGGGCGAACACCTTCATCGGCACGCCGAGCACCTCGGCCTCGACGATCTCGAACGGGTTGATGGGCGCATCCGTCATGGCGTCCGGGCTACCACGACGGAACTCGGACCGACGAGCCGTGCGGTCCGTGCGACACTCTGCGCTCGTGACCTTCGAGATGACCCCGATCGGAACGGTGCGCAACGATCGCAGCGAGGCGATCGACGACGACTGGGACCGCGTCGACAGCCGGATCGAACTCGACCTCGGCGTGCTCGGCGCCGACGCGACCGTCGGACTGCGCGAGTTCTCGCACGTCGAGGTGGTGTACGTGTTCGACCGGGTGGGCGACGACGCCATCGAACGCGGCAGCCGCCACCCCCGCGGCAACCCCGACTGGCCGGCGGTGGGCATCCTCGCCCAACGAGCCAAGCACCGGCCCAACCGGATCGGCACCACGGTGTGCGAGTTGATGGCGGTGCGACCGGGCGGTGTGGTGGAGGTGCGCGGCCTCGACGCGATCGACGGCACACCCGTGCTCGACATCAAGCCGTACATGGCCGAGTTCGGGCCGCGCGGCGACGTGATCCAGCCCACCTGGAGCCGCGAGCTGATGTCCGGCTACTGGACGCTCGGGCCGGCTCCCGACGTGCACCGACGGGTCGACGGCGACGCCTGGCTCGCCGAGGTGCTGGCCTCGCCCGCCGACCACGGACGCGTGGAACTGGTGGTGTGTCGACCGGACGTGGGCGAGCGGCGGGTGCTCGACGAGGGCGAACTCGAGGTGGAGGTGGGCCTCGTCGGCGACAACTGGCTCGCTCGAGGCAGCCGCAACGCGGCCGACGGTCGCGCCGAGATCGACGCACAGCTGAACCTCATGAACTGGCGCTGCGCCCGACTGGTGGCCGGTTCGGACGACCGCGTGCCGCTGGCCGGCGACCAGCTGTTCGTCGACCTCGACCTGTCGCCCGACAACCTGCCCCCGGGCACCCGGCTGCAGGTCGGCACCGCGGTGATCGAGGTGACGGCGAAGCCGCACACCGGGTGCGCCAAGTTCACCCGCCGGTTCGGCCTCGACGCGCACCGCTGGATCAACGGCATCGCCGGCAAGGCACATCGGCTGCGCGGCATCTGCGCGAAGGTCGTCGTCGCCGGCGTCGTCCGCCCCGGCGACACGATCGTGAAGGTCACCGGCTGAGCCGGGCGGCGGTCAACAGCTCGACCACGCGCTCGTCGGTCTCCTGCTCGAAGTCGTCGTACCATTCGCCCACCGCCACGAATCGCCGCGGGCGCAGCACGCACACCACCTCCACGTCATCGGATCGGGCGAGCCGCTCGGCGGTGTCGCGGGCGCACACGGGAACGGCGAGCACCAGTCGGGCGGCACCCCGGGTGCGCACGGCTCGCACCCCGGCGCGTGCGGTGACGCCGGTGGCGAGCCCGTCGTCCACCACGATCACGTCGCGACCCGAGGTCGCGGCGAGCGGTCGCCCGGCCCGGTAGGCGCGGACGCGCCGATCCAGCTCGACCATCTCGACGTCGGCGAGACGATCGAACGTCGTGCGGTCGAGTCCGGCGCGGCCGAGCAGGTCGTCGTCGGCGATGCGCACGCCCCCTTCGGCGACGGCACCGACGCCCACCTCGGGCCGGCCGGGCAGACCCACCTTCCTCGCCACCAGCACGTCGAGCTCGGCGCCCAGCGCGGCCGCCACCGCGACCGCCACGGGCACCCCGCCCCGGGGCAGCGCCAGCACCAGCGGATCGTGCAGGTCGTCGACGGCGATCGACCGGCGCACCCGCTCGGCGAGCCGGCGGCCGGCATCGCGGCGATCGGCGAATCGTGAGGGACCGCGCATCACGTCACCTCCTGGGTCGACGGTACTCGTCGCGCACCGGCTCGCGCCGCGCGCCGACCGCCGGCGCTCAGGGCTCGAGCACCACCTTGATGACCCCCGATCGTCGGTCACGGGCACAGGCGAACGCTTCGGCGGCGGCGTCGAGTGGGAAGCGGTGCGTGATCAGCGTCGGGCCGAGTTCGGGCCGCGCGGCGAGCAACCGGGCGGCGACGTCGACGTCGCGACCGGTGGCGTCGCTGCCGTACATCATCGACGCGAGCAGCTGCACCTCCTTCGTGCAGAACGCCATGCCGGGCATGACCACCGTGCCGTCCCAGTACATGCCGACGATCACCACCCTGCCGCCGGCGCGCACCATGTCGACGGCCTGCGCGAGCGACTCGGCCGTGCCGACCGCGTCGAACACCACGTCCCACCGACCCGACGCGGCGTCGACCACCCGGGCCCCGAGGCGTTCGGCTGCATCCACCTGGTGTGGGTGGCGAGCGATCAGATCGACGCTCACCCCGACGGCCTGCAGCGCGGGCACGAGACACAGACCGATGCTGCCACCGCCGAGCACCACGCACGAGGCGTCGGCGAGCGATCCGGCGAGGCGCACGGCGTGGACACCCACGGCGAGCGGCTCCACCAGCGAGGCGTCGCGTGGCTCGATCCCGGTGGGCAGCTCGACGATCGTCTCGGCGGCCACGAGGCAGGTGTCGGCCATGCCACCGTCGAGCCAGCCGCCGTACATCCGCAGGCCGCGCTCGCAGTGGTAGGGCCGGCCGGCCAGGCACGGCCCGCACCGCCGGCACGCGCCGAGCGGCTCGACGGCCACCAGCCGACCGTCGGGCAGGAACCCGGCGAACTCGTGACCGAGCGTGGCGCGCAGCTCGAACTGGCCGACCATGTGCAGGTCGCTGCCGCAGATGCCGGCCGATGCGATGCGCACCGCCACGCCGTCGCCGGTGGGATCGGCCACCTCGACGACGTGTACCTGGTGGTCGTGGCATCGGACGGCGCGCATGGCGGCGATGGTAGGCACCTCGCCGCCGATGAGTTCTGCCGGCCCGGCCCGTCCGGTCGTCCCGGATGCGAAGCTGGGCCCGCCGCGCCCGTACGGAGAAGGAGACCTCATGAGCCAGGCGTCGACCGCCTCACCCGACGTCCACCCGGCCGACGCCCACGACCTCATCCGGGTGCACGGCGCCCGCGAGAACAACCTGAAGGACATCTCGATCGAGCTGCCGAAGCGGCGGCTCACAGTGTTCACCGGCGTGTCGGGATCGGGGAAGAGCTCGCTGGTGTTCGGCACCATCGCGGCCGAATCGCAACGGTTGATCAACGAGACCTACAGCGCGTTCGTGCAGGGCTTCATGCCCTCGCTGGCACGGCCCGACGTCGACGTGCTCGACGGACTCACCACGGCGATCATCGTCGACCAGCAGCGCATGGGCGGCGACACCCGTTCCACCGTCGGCACGGCCACCGACGCCAACGCGATGCTGCGCATCCTGTTCAGCCGCCTGGGCGAGCCGCACATCGGCCCGCCGAGCGCGTTCTCGTTCAACGTGCCGTCGGTGAAGGCGAGCGGGTCGATCACGGTGCAGAAGGGAGGCGACGCCAAGGCCGAGAAGGTCACCTTCACCCGCACGGGCGGCATGTGTCCACGCTGCGAGGGCCGCGGCACCGTGTCCGACATCGACCTGCGCGAGCTGTACGACGAGACGATCTCGATCGACGACGGCGCGATCCGCATCCCCGGCTACAGCATGGAGGGCTGGTACGGGCGCATCTTCCGTGGGTGCGGCTACTTCGACACCACCAAGCCGATCGCCCGGTTCTCCGAGCAGGAACTCCACGACCTGCTGTACCGCGAACCCACGAAGATCAAGGTCGACGGCATCAACATCACCTACGCCGGGCTCGTGCCGTCGGTGCAGAAGTCGTTCCTGTCGAAAGACGTCGACTCGTTGCAGCCGCACGTGCGTGCCTTCGTGGAGCGGGTGTCGACGTTCACCCCGTGTCCCGACTGCGGCGGCACACGGCTGAGCGAGGGAGCGCGCACGTCGCGCATCCGCGGCGTCAACATCGCCGAGGCGTGCGCGATGCAGATCAGCGACCTCGCCGAGTGGGTGCGTGGGCTCGACGAGCCGTCGGTGGGTCCGCTGCTCGCCACCCTCGGCGCCACCCTCGACAGCTTCGTCGAGATCGGCCTCGGCTACCTGTCGCTCGACCGGCCGTCGGGCACACTGTCGGGCGGCGAGGCGCAGCGCACGAAGATGATCCGTCACCTCGGCTCGTCGCTCACCGACGTCACCTACGTGTTCGACGAACCGACGGTGGGTCTGCACCCGCACGACATCCAGCGGATGAACGACCTGCTGCTGCGCCTGCGCGACAAGGGCAACACGGTGCTGGTGGTGGAGCACAAGCCGGAAGTGATCGCGATCGCCGATCACGTGGTCGACCTCGGGCCCGGTGCGGGTGCGGGTGGCGGCACGGTGTGCTTCGAGGGCACGCTCGAGGGCCTGCGCTCGAGCGGCACGCTCACCGGGCGACACCTCGACGACCGGTCGCGACTGAAGCCGACGGTGCGCACCCCGACCGGACGGCTCGAGGTGCGCGGCGCCTCCACCCACAACCTGTGCGACGTCGACGTCGACATCCCCCTCGGTGTGCTGGTGGTGGTGACCGGTGTGGCGGGCTCGGGGAAGAGCTCGCTGATCCACGGCTCGGTGGCCGGCCGTGAGGGTGTGGTGGCGATCGACCAGAGCCCGATACGCGGCTCGCGGCGCAGCAACCCCGCCACGTACACCGGCCTGCTCGAACCGATCCGCAAGGCGTTCGCCAAGGCCAACGGCGTGAAGCCCGCGCTGTTCAGCGCCAACTCGCAGGGCGCATGCCCCACCTGCAACGGCGCCGGCGTCGTGTACACCGACCTCGGCATGATGGCCGGCGTGTCGACGACGTGTGAGGACTGCGAGGGCAAGCGGTTCGACGCATCGGTGCTCGACTACCACCTGGGCGGACGCGACATCAGCGAGGTGCTGGCGATGCCGGCGGCCGAGGCGGCCGGATTCTTCGCCGAGGGCGAGGCCCGCATCCCGGCCGCGCACACGATCGTCGAGCGACTCGTCGACGTCGGCCTCGGTTACCTCACGATCGGGCAGCCGCTCACCACGCTGTCGGGCGGCGAACGCCAGCGACTCAAGCTCGCCACGCACATGGGCGGCAAGGGTGGCGTGTACGTGCTCGACGAACCGACGAGCGGGCTGCACCTCGCCGACGTGGAACAGCTGCTCGGCCTGCTCGACCGGCTGGTCGACGGGGGCACCTCGGTGATCGTGATCGAGCACCACCAGGCCGTGATGGCCCACGCCGATTGGATCATCGACCTCGGCCCGGGCGCGGGCCACGACGGTGGCCGGATCGTGTTCGAGGGCACCCCGGCCGACCTGGTCGCCGCCCGCACCACCCTCACCGGCCAGCACCTCGCCGACTACGTCACCCCCTGACCCCACCGCGTCCGGACACTGCGTCACGGCCACGCGTTCGGAACCAGACGCAGCTCGTCGGGGCAGTACGGTCCGGGCGTGCTCACCCAGCTCACCCACGACGACGTGCTCGCCCGCTGCGCCGATCTCGCACCACGGCTGGCCGAGCGCTCGGCCCGGGCCGAGCAGCTGCGACGGCTGACTCCCGAGACGGTCGACGAGCTGGTGGCGCTCGAGCTCCTCCCCATGGTGGTGCCCACCGAGCTCGGCGGGCACGGCCTCGGCATGACGACCCTCGCCCACTCGACACGCCTCCTGGCCCACGGCTGCGCGGCGTCGGCGTGGACGATCTCGTTCCTGGTGATGCACAGCTGGCTGCTCGCGAAGTTCCCGGTCGAGGCGCGTCGGGAGTTCTTCTCCCCGGAGCGGCCGTGGGCCCTGGCGCCGGCGCCGCTGGCGCCCACCGGCACGCTTCGGCCGGTCGACGGCGGGTTCGTCGTGTCCGGCCGCTGGGAGTGGGCCACCGCGGTGCACCACTCGGACTGGGTGATGGTGCACGCCGTGCAGACCGAGCCCGAGTTCACGACCCGGTTCGTGGTGGTGCCGATCGCCGACGCACAGGTGGACGACGTGTGGCACACCTCGGGCATGTGCGCGACCGGCAGCGACACGGTGCGTCTCGACGAGGTCTTCGTTCCCGAGCACCGGGCCGTCCCGGCCAGTGAGCTCTTCGCCGGCAGCACGCCGCTGTCGGGCGACGGGCTCGCCGGTCTGCCGGTGGCGCCGATGCTGGCGCTGATGGCGTCGGCCCCCGCACTCGGCGCGGCGGAACGCGCGGCCGACCTGTACCGCGACCGCATCGCCGCACGAATCCTGGCCTACTCGCTCGGCGACCGGGCGGTCGACCAGCCGGCCACCCACGTTCGACTCGGGGTGGTGACGAGTGATCTCGCTGCGGCGCGACACCACTGGGACGCCGCGATCGCCGAGCTCGACGCCGCAGCAGGCCGCGACCCGATGAGCGTCGAGCGGCGCATGGCACTCCGGTTGGCGGCCGCGGCGACGGTTCGCTCGGCACGTTCGATCGTCGGCACGATCGCCGAGGGCGCGGGCGCCAGCGTGTACTTCGCCCAATCGCCGTTCCAACGCTTCCAGCGCGATCTCGAGGTGCTGAAGGGCCACGTGATCTTCGACTGGGACCGCACCGCACAGCTCGCCGGCCGGGTGGCGCTCGGACTGCCGCTGCAACCGACCGACATGGTCTGACGATGCCGACGGCGGCCGGTTGCCGGCCGCCCCGACCCACCTGCGCCGGTCAGCGGTACTCGCTCGTGCGGTACCAGTGCACCCCACTCTCGTGACCGGCGTGCACCAGCCGATACGCATCGGCGCCCACGGCGGCGACCAAGCGGGCCTCCTGCTCGTCGAGCCAACCGGTGTCGATCGCCTGCCACTCCTCCACCGAGCGCCACCCGATCACCACCGACACCCGCTGCCACTCGCCGAGGTCCTGCACCCAGGTCTGTTTGTCGAGCATCGCCGGGAAGCGATCGGCGAGCGCCAGCGTCCAGTGCTCGTGTTCGGCCATCTGCCAGGCGGCGAACGCGTCCGTGCGCACCTCGAACACCAGCAGCTCCACCGCGACCGGTGGCTCGAGCCGGTGCAGCTGTTTGGTGTTGCGCCAGCCACCCACGCCACGACCGGTGAGCACGGCGAAGCCGCGCCAACGCCACTGGCAGTCGACGTCGGCCAGGCCGGCGTCGCGCATCCATCCGAGCTGTTCGTCCACACCGGCGAGCACGTCCTCGGGGTCGCCACCGGGCCGTCCGATGAGCGTCTCGAACTCGGTGTGCAGGGTGTCGGTCGCGCAGCGCACCACCTCGAGGTTCACGAACACGCCACCCGGGCGGAGCAGGTCGACGACCTCGGCGAACAGCGCGCGCTTGCGTTCGTGCGGCAGGTGGTGGATCGCGAACCCCGACACGACGGCGTCGAACGGACCGGTCACCGGCAGCGGCGAGCGCAGGTCGTGCTCGACGATCTCCACCACCGGGTCACCGGCATGGTTCGCCCGCGCCCGCGCGAGCATCGGCGGCGACACGTCGAGTCCGATCGCGTGCTCCACCCCGGGCCGGGCGGCACGCACCACGTCGATCAGCCGTCCGTCGCCGCAGCCGAGATCGAGCACGCGCCGCACGTCGGGGGGCAGTGCGGCGACGAGCTCGCGTTCGCCCTCGGCCCGGGCCTCCAACCGCCCGATGCGCCCGAGGTACTCGGCCACCTTCGTCTCGTCACGCCAGGTGGGCGGCGGAGTCGGCAGCGCGGTGCTCACCGATCGACGCCGGCGTGCGTCAGCACGATCGCCGCGATCCGGTCGCCGTGGGTGTCCTGCAGGAAGTGTGCGGCGTCGTCGAACTCGTCCCAGGTCGAGTGGGGGATCAGCGCGTGCCAGCGGCGGCCCCAGTCGCCGACGAACACGTCGTCGGCGAGGCCCCACACGAAGTGCACCGGGAGCGAGGTCGCGTTGATCGCGGCGAAGTGCTGCGCTTGGCGGTCGCCGTCGCCGCGCTCGTGGTCGTGGAACGGGATGCTGAGCGGGAACTGGCGCGGTCCGGTGACACCCGGCTCGCCGAGCCCGGCGAAGGGAGCGTCGTAGCCGCGGCGCACCGACTCGGCTTCGACGGGCAGTTCGACCGTGCCGCCCTGCAGCAGCGGGAACAGGCCGTCCTGCGGCGACACGCGCCGCGTGGCGACCGCCATCAGGTTGCCCCACCCGAAGCGCTCCGGGATGTTGTCGCGGAACAGCCCGCCGGGCAGGTTCTGGCGGATCCAGTTCTGGATCCCCGGCGTGTACTCGTAGCCCTCGTGGTGCAGCCAGGTGTTCATGATCACGAGCCGCGAGAAGCGCTCGGGCATCGTGGCCACCTGGGCGAGCCCGGTGGGGCCGCCCCAGTCCTGGACGAAGATCGTGACGTCGCGCAGGTCGAGGGTCTCGATCAGGCGGGTGAGGTTGGCGGTGTGGCGGGCGATGTCGTACCACGCCGGATCGGTCACCTTGTCGCTGCGCCCGAAGCCGATGTGGTCGGGGGCCACACAGCGGTAGCCGGCGGCCAGCATCGGCGGGATGATCGAGCGGTACAGGTAGCTCCAGGTGGGCATGCCGTGCACCATCAACGCAACCGGCGCGTCGCGTGGGCCCTCGTCGACGTAGCGCATCGTGAGTCCCCCGGCATCGGCCCCGAGGTCGAGCTCGTGGGCCGGGTAGGGGAAGTCGGCGAGGTCGGCGAAGTTCGAGTCGGGTGTGCGGACGAACGCGGCGTCGGTCATCGGCACATCATCGCAAACCCCGGGTCCTTCGTGAGCCGGATGCGCAGCCGGTGCGCATTCGGCTCACGAAGGGTGGGAGGTCACCAGGACGCGCCGACCGCGGTCAGCAGCACCAGACCGAGGCCCATCGCCATCTGGCGTATGCCGAGCCGCTTCGCCGGCACGGGTGCACGGCGCACGGCCATCACCTGCAGCACGGCGAGCACGGTCACGCCGACGAAGCCGAGGAGGGCGGCCCCGTCGACGACGACCGCGACCCCACCGAGCACCACGCTGACGGCCTGTGCGACGTCGCTGTGGCGCACCGGCCCGCTGCCACGCCGCAGTCGAAGGATCTGCACCCGGACGTACGGGATCGCGCCCGCCGCGCGGGCGGCCAGCACCAACCACGACGCCGCGGCCAGCCGGCCGCTGCCGTCCCCGGCCACCACCACCGCTGCGACCACGGCGGCGACACCCACGGCGCCGCACAGCTCGGGCACCAGGCGCCGGCCTCGGCTGCGCACCTCGAACCACAGCTCCACCGCCACCAGTGGCGCGGCGACGGCCACCGGCACCCACCACGTCCAACCCGCCTCACGCACCGCCACCACCACACAGGTGGCGAGCACCATCGCCTCGATCGCCGCCACCTGCAGCGCCACCAGCGAACGCTCGAGCCATCGACCGCGCCGGAGGTCGACGGCCACGAGCTTCGCGGGTGTGCGCAGCAGGAACGCCGTGAACGCGGCGAGTCCGAGCGCCAGCCCGGCCACCGACCACTCGACGAGCAGCCCGAGCACGACCGGTTCGAGGGTGAGCCCCCAGCCCCCGTGCTCGGCCGGGATCGCCACGGCACGCCACGTCGCACGCACCTCGGCGTCGCCGCCCGGCGGACCGACCGTGGCGTCCGGACGGACCGTGGCGTCCGGACGGACCGTGGCGTCCGGACGGACCGTGGCGTCCGGACGGACCGTGGCGTCCGGACGCGCCGGGGCCCGACCAGGGCGCACGGAGGCGGCGTCGAATTCCATAGTGAGAGACTCATGGACTCGCCCCGACCCGGCCAGGGCCCAACGGCCCGACCTCACGCTCGCGTAGGGTGACCCCCGCCGGTGGACGGGGACGTGGCCGGCGAGGAGGACCGAACGCCATGCCGAACCGCTTCGAGACCGTCACCGGCTACTGCTGGCCCCAGTCGGTGGCGCCTGGCGGCGAGGTGGCGCTGCACCTGTCGTCGGCGCGGGGGCTGCCGGTGTCGGTGGAGGTGGCACGCGTGGGTGGCGAACGCACGGTGGTGTTCCGCGACGGGGCGGTGCCGGCCGACCACCGCCCCACACCCGATGGCGCCTCGGCCCACGGCTGCGGGTGGCCGGCGGCGATGGTGCTGCGCACCGAGCCCGAGTGGCGCTCGGGCTACTACGAGGTGGTGCTCGAGATCGACCTCGACGGACGGCGACGACGCAGCCACGCCTTCTTCGTGCTCCGCCCGGCACCCGGACCGAGCGACGCCGACGCCCTGTTGGCGCTGTCGACCAACACCTGGTACGCCTACAACGACTTCGGCGGACCCAGTCTGTACACGGGCGGCACGCAGTCGGCGCTGCAGCGGCCGATGTCGCCCGGCTTCCTGGACAAGCCGCCCGGTCACGGCCGCCGGGTCACCACGGTGCACACCCCCGATCCGCAGATGGCGGCCCACGTCGGCTATCTGCAGCTCAACCACCTGTCGGGGTGGGCCGGTTCGGCGGGCTGGCCCGACTGGGAGCTGCCCTTCGTGCAGTGGGCCGAGCGCCACGGCTACCGGTTCGACATCGTCGCCAACGCCGACCTGGAGGACCACCCCGAGTTGCTCGAGCACGGCGGGTACCCGCTGTACCTGTCGGTCGGCCACGACGAGTACTGGTCGGCCGGCATGCGCGACGCCGTCGAGGACCACATCGCCCGGGGTGGCAACGCGGCGTTCCTGTCGGGCAACACCGCGTTCTGGCAGGTGCGCCTCGAGGACCACACGCCCGAGGGGCCGGCCGCCACGATGGTCGGCTACAAGGGCCACTTCAAGCGCGACCCGGTGTACGGCACCGACCGCCAGGAAGAGCTCACCACCATCTGGTCCGACGTGTTGATCGGCCGTCCCGAGAACCTGATGACCGGGGTGAGCTTCACCCGCGGCGGATATCACCGCATCGGCAAGCGCGTCACACGGGGCGCCGGCGGCTACACCGTCCATCGCGCCGGGCACTGGCTGTTCGAGGGCACCGGCCTCGGCTACGGCGACGTGCTCGGCGCCGATGCGGTGCTGGTGGGCTACGAGTGCGACGGCTGCGCGTTCACGATGCGCGACGGGCTGCCGTACCCCACGGGCGAGGACGGCACGCCCACGAACTTCGAGATCCTGGCCACCGCACCGGCGGCGCACTTCACGCGCGACACCGCCACGCGCCCCCCGGCACCGAACGAGCCGTCCGAGATCGAGTTCATCGCGAGCCGCGTGTTCGGCACGCACGAGGCCTCCGACGTGGAGCGCATCGCCCACGGCCACGCCGTGCTCGGCACCTACGTGTCGCGCGCCGGCGGCACCGTGGTCACGAGCGGCAGCACCGACTGGGCCCACGGCCTCGCCGGGCGAGATCCCGACGTCGAGCAGATCACGCACAACCTGCTGCGCCGCCTGGGTCGCCGAGCCTGACGAGCAGGATCAGTCCGAGGTCCGGCGGCGGACATAGGCGACGAGGGCCTCGTCGATCGCCGGATCGAGCGCGGGCGACTCCGACTCGGCGAGCAGCCGGCGCCAGATGCGATGCGCACGTTCGGTGGTGTCGACCGACCCGTGCTCGGCCCAGGTCTCGAAGTTGCGCCAGTCGCTCACGAGCGGCCGGTAGAACGCGTCCTCGTACCGGGCCATCGTATGCGGCGAGCCGAAGAAGTGGCCGCCGGGCCCCACCTCGGCGATCGCGTCGAGCGCCAGCGTGTCGTCGTCCACCACGATCGGCTCGAGGTACGCGGCCACCATCTGCAGCATCTCGGCGTCGACGATCAGCTTCTCGAAGCTCGCCGTCAATCCGCCCTCCAGCCAGCCAGCGGCGTGGTTCACCAGGTTCGCGCCGCCCATCACGGCACCCCACAACGACATCGCGCTCTCGTAGGCCGACTGGGCGTCGACGGTGTTCGACGCAGTGACGTTCGACGAGCGGAACGGCAGGCCGTACCGGCGGGCGAGCTGGCCGCTCGCCTGCGCGGCCTTGGCGTACTCCGGTGTGCCGAACGCCGGCGAGCCCGAACGCATGTCGACGTTCGACGTGAACGAGCCGTACACCACCGGCGCGCCAGGACGCACCAACTGCACCAGCGTCGCGCCGGCGAGCAGTTCGGCGTTCTGCAGTGCGAGCGCACCCGCCAGCGTGACCGGCGCCATCGCACCGGCGAGCGTGAACGGGGTGATGCACACCGCCTGGCCGGCGTCGGCGTAGGCGATGATCCCTTCGGCCATCGGCACGTCGAGGGTGAGCGGCGTGTTGGTGTTGGCGATGCCCAGCAGCGCCGGCGCCTCCGCCAGCCCGTCGCGATCGGTGCCGAGCGCGATCGCGGCCATCTCGATGCCGTCCTCGGCGCGGGCACGGCCGAGCAGGATGCCCTGCCAGTTCTTGTCGAGATGGCGGATCTGCGCGAGCGCCACGTCGAGGTGCCGGGTGTCGGCGGGGCGGTCCATCGGCTCGAACGAGCCGCCACCTTCGTGGTGCACGATGTCGAGTTGCTGGATCACGCGCAG
The DNA here is from genome assembly GCA_020637235.1 of Acidimicrobiaceae bacterium. Lineage (GTDB taxonomy): Bacteria > Actinomycetota > Acidimicrobiia > Acidimicrobiales > Ilumatobacteraceae > VFMC01. The sequence goes on along the minus strand of JACJWG010000021.1, from coordinate 33,284 downwards.
GTACTCGACCAGCTCGTCGAGCGTGCCGGCTCGGCGGCCACGCTCGACGTCGTGCACGAACGCCGGCCCGCCGACCGAGCCGAACACCACGTGGTCGTCACCGATCAGCAGGTCGCGTTCGGGGTTGCGGGCACGCAACCTGAACCGCCCGGGCGCCTGCGACAGTGCGTGCTCCACCAGTTCGGGGTCGAAACGCACCACCTCGTCCGCCACCCGACAGCCGCCGGCGGCGAAACGCTCACGTGCGCCGGGGTCGAGCACACGCATCCCCGTGTCGGACAGCAACCGGAGCGAGGCGAGGTGGATGCGCTCCAGGTGGTCGTCGCTCAGCACCCGCACCGGCTCGTAGGGATTGCGCACCCGACGCCACGGCATCGTCTCGATCGATCCGGCCGACCGCCGCTCTCCTCGCCTGCGCACCGGCGGAGCGTATCCGTCGTGCTGCTCTACGCTCGTCGGACATGAGCGACATCACGGTGCGGCGAGTGAGCTTCGAATTCCCGGAGTCGCTCGACGACGTGCTGCCCGGCATCGACCTGATCGACGAGGCGTATCTCGTCGCGTTCTCGTTCACGATGCCGGCGCTCGAGCCCTACCTCATCCGCACGTGTCGCGCCGTCGCCGGCCGGATCACCGACCCTGCGCTGGCGGCCGACGTGCAGGCGTTCGTCGGCCAGGAGGCCCAGCACTTCCAGAACCACCGCCGGGTGAACGAGATGGTGCTGCGCCAGCTGGGCGAGCCCGCCGCCGAGCGGATCAGGGCGATCCTCGACGAGCTCGACGCCGACTATCGCCGGTTCAACGCGAAGCGATCCGATCGCTTCAACCTCGTGTACGCCGAGGGCTTCGAGGCGATGACCTGTGCGATGGCGATGTCGATGATGGAGCGCGCCGCCAACGGCGAGAGCACGAGCGGCGGCTTCGGACCGTGGCGGCAACTGTGGGCCTGGCACGCGGCCGAAGAGATCGAGCACCGCACCGTGGCGTTCGAGGCGTTCGAGCACCTCGTCGGCAGCTACCCGTACCGGGTGATCGGATCACTGCGGGCACAGTTCCACTTCCAGCGCTCCATCGTCCGCCTGCAGCGCGAGGTGCTCGCCACCCGTGGCGTGCGCACCCGCCGGTTCCTGCCACCGTGGTTCCGCACCGACGACGGCCGCCGCCGCTACCTGCGCACCTTCCGCCGCAGCTACCACCCCGCGGCGCTCGAGCCGAGCCCGCTGATCGGGATGGTGCTGTCGATGTTCGGCCCCACCTGAGCCGTCGCACGAGCGATCCCAACGATCACGGGCGATCCCGGCGATCCCGGCGATCCCGGCGATCAGGCGGACGCGGGCACCACGCGGGCGTGGGTCTGCAGCGCCGGCTCGAGCCAGTCGGCGACAGTACCGTCTGCCGTCCAGGTTCGGACGACCTCGGCGGTGCGTTGCGCCACACCCACCGGCGTGTCCTCGAGCAGGGCGAGGTGCACCGAGCCGGCCTCGGGCGGGTCGCCGGGCGCGCCGCTGGTGATCGTTCGCACGTCGGAGTCGTCGTGCGAGCGGGTCACGATCACCAGACGAGCGACGCGCTGACCGGTCCGGAAGCCGTACGGGGTGACGCCGTGGCGTCGGACGAACTCGAGCCGCTCGACGCACTCGTCCAGCTCGGGCGTGGTGCCGGCCGGCACCCACCACATCACCGCGTCGGAACCGTCGAACCACTCGCCGCGACGGCGATAGATGTCGCGGTGGAAGCCCTTGTAGGCATAGTCCTTCAGGTCGCCGAGGGTCTCCCACACCGACGCGTTCACCAACGTGAGCGGGTTGTCGTACACCTGCGGTTCGTCGCGTGAGTCGATGCCGTGACGCCACACGAACCCCGGGCTCGCCTCGGCGCGTGCGTTCACCTCGTCGAGCAACGCCCGATAGCTCGCCGAGTCGGGATGGTCGAGCGGCCGGCGGAGCGTGGCGATGTTGTACTGCGCGAGGTGCGCCTGCACGGCCACGATCGTAGGCGGAGCGGATCGTCGGCAGACCACCTGCTCTGGCACAGTGACGGCCGTGACGACCGCGTTCGAACCCCTCGACTTCCTGCACGGCCCGACGATGGCGAACCGCTTCATGTTGGCCCCGCTCACCAATCGCCAGAGCCACGACGACGGCACACTCAGCGACCACGAGCACCGCTGGCTCACGATGCGTGCCACCGGCGGGTTCGGCCTGACGATGACCTGCGCTGCTCATGTGCAGGCGGTGGGCCAGGGCTTCGGCGGCCAGCTGGGCGTGTTCGACGACGCTCACCTGCCGGGCCTCACGCGCCTCGCCGACGACCTGAACGCCACCGGCACCGTGTCGTACGTGCAACTGCACCACGCCGGCATGCGATCGCCCGCCGAACTGGTCGGCCGACCGGTGAGCGCCTCCGACGACGACGCCACCGGCGCCCGAGCGCTCACCACCGACGAGGTGGAACAGGTGGCCGCCGACTTCGTCGCCGCGGCCCGCCGGGCGCAGCAGGCCGGCTTCCACGGCGTCGAACTGCACGGAGCGCACGGCTACCTGCTCTGCCAGTTCCTGTCGCCCGAGATCAACCAGCGCACCGATCGCTACGGCGGCTCGCTCGACAACCGCAGCCGTCTGCTGTTCGACGTCGTCGCCGGCATCCGCGCCGAGTGCGGACCCGACCTCGCCCTCGCCGTGCGGCTGTCGTCCGATCGGTTCGGGATCCTCACCGAGGAGATGGTCGAGGTGTACCGCCGCCTCGTCGACACCGGCGACGTCGATCTGATCGACATGTCACTGTGGGACGTGACACGCCCCGTGAGCGACGGGCCGCTCGCCGGCCGATCGCTCCTCGACGTGTTCGCCGAGATCGAGCGGGGCGACGTGCGCCTCGGCGTGGCGGGCAAGATCCACGACCCGGCGGACGTGCAGGCGGTGCTCGATCGTGGTGTCGACGTCGCCGTGCTCGGCCGCGTCGCGATCCTGCACCACGACTACCCGGTGCTGCTCGCGAAGGACGCGGCGTTCGTCCCCCGCCGCCCACCCGTTGCCGCCGAGGTGCTCGCCGACGAGGGCGTGTCACCCGCGTTCGTCGAGTACCTGCGCACCTCGTTCAGGGGCTTCGTCGCCGAGTGAGGTGACGTGCCCCGGGGTGAACGCCGCGTTGCGCACACGACCCCACGCCGTCAGACCGGCGGCGCCGAGCAGGAGCACCAGCCCGGGAACCACGAACAGCCAGTGGAGCAGCGTGGTGTCGGTGCCCGCCGTGGGGATCGAGTCGGCACCACGGAAGCTGGAGGCATTGGCGTCCACCCCGGCCACCAGACCGTCGAACCGACCGAGGATCGCGTCGATGTCGCCGAGGCCGCTCGCGACGTCGGGGAAGTTCTCGCCGAGGAACGCCTGGAAGTCGGCGACCGGCATGCCCAACCGGTCGGCCAGCGCCGGCAGTGCGTCGCTCGTCAACTGATCGATCATCGCGTGCACGGTGTCGAGGTGCTGGTGGGTGGTCGCCCGTCCCGCCTCGGAGAACGCAGGGCGGAATGCATCGGTGAGGTCGTCGACCGCCTGGGTCTTCGCCGGCACGCTCAGCACCAGCGGTGCCACCACCAGCACCGCACCGATCGCCAGCGCCACCGGCACCACCAGCTTCGAGCCCGGCCGCCGCAACGCCACCAGCGCCACTGCCACCAGCACCAGCCCCGGCACCAGGAACAAGAACGGCACCACGATCGCCGGCAGGTTCTTCGTGGGGATCGCGTCGGCCAGACGGAAGTCGCCGGCCTCCGCCCGCAGCCCGTCGACGATCCCACGGAAGTACGGCAGGATCACGTCGAGCTGCTGCATCCCGGCGCCGACGGCGGGATGGTCGGTGCCCAACTGCTGGGCGAACGCCTCGGGGGTGGTGCCGAACTGCACGGCGAGCGCAGGGATCGCCTCGCCGCCCAGCTGCGCCGCCATCTGCTCGATCGCCGTCATGTCGGCGTCGGCCTGATCGAGTGCGGCGTCGGCGAACACCGGCCGCAGGCTGTCGGTCAGGTCGTCCACGTCGGACGCCTTCCCGAACAGGTTCGTCGTCACCGGGATCGCCACCAGCACGATCCCCATCGCCAGCGCGAACAGCGCGGGCACACGACCTCGGAACGACATCGATCCCCTCCTCGATCTGGTGCGGACCCTGCCCCCTCGGCATCCCGCATCGGACGGCACGAGCGTGCGCCCCGCCGGCGCCGGGCGGTAGTGGCCGCTCGTTCAGCTGCGATGAACGTTCGTAGGGACCAGGTGTCCGAGAGTTCAGAAGAAGCGGTCGTAGTGGACCTGGCCCACCGGTACCAGGTGATCGACGACGAGCACCTGTTGCAGCGCCTGCGTCATCGGTGGTGGACCGGCGCAGTACCACTCCACGTCCGACAGCCGATCGGCCAGCGCGGCGCATGCCGTCTCGTGCACGAAGCCGGTGGCACCGTCCCACGGCTGACCGTGAACGTCGGCCGGCGTGGACACCACGGGATGGAACAGGACGCTCGTGCCGAACCCGCCGAGCTGCTCGAGTTCGGACCCGCCGCACACGTCGGCCGGCGTGCGCGCGCCGTAGAAGAAGTGCAGCCGGTGACGGTCGAGCAGGCCGGCCGCCTGCGCACCACGGGCGATCGACAGCATCGGTGCCAGGCCGGATCCGCCGGCGACGCACACGAGGTCGCGATCGACACCGGGCCGCAACGTCGCCAGCCCGTACGGGCCGTCCACCTCCACCGTGTCGCCGACGGTGAGCGCCTCGAACACTGCCGTGGTGGCACGCCCGCCGGGCACACGCCGCACGATCAGCTCCCAGTCGCCGTCGTCGTTGGCGAGGTTCGCCATCGAGTAGCACCGCGGCGCGGCGAGGCCGGGCACGAACAGCGACAGGTACTGGCCCGGTTCGAACCTGGCAGGCCCCTCGGTGCGCACCACGAGCCGGCGCATGTCGTGCGTGACCGCGTCGATCGTGATCACGCGCGCCGGCTGCCGGACGGGTGCCACCGTGCCGCAGTACTCGTCCGACGTGCGCACGCGGATCGTCGCGTCCGACGACGCGCGGGTCTGGCACGCGAGCACGAGGCCCTTCCGGCGGTCGCGTTCGGAACGTCCGGGCGCGTCGGGCCACAGGTCGACGACGTCGCCGTCGACCACCTGGATCCGGCAGCTGCCACAGCCGCCCGAGTTGCACTCGTAGGGGATGCCGACGCCACCGCGCAACGCAGCGCGCAGCACGGTGTCGTCGGCGTCCTGGACGAAGTGCCGGCCGGTCCCCTCGACCGAGATGCGAGCCGCTGTGCTCACACGCCGAGCGTGCGCCGCACCTCGCGGGTGGCGGCCTTCGCGAGCGCACCCGCGTCCGGACTGTCCGGCAACGCTGCACAGAACGCGTCGATCGCGGCGTCGGCACGCGGCTCCCAGAGGGCGACCCACTGCTGCAACTGCGCGACATTGGCCGGGTCGTCGGACACCATCTTCACCAGCGTGCCCGCCCAGCGGCGGTGACGGTCGGCGTCGATCAGGTCGGCGTCGGTCAGCATGCCCAGCAGCATGTCGCCCTGGTGCCGGGCCGTGTTGCCGAGCTGTCGCAGCACCGCTTCCTCGACGGCCGGCTTCGCCACCAGGTTCAGCGCCACGAACGCCTCGGTCCAGTCCCAGGTGGTGAGCACCCGTTCCATCAGCTCACGGAAGCCCTGCCACGCCGGGTTCGTCTCCCAGTGGGTCCGCTCGCCGGAGCCGAAGCCGACCTCGGGATAGGTGAGCGACAACTCCTTGGTGCGGTACGCCACATGGCTCAGCCACCGCATCGAGTCGGCCGCCTGGAACGCGGCGCAGTTGGTGATCGTGCTGGCCGGCGACATCTGCTGCAGGTAGGCCGACGCCATCTGCAACGTGTGGAACAGGTAGCGGGCGGGCGTGTACACCACTGCGAGGTCCTGCACCCACGCCGGGTCGAGTGCCTCGTCGTGCTCGCGTTCGTCGAACTGGTCGAACAGGCCGAACACATAGGTCTCCTGGCCGTCCTGCAGCATCGTGTACGTGCGGTACACCAGCTCGTCCGGATCGCGGAAGGCGTTCCAGTCGGAGTGCTGCAGTCCGCTGCCATCGCGGTGCTCGCGATACCAGCGGTTCATGAACACGTCGGGGTCGAGCTCGTACGGCGCCGTCCCCGGGCGCGTGTTGTACAGCAGGTTCGTCGAGACGATCTCGTACTCGCTCGGCTTGCGCCGGCGAGTGGCCAGATGGCTCCAGGTCTTGAGCGGGGCGAGCACGCCGTGGTCGGTCATGATCAGGCCTCCTTCAGGTGGGTCGCGTAGTAGAAGCGGACGCTGTCGCTGCCGGTGTCGATCCGACCGGCGAACGAGGCGAGCTCGATCTCGAGGTCGTTCATCGAGAACGGCCGGCCCAGGAGCTCTTCGATCGTGGCGCGGGTGAGCACCAGTTCGTCGTCGGTGGCGATGCGCAGGTAGGCGATCTTGTCGTCGATCGCGATGGTCTTGCCGGGGTTGTCGATCTGGGCGGCTTCGGCGACGGCCAACGCCAGTTCGCCGTGTCGCATCACGGGTCCCACCCGGTTGTTCTGGTAGGCGGTGGAGATCTCGTTCATGGCTCGCTCCTTCAGCTCGCGGCGAACAGCGGGGTGATGCCGGCGGTGTCGACGAAGACCTCGTCGCCGTCGACGCGCACGGGGTACTCGGCCAGCCGGCAGTTGCCGGGGTTGATGCCGACGCCGCTGGTGGCGTCGAACACCCACTGGTGCGCACGGCACACCAGTCGGGTGCCGTCGAGGGTTCCCTCGATCAGCGGGATGTCCTGGTGCGGGCACACACCCTGATAGGCGCGCACGTCGCCCCCGTCGAGGCACACGATCAAGATCTCCTGACCGTCGACCTCGAACGACTCCATCTCGCCTTCCCAGATGTCGTCGAGGCTGCAGACCCGGGTGAACGCCATGGTGCTCACGCCGCCCCGCCAGCGGCGGCGAGCACCGGCTGCTCCCACACCACCTCGATGCACTCCATCGGTGCGAGGCCCGATTCGATCACGGTCATCGAGCGGGGGAACGGATCGGTGCTGCCCTGGCGGCGCACCCGCATCACCTGGCCCGGGCGGTCGGCCACGCGGCGGCCCACCGAATGGTGCGCCGCCGCGGCCGCCACCTGATCCATGGTGTGATCGGTGTCGACGGCGAGCAGTTGGAGGACGAAGTCCTCCTCGAAGTTGGACGTGAGTGGGAACAGTGCCATCGTCAGCTCCTCGCCGTCGCTCAGCTCGCGCGCCGCTCGCGAGCGGCGCGCACCTTGTCGACCCAGGCGTACGCGTGGGCGTCGTCTCCGATCTCGCCCGGGGCGAGACCCATGTACTGCAGGCCTCCCGACAGGTCCATCGGCTGGATCATGCCGGCGAGGAACCGGTCGATCAGCGAGAGGTGCCCGGCGTAGCGGCTCGGCTCGATCTCGAAGACCCAGCGGCAGGGCTCGGAGCAGAAGTGGTACACCCGGCCTTCGTGCTCCAGCGGGAAGTCGCGCACCTGCCACGCCGGTCCGGGCGTGGTGTTGATCGGCAGCTGGCACATGTTGCACACCACCGGCAACGTCTCCGGGTAGGTCAGCTCCACCTTGCCGTCGAGCAGGTTGTCGGTGATCACGTCCCAGCACGTGCCCCACGTCGCGTTCCAGCCGGGGTACTTCTCCTCCAGCCAGTCGCGCTCCTCGGGCGACACGCCGGCCGCCGGGTTCCACCACACCGTCGGCCGCCAGAACCACACGCCCAGGTGCTGGCCGTGGTGCTGGGTGTCGATCTGGTGCATGAACTCGTCCCAGTACCAGGGGCGTTCGAGGCCGAGGTCGAGCAGGGCGCGCTCGAACTGGGCGACGATCCACTCCTGCATGAACTCCTTGAACGACTGCTTCCGGTGATCGAGCGGCGTGTAGTAGTCCATGATCGGGCCGGTGAGCACCGAGAACAGCCGCCACGCACGCCAGATGCCGACGTCGACGAGGCGCTGCGCCTCGTCCTTGCGCCCGTTCTCCACCAGCACCGTCACCAGCGGGCCGCCGATCTGAGCGTGACGTGACTCGTCGGTCTGGATGCTCGAGATCAGGCTCGAGAACGTCCAGTCACCCACCTGCGCCGCGTCGGCGGCGAGGCCGAGGAACTGCATGTTGGTGAAGCCGGTCTCGAAGGCGAACGTCAGCATCAGCGCCACCCCGACCGCGTCGCGGGTGGTGAACATGTCGTCGAACAGGTGGCGGGCGGCGATGATGCCCCACTCGTCGGTGTCGAACGCCTTGTGCGCCCAGTCGAACTGGCGATCCTTCGGGCACAGCTCGTGCGGGAAGAACAGCTGGATCTGGCCGTGACGGATCTCGTCCATCATCCCGAGCGTCGCCATGTTGCGCATGCCGGGGGCCTTGCCGAAGCGGGCCATGCGCGCCTCGGCGGTCGAGGCCGAGTACTCGCCACGGGCGATCGCGCCGTAGTGCGCCTTCATCACGCTGATCCAGCCGGGATCGGCATTGGCGTACATGTTGCTGCGCTCGAGCGCCGCCTTCACCGAGTAGGCGCCGGCGTCTTTCTCGCGCTGCACCTTCACGTACTCCGGGAACGTCTGCTTGTACGGCTCGTCGTACGCCTCCCACGCCGTCATCGGCAACCCTTCGGCCCCCGACAGCTCGGGTGGGAACAGCTCGTCCTCGGTCACGTACGTCGGTGTCCAGTTGGTGGAGCGAGCGATGTCGTACCACTCCAGTCGTTCCAGCGTCGCCATGACGTCCCCTTTCGCGTGCGACCAGGCCACCCGCCGGAACCCCTCGTGTCCGGCTCGGCCGAGGTGATCGTGCGTCGGTCACCGGCGGCGCGGACAGTGGACCTAGGTGCACCGGAACTACGACGATGGTTTAGCGACACCGGTCTGCGACACACCTAGGATCCGCCTCGCGACGCAGAGGGGGGCCGCATGGCGTCGGTCGATCGCGAGTTGTTCCACCAGTCCGACGTGTTGCACGTGCGCGACGTCGTGCTGTCCGTCGACGACGACACGACCACTCGCCGCGAGAAGCTCGCGCGGGTGATCCTCGACGAGCTGTACGAGTTCGTCGGCCTGCTCGACGCCGACGGGCGGACGCTCGAGATCAACCGGGCTGCCCTCGAGGGGGCCGGCATCCGGCTCGACGACATCGCCGGACAGCCGTTCTGGGAGGCTCGCTGGTGGGCGGTGTCGAACGAGTCGCGCGACGAGGCCCGCGCGATGGTGCAGCGCGCCGCCCAGGGCGAGTTCGTGCGGTGCGACGTCGAGGTGTTCGGACGCGACGCCGGCATCGAGACGATCATCGTCGACTACTCCCTCACGCCGATCCGCGATCGTTCGGGCCGGATCGTCTTCCTGTTGCCCGAGGGCCGCAACATCACCGACAAGAAGCGCGCCGAGGCCGAACTCGCCCGTCGTACCGAGGAGCTGCAGCAACTGCTCGATCGTGTGCGCGAGCTCGACGCGGCGAAGAGCAACTTCTTCGCCAACGTCAGCCACGAGTTGCGTACGCCACTCACGTTGGTGCTCGGGCCCGTGGAGGAGTTGCTGTCCGGAGGCGAGCCACTCACCGAACGGCAGCGCCTCGGGCTCGAAGTGGTGGAACGCAACGCACTCACGCTGCTGCGCCAGGTGAACGCGCTGCTCGACCTCGCGAAGGTCGAGGCCGGGGAGATGCAGCTCAACTACGCGCGGGTGGATCTCGCCGCGCTCGTCCGGCGAGCTGCCGCGCACTTCGACGTGCTCGCCGATCAGCGCACGATCCGGCACCTGGTCGACGTCCCGGATCGATTCGAGGCCGAGGTCGATCCGGATGCGTTCGAGCGCATCGTGGTGAACCTGGTGTCGAACGCGTTCAAGTTCACCCCCGACAACGGCTGGGTGCGGTGCCGGCTCGAGCCGACCGGCCGTGATCACCTCTTGCTCAGCGTGCAGGACTCGGGACCGGGTATCGCGCCCGAACGGCGCGACGGCATCTTCGACCGGTTCCAACAGGGCCGCCAGGCCCCCTCGGGCGGCACCGGGCTCGGCCTCGCGATCGTGAAGCAGTTCGCCGAGCTGCACGGTGGCACGGCGTCGGTCACCGACGCTCCCGGTGGCGGCGCCCTGTTCCAGGTGGAGGTGCCGATCCTCGCACCCGGCACCAGCTACGTCCGCCCCGTCGATCCGATCGCCGACCGGAGGCATCCCGACGCGCCCGGTCGGCCCGGTGCGGTCGGCTGGGCGCACCGGGGACCGACCGGCGTCGAGGTCACCGAGCCACGTCGAACACGGCCGACCGTGCTGGTGGTGGAGGACCACCCCGACATGCGCCGGTTCGTCGTCGAGACGCTGCGCGACGAGTGGCGGGTGGTGGCCGTCCCGAGCGCGGCGCACGCGCTCGACATCGTCGACATCGACCCACCGGATCTCGTCGTCAGCGACCTGATGATGCCGGGCATGTCGGGCGAGCAGCTGGTGCACGAGTTGCGGTCGCGTCCCACCGCGGCGCAGATCCCGATCCTGGTGCTGTCCGCACGAGCCGACGACGAACTGCGGGTCGTGCTGCTCGCCGGCTCGGTGCAGGACTACCTCACCAAGCCGTTCGCCGCCCACGAACTGCGCGCGCGAGTACGCAATCTGGTGACGGCGAAGCAGGCCAGGGACGCGCTGCAACGCGAGCTCGCCACCCAGACGAGCGACCTGTCGGTGTTGACCCAGCAACTGATCGCGAGCCGTCGAGCGTTGCAGGCGAGCCACGATGCGCTCGAACGGTCGGGGCTGAGGTGGCGTGCGGTGTACGAGAACTCGGCCGCCGGCATCGCCGTGCTCGACCTGGACGGCCGGGTGCTCGACATCAACCCGGCGCTCCAGTCGATGCTGCAGCGGTCGGCACGCGCCGTGCGGGAAGCTTCCCTGCTCGAACTGTGCCACCCCGAGGACCACACACGGATGGCCGACGACATCGCCGGCCTGCGCCGCCTGCCGCACGGCGGGACACGCGTCGAACGCCGGCTGCGTCGCAGCGACGGATCGTCGCTCTGGGTGGACGCGAGCATCTCCATCGCCCCCGCGACGGCACGCACCGACGCGCTGGTGGTGTGCGTCGTGGAGGACGTCACGGATCGCTTCGAGGCGCGGGCCGCCCTCGTCCGTGCACAGAACGAGTTGGCCCGGGTGACGCGGTCGACGGCGCTCGGCGAACTGGCCACGTCGATCGCCCACGAGATCAACCAGCCCCTGGCGGCGCTCGTCGCCAACGCACACGCCTCGCTGCGATGGCTCACGGGTGAACGACGAGACGAGGCCGAGGCCGTCGCCGCGGTGCAGCGGATCGCGCGCGACGCCGAGCGTGCGAGCGAGATCATCGGCGGCATCCGGCGCTTCCTCGGCCGTACCGGCACCCATCGCGAACCCGTCGACCTGGTCTCGATCGTGCGCGACGTCGTCACGCTCGTCGGTCCCTACGCGAGGGCGAACACCATCGAACTCGACGTCGACGTCACCGGTGCGGTGCCGCTCGTGATGGCGGATCGTGTCCAGATCGAACAGGTGGTGGTGAACCTGGTGACGAATGCGATCGAGGCGGTGGGAGCGGCGGCCGTGCCAGCCGTCGTCCGCGTGACGGCCGGCACGACCGGGCTCGAGGCGTGGGTCCGGGTCGAGGACCGAGGACCGGGGATCACGGGCACGATCGACGAGGTCTTCGAGCCCTTCACCACCACGAAAGCCGATGGCATGGGCATGGGTCTCGCCATCAGCCGGTCGATCGCCGACGCACACGGAGGGCGGCTCACGGTCGAGCGCACCGGCCCGGACGGCACCGTGATGCGGCTGTCCCTCCCGACGAGCGACGAGTCGTGACCACGTCCGACGACGCCGTGGTGGTGTTCGTGGTCGACGACGACCCGTCCGTCCGCGAGGCGGTGAGCAGCCTCCTCCGTTCCGTCGGGTTCGACGTCGTCGCGCTGGCGTCGGCCCAGCAGTTCCTCGATCACGTCGGCCGGGACGACGCGGCGTGCGTGGTGCTGGACGTGCGAATGCCGGGTCTCGGCGGGCTCGACCTGCAGCACCAGCTCGTCCGAGCAGGCAATGCGCCGCCGATCGTGTTCATCACCGGGCACGGCGACATCCCCATGGCGGTGCGTGCGATGAAGCTCGGGGCGGTGGAGTTCCTGCCGAAGCCGTTCCGCGAGCACGACCTGCTCGACGCGGTGTCCAACGCCGTGCGCCGGTATCACGACACCCGGGCGGCCAGGTCGATGGTCCGCGACATCCGACGGCGCTACGACACGCTCACCGATCGTGAACGCGACGTGCTCGACCCGATCGTCGCCGGCAAGCTCAACAAGCAGGTGGGTGCCGCGCTCGGTGTGAGCGAGCAGACCGTGAAGGTGCACCGTCACCACATCATGCGCAAGATGGACGCGTCGTCCCTGCCCGATCTGGTGCGGATGGTCGAACTGCTCCGTGCCGACAGCGGCTGAACGTCGCCGCACGGCGGTGTCGCGGCTCAGGACGCGACGAGGTGGATCACACCGATGCCGACGCCGATGACGACGAGCCAGGCGGCGTCGAGCTTCGTGCGCACCAACGCCACGAGCGCGGCAACGGCGAGCACCACCGTCAGCGGGTCGACGAGCGCGACGTCGACCAACTGCACCAGCACGCCCGCCATCAGTCCGAGCGAGGCGGCGGTGACGCCGGCGAGGAACGCCTTGGCGGTCGGGCGCGCCCGCATCCACGGCACGATGCGTCCGAGGAGCGCGACGAACACGAACGACGGGGCGAAGATGCCGACGGTGGCGATCGTGGCGCCGAGGGGACCGTCGACCTGCCAGCCGACGAAGGTGGCCGTCGTGAACACCGGTCCGGGTGTGATCTGCCCGACCGCGATCGCGTCGAGCAACTGCTGGCCGGTGAGCCAGCCGAGGTCGTCGACGAGGTGGCGTTGCATGAACGCCAGCAGCACGTACCCCGAGCCGTAGAGCACGCTGCCGATCTCCAGGAACACGAGCCCGAGGCGCCACAGCGACACCGCGGCGGGTGCTCGATCGGGATCGGCGAACACCGGCAGGCCGAGCAGCCCCACCGACGCACGACGTCGCGGAACACGAGGTGGTCGCTCGTTCCAGCGGTGCCACGTCGCGCCCACCGCACCGGCGACCACCAGGATCAGCAGCTCGTGCACGTCGGCGAGGTACGCGGCGAGCGACGCTGCGGTCACCAGGATCGGCATCGCCGACGTGAGCGCGGTGCGGCCGAGCCCGTACAGCGCGTGCACGACGATTGCGATGATCACCGGCAGGATGCCGTAGCGGAGATCGATCACGGCTGGGTCGGTGCCGTACCGCTCGTAGAGCCAGGCGAGCACGCTCACGATCGCCACGGCGGGGAGGATGAAGCACAGGCCGGCCACCACCAGCCCCCGTGCGCCGGCGCGGCGGTGGCCGAGGTGGATGGCGAGCTCGGTGGAGTTGGGACCCGGCACCAGGTTGGTGGCGCCGACGAGCTCGAGGAACTCGGCGTCGTCGACCCACTGCCGTGTGCGGACCACGTCGGCGCGCATCATCGCGATGTGCGCTGCGGGCCCGCCGAAGCCGATCACCCCGAGGCGTACGAACACCCGGGCCACCTCGCCGACCCGGTCGCGTGCCGAAGGGGCCGCCGGGTGCTCGTCGGTCATCGGCAGGTCAGGCGCCGGCGGGCTGGAATAGTTCGACGAAGTTGCCCGACGGGTCGATCGCCAGCACCTGCGAGCCGCCGGGCCCGCTGATCACCTCGTTGCGGAACCGCACGCCGGCGGCCGTGAGCCGTTCGACCTGTGCGTCGAGGTCGTCGACGATCAGGTGGATCCGGTTCCAGCCGCCGGGGCCCGGTTGCTCGCCATCGGACATCGGACGTGCCGCCGAGCTGCGTGGCCCCGACAGCAACAGGCGCAGGTGCCCGCGCTGCACGTCGGCGAAGGCGGGCGGGAAGGCGTTCAGCACCTCGAAGCCGAAGTGGTCGCGGTAGAAGTCGACGCTGGCGGCGACGTCGTCGACCAGGATGCGGACGTTGGCATGGGTGTCATCGATCATCGGTGGATCCTCTCGTGGTGGGTCGGTCGGTCTGGTCGGTGTGGTCGGTGTGGTCGGTCGGGTCGGGCGAGGGCGACGGCACGGCCGCGACGAGCTCGGCGATCAGCAGTTCGATGCGTCGTTCGAGCTCGTCGGCGACGAGGGCGAACGGATCGGGATCGCCCGCCGCCGGTGGATCTGCTGCGGCGGGGTCGGCGATGCTCCAGTGCACACACGACGCGGCCGCCGGGAACTCGGGGCACACCTCACGCACCTTGTCGCACAGCGTGATCACCCGGTCGAAGCGCCCGCGGACGTATCGGTGGAAGTGCTTGGTGCTCGCGTCGCCGATGTCGATCCGGCGCGCGGCCATCGTGGCCACCGCTCGTGGATGCAGTGGCTTCGGCGCGCTGCCGGCGCTCCGGGCCTCGATCGTCCGAGCGGACCGTGCGACGAGCAGCGCCTCGGCCATCTGCGAGCGTGCGCTGTTGCCAGTGCACAGGAACAGCACCCGCGGCGTCCGGCCCGAGGGGCGGCCGGACGCCGGGGGTGAGGGCACGAGCCGAAGACCGGGGTGCAGGCCGGCGCCGGCCTCGGCCAGCAGATCACGGCAACGGTGCAGATCGGCTCGGTAGTACACGTCGCGCCGGTCGGCGGCACTTCGTCTGCCGACCACCACCCCGGCGCGGCGCAACTCGCCCAGGTGGTACGAGACCAGGTTCTGCGGCAGGTCGAGCAGCTCGGTGAGTTCGCCCACCCGCCGATCGCTGCGGGAGAGCTCGGCGATCAGCCGCCATCGACGTGGATCGGCGATCAACGACAGGACATCGGGCGGTGCAACGGCGGCGGGCACCAGGCGACCGTACCCCCAACGGCGCCAATACATCAAGGGTGTTTGATGGAATTGCCGGGCGGATCGCGACCGCCGCCGGCGGGTATCACGGCATCGATGGCCGCTGCTCGCCGACCCACTCGCTCGTCGTCGTCCTCACGTGCGTCGCGCAGCCCCGACGAGTCCCTCGCCCGGTACCGGGCCAAGCGCGACTTCGACGTCACCCCTGAGCCGTCGGGGGCGACGTCGGGCGTCCCCCGGCCGATGGCCACCGCTTCGTGGTGCAACGACACCGCGCGTCACGTCTGCACTACGACCTTCGACTCGAGGCCGACGGCGTGCTGCACAGCTGGGCCGTGCCGAAGGGACCGACGCTCGATCCGGGCGTGCGCCGGATGGCGATCCACGTCGAGGAGCACCCGCTCGACTACTTCGACTTCGAGGGTGTCATCCCTGCCGGCGAGTACGGCGGTGGTGACGTCATCGTGTGGGACTGGGGCACCTGGGAGCAGGTCGAGGGCGACGACGCCGGCGCGGCGATCGCCGCCGGCGATCTGCACCTCGCCCTGCACGGCACCAAGCTCGCCGGCAGGTTCGCGCTCGTGCGGCGGGGACGGCAGGGCGATCGCGATCAGTGGCTGTTGATCCACAAGGGCGACGAACACGCCGTCGACGGGTGGGACGCCGAGGACCATCCGCGGTCGGTGAAGTCGGGGCGCACCAACGACGAGGTGAAGGCAGCCCCGTCGGCGACGTGGTCGAGCGGCGCCGACTGGGCGGCACCGACGGCGGAGGAACTCGAGGCGCTGGACGCGCTGCCCCGCTCGGGCGGCCGATGGCGCCTGGGCGAGCACGAGGTGAAGCTGACCAACCTCGACAAGGTGCTCTTCCCTGCGTCGCGGCCGCATCCGCCGATCACCAAGCGCGACCTCGTGCGGCACTACGCCTCCGTGGCACCGGTGATGTTGCCGTACCTTCACGATCGCCCCGTCAACCTGCACCGCTACCCCGACGGCATCCGCACCACGGGGTTCTGGCAGAAGGCCCGCCCCGACCACGCACCCGACTTCGTCGGGAGCTGGCGGTACGACGACGCCGATCCGGGCGAGACGCAGGTGTACGCCGTGCTCGACTCGCCGGCGGCGCTCGTGTGGGCCGCCAACTTCGGCGCGATCGAGCTGCACCCGTGGACCTCGACTGCCGCTGCGACGCACCATCCGACGTGGGCGATGATCGACATCGATCCCGGTGGGTCGACGACGTTCGACGACGTGCTCGTCCTCGCCCGGCTGCACCGCACGGCACTCGAGCACATGGGCATCGACGGCTGCCCGAAGGTGACCGGTAGCCGCGGTGTGCAGATCTGGGTGCCGGTCGATCCACGGTACGAGTTCGACGACACCCGCTCCTGGGTCGAGCGGTTGTCGCGGGCGATCGGAGACACCGTGCCCGAGCTGGTGAGCTGGGAGTGGCGCACGGCCGAGCGGGGCGGGCTCGCCCGGCTCGACTTCACCCAGAACGCGATCAACAAGACGCTCGTGGCACCGTTCAGCGTGCGACCCCGACCGGGTGCACCCGTGTCGGTGCCGATCCGCTGGGACGAACTCGACGACCCCGACCTGCGCACGGACCGCTGGACGATCCGCGACATCGGACGACGGCTCGCCGAGGCCGGCGATCCACTCGCTCCGATGATCGGCCTGCACCAGCGCCTGCCCGAACTCTGACGACCGTCCTCCGGACGGGAGCGTGCACGAGCCGGGTGCCGATCGCACATCGGCCATTGGTTCGTGGTAACTTACCGTTCGTGCCGACGTACCGAGGTTCGCTCCAACTCGATGCGCTGGGCGACGCCAGCCGCCGTGCGATCGTCGCCCTGCTCGCCGAACGACCGTCGCCGGTCGGCGAGCTCGCCGACCGCCTGCCGATCAGCCGTCCCGCCGTGTCACAACACCTGCGAGTGTTGAAAGCCGCCGGGCTGGTCGCCGATCGGCCGGACGGCACCCGGCGGGTGTACAGCCTCGACGCCACCGGCCTCGCCGACATCCGCGCGTTCCTCGATCGGTTCTGGCGCGACGACCTCGACCACTTCGCCACCCACGTCGCCGAGCGACTGCGCGGCGACGATCCCGCAGGAGGGACCCCATGACCACGACCAGCCCGCTGGCCCCCGTCTCCGCCGAGGCCGTCGTGCCCGTCGATCCCGCCACGGCGTTCGACTGGTACGTCCATCGTCCCGGACGACGCCACCCCGCCGAAGGACTGTCGGGACGGCCGTCCGAGATCGTGTACGAACCCGTCGTCGGCGGTCGGTGGTACGAGCGATCCGACGACGGGGCGGAGCACGACTGGGGCCTGGTGCTCGAGTGGGACCCGCCGCGGCGGTTGGTGCTCGCCTGGATGGTGGGTGCCGTCGACGGCGAATGGCGCTTCGATCCCGACCCGACCCACGCCAGCCGAGCCGAGCTCACCTTCGACGCCGTCGAGGGTGGCACCCGCGTCCGAGTGGTGCACGAC
This sequence comes from Acidimicrobiaceae bacterium, assembly GCA_020637235.1. Lineage (GTDB taxonomy): Bacteria > Actinomycetota > Acidimicrobiia > Acidimicrobiales > Ilumatobacteraceae > VFMC01. Next base: position 15,869 of record JACJWG010000021.1, on the reverse strand, counting down.
GGCCTCGAGGCCCACGGCACCGGCGCCGAGTCGATCCGGCGTGGCGCGAGCACCGGATGGCCGGAGGACCTGCGCGACCTGGCGCGGTGCGTCGAGGACCTCGTGCCCGGTCGCTGACGCGCTCGTCGGGCACCGATGCCCAGCACGCGCCGAGGGGCGCCCGAGACGCGCCGGGGCGTGCGCTGCGCGACTCACGGCTGATGTCCCTACGATCGAGGTCGTGGGCTACCGGCACTCTCGTGACGAGATCGTCGCTGCAACTGCGGCGACTGCACTCGAATCGGGTGTCGGCGCGCTCACGTTCCGGCGGGTGGCCGAGCGGCTCGGCATCAGCGACCGCATGGTCGTGTACTACCTGCCCTCCAAGGCCGATCTCATCCTGGCGGCCGCCACGGCCCTCACCGAGTCGCTGCAGGGGCTGCTCACCGACGCCTTCGGCGACGAACGTCGCAGCGCTGAGCAGCTGGCACGGGTCGCGTGGCCGACGCTCACCACGCCCGAGGCGGATCGGGTGTTCGCGGTGTACCTGGAGGTGATCGGTCTGGCGTCGGCCGGCGCCATCCCGTACGACCGACTCGCGCCCGCACTGCTGGGCGGTTGGCTGGACTGGCTCGCGGATCGGGTCGACGCCCCCGACGCCGACGAACGACGACGTGTCGCGCTCGGCGTGATCGCGCAGATCGACGGTCTCCTGCTGGTGCGCCAGGTGCTCGGAGCGGACGCCGCTCACGCCGCCGCCACGGCGCTCGGCGTCGCCTGATCCCGCTGCTGCGACGGCGGACGACCTACCGGCGGCCGAACACGTACGGCTCCATCGTCGCCTCGGCCCTCGCCCGCCAGCGGTGCCAGCCGTTGCCGCCGTAGTAGGCGAGGCTGCCGGGCGCCGCCTCGCCGTGGCCGTTGTAGTACGAGATGCAGTCGCGCAACGGTGCGGTCGCGAGGTCGGCCTCGGCGCAGTGCGCGGCGTAACGGTCCTCGTCCTCCTGGCGCACGTCGACGACCTCCTCACCGCGCTCGCGCATCGTGGCGAGCATCCACACGACGTGGTCGGTGTGGGTGTCGATCGCGTCGGTGAAGTTGAAGCTGCCACCACCGCCCTGTGGTCCGGTGACGATGAACAAGTTGGGGAAGCCGTTGCTGTGCAACCCGAGGAACGTCCTCGTCCCCTCCGACGTCCACTTCTCGCTGAGCGTCCGTCCATCGCGACCGACGACCATGTTGAACGTCGAGGTGGCCATCCAGGTGAAACCGGTCGCGTAGATCAACACGTCGAGCGGATACGACCGGCCGTCGTGCACCACGCCGTGCTCGTCGATGCGCCGCACGCCGGTGGGTGCGGTGTCCACCAGGTGCACGTGGGGCAGGTTGAACGTGGGCAGGTACTCGTCGTGGAAGGTGGGACGTTTGCAGCCGTACGGGTAGTACGGCTTCAGCGCCTCGGCGGTCACCGGGTCGTGCACGATCGCGTCCACGCGCGCCCGGATCTGCTCCATGATCCGGAAGTTCGTGTCGAGCTGCTTGCGCACCATCTCCTCCGGCGACAACGGCGCCGCGTGTTCTTTGCGCTCGCGGTAGTCGGCCACCTTGCCGGCGAGGTAGTCGTCGTTTGCCTGGATCGCCGTCCTGCCGGCGGCGATCTTGGCGAAGCGGGCCCGTCGCGCTCGGGCCCAGCCGGGCTCGTTCGCCCACGTGGCGCGCTCGTCGTCGGTGGTGGCGCGTTGGTCGCGAACGTCCACCGTCGACGGCGTGCGCTGGAACACGTAGAGGTCCTTCACCACCTTCGCGAGCTCGGGGATCACCTGCACCGCCGTCGCTCCGGTGCCGATGATGCCGACCACCCGGTCGCGCAGCTCGACCTCGTAGTTCCAGCGCGAGGTGTGGAACGACTCGCCGCGGAACGTCGTCATGCCGTCGATGCGGGCGAGCTTCGGACTGGTGAGGATGCCGTTCGCGAGCACGACGAACCGGGCCCGCATCGCGTCGCCCCGATCGGTGTGCACCGTCCACCGCGCGTCGGACTCGTCCCACACGGTGCGCTCCACCGTGGTGTGGAACAAGCAGCGCTCGTAGAAGCCGAACCGCTCGGCCATCGACTGGCAGTACTCGAGGATCTCGAAGCCCGAGGCGAACTTCATCGAGGGCACGTAGCCCATCTCCTCCAGCAGGGGCAGGTAGCTGTACGACTCGACGTCGCACGCCACGCCCGGGTAGCGGTTCCAGTACCAGGTGCCGCCGACGTCGCCGCCCTTCTCGCAGAACCGCACGTCGGTGAAGCCGGCCTCGCGCAGCTTGTGCCAGAGCAGCAGACCGGCGAAGCCGGCGCCGATCACCAGCACGTCGCACTCGTCGTCGAGCGCATCGCGCTCGACGGGCGGCTCGGAGTACACGTCGGCGAGGTAGCGGGCGAACTCGCCGTCCATCGCCATGTAGTCGGCAGCGCCGCGTCGGGCCTGGTTGTACGACCGGTACGCCGCCTGCTCGTCGGCGTCGAACGTGGCGCCTGCGGGCGGTGGCGGCAACGTCTTCAGCGACACGTCGTCGACCACTGCGTACCCCGAACCGGCGATGCGCTCCGACGCCTTCGCGGCGCGGGTGTCGAAGCTCTTCCGGCCGGTGACCGGATCGACGTGGATGGCCCGACGAACGCTCACGAGGTCCCCTTCCCCAGTCGGCGTGCACCGCCAGTGTCGCAGAGCGCTGCACCTCGTCCCTGGGTCGGGGCGTCACCCGATGGTGAACTCGCGGATCATCCCGTCGACGAAGTGAGGGTGTCCTTCGGGACCGGGGATCGGGCAGAGCAGCACCCAGGTGCCGGCGACGAGGTCGGTGGTGAGTACGCCCTCGCCGCCGGGCATGGCCGGCGACGACTCGTACGTCTCGGCCACCCCCTCGTCGCCCTCCGCGGCGAGCACCTCGTCGAGCGACGCGCCGTCCTCCAGACGGAGGAGGATCATGATGTGCGGCTCGGCCCCCTCGTTCGACATCACGAACGAGTAGCGACCCTCCGACGTGGGCAGGTCGCCTTCGTAGGCGTACTCGGTGGCGACGAGGTCGACGCGGGTCGCCGTCTCGTCGACGACGGTGACCATCGGGTCCTGCGGCGGCCCGTCGTCGCCGGTGCCGCAGCGCGCCTCCTCGAACGCGGTGATCTCCTCGAGGGCGGCGCCGGCGGCCTCGTCGGCGAACACCGCCATGAAGTCGCCGCCCGCCTCCTCCAGCTTCGCGATCACCAGTTCCACCGGCGGGTGCACCTCCTCCGGCGCCACCTCGAGATAGGCGCGCACGTCGTCGACGGTGGGCATCGCGTCGGTGCTGTTGATCGCCTCCACCGCAGCGCAGTACTCGGCGTCGGCCGGGTCGACACCTGCGGCGTCGCCCCCGTCGGGCTCGGTGACGTCGGTCGCCGGTGCGGACGGCGCCGGCGCGGTCGTCGGTGCGTCGGTCGCCGCCGACGCGTCGGTTGCTGCCGGTGCCGGCGCGCCGACATCGCCGCTGTCGTCGTTGCCGCAGGCGGCGCACGCGAGCAGCAGACAGCCGAGCGCGGCAGGAATGAGTCGGTGTCGCATGGTGGTCCTCCTGGCCCGTGGGCCGTGTCGTGGGTGTGGGTCAGTGGGTCAGTGGGTCCGGTGGGTGTGTGCGGTGTGCCGGCGGCGTCACGCGCCGAACGTCCGCAGTCGCTGCCACAGGTCGGGGTCGGTGATCTCGGTGCTCCGCCCGGGCCGCCAGGTCGGATTGCGGGTCTGCAGGTTGTGGTGTGCGCCGTCGGGGTCGACGAACAGCACCGAGCGAGACGGACCGAGGTCGTTCACCTCACCGGAGCTCGCGCCCGCTTCCACCAGACGGCGGGTCACGGCGTCGAACTCGTCCGGGTCGGCGGCGTGGAACGCGAGGTGGTCGAGCCGGCCGCGTCTTCCGATCACGTCGTCCGGCAGACCCGACGTGTAGCCGGGCACCTCGAACACCAGGAGGCGGATCGACTCCCCGATCGCGTCGGTGAGGACCGCCAGCCGCCGGAACGGCATGCCGTCGGGGTGATCGATCATCACGGTGCGCAACGCGAAGACGTCTTCGTAGAAGCGCCGGAATCGATCGAGGTCGGCGGTGAGCAGCGACACGTGACCGAATGCCACAGCGCGGCGCACGAAGTGTTCTGGGCGATCCATGAGCCGATCGTGACTGCCCGCTCACCCGACGCGCATCGGTAGGAACACGCAAATCCGTCTGCGTGCGCACACATCTCCGCCGCCGCCCGACGTGCTGCGACCGTCGATGCGTAGAGTCCGCACGATGCGGGAGCTGATCGGTCGCGAGGCCGACCTCGAGGCGGTGCGTGCGGCGCTCGCTCGTGACCATCGGTGCACGGTCGTCGGCACCGGCGGCATCGGGAAGACCGCGCTCGCCCAGGTCGTGGCCGACGAGCGCCGTGCCGCCGGCACCGTGGTCTGGATCGACGTCGAACCGCTCGATGCGCCGGATGCCGTCGCCGCGGCCGTCGCGACGGCGATGGGGATGGAGGTGCTGCCCGACGAGTCGGCGGCGACGGCGGCTGCCGCAGCCGTCGCCGACTCCGACGCGCTGGTGGTGCTCGACGGCGTGGAACACCTCGTCGACGGCGTGGCTGCGTTGGTGGCGGACTGGCCGGTGGGGGCGGCGGACGTCCTCGTCACATCTCGCGTCGCGCTCCCCCGCCTGGTGCCGGTGGTGCGCCTCGCCCCGCTGGCGATCGCCACCGATACCCCCCTGTCGGGACCGGCCGGGCGGATGCTGCTCGAACTGGTCGCGGCGCGAGGGCGCACCGATGACGACGCGATCGCGCTGGCCGATGCCGTGGTGGCCACCGGTGGCCTCCCGCTGGCCGTCGAGCTCGCCGCCAACCAGATCGCCCGCTTCGGCGTCGCGTTCGCCGGGCGCCGAGGCGAGCGCGACGTCGGTGACGACGCGGTCGTCGACCGCAGCGTCGACCGCACGTTGTCGCGCCTCGACGACGGCGCTCGAGCGGTCTTCGCGGCGCTCGGATGGACGGCCGACGCCGCCGAGGTGGAGCTGATCCGCGGACTCGCCGACCTCGACGAACGGTCCACCGTCGAGGCACTCGGATCGCTCGTCGACCACGGGCTCGTGTTCGTCGTCGGCGACCGATTCGATCTGCTGCCGCCGATTCGCGACCGGGCCACCCGACTGGCATCGGCGACCGACCTCGAACGAGTGATGGCGTGGGCCTCGGTCGCGGTGGTCGGCGACGGACGCGACGAACCGTCGAGCTACCGGCTCTTCGGCGCGCACATCGGCACCTTCGTGCACCTCGCCTGGTGCTCTGTTGGGGCCGTTCGGGGCGCCGGATCGGTGGAGATCGCGTCGACGATCGGGGCCACGGCCGCCCGGCTGCTCAACGCGATGTACACCCCGCTGACGGCGCGGATGCACGTCCGCGAGCTGATCGCGCTCTACGACGCCCTGTTCGCCGAGCTCGACGCACGTGGGTGCGAACTCGAGCCCGAGCTCGAGGCGGCGACGGCGCGCTACGCCGGCATGGCGACGTCGGAAGGTTCGACCATCGCCACCGGAGAGGCGTGGCTCGAGCGTGCGGAACGAGCGGCGGCGGGATGCGCCGAGCCTCGCTGGCTGCTCGGTCGCATCTGGTCGATCCGCAGTGTGCTCGCGCTCGACACCGGCGACCTCCACCGCGCCGAACGCATCGCCGTCGAGGCGATGCGGGCGTCCAGCGCGGTCGGCGACCGGTACTACGTCGAGCAGTCGCGTCGTCATCTGGCGGAGGTCGCGATGCAACGTGGCGAACTCGACGACGCCGAGCGCCTCGTGGAGCAGTTGCTGTCGTGGTCGCGCGGCAACGACGCCCACCACACCTACGTCGCCACCACCTTCCTCGGGTGGATCGCCGTCGAGCGCGGGGATCGCGCCCGTGTCGCAGCGATCGCCCGCAACCTTCGCGACGGCCTGCACGGGCACGTCGAGTTCGACGCCCAGGTGCGGGTGGAGGCCGACCTCATCTGGCTGGCCTCCGACCCGAGCCGGCTCGACGACACACCGGAGTGGCAGGGCGACGCGACCTGGTGGCTCCGGCTCGAGCAGCGGGTGCGGCGTGCCGCTGCGCTGCCGATCGCAGATGCATGGCACACGGTGATGCACACGGCAGCGGACGTGCTGGTGCTGGCCGCCACGGTGCCGATGATGCAGCCCCAACTGGCCGCCGGCCTGCTGCTTGGCGACGCAGCACTCGCGGGCGACGACACGCTGCAGGCCCGCCTCGCGTACGGGCAGGTGCTGCGCGACGGGATCCGCCGGGGCTTCCGGCTGCGTGTCGCCGACGCGCTCGACGGCATCGCCGTGCTCGCCGGTCGCTCCGGACGCGACGACCTGGCCGGGCAGACGGCAGCCGCGTCGGATCGCCTGCGCGCCGAGTGCGGCGCCCAGCCGTGGGTGCGCCCGTCGTTGCCGGACCGATGGCCCGACCGGCGGCCGGTCCCCGACGGCTGGTGGCGCGACGGGTTCCTCACCGCCGAGGCGGCGGATCAGATGGCTCGGGCGTTGACCGACCGGGCGTCGATCGCCGTGTCGGTGGAGGGGCGGCTCACCCGGGCAGAACTCCACGTCGCCCGACTCGCCGCCCACGGGCTGAGCAACGCCGAGATCGCGGCCCACCTGGTCGTGTCGCGCCGCACCGTCGAGAGCCACCTCGCCCGCGTCTTCCGCAAGCTGGGCGTCCGCAATCGCACCCAACTCGCTCGACTGCCCCTCACCGCCGACCTCTGAGTCGTGTGCGCACGCCCATGGGTAGATGTAGTGTGAGCTACATACATCGAGTGACGGGAGCAGTCATGAGTGAACAGAGCCGTGAACCGGTCGAGGTGGTGGAGGCGTTCCTCCATGCTTTCGAGGCGATGGACTTCGACGCCGCGTTGCAGTACCTCGACGCCGACGTCGAGTACACGAACGTCCCGATCGGCACCGTGCGTGGTCACGCCGGGGTGCGCCAGGTGCTCGAGCCGTTCTTCGCACCGATCCACGAGAACGAGTTCCTGATCCTGCGCCGTGCGGCCACCGGGTCGGTCGTGTTCCTCGAGCGCCTCGACCGGCACCGGCTGGATCACGGCTGGCGCGACCTCCCGGTGAACAGTGTGTTCGAGGTGGGCGCCAACGGGCTGATCACGGTGTGGCGCGACTACTTCGACCTCGGCACCGCGGCGAAGATCCACGATCCCGGCGCCTGATCGGCGACGTCCGGTGCGTTCCGGCGCGCCGAGCGAACCGGAGCGCACCCGACGTCCGCGATGATCGCGGGTGCCTCCGCCCGTCCGTCGGGGGCATGGAGGACCGCACGCCCGTGAACACCGCCATCGACCACGCTCGCCACACGCCGTACGCGAACCCGGGCCGTCACGCCGATCTCGTGGCTGCGCTGCCGGCCGATCCCGAGTCGCTGTCGGCCGTGGCCCGCAACGTGATCGTGCACTATCGGGCATCGGGCGAACAGCTGCCCGACAGCAGCCGCCACGACATCGACGCCCGCTGGCTCGAGTCGATCCTCGACCTCGACCAGAGCCGCCACCCGCGCCCGCTCGACCACCCACGAGCGGTCACCGAGCGGGTGCAGGGTTGCTGTCGTGACCACACGCTGTTCTGCGTGGGTGCACTGCGCTCGCGCGGCATCCCCGCCCGGTCGCGTGTGGGCTACGTCGGCTACTTCGTCGACGGCTGGCACCACGATCACGTGATCGTCGAAGCCTGGCTCGACGGGCGGTGGCGGCGCTTCGACCCCGAGGTCGCCGATCCCCGGCCGACGCTGCCGAGCCCGATGGACATTCCCCGCGGCGAGCTCGGCGGCACGGGATTCGTCACCGCAGCCGAGGTGTGGATCGGCTTCCGCCGGGGCGAGCTCGACCCGTCCACCTACGGCGTCGGTCCGGAGGTACCCGGCTTCCGCGGCGAGCGCTTCGTGTTCGACGAGGTGATCCACGAGGTGGCCCACCGCTTCGGGGACGAGCTGCTCCTGTGGGACGGCTGGGGGCGGATCGGTGAACCCGACGAGCCGGTGAGCGACGAGGACGCACGGTGGCTCGACGAGATCGCCCAGTTGCTCGTCGCGGCCGACGACATCGGCACGGGCGCCGAGGTCGCCGAGGTCGCCGAGGTCGCCGAGGTCGCGTTGCTCGATCGCTACCGGCGCGACCCGGGCCTCCATCCCGGCGCTGCGGTGATGCAGGCCTCGCCGTACGGCGATCCACCGGTGGTGGTGCAGCTCCGGCGCTGACGCCACCCTGCGGGCGGGCCGTTCGTGTGGTTCCACCGCACGCACACCGGCGCAACCACACGGACACGGCCGTTCGTGTGGTTCGGCCGGCGCCGGACCGGTGCAACCACACGGACGGGCGTTCAGTCGTCGGGTGACGGCGGGCGGTCGATCATCGCGACCAGCTTCTTCGGGGCCAGCACGCAGTAGCTCTCGGTGACCAGTTCGCGGACCTCGTCCCAGTCGACGTCCTCGTCGAGCACCATGCCCATCGCGTCGCGGCCCCACCCGAGTTCGAAGAACGGGTGACCGGCATGCCGCAACACCTCGAGTTCCTCGCCCGCCGACCGGAAGGCGAGCACCACCACCGGCGTGCCGCCGTCGAGACCGACGCCGAGCACGTGGGCGAAGGTCCGCTTGCGCACCATCCATCGGGTGCCCACCCACGCCCGCTCCTCGTACGCGTCGGGGAGCTCGAGGCAGATCTCGCGCAACTCGATCTCCACCTCGTCGGGCACGTCGTCGGTGTAGCGCCGCGTCGGCTCGGCCATGGCCGGAGCCTACGACTGCCGTCGGCGTGCGCGATCCTCGCGACCATGACCGACCACGCTGCCTCCACCCCGACCGATCACCTCGCCGGCAAGGTGATCCTGATCACCGGCGCCGGCGGCGGGTTCGGCCGCATCCTCGCCGAGATGACCGCCGCTCGGGGCGCGAAGGTGGTCGCCACCGACGTCGACGGCGCAGCAGCGACCACGACGGCGGACACGATCGTCGCAGCCGGCGGCGACGCGCTCGGCCTGGCCGTCGACGTCACCCGCCGCGCCGATCTCGATGCGGCGGTGCACGCCGCCGTCGATCGCTGGGGTGCGGTCGACGTGCTGGTCAACAACGCCGGGGTGATGCCGCTCGCGTTCTTCAGCGACCATGCGCGGGCCGCCGACGCCTGGGACCGGGCGATCGACATCAACCTGAAGGGTGTGCTCAACGGCATCTGCGCCGTGTACGACCAGATGATCGAGCAGGGCCGCGGCCATGTGGTGAACCTGTCGTCGGTGTACGGCAACGACGGCACCGCAGGATCGGGCGTGTACAGCGCCACGAAGGCGGCCGTACGGGTGCTCAGTGAATCGCTCCGTGTGGAGTCGCAGGGGAAGATCAAGGTGACGGTGGTGCGACCGACGGGCGTGATGGGCACCGGGCTCGGCGCCGGCGTGATCGACCAGGGTGCGCTGGTCGGCCTCACCGGCCAGCACACCGAGCGCTTCGGCGAGCGACTCCAGCGCATCATGAGCGGCGCCGGGCTCCGGCCGGAGGAGACCGACGTCGACGACGTGCGCTACTGGGCGATCACACCGCACGACCTGGTGCGCCAGATCGTCTATGCGATCGATCAGCCGTGGGGCGTCACGATCAACGACATCACGGTCCGCGCCACCGGTGAGGACTACGTGCGCTGAACCTGCGACGGCACCGTGTCTCGGGACGGCGTCCGGGCGGGTACGACGCGATCATGGCAACGAGCGCCGACACGAGGGTCGTCTGCGACGACGCCCGCCGCGAGACCGGGCGATGAGCGGCCGCACGCCACCGTGGGAGCGCCGCAACCCGCGCCGACGCCACCGGACGATGACACGCACCCAGCGGGCGCGTGCGCGCCGTGCGGCGAAGAAGGCCGGGCGGTCACGACCGAGCCTGGTCGACAACATGAACGCCATGAAGCGCCCCTGACGACCGCGCGCGTCCGGTACCGGTGGTCGACGACCGGCTCGGTACGGTGCGGCCATGCGAACGGGACGGTGTCTGTGCGGTGAGGTGACCTACGAGGTGGCGGGCGATCCGATCGCCGTGGCCGTGTGCCACTGCAGCCACTGCCAGCGCCAGAGTGGCGGTGCGTTCTCCGTGAACCTGGTGGCCCACGAATCACAGCTCACGCTCCACGGTGAGCTGAAGACGTACGAGGAACGTGGCGAGCTCGGCGACGACGTGTACGTGCGCCGCCGCTTCTGCCCGGCGTGCGGCTCGCCGATCGTGTCCGAACTCGCCAAGTCCGCCGGGGTGGTGGCCGTGAAGGTGGGCACGCTCGACGACACATCCGACATCGCCCCCACCGTCGAGGTGTGGTGCGTCGACAAGCAGCCCTGGGTGTCGCTGCCGGGCATGGCCGTCTCGCTCGAACGCGAGGGCTGACTCGTCACAGCCCCGTGACGGCCTCGGCGGCTGCGAGCATCTGGCGGCCGACCGGCTCGAACCCGATCTGGGTGCACAGCAACCCGGTCGACACACGCTCGACCACACCCCACTCCCAGATCGCGGTCGCGTCGAGACCGGTGCGCGCAGCGAGGCGATGTGCTCGGTTCCACGGGCCTTCGACGAGCAACTCCTCCGGGTCTTCGCGCATCACGACGCCGAGGTCGTACTCGGCCTCGGCCAGCAGACCGTCGGGATCGACCAGCACGAAGTCGTCACCGCGTTCGAGCGCATTCCACTGGTGCACGTCGCCGTGCACGAGCACCGCCCGTTCGTCGTCGTGGGCGGCGATCCGTCGTTCCGCACAGTCGATCGCGTGCGCCACGGTCGCCTCGGCGAGCGGCCGATCGAGGGCTTCCCACGTGTGGCCGACGAAGTCGACGAGCCAGCGTCCCTTGTCGGCACCCGTCGGCAACGCGACGCCGGGAGCCGGCCGCCACAGCCGGGCTGCGGCCGTGCACAGGATCTCGTGCCGGCGCAGCATCGGCACGTCGAGATCGGCGAGCGATCGGCCGAGGCGTTCCATCAACAGCGCACCTCGTCCGGCGTCGTGATCGAACAGGCGTGGGCAGCCCTGGCCGTCGGCGAGGCGCAGCACGGTGATCTCGTGACCGGCCACGTCGGCCGTGCGCGGCACGAGCAGCTTCAGCACGGCCGGCGTGCCGTCGGTACGGATCACCTCGGCCGTGTACGACTCGGTGCCACCGTCGAGGGTGCGGACCGGCTGGAACCCCCACTCGTCGGCCAGCGCTGCGAGCAGAGCGGGCAGCGCGTCGATCCACCCGTTCGCGCCGGCGACCCCGGCCTTGGCGCGCACGACCTCGGGTACGACGAGCTCGAATCCGGGCCAGCGCGGCGGTTCCATCGGCGGCGACTCTACGGAACGCCGACGGGCACGGCCGGCCGGTTTCGGTGCCGACATCCCCGCACGAGTCCCGGTCGACATGCCGGCGCCGGCCTCCTACGCTGCTGCCATGTCCGCCCCGGCCGTCCGAGCGATCGCCGCGGTGGCCGCCGTCGCCAGCTTGACGATCGGCGTTGCGTGCGACGCCGGCGACCGGAGCGCCCCGGCGGACGAGCCGGCCGTCGCGAGCACCAGCGCGAGCACGAGCACGACGGTCGTGCTCACCGGCCCGTTGCACGACCCCGGACGCATAGACGACGACGACCGCGCCGCCATCGCCGCGCTGGGTGCCAGCGGTGCGGGCGAACCCGAGCACGCGCACGGGCACAGCCAGGTGCCGGACACGATCGCGACCCCGCTGCTCACCGGCGACCTCGCGATCTTCGAACACCAGTGGCTCACCGCGCAGCGGTCCACCAGCCGGTTCGACACCATGGCCGAGGCCGAGGCGCTCGGGTTCGTGCGCACCTCGGCGCCCGGTCCGGGCGTCGGCACGCACTGGGTGCGCTGGCCGCAGGTCGCCGAGCCGTTCGACCCCGCCGAACCGTCGATGATCCTGTTCGACGAGCGCGTCGAGCCGGCTCGCCTCGTCGCCTACGTGTACTGGGTGCAGTCGGCCGACGAACCGGAGGGATTCGCCGGTCCGAACGACGAGTGGCATCAGCACACCGGGCTCTGCATCGTGAACGGCTGGACGTTGCGCGAAGAGGCCGGCAGCGCCGAGCGGTGCCCCGGCACCTACCTGGCAGGCGGCGACCTCTGGATGCTGCACGCATGGGTGGTCGACGGCCTCGAGAACCGACTGGGCGACTTCGCCAACATCCACCCGGCGCTGTGTCCGTCGAGGTTCGGCACGCCCGACGTGATGCAGTGTCCCGACCACTGAGGCCGCCCGACGCTCCCGACGGCGCTCAGCGCGCCGGCCCGAACCACCGCTCGAGCGCGCGTGACAACTCCGGGTCGCCGGCGACGCCGACCCAGGCGACGTGGCCGTCCGGCCGGACCAGCACCGCCGATGGTGGATCCACGGCGCCCACGAGTGGCAGCTCCCACGGCTCGCCGCACCGGGCCTCCACCCGCTGCACCCGATCCGCCCACCCCGCCACGTCGCCTGCACAGCTGCCCTCGAAGTCGAGCAGCAGCGGGCGAGCCCGGCGCATCAGTTCGTACACACGCACCGGACCGGCGTCGGTGACCAGGTCGAGATCGGGCATGCGCCGGCCGACCAGGGGATGTCTCCCGCGGAGGTCGTACCGGATGTCGAGGCCGGAGATCATCCCGGCCACGTGCCGTCGTGCGTCGTCGAGCGCCAGGATCTCGGCGATCGTCGATCGCAGCGCGCCGGACGGTTCGGCGCCGATCGCACGTTGCGCCATCGTGTTCTGCAGTACTCGTGCCGCCACGGGATGCCGTTCGTCGTGGTAGGTGTCGAGCAGCGCGTCGGGTGACGTGCCGCCGACCACCTGGGCGAGCTTCCAGCCGAGGTTCACCGCGTCCTGCACACCGAGGTTGAGACCCTGGCCGCCGAGTGGCGCGTGCACGTGGGCGGCGTCGCCGGCGAGCAGTACACGGCCCGACCGGTAGGCCACCGCCTGGCGGGACATGTCGGTGAAGCGGGAGATGAACCGGGGGCTGTGTGCGCCGTGATCGGTGCCGTCGACGCGACGCAGCGCCGCCCGCAGATCCTCGAGCGTCGGCTCGCGGTCGTGGTCGACGTCGGGTTCGATCAGCGTGACCCCGACCCGCCCATCGTCGGCGGGTCCGATCCCGCCACCCCCGCGGAGACCGAACTCGGGTCGCTCGGTCATCTCCACCTCGGCATGGATCCAGCACGTGGTCGCGTCCCATCCGGCGAACTCGATGCCTGCCGCCTTGCGCACGGTGCTCCGGCCTCCGTCGCAACCCACCAGGTACTGCGCGCGCACGCTCGTGCCGTCGGACAGTTCGACGTCGACGCCGGCGTCGTCGGATGCGAACCGCTGCAGCTCTCGTCGGCGGACGATCGTGACGCCGAGTTCATCGATCCAGGCGGACATGATCCGCTCCACCTCGCGCTGGGTGAGGGCGAGGCCGTAGGGGTGTCGCGCCGGGAAGTCGGAGATGTCGAGCGGGATGCCGGCGAACGCCTGCACCTGCATGGCCGTGCCGGCGGCCAACAGCCGGTCGGCGACTCCGCGTTGATCGAACACCTCGATCGTCCGAGCGTGCAGGCCTCGCGATCGTGCGCTCTCGAGCTCGGCGTCGGGCCGGCGCTCCACCACGATCACGTCCGCGCCTGCCAGTGTCAGCTCGGCGGCCAGCATCATCCCCGTCGGACCGGCACCCACCACCAACACCGCGCACGTGAGCGCTCGATCGCCGTGGCGCGTCGTCGTGTCCGTAGCCATCGCAGCTCCCCCTGCCCCGCCGACACCGATGCGTCCATGGCACCGTTGCGGACGAATTCGCACACCGGACCAGCATGGCGTGCGGACGTACCTCTCGCACCGAGCACTCGCTCACCCGTGTGGTTGACTCTCCGCATGCCGGAACGGATCGAGATCTCACGCGACATCGCCGCATCACCCGAGGCCGTGTACGACGCCATCGCCGACGTGACGCGCATGGGCGAGTGGTCGGAGGAGTGTTACGCCTGCGAGTGGCGTGACGGCGTCGCCGAGGCGCACGTCGGTGCGATGTTCGACGGGCACAACCGCAACGGTGAGCACGTGTGGACCAGTCAGGGGAAGGTCGTCGAGGCCGAGCGTGGCCGGTCGTTCGTGTTCGAGTGCTCGATGTTCGACTTCCACTTCTCCACGTGGGGCTACCGCATCGAGCCGACCGACACCGGATGCCGGGTCACCGAATGGAGCGACGACCTGCGACCGGAATCGGCGCTCGAGTACAGCAAGAAGATGTCGGGCATCGACGACCGCGCCGAACGCAACCGCCAGACGATCAGCGGCACGCTCGAACGGCTCGCCGCAGCGCTCGAGGGCTGACCGACGGGTCAGCGGGCGCCGAGCACGCTCTGGGTCTGGGTGGTGACGGCGACCAGTCGGCCGTCCACACGCACCTCCGTGGCCACCACGATCGTGGACCGGCCGGTGTGCACCGGTGTGGCCGTCGCCTCCGCCGTTCCCTCACGAACCGCGCCGAGGAAGTTGGTGGCCGACTGGATCGTCGACGTGCCGGTCGCGCCCTCGGGAAGGTTGAGGTACGCGCACACTGCGCCGGCCGAGTCGGCCAGCGCCATCAGCGCCCCGCCGTGTGTGGCGCCACCGATCGTGCACCTGTCGGCGCTCCACGGCATGGTGACCACCACGCGCGACGGCGTCGCTTCCACGGTGGTCATGTCGAGCGTGACACAGAACGGCATCGACGAGCGGGCGAGATCGGATGGCGTGTCCACGACCTCGACCCTACGGCGCCCCGGTGGCCGGCGGCCATGACCTCGGAGGTCATGACGCGGATCACCACGCAGGTCAGGGCGGGTCGCCGAGCGATGCGGCGAACAGCTCGAACGGCTGGCCTCGCTGCACGTCGACCACGACGCTCGAGCCGTCGACGAAGGCGAGTGTGAGTCGACGACCGAGGCCCCTGCCGACGTTGTCGGCCACGACGAGATCGGTACGGGCGTACTCGGCAGTGATCGCCGCGAACCCGATGCCGTTGGACGGGATCACCGCCACCCGTCGGTCGGTCACCACGACCGCTGCGGGCTTCGATGGGAACGTGGAGGCGAACCCGTCGGGGCGGTCGCTCGCCGCCCGGTTCGCCAGCAGCGCCGTCGACACCCGCGGCAGCGCGGCGACCGCGACCGACCCGGCGCCGTAGGTGCCCTTCGGCTCCACCAGGATCGCCACGAGCACCACCTCGCCGTCGTCGAACAGGTGCGCCGCCCGTTTCCTCACCCGACCGGTGATGTCCGCCATGGCGCGATCGTAGGTCTCGACGACCGGGCGCCGGGCGATCCGGAAACTCGCTCCGCGCCATCGTGCCGTCGACGCCAGACTGGCGTCGATGACCGACACCGACGTACGGATCCGGCCGATGCGCAACGACGAGTTCGACGGCGTGCGGGCCCTGGAGGTGGCGGCCTTCGGCGACGACGAGTCGATCGGGGTGTTGCTCGACGCGCTCCGGGCGTCGTGGGCGTGGGTGCCCGAGCTGTCGATCGTCGCCGAGCTCGACGCGCAGGTGTGTGCCCACGTGTCGTTCACCCGCGCGATCGTCGACGCACCCGACCGGCTGGTCGACGTGCTGGTGCTCAGCCCCGTGGGTGTCCGACCCGACCTGCACCGCCAGGGCATCGGGTCGGCGATGATCACCCAGGCGCTCGGCCTGATCGCTGGCACGCGCCCCGAGCCGGCCGTGTTCCTGGAGGGCGACCCGGCGTACTACCGCCGACTCGGCTTCGAGGCCGCCGGGACGTACGGCTTCCGACGCCCGTCGCTGCGCATCCCCGAGCCGGCGTTCCAGGTGTTC
>JACJWG010000020.1 GCA_020637235.1 Acidimicrobiaceae bacterium | reverse complement strand
GGTGCACAGGATCACTCGATCGGCGACGGCCTCGAGCCGGTCGAGCCAGAACACGAGATCGGCCGTGCGGAAGCCGACGATCACGGTCGTGCGATTGCCCGCGTCGGCCGCGGCGCGCAGCTGTGGGTACACCGGCGCGACCCCGAGGCCGCCGCCGACCAGCACGACGTGGCCGAGCCGCTCGAAGGTGGGCGCCACACCGAGCGGGCCGACGAAGTCGGCGATGTCGTCGCCCTCGCGGTAGCGGTCGCGCATCTCGATCGTCGATCGACCGAGCGCTTGGACGACCACCGTGACGGTGCCCCGGTCGCGGTCGAAATCGGCGATGGTGAGGGGGATCCGCTCCGAGCCGTCGTGGAGACGCACCATCACGAACTGTCCGGCCTGCGCTGCTCGTGCGACGTCGGGCGCGTCGAGCTCCCACAGGAACGTGGTCGGGTTGAGGGTTGCACGGGTGACGATGCGAGACATCCGCCGGCCACTGTGCCGGGAGGGGTGGCGCACCACACAGGGCCTTAGGTCATGGATCGTGCGCCACCCGACGGCCGAACGCGAGCACGCCCCAGCAGACGACGAAGGCGACGGCGACGATCGCCGACACCACGATGGCGAAGCGGGTGCTGAAGACGAACCTCGCGACGACGAACACCGCGATCGTCATCGAGGTCGCGAGCAGGGTCATCCCCGCGACCGCGGTGCGGACACCGATGCGCAGCCGACGCACCCGGTCGCCGTCGGCGCCGAACCGGTGGATCGCCGCCGGTGTGAGGAACACCACGATCGCGAGCGCGACGCCGGCGAGCACCACCGAGTAGAGGTCGCGGCCGAGGTCGTCGAGTCGGTCGAACCGGGCGCTGAACGGGACGGTCAGCAAGAAGCCGAACAGCACCTGCACGCCGGGGATGATCGTGCGCAATTCCTCGAGCAGTTCTCGATAGCGCTCGCGTGCCTCCTCGTCGGGGTCGACGGTCGGTTGCGGGTCGGGGACGTGATCGTGCGTCACGCCGACGGCGATACCCGCATCGCCGTCGGCCGGTACGCTGCAGCGTCGCCATCTGCCCCTTTAGCTCAATGGTTAGAGCAGCGGACTTTTAATCCGTTGGTTCTGGGTTCGAGTCCCAGAGGGGGCACCACGATTTCTGCGTGGGCGTCGGGTGCGTTCCAGGTCGCTGAGCGAGCAGGAACGCACACGACGTCCGACAACATCGGCGAGGCCGCACGGTGTTCTGGGCGCCACGCTCCGCCGAAACCCCAGGGCATTCGAGATCACTGGCACCCAGGACGTCGGACCCGTGTTTCCCGGGCGCCAGTGAGTCCTCACCGCGGCAGGTCGGCTGCCCGGAGTGGCGCCCAGAAGCCAGCGCCCTGGCTCGGGCGGTCCGCTCCCTGCTGCCGACGTCTCGTGCGACACCGTGTCGATCTGGAGGTTGCATCTTGCCTGGTCAGACTGCGTGTGCGTACCGTTCCGACGTGCCCACGTTCGTGGTCCTGGCGCATGAGCATCCGACACAGGTGGCCCGGCTCGCCGCGCGTCTCGCACCACATCCGGTCGGGGTGCACGTCAACGCTCGCACCGACATCACGCCCTTCGTCGATGCGGCCCGATCGCTCGACCACGTGTCGTTCCTGCCCGACGACCGTCGATGCCAGGTGAACTGGGCCGGCTTCGTGGCCATCCTCGCGATCAAGGCGCTCTACGGCTGGGCGCTGCCGATCACCGAACCCGACGACCACGTGGTCCTGCTCTCGGGATCGGACTACCCACTCTCGTCCGTGGCGGCGTTCGCCGGGTTCCTCCGCCGTTCGCCGCATCGCCAGCACCTCCGCTGGTTCGCGGTCGCAGACGGCACGCCCCGTCACCGGAGCTTCGTCGAGCGACGTCACTATCGCGACGTGAAGGTGTTCCCTCGGGCGCCGAGGCACTCGCTACCCGCCAAGGTGAACGAGGTCGTGCACCGATCGATGTCACACGCCAGCCGGTTGTGGCCGCCGCCGGTCGTACCCGACGGCATCGTGCTCAGCCGTGGGTCGCCGTGGTCGGCGCTCACCGCCGACTGCGTCGCCGACCTCCTCGCTCGGGCCACCCCCGACGTCGATCGGTTCTTCGCCCACACGTTCTGCCCCGACGAGATGTACCTCCACTCGCTCGTCGCCAGCGGCCCGTTCGCCACGCAGAACGCGGCCGGCGGGGCCGAACCCTGCCCGGGCCCCGACGTCGCCGACATGTCGAACTTCCACCACATCCATCGCTCGCTCGACAAGTGGTACACGATCGCCGATCAGGCCGAACTCGAGGCGAGCAGCCAGTGGTTCTTCCGGAAGGTGCGCCCACCATCGAGCAACGCGCTGCTCGACCATCTCGACGCCCGCGACGCCCGCGACGCCTGCGACGCCCGCGACGCCCGCGACGCCTGCGACGCCCGCGACGCCTGAGCGACCTTCGTCGCCGAGTCGGCCGCTCGTCGTCACGCCTCCGGGAACCAGACCGGGTCGAGCGGCGACCTCACGGTTCGTGCAACGCCGTGTCCTGGTCCCCATCACCCTGGTCGCCGTCCTGATCGCCGGATGCGGCGACGACGACGACGCCACCACGACCACCGCTGCGGCGGCCACCACCGCGGCGGACGCGGCCACCACCGCCGCCCCCGCGACCACGGCTGCCGAGTCGCCCGACACCACCGACTCGGCAGCCACCGACACCACGGCGGCCGACGCTCCGGCGACCACCGAGGCGATGTCGATGGCGACCGAGTACCCACTGACCATCGACAACTGCGGGTACGAACTCACCTTCGACGCGCCGCCCGAGCAGGTGCTCATCCTGAACGGCACCTCCGTCGCGGAGGTCGAGACCTTCATCGCGCTCGGCATCGAGGACGCCATCCTCGCCAACAGCCAGACCTACGGGCAGTCCGACATCGACGGCATGGTCGAGCAGATCGCCGCCCTTCCCACCGGCGGCCTCACGCTGAACGAGAACTTCGAGGTGCCGAAGGAACAGACCTTGGCGCTCGAGCCCGACCTGGTGATCAGCACCTGGGCAGGTGGCTTCAGCGAGATGATGGGGTCGGTCACCCGCGACGAACTGGCCGGCGTCGGCATCCAGAGCTGGGTCACCCCGGTGAACTGCGCCTACGGCAACGAGGCGCCCCGCCCCGAGGACCAGGAGCGCTCCGACGCGCAGACGTACCTGGAGTCGTTCGAGATGGTGCGCGAGCTCGGGGTGATCTTCGACGTGCAGGAGCGGGCCGAGGCGTTCATCGCCGAGGCACAGGCCACCATCGACGCCGTCGAGCAGCCGACCGGCGAACCGGCGAGCGTGCTGCTGGCCTACCCGGGGATGTCGATGATGAACGCCGCCGGCATCCCGCAGGTGTTCGCCGGGCCGTTCACCGACAGCGTGATCGAGGCCGCCGGTGGTGTGAACTCCTTCGACGGCCTGCCGTCGTTCAACGACTCCGCACTGATCACCGCCGAGCAGCTCGCCGCGGCGGACGTCGACGTGCTCGCCGTCGGTGTCTTCCTGCCCGGCGAGGACGCCGAACTGTACGCGAAGGACATCTTCGCCCAGTTCCCGCAGTGGGAGGCAGCGAAGAACAACGCGTGGATCTCGATCGCCGAGTCGTTCTACCTGGGTCCGTACAACTCGGTCGGCATCCAGAAGCTCGCCGACGCGATCGCCGCACTTGGCTGACCACCCCCTGCGCCGACGCCCCCACCTGGTCTCGGGTGGGGGCATCGTCGCGCTCGAGGGGGCCCTCGTCGTCGTGCTGGGCCTCAGCCTGATCCTCGGCATCTCGTGGGGGACGGTCACGCTGCCGATCGGCGAGGTGTGGGGCGTGGTCGGCTCGCACCTCGGGTGGAGCGACACCACCCCGACGCCGGTGCAGGACCAGATCATCTGGCAGTTCCGCACCCCGCGGGTGCTGCTCGCCGCCGTCGTCGGCGGCGCACTCAGCCTGGCCGGGGCCTGCCTGCAGGTGCTGGCCCGCAACCCGCTCGCCGACCCCTACGTGCTCGGCGTGTCGTCCGGTGCGGCGTTCGGTGCGGTGCTCGCATCGATCGCCGGCTGGACCGCGATCGCCGGTCTCGGGATCAGCGGCGCGGCGTTCGTGAGCGCGCTGCTCACGTTGTTGCTCGTGTTCGTGCTGGCGCAGCGTCGTGGACAGGTCGGACCCACGCGCCTGGTGCTGGCGGGTGTCGCGATCAGTTACCTCGCCACCGCCGGCACCAGCTTCTTGCAGCTCTACACCAACCCGCTCGAACTACGCGGGATCATGTTCTGGATCCTCGGCTCGCTCGCCAACGCCCGGTGGGACGACCTCGGCATTCCCACCGTGGTGATGGTCGCTGCGATGGTGTGGTTGCTCGGCCGCTCGCGCGCCCTCGACGTGATGAGCGCCGGCGACGACGCCGCCAGCGCGCTCGGCGTCGCCGTCAACGGCTTCCGCATCGAGCTGCTCGTCGTGTCGTCGCTCCTGACGGCGACCGCGGTCGCCGTGTCGGGTGGCATCGGGTTCGTCGGGTTGATGGTGCCCCATGCGGCCCGGTTCGTGGTGGGTCCGGGCCACCGGCGGATGCTGCCGGTGGCGGTGCTCGGCGGGGCGTGGTTCATGGTGCTCGTCGACCTCGCCAGTCGGATCGCGGATCGTCCCAACGAGCTCCCCGTCGGCATCTTCACGGCTGGATTCGGCGCACCGTTCTTCCTCGTCCTCCTCCGGCGATCCGGGAGGAACGCGGCATGAAGCTCGCCGTCACGCACCTCGGGGTGGTGATCGACGACCGCTCGATCGTCGACGACGTGACGATCGAGCTGCGACCCGGCACCTTCCACGGTCTCGTCGGCCCGAACGGTTCGGGCAAGAGCACGATGCTGCGGTGCGTGTACCGGGCGCTGCGACCGTCGACGGGCGCGGTGTTCCTCGGCGACGACGACCTGTGGCAGGGTCTCGACGCACGAGAAGCCGCCCGCCGGCGCGCCGTCGTCACCCAGGACCATCCGCTCGACCTCGACCACTCGGTGCGCGACGTGGTGCTGATGGGGCGGGCGCCGCACAAGCGGATGTTCGAGCGTGACGACCGTCGCGACGGCGAGATCGCCGACCGGTCGCTCGAGACGGTCGGCATGGCGTGGGCCGCCGAACGGATCGTCACCACGCTGTCGGGCGGTGAGCGGCAACGGGTGATGCTCGCACGAGCCCTCACCCAGGAGGCGCCGATCCTGGTGCTCGACGAGCCGACCAACCACCTCGACATCCGCGCCCAGCTCGAACTGCTCGAGATGGTGCGCGGTCTGGGGCTCACCACCGTCGCCGCGCTCCACGACCTCGACCAGGCTGCGTCGCTCTGCGACGAGATCAGCATGTTGCGCGAGGGCCGGATCGTGGTGAGCGGCCCACCGGCCGAGGTGCTCACCGTCGAGCACCTGCGCGACGTGTTCGGTGTACGAGCCCATCTCGGTCCGCATCCGCTGACCGGCCGGTTGCACATCGCCGTCGCCCCGCTCGAACCGACCGACCACGATTCACCACTCGACCGACAGGAGCCCGCCCGATGAAGACCGCCATGTTGTTGTTCCCCGGCTTCACCGCCCTCGACGCGATCGGGCCGTATCACGCGCTCGCGTCGTTGCCCGGGTGGGACTTCACGTTCGTGGCCGAGCGCCCGGGCCCGGTGTCGAACGGCGGGAGCTTCACGATGATCGCGCCGGTGGGCATCGACGAGATCGGTCAGCCCGATCTGCTGGTCGTGCCCGGCGGCGTGTCGGCGATCACGATCGCGAGGGACGGCGGCGCGCTCGTCGAGTGGATCCGCGGCGTGCACCCGGGCACCACGTGGACGACCTCGGTGTGCACCGGGGCCCTGATGCTCGGCGCTGCGGGGGTGCTGCAGGGCCTCCCGGCGACCACACACTGGTACAGCCACGCGGAACTCGCCGACTACGGAGCGATCCCCACCGACGAACGCGTCGTGCGCGCCGGCAAGGTGGTCACCGCGGCCGGCGTGTCGGCCGGCATCGACATGTCGCTGGTGCTCGCCGCGCTGATCGCCGGCGAGCCGTTCGCGCAGGCTGCGCAACTCGACATGGAGTACGACCCGGCGCCGCCGTTCTCGAGCGGTCATCCCCGCAGCGCACCACCCGAGGTGTACGCCTGGTTGAAGGGCATGTACGACGACATGCTCGGCGCCCCGTCCCCATCCCCGACACCGACGGCGTCAGCCGACGAAGCGGAGCGCGAGTGAGGCGAGCGTGACGCACGCACACTGGGCCACGAACCAATCCCCGTGAGGCCGGGCCGAGCGTGACCGCGCAGCCGCCACGGTGATCGCAGCCGATGTCGCCAGTGCGACCGCCGAGATCGCGACCGTCGTCGCGGCGGCGGACGACCGCAGTGCGAGCACCGACACGACGATCGAGAGCAGCGTCATGCCCACCGCACGGGCGATGCCCCACGAGCGGAGCCGGCGGGGCTCGGCGGGTGCTCGCACGAACGACACGTCGACTCCCAGTTCCGCCGTCGCCTCGGCGCGCGTGAGCGCGCGTCGCGCGAGGTGCGCCGAACAGCCGACACACGCCGAACGCCACAACCGTCCGGGCACGACGAGGCTCGCTGCTGCCGAGCACCACGAGCACCTGTCGGGGAATCCCACGCCCAGCACCGCCTGCTCCTCGGCACGAACCCCTCGTTCGTGCTCGATCACCGTGCCGCCGAGCTCGACGTCGAGGATCACGGAGTCGGCCAGGACGGTGGTGACCCGCTCGAGGCCGTCGATCGTCGAGACCGCGTGGAAACCACACGTGCAGTCGACTGCAGGCGCGCGGTGCCCGTGCCGGTGGCAGACCGCACGGCGCGGATCGAGGTGTTCGTACGACCGGCGGCGGTAGCGGCCGACGGGATGCACCCGTGGCGGTGTCCCGCGCACCACGGCGAGCTTGAACCGACGCAGCGGCTCGTCGACCTCGACCCCGAGCTCGAGGTCGTGCAGGCGCTGCCTCACCGATGCGTGCTCGACGAACGTCGCGCCGTCGGTCGCTCGGCGTCGACGTCGACGTCGATCGGTGCCGGCGCCGCCTCGTCACGATCGGGAGTCGTCGAACGAACGGCGGTGACGAGCGAGCGGACACGGAGGATCCGAACGGGCGAGCCGATGTCAGCCATGACGGAGAGGTCGTCGCCCGGCACTCGCGAGTTCCCGGGCGGCGGGAACCGGAGCGGGGCGGCGAGCGACCGGAGAGGCACATCCACGCACACATGGCGGGCATCGTCCCGGGGGGTCACATGACTGCGCTCACCTACGCCGACGGCGACGCCGTCCCGTCGCGTCCACGCACCGACGCCGAACGCGCCGCGGCGGCCAGCCGTCGCTGGCGGTCGGTCTGGCGGCTGCACTTCTACGCAGGCATGTTGTCGATGCCGTTCATCCTGCTGATGGCCCTCACCGGCCTGGTGATCCTGTACACCCAGCCGATCGAAGATCTCACCCAGGGCGACATCCGCACGATCGAACCCGCCGGTGACATGGTGCCGCTCGGGACGCAGGCCGCCGCCGTGGAGGCGGCGTACCCGGACGCAACGGTGTACGACGTCACCCCGCCCGGCGACGCCGAGCGGGCGACCCGGTTCTGGCTCGACGACGGCAGCGTCGCCGGCATGCACGTGTTCGTGAACCCGTACACCGCCGAGGTGACCGGCGAGGTGAAGCCGGGCAGCGGCATCGTCGGACTCGCCAACCGGCTCCACGGCTTCTTGAACAACGAGACCGTCACCGTGCGCCTGCCCGCAGTCGCCGCGCTGTGGGACGGCGATGCCGTGTGGCGCGAGTACGTGGTCGGCGACCTGATCCTCGAACTGCTCGGCGTGTGGACGCTCGCGCTGGTGTTCTCCGGGCTCTACCTGTGGTGGCCACGCCGATCGGCATCGACGGGCAGCAAGGGCGCTCGACGGTTGCTCACCATCCGCCGCGGTGTGTCGGGACGAGCGCGCTGGCGCGATCTGCACGGCTTCGGTGGTGTGCTGATGACACTCGTCATGGTGCTCACGATCGTGTCCGGCATGGGATGGTCGACGTACTGGGCCGAGCAGTTCAACTCCCTCGCGGAGGAGGTGACGCCGGGTGAGCCCGTCGACGCACCGGCGAGCCCGCTGGGCGAGCGAGGCGATCTCGATCGCTTCGGCAACCAGATCCCGTGGGCCACGGGCGACTTCGACATCCCGGCCAGCTACGCACCTCCGCTCGACGGCACGGCGCCCGCGCCGCTGTCGCTCGACGCCGTCGCCGCGCTGGCGGTGGAGGAGGGCATGCGTCCCGGCTACACGATCTCGTTCCCGTCGAACGAGACCGACGAGGCGGGCAACGTCGTGTACGGCTCGTTCACCCTCTACAACTCGTGGCCGCGCACCACCGGCGAGGCCCGCGACCTCTTCGTCGACCAGTTCACCGGCGAGGTGCTCGCCGAACAGCGGGTGTACGGCCTCGGCACGGTCTACCGGGGGATGGACTATCTCGTGAGCACCCACATGGGCACACAGCTCGGCATCGTGTCGCGGATCTTCATGACGTTGCTGTGCGTGCTGTCGATCTGGGCGGTGGTCAGCGGCTTCGTGATGTTCTGGAAGCGTCGCCGTCCCGGCACCGCCGGTCTGCCGCGACGTCCGGTCGACGTGCGCCTCTCGAAGCGGCTCGGGCTGATCGCGCTGGCGCTCGCGGTGGTGTTCCCGCAGTGGGGCGTGAGCGCACTGGTGGTGCTCGCGCTCGACCGGTTCGTCATCCGCACGGTCAGGCCCCTCCGGGTAGCGTTCGGACAGCCATGAGCCGCCGCATCACCCGTCCCGCACTCGTCGTCGCGTTCGGCCTCGTCGCCGGGTGGCTGACCGGCTGCGGCAGCGACGACGACACCGTCGGCTTCGGTGCCGAAGCGGCGTGGTCGCGGCCGACGCCGACCGGCGCCGCCACCGGCGTGCTGTACCTCACCGTCACGTCCGACCGCTCCGACGCACTGGTGGGGGTCGACGTGCCCACCGATGTCGCCGGTCGCGCCGAACTGCACACCACCATGGCCGCCGACGGCGGTCACGAGCACCACCACGGCGGCGACACCGCCACGACGGTCGAGCCGGCCGAGCCGGCCGAGCCGGCGATGACGATGGCACCCGTCGAGTCGTTCCCGATCGCCGCGGGCGGCACGCTGCTGTTCGAAGCTGGCGGCAATCACGTGATGCTGCTCGACCTGCCCGATCCGCTCACGTCGGGCGAGACCTACACGGCCACGCTGCGATTCGAATCCGGTCGCACCCTCGACGTCGACGTCGTCGTCGCAGAGAACGCCCCGGACTGAGCTCGTTCAGGAACCGGCCGGTCGGCGGTCGCCGCGGAGATCGGCGGTGAATCGCAACACGGTGTCGGTCACGGCGCGCGGCACGAACGGCGTGGTGGCCGCCAGGGTGAGCGCGTCGGCGCCCACGAGGTAGCGCTTCAACGGTCGCCGCGTCTCGACCGCGTGCACGATCGTGCGCGCCACCAGATCGGGCGGCGGCGCCACCTTGGCGATCAACTCGGCGGTCGTCCGCATCCGGGCGTAGGCCCGCTGGTACGGCGAGTCGGTGTGCGTCGAGCGTTCGGCCGCCTGCGCACTCGCACGCGGTTCGATCCCGGTCTTGAAGAAGCCGGGTTGGATGACCACCACCTGCACCCCGAACCCGGCGACCTCCATCCGCAACACGTCGCTCATCGCCTCGAGCCCGAACTTCGACGCGTGGTACCACGCGTTCATCGGCAGGATCGCCGCTCGCCCGGCGATCGACGACACGTTGACGATCCTGCCGGCACGTCGCGCCCGCATCGCCGGCAACGCGCACGAGGCGATCACGGCCGGCGTGACCAGGTTGACGTCGAGTTGCCGCCGCGCTCGTTCGGCGGTCACCTCCTCCACCGCGCCGAGCTCGCTGTAGCCGGCGTTGTTGACGACTGCGTGGAACGCCGGCAGATCGGGCCAGCGAGCCACGATCTCGTCGTGATCACTCACGTCGAGCACCACCGGGTGCACGTGCGCTCCCACGCCGGCATCGTTCGCGGCGGTGGCGAGCACCTCGGCCTTGTCGGCGCTGCGCACCGTGCCCCACGTGTCCCAGCCGCGAGCGGCGAAGTGCAACACGGACGCGAGCCCGATGCCCGAGTTCGCGCCCGTCACGAGCACCGGCCCCAGCTTGGTGGCCATGGCACACCTCCCCGCAGGGCCCCGGCCCACGGGGCACCGCGGGGCCACGGTACACCGGGCCGTCGTACACTCGGATCCGTGACCGAGCGTGCACCACGCCAGCCGCCTGCCCACCCACCCCGGCTCCGACCGAACTGGGAGGGCGCCGTCGAGCAGTCGATCCGTGAGAGCATGGCCCGCGGCGAGTTCGAGAACCTGCCCGGGACGGGTCGCCCGATCGCCGGGCTCGACGAACCGCACGACGAGCTGTGGTGGGTGAAGGACAAGCTGCGTCGTGAGGACATCGCCACGCTGCCGCCCAGCCTCGCGGTGCGGCGTGATCGCGACCAGCTGCGCGACCACCTCGCCGACTTCACCAGCGAAGCGTCGTTGCGCGACGCGCTCGACGACCTCAACCAACGGATCCGCACCATCAACCGCTACGGCAGCCCGAGCGGGCCGCCGACCACGCTGATGCCACAGGACGTCGAGGAGTACGTGGCCCGCTGGCGGTCGCTCACCGGTCGCGACTCGGACCGCGGCTGAGCGTTGCTGAGCGTCGCTGAGCGTCGCTGAGCGTCGCGGCCGGCGCCGATCGGCACCTGCACTACCGTCGCGCCGATGCGTCGGACCGCCCGCGACCACATCGCCTCGACGTCGCCCGCCGAGGCGTTCGCGGTCGCCGCCGGCACCGGTGGTCTCGGCTGGCTCGCCGGCTCGTCGGTGCATCCCACCATCGGGTTCGCCGTCGGAGGGGTGGCTGCGATCAACGGTGCCGTGTGCGGGTGGCGGGGCACCTACGCATGGCGTCGCCCGTCCGGTTGGGTGGCCGCCCTGCTCGACAGCACGTGGGCGGCGTTGCCGGTGGCGGGCGGGTTGCTCGCCCACCTCGTGGCCGCGCTGCGTCGCTGCCCGCCCGAGCGTTCGCTCGGCCACCGGCAGAACCGGCACGTGTACCGCGAGGGCCTCGCGCTCAAGCGTGGCTTCGCGTTCACGATGGGCAACGTGATCTCGGGCGCCGGCGACGTCGACCGGCCGCGACGGCGCCGCCTCGTCACCGACCACGAGGACGTCCACGTGTGGCAGAGCCGCTGGTTCGGGCCGCTGTACCCGCTGCTGTACGGCGCCTGGGCGAGCGGCGCCGCCGCGCTCGGATGCGTGCTCTGGCTGGCGCGCGGCAGGCGCGACCGACTGCCCCACGTGGTCGAATCGCTCGCGTACTACACGAACCCGTTCGAGTGGTGGGCGTACAGCCGCGACGACCTGTGGCCGCCGCCGGGCAAGCTGGCCGGGCTCGGCTGGCGACGCTCGGCCGTCCGCCCGCTCGCCGCGACGGCGCGTCGCCGGCACCCGCAGGACCACACGGATCACGACCGCTGACGACACGACCCGGCGGGTGCGCGACACTTCGCTCGTGAGCTACCAGCACCTCCTCGTCACCCGCGACGACACGATCACCACGATCACGCTCAACCGGCCGGAGAAGCGCAACGCCCTGGCCTTCGACGTGATGACCGAGCTGCTCCAGGCGTTCCGCGACGTCGGCGCCAGCGACGCCCTCGGCGTGGTGCTCGCGGCGAACGGCCCGGTGTTCTCCGCCGGTCACAACTTCGGCGACATGGCCGGGACGGACCTCGCGTCGGCCCGACGGCTGCTCGAGCTGTGCACGGAGATGATGGACACGATCCAGGAGATCCCGCAGCCGGTGATCGCCAAGGTGCACGCGCTCGCCACGGCGGCCGGCTGCCAGCTCGTGGCGACGTGCGACCTCGCCATCGCCGCCGAGTCGGCCGGGTTCGCGATTCCCGGGGGCAAGGGCGGCCTGTTCTGCCACACCCCGCTGGTCGCCGTGGCGCGCAGCGTCGGACGCAAGCGAGCGCTCGAGCTCGCGATGACGGGCGATCCGATCGACGCGCGCACCGCGGCCGACTGGGGACTGATCAACCGGGCCGTGCCCGACGACGAGCTCGACGCCGCCGTCGACGACCTCATCCGTCGGGCCACGCGTGGCAGCGTGCTCTCGAAGGCGCTCGGCAAGCGCGGCTACTACGCGCAGGTCGACCTCGACCAGCCGAAGGCGTACCGATACGCGATCGAGCTGATGGCGTCGTCGTGCCTCACCGCCGACGCACAGGAGGGCATCGCGGCCTTCCTCGAGAAGCGCAAGCCCACCTTCAGCGAACGGCCCTGACCCCCGAACGGCGAGTTGATACCCGTACCCCCTAGGGGTACGGTGGAGGCGTGCAGCCCGGTTACCACGACGACAAGCAACAGCTCGTGATGCGCCTGAAGCGGATCGAGGGCCAGGTGCGCGGGCTGCAGCGGATGATCGAGGACGACACCTACTGCATCGACGTCCTCACCCAGGTGGCCGCGGTCAGCAAGGGCCTCCAGCAGGTGGGCGTGAAGCTCCTCGACGAACACCTCCAGCACTGCGTCGCCGGCGCTGCGGCCAGCGGCGACGCCGCGCACACCGAGGCCCTGGTGCACGAGGCCACGAAGGCCGTCGAACGCCTGCTGCGCACCTGACAGGGTCCCTGCCGGACGACGACCTCACCGACGACCCACCGAGCCCGACGACCTCACCGACGACCCACCGAGCCCGACAACCCAACTCGACCGCCCAACTCGACCACCGAACCCGATCACACAGGAGCACCACACGATGAGCACCCTCACCTTCAGCGTCCCCGGCATGACCTGCGGCCACTGCGAAGCAGCGGTCAAGGGCGAGATCGGCAAGCTCAGCGGCGTCACCCGCGTCGACGTCGACCTGCAGACCAAGGCCGTCGTGGTCGAGGGCGAGTCGCTCGACCAGGCCGCCGTGTTCGCCGCGGTCGACGAGGCCGGCTTCGAAGCGGTCGGCTGACGAACGCCGGAGCGGAGCCCACGATGCCGTCCCCACGCACGCGCCTCGCCGGCTTCGCCGTCGTGCTCGCCGCGCTCGTCGCCGGCGGGTACGCAGTCGGCAGCCGGTTCCCGACCGATTTCACGTCCGACCACGACCACGAGCCCGTCGGTACCCACGAGACGCACGTCAGCGGCGTCACCGACGGCATGGACCACGGTGACGCGCCGTGACCGCGCTCGACCAACTCCGCGACGGCAGCCTGCCCACGGGGCACGTCGAACTCGAGGTCACCGGCATGACCTGCGCGGCATGTGCGGCCCGGATCGAGAAGAAGCTCAACCGGCTCGACGGCGTCACCGCCACGGTGAACTACGCCACCGAGAAGGCCGTCGTCAGCTTCGATGCCGGCGCCTACGTCGCCGACGACCTCATCGCGACGGTGCAGTCCATCGGGTACGACGCGCACGTGCCGGTGCCCGCCGACACGGCGACGGCCACGTCGCCCGTCGGTGACGGCGCCGCCGAGCGAGCCCTCACCGACCCCCTCGCCCAGCGCCTGCTCGTCGCGGCGTTGCTCGGCGGCCCGGTGCTCGTCGTGTCGATGGTGTCGGCGCTGCAGTTCCGCAACTGGCAGTGGCTCACCTTCGCCCTCGCTGCACCCGTGGCCACCTGGGCGGCCTGGCCGTTCCATCGCGCGGCGTGGAAGAACCTCCGTCAGGGCGAGGCCTCGATGGACACGTTGGTGTCGGTCGGGGTGCTCGCTGCGTTCGGCTGGAGCACGTACGCGTTGTTCTTCACGGCTGCCGGTGACAACGGCATGACGATGGAGATGTCGCTGTTCGGTCGGGTGGGCGACGACCATCACCTCTACCTCGAGGTCGCGTCCACCACGGTCGCGCTCATCCTGGCCGGCCGGTACTTCGAGGCGCGGTCGAAGCGCACCGCCGGCAGCGCGTTGCGCGCGTTGCTCGAGCGTGGCGCGAGCACGGCTCGCGTGCTCGACGACACCGGCGGCGAGCGCGAGGTCGCTGCGGGCGATCTGCGGGTGGGCGATCGATTCGTCGTCCGACCGGGCGAGCGGATCGCGACCGATGGTGTGGTGGTGGACGGTGCATCGTCGATCGACACCTCGCTCGTCACCGGCGAGAGCCTGCCACGGGACGTGTCGGCGGGCGACGGGGTGATCGGCGCGACGATCAACGTCGACGGGCGCCTGATCGTGCGAGCGACTCGGGTGGGCGCCGACACGACCCTCGCCCAGATGGCGCGCCTCGTCGAACAGGCGCAGAGCGGCAAGGCGCCGGTCCAGCGACTCGCCGACCGGATCGCCGGGGTGTTCGTCCCGATCGTGGTCGCGCTCGCCGCCACCACACTCGGCGTGTGGGCGGGGCGCACCGGGAGCTTCCAGGACGCGATGGGTCCCGCGATGGCGGTGCTGATCATCGCCTGTCCGTGCGCACTCGGCCTCGCGACCCCGACGGCGCTGCTCGTCGGCACCGGGCGCGGGGCGCAGCTGGGCATCCTGATCAAGGGACCCGAGATCCTCGAGAGCACACGTCGTGTCGACACCGTCGTGCTCGACAAGACCGGCACGGTGACCACGGGTGTGATGCAGGTCGCCGCCGCGACCCCGGTGCACGGGGCCGATGCGACCGCCCTCGTGCGGCTGGCCGCGGCGGTGGAGTCGGCGAGCGAGCACCCGATCGCCCGGGCGATCGTCGCGTACGCCCGCGGGCTCTCGATCGAGCTGCCGGCCGTGCAGTCGTTCCGCAACGAACCCGGCGTCGGCGCGCACGGTGACGTGGACGGACGTCAGGTGTCGGTGCGCCGTGCGAGTGCGGCGTCGCACGCCGGCGGAGCGGCCGCGGCCACGCTGGTCGAGGTGGTGGTCGACGGCGAGGTGGTCGGCACGTTGGCCCTCGCCGACACCGTGAAGCCCGACAGCGCCGCCGGCATCGCCGAGCTCCGGGCGCTCGGGCTGCGCCCGGTGCTGCTCACCGGCGACAACGCGGCGATCGCCGCTGCCGTGGCTTCCGAGGTGGGCATCGCGGCCGACGACGTCATCGCCGACGTGTTGCCGACCGACAAGCTGCGCGTGGTGCGCGAGCTCCAGCAGCACGGTCGTGTCGTGGCGATGGTGGGCGACGGCGTCAACGACGCCGCCGCACTCGCGCAGGCCGACCTCGGCATCGCCATGGGTTCGGGTACCGATGTCGCGATCGAGGCGAGCGATCTCACGCTCGTGCGCGCGGAGGTACCGGCCGTGGCCGACGCAGTGCGGCTCAGCCGCAAGACGCTCGCCACGATCAAGAGCAACCTGTTCTGGGCCTTCGCCTACAACGTCGCCGCCATCCCGCTCGCCGCGTCGGGTGCGCTGTCGCCCGTGGTGGCGAGCGCGGCGATGGCCTGCTCGAGTGTGTTCGTGCTGAGCAACAGCCTGCGGCTGCGTCGCTTCGGTACGTGACCTGCCGAGCACCTGTCACAAGAGTTGTTCAAGGTCGCCACGGTCCGGCCCCGCCGCCTCGGGCCGCCTGCGATACTCGCAGCGTGGGAGGGAACACGCCGATCTCCGTGCTCTTCGTGTGCATGGGCAACCACTGCCGATCGCCAGCTGCGCTCGCGATCGCCCGACGGGTCGCCGCCGAGCGCGGGTTGACCAACATCACCTTCGACGCCGCGGGCACCACCGGTCACCACCGGGGCGACCACCCGCACCCGCTCGCCACGGCCGAGGGTGCACGTCGCGGGTATCGGGTGAACCATCTCGGTCGGCTGATCCACCCCGACGACTTCGCGACCTTCGACCTGATCGTCGCGATGGACTCGTACAACGTCGACGATCTCCGCCGGTTGGGCGGGTCGATCGACCAGCGCACCGGCTTCTACCGGTCGTTCGAGGCCGAGCAGTTGCAGCTGCTGCGACGCTGGGACCCCTACGGCATGCCCGGTGACGAGGACATCGCCGATCCGTGGGGCAAGGGTGCCGACGCCTATCGCGAGATGTACGACGTGATCGAACGGTGCATCCCACCGATGATCGACCACCTGGCCTGGTTGCTCAGCGAGACGGTCTGAACCGGTCTGAACCGGCGAACCGGTCTGAACCGGGCGGTCACGACGCCCGGGCCACGGCCCGGAGGCTGTGGGCCATCGTCGCCCGACGGTTGCGCATGGTGCGGTCCGTGACCCGACCCTCGACCGCGAGCGCGGCCAGGGTGGTGCCGTTCCCGAGTCGGCGTGCGAGGTCGAGCTCGTCGGACGGCACGCCGGCTGCCTCGGCGTCGCGGAGCAGCTCGTCGAGCTCGTCGCTCGCCGCGGGATCGGCGTCGGGCGCGATGGTGAGGTCGAACACCCACCACGGCGTGGCGTCCTCGCGCCGCACGCGTCGCCGATCGCGTTCGAGCGCCACGTAGCGGATGCGGCGTGCCAGGTCGGCGGCGATGCAGCGGTGGCCGCGCTCGGACGGATAGGTGCGGATCACGCTCCACGCCGCCGTGAGCAGTTCGTGCAGCACCTCTTGGCGTCGCACGAAGTCGCGCTCCCGGCGGCCGAGCGCGGCGATCGGTGGCAGCATCCGCTGCAGGGCGACCCGCGCCGCCAGCTCGTCGTGCCGGGCGATGCGCACCACGGCCGCGAGCAGGTCGTCCTGCTCGCGACCGCTGATCCCGTCGGTGCGCCGACCGCATCGGTCGACGAGGTCGTCGAGCGACACGACGTGACCGAGCGGGAGCTGCCAGGTGCGAGCGTGGGCCAACAATTCGGGGTCGCGATCGAGTCGCAACCACTCGTGCTGCAACCGGGCGAGCAGGTGGGACGAGCACTGGGGGACGAAGGCACGGGAGGAGTGATGCATGGGCCGACCCTGCGCCCACCCCCTCTCCGCAGGGCTCTCCGGCGGCCTCACCGCCGGCCTCACCGGCAACGGTGAGGCGCCGCTCGATCGTCAAGGTCTCGTCAAGATCGTTCGTTCCGCCTGCTCACGGCTTCCGGGACAGCCGGCCGGGCGCGGTCTCTGTGGGCGTGGACACCTTCCCCTCCGTCATCTCGGACACCTCGGACACGTCACGCCGCCGCGCCACCTGGCGCGTCACCTG
Source organism: Acidimicrobiaceae bacterium (assembly GCA_020637235.1). GTDB lineage: Bacteria > Actinomycetota > Acidimicrobiia > Acidimicrobiales > Ilumatobacteraceae > VFMC01. The sequence continues at coordinate 51,846 of JACJWG010000020.1, read as the reverse complement.
GATCGCCGGACCCGACGCCGGCGGTTGTCGCCGGCTGGCGCCCGGCGATCACGTGGTCGGGCGAGCAGCGCTGGCCGGCGTGCGGTGCGACGACCCGGCGATCGAGCCGTACCACCTCCGCCTCCACCTGCCCGATCCCGACGATCCCGTCGGCGACGCGGCTGGGGTGCGGTGGTGCCAGCTCGCCGGACGACGACCGGTGGTGTTCGACGGCGAGCTGGTGTCGGTGGGCACGAGCGTGCTGCACGTCACTGCCGACCCCGGAACTCCCGATCAGGAGGGGTTCGATCCGGAGGCGTTCGATCCGGAGGCGTTCGATCCGGCGGCGTTCGATCCGGCGGCGTTCGATCGTGACGCCGGCCCCCGAACCACCTCGATGCCCGGTGGCGTCGTCGTGCGGCGTGGCCGTCGCCGGGCGCGCGCCGCGCCGGGGGAGGACGATCCTGGTGACCACGACAGGTTCCCCGCGCCACCGCACACGATCGGCGGTGCCGGCGCCGGCGCCGCCGACGCCCTCGACACCGGCGACGGCCCGGACGGCCCGGTCGGCTTCGCCGGCGCCACGGCCGGTCTGGCGGTCGGGGTGGTGCTCGCCGTGGTGCTCCACCAACCGCTGATGCTGCTGATGGGTGCCGTGGGGGTGCTCATGAGCGGCGGCACCTGGCTCGGCCGCCGGGTGCGCCGCCGGCGCCGGCGTCGTGCCCGTGCCGAGGCGGCGGCCGCCGCCGCGGATCGGCTCGCCGGTCTGCTCGCGGTCCGTCGAGCCCGTGTCGCCGAGCGGTGTCGGGCCGATCAGCCGGGCCTGGTGGACGCGTTGCGCGTCGTGACCCGGTCCACGTCGGCGATGTGGCAGCGCCGCCCCGATCACGGCGACGCCTTCACGGCCGTGGCCGGCGTCGGTGACGGGTGGGCCGCCGGTGCCGGAGCGGGTGGGGCACCGCTCGCGCTCGAGCGGGTGCCGGTGTGCGCCGACCTCGGGCCGGGCGCTCGCGTCGCGTGTGCCGGTCCCGGTGCCGACGCCATGATCCGGTCGTTGCTCGTGCAACTCGCCGTCACCACCGGTCCGGCCGATTGGCAGCTGCTGGTGGTCGGCGACCGTCCCGATCGCTGGTCGTGGCTGACCGGGCTGCCGCACCTGGTGTGCACCGACGACGCAGCTGTCGTGCACGACGACGTCGTGCTCGGTGACCGCCTCGGCACCGGGCGTCCGGGCGACCACCGACACCTGCTCGTGCTCACCGACGCGACCGGATCGCTCGCCGTGCGCACCAGCGCCCTGCGGCGCCTGCTGCACGCCCGGCCCGATGCCGCGCTCTTGGTGGCGGCACCCGCCGCCGGCGACGTCCCGGCGGCGTGCACGCAGGTGTGGATCACCACGAGCGACGGTCGCGTGAAGGTGGACGGCACGCCGCCATCACCGAACGACCGGCCCATCGGCCCGGGCACGTTCGGCCCGTGGCACCTGCACGGGCTCGGACCGGCCGGCGCCCGACTCGCCGTCGGCGCCCTCGCGCCGTGGTCCGACCCCGAGGCCCCCGACGACCACGAGCGGCGACTCGCCGACGCCGTCGATCTCGACCGGCTCTGGCGCGAACGTGGTGTGCGTCTCGAGCCGGCGGGTGTGCTCGCACACTGGCGTCGTGGCCGCGACGCCAACGGCGCCATCGCCGATGCCGCACCGATCGGATCGGCGGCCGACGGCACCGTCGACCTCGACCTCGTCCGTGACGGCCCCCACGGGCTGATCGCCGGCACGACCGGATCGGGCAAGAGCGAGCTGTTGCGGACCATCGTGCTGTCATCCGCGATCGCGCAGCCACCCGATCGACTCGCGTTCGTGCTCGTCGACTTCAAGGGCGGTGCCACGTTCGACGACCTCGCTCGTCTACCGCACGTGGTCGGCGTGGTGACCGACCTCGAGCCGAGGCTCGCCGAGCGGGTGCTCCGCAGCCTGCGCGCCGAGGTGACGGCCCGGGAACACCTGCTCCGATCGCACGGGTGCGCCGATCTCGACACCGCACGCCGGCGACTCGACGTCCCGGTCGTGGCGCGCCTCGTGATCGTCGTCGACGAGTTCGCCGCGCTGGCGCTGGAACACCCCGAGCTGCTGCACGGGCTGGTCGACATCGCCCGACGTGGCCGCAGCCTCGGCATCCACCTGCTCCTCGCCACCCAACGCCCGGGCGGGGTGGTGAGCGACGAGATCCGCACGAACACCGACCTGCGCATCGCGTTGCGCCTGCACGAGCCGTCGGAGGCGATCGACGTGGTCGGTGACGCTGCGCCGGCATCGATCCGGCGATCGAGCGCCGGACGAGCGGTCGTGCGGCTCGGGCCCGGTGAGCTGGTCACGTTCCAGACCGCACGGGCCGTCGACACGGCCCGCACGATCGACCAGATCGTCGCCGCGGCCCGTGAGGGCGGCCTCGCCCGGCCGAGCCGTCCGTGGTGCGATCCGCTCCCGGACGAGCTGCTCCCGGGCGACCCGAGGCTGGCGGACGGCGCGCTCGGCCTCGTCGACCGCCCCGACCAGCAGCGCCAGCACCCGTTCGACTGGCGACCGGCGGACGGCCACCTGCTCGTCGCCGGTGCAGTCGGCAGTGGGGTCACCACGGCGCTCGCCGGGCTCGCGGTGCGGCGGCTGGCGAGCGACGCCGAACTCGTGGTGATCGACGCGATCGGCGGGTCACGGTGGGACGAGGTCGCCGTCCATCCACGCTGCGCCGTCGTGGCTCGTCTCCACGACGTCGAACTGGTCGACCGGGCCCTCCGACGCGCGGCGACGCCACCTCCCGCCGGTGGGCGGCTGGTGGTGATCGACGGCATCGGCGTGCTGCGCCGCGAACTCGACGGGGTGCACCGTGCCGATGCGCACGACCGGCTCGACGCGCTGCTGGTGACCACACCGCCCGGTGTGACGCTGCTGCTCGGCAGCGACGCGGTGGACGGGCTCGCGCCGGCGATCGTCGGCCGGTGCGCAAGACGGCTGGTCGCCCATCTGCACGACCCGACCGCAGCGGCGCTGCTCGGACTGCGGGTCGGCGACGTGCCGCCGGCCGTGCCCGGCCGCGTGGTCGACACCGTGGACGCCACGGTGGTCCAGCTCGCTCCGTGGCCCGCCGCCGAGCTGGCCCGCGCCGCATCGCCGGACGCGGTTCCGGTCGACCGGGTACGGGTGCTGCCACCCAGCATCGACGTCGCCCAGGTCGCGGACGGTGCCGCGCGGCGGGACGACGAGCAGTGGTGGACGGCGGTCGGGCTCGCCCACCACGACCTGTCGACGGCGTGTGTCACGATCGCGCGAGGCGAGCACGCAGTGGTCGTCGGACCGCCGCGCAGCGGGCGGACGAATGCGCTCGCGGTGCTCCGCCGAGGTTGGACCATCGCACGCCCCGACGCCGCGCAGGTGGTGGTGTCGCCGCGGCGGGTGCCCGCGTCCGAGCTCGCTGCGGTCGCACGCGACGCGCTCGCCGAGGTGCGCGCCGAGATCGAACGCGGCCGCGAGGTGCTGCTCGTCGTCGACGACGCCGAGCGCCTGCCCGACGACACCGGCGAGCTCGCCGCCCTCGCCGCGTCGCCGCCCGACGGGCTCGTGATCGTCGCCGCGTGCCGCCCCGAGGCGTTGCGCGCGGCGCACGGTTCGTGGGTCACGGCGATGCGACGCCATCGCCGCGGCGTGGTGTTCGCCGGCTGCGACGAACTCGACGTCGAGTCGCTCGGCGTGCGCCTGCCGCGCCGCCCACCGCTCGCAGCCCGACCCGGGCTGGCGTGGCTGATCGGCGACGGGGAGGCGCAGCTCGCCCAACTGGCGACGATCGGACCGTAACCTCGGGCTCGATGACTCGACTGCTCACCGTCGCCGCCGCCCAGCTCGGACCCGTCCAGCGTCACCACACCCGCGCCGAGGTCGTCGACCGGCTGATCACGTTGCTGCGCGACGCCCACCGCCACGGGGCCGAGCTCGTCGTCTACCCCGAGCTCGCGCTGACCACCTTCTTCCCGCGCTGGTACGTCGACGACATCGCCGAGGCCGATCACTGGTACGAGACGTCGATGCCGAACGACGACACGCAGGCGCTGTTCGACGAGGCGACGGGGCTCGGCGTCGGCATCTGCCTGGGCTACGCGTGGAAGGAGACCCGCGACGACGGCAGCGTGCACCGATGGAACGTGCAGACCCTCGTCGAGCGTGACGGGCGGACGGTCGCCACCTACAAGAAGACCCACATTCCTGGTCACGAGCACCACGAACCGGACCGTCCCTTCCAACATGCGGAGCGGTACTACTTCGAACCCAGTCCCGACGGCTTCGGGGTGTGGCCGGCGTTCGGCGGACGGATCGGGATGATGATCTGCAACGACCGGCGGTGGCCCGAGAGCTACCGGGTGATGGGGTTGCAGGGCGTCGAGATGATCCTCTGCGGCTACAACACGCCGATCCACTACGTCCCCGACCCCAGCCAGGACATCCTGCAGGGCTTCCACAACGCGCTCGTGATGCAGAGCGGCGCCTACCAGAACGGCACGTGGGTCGTCGGCGTCGCGAAGGGTGGGGTGGAGGAGGGGGTCGATTCGCTCGGCCAGTCGATGATCGTGGCGCCGAGCGGCCAGATCGTCGCACAGGCGCTCACCACCGACGACGAGCTCGTGATCGCCCGCTGCGACCTCGACTGGTGTGCTCGCTACACGGGCACCCTGTTCGACTTCGACCGGTATCGGCGGCCCGAGGTGTACACCCGCATCACCGCGCAGCGTGGTGTCGAGATCACATGACGCGTCCGCACACCCCCCAATTGAAGACCCCTCAATTGCAGGGCACCTCAACTGAGGGGTTTCGTACTAAGATCCGAATCGCGTTCAGGGGAGAGTTCGCACTTCACGTCCAGCCACACCCGCAGACGGCCGGCGGAGCCGTCCGGGAGAAGGTCGAACCATGACTGCCACCATGACGCCCACCCTGAAGGTCCTCGTCATCGACGACCACCGCTCCTATGCCGAAGCGCTCAGCCTCGCGATCTCGATCGAGGACGGCTTCGAGGCCCTGCCGTCCGTGCCCGACGTCGAGTCGGCGATCCAGAAGGTGCTCACCGAGCGTCCCGACGTCGTCGTGATCGACTGGCAGCTGCCGCTCGTCGACGGCGTCGAGGGGATCCGCCGGATCCTGGTCGCCGACCCGAAGGTGAAGCTGGTGATGATCACCGGCCACGCCGACAGCGGACTGCGCAAGCTCGCCGCCCTCGCGGGTGCCTCGGCGTTCCTCGCGAAGGAGAGCTCGATCACCGAGATCGTCCAGGCGGTGCGCGACGCCGTGAACGGCGAGGCGTACATCGACATCACCTCCGACGTCACCGAGGAGACCGTGTCGGCGCTCAGCCTCACGCCCCGTGAGATCGAGGTGCTGTACCTGCTCGCGAAGGGGCGCGACACCCCGACGATCGCGTCCGCCTTGTTCCTCAGCGTGCACACCGTGCGGGGCTACGTGAAAGAAGTGCTCCGCAAGCTCGGTGCCCACTCGCAGCTCGAAGCCGTGGCGATCGCCCGCCGCGCCGGGCTGCTGCCCGACGCCAGCTGAACCCGGGTCAGCGGGCCGACACGAGATCGGTCGCCGGCTGGCCCGGCCGTCGCGGCAACGTCACCACGAATCGCGCCCCGCCTCGTTCGCTCACGAGGCACCGCGCGGTGCCGCCGTGGAACTGGGCGAACTGCTGCACCAGGAACAGCCCGAGCCCGGTCCCCGGCCGGTCGGCGGCGCGGTCGCCGCGGACGTACGCGGCGAACACCCGCACCCGCATCGTCTCGGGCACCCCGGGCCCGTCGTCGTCGACGGCGAGATCGATCCGGCCGTCGTGTTCGATCGCCTCGATCACGATCCGGGTGCCGGCCGGTGTGTGGGTGACGGCGTTCGACACCAGGTTGTCGATGATCCGCTCCAGTTGCGCAGCGTCGGCCCACATCGTGAGGTCGCCCGAGAGCTCGCCGACGCGGATCGAGTGCTCCGCACCGTCGAACTCGCGAGCCCGCGCGTAGATCAGCTGCTCGAGGTCGATCCGCTTGCGGCGAGGCGCTTCGAGCCCCGTCCCGACCCGGTTGGCCGAGACGAGGTCGGTGAGCACCCCCTCGGTCCGTCGGGCCTCGGCGCGGACGCGCCGCACGAGCTCGTTGCGCTGGGTGTCGGTGATCGCGTCGGCGCGGTCCTCCAGGATCTCGGTCATCATCCGGATCGCCGCGAGTGGGGCGCGGATGTCGTGCGACACCGACGACAGCAGCGCCGCTCGTTCCTGGGCCGCCTTCGCCAGTTCGCCGAGCGACTCCTGCAACTGGTTGTTGAGCGTGAGCAGATCGGTGACGTCGGCGAAGGTGACCACGGCACCACCGCCGCGCCCACTGGCGTCCCACAGCGGCGCCGAGTTGACGAGCAGCCACCGGCGTTGACCGTCGCGGACCGTGAAGCCCATCACCACGTCCCGGACCTCGATGCCGTACTTCAGCGTGATCGCCACCGGCCGGTCCTCGGACCGGAACAGGGTGCCGTCCTCGTGGAAGGCGTCGTTCGAGAGCGGGGAGGCGCCGAAGAGCTCGTCGCGAGACACGCCGAGGATCGACTCGGCCGCCGGGTTCACCTCGTCGATCAGGCCGTTCGCGTCGTACACCAGCACGCCGTTGGCGAGCGACTGCAGCACACTGCGGAACCGACCTTCGCGCTGCACCGCCTGATCGCGGTCGCTGGAGCGCTGGTTGAGGGCGGTGCGCAGGGCGAACAGCTGCTCGACCTGCCGGCCGAGCGCCTCGAGCGACGACGCCTGCTCGGCGCTGAACACCCGTACGTCGGTGTCGCCGACGGACAACGCCGCGATGGCGGTGCCGTCGGGTGCGTGCACGGGCACGGACAGATAGCCGCGCAGCGGGAACGGGCAACGCTCGGCCACGTCGGACGTGAGCGGATCGGTGACCAGATCGGCCACCGCGACCACGGCGTCGCGCTGGGTGGCGAGCTCGCAGAACGACACCGACCGATCGATCGCGTCCCGATCGAAGCGCTCGGTGGCGGCCTTGAACCAGTACCGGTCGTCGTCGATGATCGCGATCGACGCGAAGGGGCAGCGGGTCAGCTGGCTGGCCAACGCGACGAGGTCGTCGAAGGCTCGCTCGCGAGGGGTGTCGAGGATCTGCAGCGCCGCCACGGCGTCGCGGATGCGGCGCTCGCGCGCCTCGTCCGGAGCGTCGAGCCACGTCATCGGCGCCAGGGTAGCGACGCGCGAGTGGGTGAGACCGCGCCGACGCACGCGAAGTTCAACGTTCGGTAACACCCGCGGCCCGGGCTTTGACAAAATGTCAAGCGTGAGCAGTGCCACCCCATCTCCTGCCGCGATCGAGTTCACGGTGAACGGCGTGCCCGTGTCGGTCCGCGCCGACCATCCACACCTGCTGTCGGCGCTGCGCGACGAGCTCGACGTCACCTCGCCGAAGGACGGGTGCTCGCCGAGCGGTCAGTGCGGGTGTTGCACGGTGCACGTCGACGGCAAGGCCGTCGTGAGCTGCCAGCAACCGCTCGCCAAGGTGGCCGGCAAGCACGTGACCACCCTCGAAGGCGTCGACGCCGACGAGCGCCGGCGTTTCGCCGACGCGTTCGCGGCATGCGGCGGTCTCCAGTGCGGGTTCTGCATCCCGGGCATCGTGATGCGCGCCAAGGCGCAGATCGACAAGAAGGGTGCCGATCTCCAGCGTGACGACATGGCCCGGCACCTCGGCGCTCACCTGTGTCGCTGCACCGGTTACGTGAAGGTGCTCGATGCGATCGAGGCGGTCGCGCAGGGCAAGGAGTGCACCCCGGCGCTGGGCGCCGCCGTCGGCCAGCCAGGAGCGAAGTACGAAGCGGGCGAACTCGCCCTCGGCGACCGTGGCTACATCGACGACATGCGTGAGCCGGGCATGGTGCACGCCGCGCTCCGGCTCACCGATCATGCACGAGCGGACGTGCTGGCGATCGACACGACCGCCGCCCTCGCGGCGCCCGGCGTGCACGCGGTGCTCACCGCTGCCGACATCCCCGGCGAGCTGCTGGTCGGCATCATCCACCAGGATTGGCCGGTGATGATCCCGGTCGGCGGACGCACGTCGTACGCGGGCGACGTGCTCGCGATCGTGGTGGCCGACACGCGGCGTCAGGCTCGTGCCGCGGCCGAGCTGGTGGAGGTCGCGTACGACGTCCACCCGCCGGTGACCGATCCGGTGGCGGCCCTGCGCGCCGACGCTCCCGTGGCCGTGTGGCGGACCGACACCAACGTCCTCAGCACCAGCACCTACGCACGTGGCGACGTCGACGCCGCACTCGCGGCCTCGGCGCACACGGTGCACGAGGTGTTCCGCACCCAGCGCATCGAGCACGCGTTCCTCGAGCCCGAGAGCACGGTCGCCGTGCCGTCTGGCGCTGGCGATCGGCGGCACCTGCAGGTCTACTCGGGTGGCCAGGGGGTGTGGGACGACCGCAACGACATCGCTCGGGTGCTCGGCGTCGGCAACGACCGCGTCACCGTCACCCTCGTGTCGAACGGTGGTGCCTTCGGCGGCAAGGAGGACATGAGCAACCAGGCGCACACGGCGCTCGCCGCATGGCTGCTCGACCGGCCGGTGAAATGCACGCTGTCTCGCGAGGAGAGCCTGCGCATGCACGCGAAGCGCCACCCGATCGAGCTCGAGTACTGGGCGGGTTGCGACGCCGACGGACGCCTGACGGCGGTGAAGGTGCGCGCGATCGGCGACAGCGGCGCGTATGCGAGTGTCGGCATGAAGGTGCTCGAGCGGGCCGCTGGCCACGCGAGCGGTCCGTACCGTGTGCCGGCGATCGACGTCGAGGCGATCGCGGTGCGCACCAACAACCCGGTGTGCGGTGCGTTCCGCGGTTTCGGTGCCAACCAGGCGCAGTTCGGGATGGAAGGGGTCCTCGACCGCCTCGCCGCCCAGGTGGGCATCGACGGCTGGGAGATCCGCAAGCGCAACGTCATCCGGCCGGGCGAGGTGTGGGGTCCGGGCCAGGTGATGGACGACGGTTGTGCCGGCGCCGAGGCGTGCCTCGACGCGGTGAAGCCCCTCTACGACGACGCTCGCGCGCAGGGGCGCGCGGTCGGTCTCGGCCTCGGGTTGAAGAACAGCGGTCTCGGCAACGGCTTTCGCGAGGTCAGCCGCGCCGTCGTCCGCTTCCGCGCCGACGGGCGCGTGGAGGTGCGCCACGGCTGGACCGAGATGGGACAGGGTGTGCACACGGTGGCGTTGCAGGTGGCCGCAGCCGAACTCGGCATCGACCCGGCCCGCATCGACGTGCTCGTCGACACCACCCGCGAGCTCGGCTTCGGGCAGACGACGGGCTCTCGCGGCACGCTGATGGCGGCCGGGTCGGTGCTCGACGCGTGCCGAACCGCGGTGGCGGCCGGCTGCGAGCCGGAGGTCGACCACGTCGGTGAACACGTCGTCGACTGGACCCAGCACCTCGGCGACCCCGACCACCCCAACCCCACCATCCACGCGGCGTTCGGGTACGCCGCGCAGATGGTGGAGATCGACCGGTCGACGGGGACGATCGAGCGGGTGGTCGCCGTGCACGACGTCGGCAAGGCGGTGAACCCCGTGCTCTGCGAGGGCCAGATCGAGGGCGCGGTGCACATGGGGCTCGGCTACGCGCTCACCGAGGAGTTCCCGGCCGACCCCGAGACCGGTTTCCCCACGAACATGACGCTGCGTTCGCTCGGCATCCTGCGAGCGAAGGACGTGCCGCACATCGACGTCCGCATGCTCGAGGTGCCCCAACCGCGATCGCCGTTCGGCATCAAGGGCGTCGGCGAGATCGGCCTCGTGCCCACCGCACCGGCGGTCGCCGCCGCACTCCACGATCTCGATGGACAGTGGCGCAACGTGCTACCAATGCGCCGAGGTGCCGACGACGTCGACTGAAGCGGTCGGCCCGAGGCCAGGGGGTACCAGGTGAGGATCGACCACGACGCCGTCCGACGGTTGCTCGAGCGTGCGCGCCGCGAGGTCGACGACGGTCTGCTGCCGTCGGCGCAGATCGCGCTCGCCCGCGACGGCGAGCTGATCGTGTTCGAGTCCTACGGCGACGCCACCGACGACACGCGCTACGTCGTGTACTCGGCCACCAAGGCGTTCGTCGCTGCGGCGATGTGGTCGATGATCGGCGACGGGCTCGTCGACGTCGCCGAACCGGTGGCCGCGTACGTGCCCGAGTTCGCGTCGAACGGCAAGGACGCCGTCACCGTCGAGCAGGTGATGCTGCACACCAGCGGGTTCCCCGCTGCACCGCTGCGGCCGATCGACGGCGACACGAGCGAGGGGCGCACCGCAGCGTTCGCGCGCTGGCGGCTCAACTGGGCGCCCGGCTCGACCTGGGAGTACCACCCGACGAGCGCGCACTGGGTGCTGGCCGAGATCATCGAACGCGTGGCCGGCACCGATTTCCGCACCGTGGTGCAACAGCGTGTCACCGACCCCGCCGGACTCCCGCGGGTGCTCGGCGACGTCCCGCACCGCGCCGCCGGGCTCGAGCTCGTCGGCGAGCCGGCCACCCGTGACGAGCTGATGGCCGTGTTCGGGGTGCCCGAACTCGACGTGGGTGAGGTGACCGACGAATTGCTGCTCAGCTTCGACGAACCGGCGTTGCAGCGGGTGGGGGTACCCGGCGCCGGCGGCGTGATGCGCGCCGCCGATCTGGCGCTGTTCTACCAAGCGGTGTTGCACAACCCGGGCGAGATGTGGCGGCCCGACGTGCACCTCGACGCCACGACGAACGTGCGCAACTCACTCCCGGAGCGCGTGACGGGTCTCGCCGCGAATCGGACGCTCGGCCTGATCCAGGCGGGCAGCGACGGCAAGGCCAACCTCCGCGGCATGGGCCGCACGGTGTCGCCGGGAGCCGTCGGCCACAACGGTGCCAAGGGGCAGATCGCCTGGGGCGACCCGGTCACGGGTCTGAGCCTCGGGTACTGCACCAACGGCCTCGACCGCAACGAGGTACGTACGCCGCGACGCACCACGGCGATCGCGAGCCTCGCCGCCGTGTGCGTCACCGACTGAGCCGCACTCACCACGCGCGTGCTGGCACGATGGGGTCGATGAGCGACACGACCCCCGGCCTCGTCTGTGGGCACCACCACCTGTACTCCGCACTGGCACGCGGCATGCCGGCACCGCCCGTGCAGCCCACCGACTTCCGCAGCATCCTCGAGCAGATCTGGTGGCGGCTCGACACGGCACTCGATCTCGAGATGCTGCGGTGGAGTGCGATGCTCGGCGCGGTGGAGGCGCTGCAGTGCGGCACCACGGCGATCGTCGACCACCACGAGAGCCCGAACGCGATCGAGGGCAGCCTCGACGTGATCGCCGAGGCCTGCGCCGAGGTAGGCGTGCGCGTCAGCTGTGCGTACGGCGTCACCGATCGTCACGGCCCCGACGGTGCCCGCCGCGGCCTCGCGGAGAACGAGCGCTTCCTACGCGCCGGCGGACGCGGGATGGTGGGTGTGCACGCGGCGTTCACCTGCGACGACGCCACGCTGGAGGCCGCAGCCGATCTGGCCCGCCGGACGGGTGTCGGCGTGCACATCCACGTCGCCGAAGGAGTCGACGACGTGGCGGCGGGCGAGCGCCTCGCCGCACTCGCCGCCGACGACTGGCTGATCGTGCACTGCGTGCACCTCGACCGACCGCTCGCCGGCACGATCGCGCACAACCCGCGCAGCAACATGAACAACGCCGTCGGGTACGCCCGCCCGACTGCGTGGGCCAACCCCGTGGTGCTCGGCACCGACGGCATCGGCGCCGACATGCTCGAGGAGTTGCGCCTCGCCTACGTCGCGCTGCGCGCCCACGACGTCACGGCCACACCCGACACGGTGTGGACGTGGCTCGAAGAGGGGTACCGGTTCTTCCCCGAGGCGCGCACCGATCGCGTGCGCTGGAGCTACGACCACGCCGACTCGGCATGGCACGTCGCGTTCACCCCCGGCATCCGCGCGATCGACGTCGTCTCCGGCGACGGCGAGGTGCTGCTCCGCGACGGACGACCGACCCGGGTCGATCTCGACGAGGTGCGCGCCAAGGCGACCGAGCAGGCACGGCGGCTGTTCACACAGCTGTGACGGGGCCACGGCCTTGACAAAACGTCAAGCGAGTACGCTCCGGCGCATGAGCACTCCGGTCGCGCTGTACCTGCAGGACGCACACGCCATCCGCGAGGGCATCGAGCTCGTCCGCCACGCCGAGGCGCAGGGGTTCGACGCCGTGTGGCAGGCCGACAGCCGCCTCGTGCGCGATGCGGTCGTGCCGATGGCGGCGTTCGCAGCGAGTACCGACCGGATCAAGGTGGGCAGCGGGGTGATCGACATCTGGACGCGCAACCCGGCCCGTCTGGCGAGCACGTTCTCCACGCTCGACGACCTCGCCCCCGGGCGCATCATCTGCGGGCTCGGGGCCTGGTGGGACCCGCTCGCGTCGAAGGTGGGCATCCACCGCGAGCGTCCCCTCACGGTGATGCGTGAGGTGGTGCACGTGGTGCGCGCGCTGCTCGCCAACGAGACGGTCACCTTCGACGGACACTTCGCCCACCTCGACGGCGTGGAGCTCGACTACGTGTACCAGGAGCGCCGGCCGAAGGACGTGCCGATCTACATCGGCGCCACGGGCATGCAGATGATGGAGCTCACCGGCGAGATCGCCGACGGGGCCGTGCTCAACTACCTGGTGTCGCCGGCGTACAACCGCGACGCGATCGCCGCGCTCGAGCGGGGCGCGGCCAAGGCCGGCCGCACGATCGACCAGATCGACCGGCCGCAGCTGGTGGTGTGCAGCGTCGACACCGACCGGGCGGCGGCACTCGACGGGGCGCGTCTGCTCGTCACCCAGTACCTCGGTCAGCAGCCGCACATCATGAAGGCGTCCGGCGTGCCTCAGGAGCTGCTCGACGAGATCGGCGAGGTGCTCACCTGGCCGGCCACCCACGACGAGGTCGTCGCGGCCAGCAAGCTCGTCCCGGACGACATCGTGCAGATGATCACGGCGTCCGGCGAGCCCGACGAGGTGCGCGAGAAGGTGGGCGAGTACGTCGCCAACGGCTGCACGTGCCCGATCCTGTATCCGCTCGGCGACGACGTGCACCTGATGATCGACACCTTCGCCGGGGGCATCTGAGCGGCGCGTGCAGTCCGTTCTGCACGACGGGCACCTACGATGGCGCCCCGTCGTCGGCGGACATCCGGTTCGCCGAGCCCCGACCGTCGAACCTCGTTCGTCGTTCCAGGAGGAACTGGTGAGATCCACCCGCATCGCGCTCGGTCTGTCGCTCGTCGGTGCCCTGTTGCTCGCCGCGTGCGGTGGCGACGACGAGGCCGACGCCGTCGAGGTGCCCGTGACGCCCACCGTCAACGTCGGGCGGACCACCGAGCCGCTGAGCCAGCTGCTGGCCGAGATCTACGGCCAGGGCATGGAGAACGCCGGTGTGCGCGTGGGTCGCAAGGATCCCGTCGAGTCGCTCGACGTGCTCCACCAACAGCTCGCCGCCGGCACGGTGCAGTTCTTCCCCGAGACCACGGTGGGCCTGCTCGAGCGGCTCGGCGTGACCGACATCCCGGCCACCACCACCGATCAGCTCGCAGCGATCAACGAGGCGCTGCCGGCCGAGCAGTCGGTCAGTGGCTCGTCGAGCGCCACCGTCACCCAGGTGGTGGCCTGCAGCACGTCGACGATCGACGAGTTCGAGCTCACCGATCTGAGCGGACTCGCCGAGGTCGCCGACGAGGTCACCCTCGGTGGCACCGCCGCGTTCGAGACCTCCGCCGCGTTCGGCCTCGAGCTGCTGAACACCAGCTACGACACCTCGTTCGCGTTCACCGCGAGCGGCGACACCGACGGCGACGTGGCCGCCGCCGTCGCCGCGGGCGACGTCGACTGCGGCGTGATGTCGGGCCTCGAGCCGACGATCACCACGCTCGGACTGTTGCCGTTGACCGACGACCTCGGCGCCGCGCCGGTCGATGCAGTCGTGCCGCTGTGGCAGGCCGTGGCGGCGACACCGGAGGCCGTCGCCGTCGTCACGCAGATCGACTCGTTGCTCACGCCCGAGACGCTGCGCGCCCTCCTCGTGAAGCTCGAGGCCGGCGAGTCCGCCGACGTGCTCGCCAAGGCGTTCATCGCGAGCCAGGCGTCGAGCGGCTGAGCGGGTCGCCGGCGGTTGCGCTCGCGCCCGCGGTGAGAATGGAAGACTGCTCGTCGTGATCTCCGTCAACGGGTTGACCAAGCGTTTCGGCTCCAAGTTCGCCGTCGCCAACCTCAGCTTCGACGTGCGTCCGGGACGGGTGACCGGGTTCCTCGGTCCCAACGGGTCGGGCAAGAGCACCTCGATGCGCTGCATGCTCGGCCTCGATCTGCCCGATGCCGGTGGCGCCACGTTCGGGGGACGGCCGTACCAGCAGCTCGAGCATCCGCTGCACGAGGTGGGTGCGCTGCTCGACGCCGGGTACGTGCACCCCGGTCGTTCCGGACGCAACCACCTGCGGTGGTTGGCCGCGTCGAACGGCCTGCCGTTGTCGCGCGCCGACGACGCGCTGTCCACCGTCGGGCTCGCCGACGCGGGTGGCAAACGGGTGCGCACGTACTCGCTCGGCATGAAGCAACGGCTCGGCCTCGCCGGGGTGCTGCTCGGTGACCCCGGTACCGTGATCCTCGACGAGCCCGCCAACGGGCTCGACCCCGAGGGCATCCGCTGGATCCGCGACGTGCTCCGCTTCCTCGCCGGCCAGGGCAAGACCGTGCTGGTGAGCAGCCACCTACTGTCGGAGATGGCGCTCATGGCCAACGATCTGGTGGTGATCGGCAAAGGGCAGCTCATCGAGCAGTGCACGGTCGACGAGCTCGTGCAGCGCTACGGGGATCGCTGGGTGAAGGTGACGAGTCCCCGCGCGCAGCAACTCGGCGAGATGCTGCAGGCCGGAGGTGCGACGGTGCAGGCCGTCGACGACACGACGATCGAGGTGCGAGGACCCAGTGCCGCCGAGGTGGGCGAGCTCGCGGCACGCCACCAGGTGGTGCTGCACGAGTTGTCGAACCAGACCGGTTCGCTGGAGGACGCCTTCTTGAAAGCCACCGAGAACGTGCAGGAGTACCAGGCGGGAGCGCTGCGATGATCGCCACCCTGCGTAGCGAATGGATCAAGTTCCGCACGGTCCGGATGAACGGGGTGCTGACGATCATCGCCGTCGCGTTCCCGCTGGTGATCGTCGGGCTCACCGCGTTGTTGATCGACGCCGACGACATGGACGGTGGCGACCTCGCGTCGCTCGTGTCGGGCACCTCGATCATCACCGGCATGCTCCTCGGGGTGATGGCCGCTGCCGGCATCACGAGCGAGTTCGGCTTCAACACGATCCGCCCGACGTTCGCTGCGACCCCCAGACGCATGCGCGTGATCTCGGCCAAGGCGGTGCTGTCGATCGCCGTCGGTGCGGCGGTGGGCGCCGCGGTCGTCGTCGTCTCGTTCGCGCTCGGGGCCACGCTGCTGAACGGCCGCGACGGCGACGTCTCGCTGCCAGCGGGCGACGCTCGGATGGGCATGGTGGGCGTGGTCGTGTTCGCTGCGATCGTGTCGCTGCTCGGCCTCGGCCTCGGGATGCTCATCCGCAGCACGCCGGCCGCGGTCGCCGTGCTCATCCTCTGGCCGCTCGTGGCCGAGGGCCTCGTGGCCGGCATCTTGTTCGCCGCCGGGATCGAGGACGCGGGCAAGTGGTTGCCGTACCAGAGCGGGCTGGCGCTCAGCAACACCGACTCGAGTGCGGCGAGCGACACCCTCGGCCGTTGGACGGGCGGCGCCTACTTCCTGGCCGTCACCGTCGCCGTCGGTGCGTTCGGCGCCTGGAGCGTCTCCACGCGCGACGCGTGAGACCGGCTAGCGAGCGCGGATCTCGAGGCTCTGGCGCTTCAGGATCGTGTACCGGCGCTCGTGCTGATCGATCCAGCCGAGGCGGATGAAGCTCGCGATCGCCTTGTTCACCCGCTCGCGACTGGCGCCCACCATGCCGGCGAGCTCTTCCTGGGTGACCGGCAACGTGAACTCGTCGGCGCCCTCGCTCAGCTCGAGCAGCCGCTTCGCGGTGCGACCGGTGACGTCGAGGAACACGCTGTCGGCGAGGTTCTCGTCCATCACCCGCAGGCGCTTCGCGAGCAGCCGTGTCACGCCCCACAGCATCGTCGGCTGGGCGCGGAACTCGGTGAGGACCGCTGCATACGGGATCGACACCACCGCCGACGGCTCGAGCGCGCGGGCCATGGCCGAGCGCGGGCCGTCGTCGAGCATCGCCATCTCGCCGAACAGGTCGCCCGGCTCCATGAGCGACACCACGGTCTCTCGGTGGTCGATCGGGTTCGCGATCGCGATGGCGAGGCGGCCGCGGGTGACGACGTAGAGCGCATCGGCGTCGTCGCCTTCCTTGAACAGCACGTCGCCTCGCACGAGCTGACGCTCGGTGCCGGCGGCCGCGATGGTGGCGATCACCTCTGGGGTCGCGTCGGCGAAGAATTCGGTCGACGCCAGGAGTTCCTCGTGGGCCATGCGGCAGCCACCGTACTACCCTCGCTCGACGTGACCAGCGCCGAACCCGCAATTGTCGGCGCGACCGGCGAGACGGTGTGGACGATCGTGGTGGCCGGCGGTTCGGGCAACCGGTTCGGACGGCCGAAGCAGTACGAGTCGCTCGGTGTCGAACGAGTCCTCGACCGATCGGTCCGGGTGGCGGCGGGGGCGTCGGCGGGGGTGGTCGTGGTGGTCCCGGCCGGCGACGTCGCCGGCGAGTCCCGGGCGTGCGCCGCCGACGTGGTGGTCGCCGGCGGTGCGTCTCGCGCCGCATCGGTGCGCGCCGGTCTCGACGTCGTGCCGGATGGCGCGACGGTGGTGTGCGTCCACGACGCAGCGCGCCCGTTCGCGACGCCGGGGCTGTACTCGGCGGTGGTCGACGCCGTGGTCGCCGGCGCCGACGGGGCGATTCCGGGCGTGGTCGTCACCGACACGATCAAGGTCGTCGACGCCGAGGGGGTGGTGGTGTCCACCCCGTCGCGCGACGCCCTTCGTGCCGTGCAGACCCCGCAGGCGTTCCGGGCCGAGACGTTGCGGCGTGCGCACGCGTCCGGCCGCGACGGCACCGACGACGCGTCGCTCGTCGAGGCGATCGGCGGGCGAGTGGTGGTGGTGCCCGGCGAGGCCGACAATCGCAAGATCACGCACCCGGCCGACCTCGACTGGGCCCGCCAGGTG
The DNA here is from genome assembly GCA_020637235.1 of Acidimicrobiaceae bacterium. GTDB lineage: Bacteria > Actinomycetota > Acidimicrobiia > Acidimicrobiales > Ilumatobacteraceae > VFMC01. Next base: position 34,544 of record JACJWG010000020.1, on the reverse strand, counting down.
GTGGCGGGGCAGGACCGGGCAGCGACGGGGGAATCGGGATGAACGTTCGGGTGGGACAGGGATTCGACATCCATCGTTTCAGCGACGATCCCGAACGGGTGCTCGTGCTCGGCGGCGTCGTCTTTGCCGGCGAACGGGGGCTGGTGGGCCACAGCGATGCCGACGTGCCGGCGCACGCCGTCGCCGACGCGCTGCTGGGCGCGGCCGGGCTGGGCGACATCGGCGAGCACTTCCCCGACACCGATCCGCAGTGGCAGGGCGTCGACTCGCTGGTGATCGTCCGGCACGTGGCCGGGCTGCTGCGCGCCGAGGGATGGCGGATCGGCAACGTCGACTGCGCGGTGGTGTGCGAGGCGCCGAAGCTGGCCCCGCGCAAGGCCGAGATGCAGGCCAACCTGAGCGACGCGGCCGGTGCCCCGGTGACGGTGAAGGGGCGACGCGCCGAAGGACTCGGCACACTGGGACGCCGTGAGGGCATCGCCGCGTGGGCGGTGGCCGTGATCCACCGCGAGGAGCAGCCGTGAAACCGACGTCGTCGAAGGGCAGCAGCACGAAACGAGGCGGGAAGGGTGTCGGGGCCAAGGGAGCCGGCGGCAAGGGCGGTGCCGGTGCGGGTCGCGGGGCTGCCCGCAGTGCGAGCGCGTCCTCGTCGGCGGGTGGTGCCCGCTCGGGCGGCCGTGCCGGCGGTGGTGCCGGGTCGGGAGGACGTTCGTCGGCCGCGGCGGGTGGCGGTCCGCGCGGCGGCTCGACGAAGTTCGCGTCGCGGGGCCAGGGTCGCACCGGCAAGGTGTCGCCCACGGGCGCCCCGGCACGCAAGCCCGAGAAGACACTCGGCGGTGAACAGATCGAGGGGCGTCAGGCGGTGCGCGAATTGCTGCTCGCCGGCCGGCGGCGGGTGCGCGAGATCTGGATCGCGAGCGACCTCGACGACAACGAGACGGTGCAGGACATCGTCGACATCGCGAGCCACGAGCGGGTGCCGGTTCAGCACGTGGCGCGCAAGCGCCTGGAGGCCGCGGCGCGCAGCGAGGCGCCGCAGGGGATCATCGCCTACGCCAACGGCGTGCCCGAGGCCGACCTCGCCGACCTCGTGCGCCGCTCACCGGGGCGGCCGGCGCCGTTCCTCGTCGCCGTCGACGGGGTGACCGATCCCGGCAACCTCGGTGCGCTGCTGCGCAGCTGCGAGGGTGCCGGTGTGCAGGGCGTGCTGTTGCCCCGGCACCGGGCCGTGCACGTCACGCCCACGGTCGCCAAGGCGGCCGCCGGTGCCGTCGAGTACGTGCCGATGGTGATGGTGGGCGGTCTGCCGAGTGCACTCACCACGCTGCGCGACCAGGGGATCTGGGTGGTGGGCCTCGCCGACGAGGCCGACCGCGAGCTGTTCGACCTGGGCGAGCTCGCCACCGACGGCATCTGCATCGTGATGGGCGCCGAAGGCGCGGGTCTGTCGCGCCTCGTGCGCGAGCGCTGCGACATGATCGTGAGCATCCCGATGCTCGGTCGCCTGTCGAGCCTGAACGTGTCGGCCGCCGCCGCCCTCGCCACGTACGAGGTCACCCGCGCCCGCCGTCGCACGACCTGAACGAGGCGTCCGCCCCCGAGCACGATCGTTACACTGCTCTCGCCATGCCGGGTTAGCTCAGTTGGCAGAGCACTTCACTTGTAATGAAGATGTCGTGGGTTCGATTCCCACACCCGGCTCTCGGCAGGCGGTCACGCCACGCGGACGAGTTCGCGCACGCGGGCGAGCAGCACGTCGAGTGCCGGCTCGTTCAGGCCGCCCTGCGGAAAGATCACGTCGGCGTGCCGCTTGCTCGGTTCGATGAACTGCTCGTGGCTCGGGCGCACGGTGGTGAGGTACTGCGACACGATGCTCTCGGGTGTGCGACCGCGCTCGGCCACGTCGCGCGTGAGGCGCCGGATCAGGCGCAGATCGGCGTCGGTGTCGACGTACACCTTGAGGTCGAACCGCTCGCGCAGGCGTGGCTCGTAGAGCACGAGGATGCCCTCCACCACCACGATCCGGGCCGGCGCCACCATCCGCACGTCGCCGCTGCGGGTGTGGTTCGCGTAGTCGTAGATCGGCACCGGCACCGTGGCGCCGTTGAGCAGGGCGGCGATGTGGTCGTTGAGGAGCGGCCAGTCGAACGCGTCGGGGTGGTCGTAGTTGGCGAGCGCCCGCTCCTCGATCGGCTGGTGGTCGCGGGTGATGTAGTACGAGTCGAGCTTGATGAGCGCCAGGTGCTCTTCGCCGGCGAGCTCGGCCAGCCGTTCGCTCACCGTCGTCTTGCCCGAACACGTGCCGCCGGCGACGCCGATGAGGAACGGACGCGGAGGCGGAACGCTGCTGGTCATCGGCCGAGCACGATACCGGTGGCTGCCGGGCGTGGCCGACGCGCGCCCGACGCGCGCCCGACGAGCCGGCGGTGCAGGGGTGCTTGTAACGCGGTGCCCCGACCGGCAAGGCTGTGGCCCGTATGACCGCCGACACGACCTCCTCCCTGACCGCGCGCGACCTCAGCGAGCGCCAGATTGCGATCATCGAGTTCGAGGGCTCGTGGTGGATGCAGGACGACGCACGCGACACCGCGATCCGTGCGCGGTTCGCCTGCTCGACCGAGGAGTACTATCAGGAACTCAATCAGCTGCTCGACCTCCCCGGGGCTCTCGAGGTCGACCCGCTCGTGGTGCGACGCCTGCGTCGCCAGCGCGAGCGCCGTCGCCGTGCGCGCCTCGATGGTCCGGGCCGCACCGGTGAACAGGGAGGGTTCCACGCATGAGCAGCGACCAGCCACGTCGGGGTCGTGACACCGCCATGTCGGCGGGCTCGCCGATGGGCTCCACCGCGGCGATCGTCATCGCGCTGGTCGCCGTCGTGGCCGGGTTCTTGATCCTGCGCCAGATCCGCAGCGACGACGACGGCGGCACCACCTCCACGCCCGACGCCACCCAGACCACGGTGTCGCTCGACTCGACACCTGCGTCGACGGTGACGCCGGTCAGCACCCTGCCGTCGGAGACCACCACGACCCAGTTCGTGCCCACCGTGGACGGCGCCGTGGTGGTGGTGGCCAATGCATCCACGGTGAACGGTGCAGCCGGTGTGCTCACGACGGCGTTGCAGGGACAGGGCTTCTCGACGGCCGGCGCCACCAACGCCACCCAGAAGCAGGACCTCACCACCATCTTGTACGACGCCACCAACACCGGCGCGCTCCCGGTCGCACAGTCGCTCGCGGTGCTGCTCGGCAACCCGGTGGTGCAGGAGGTGTCGACGCCGGCGCCGATCGAGGGTGGTGTGCTGCCCGAGGGCGCTTCGGTGATCGTGATGCTCGGCTCGGACAAGGCGAACAAGACGCTCGAGCAGATGGGCGCGCCCACCACCACGGTGGCCGGCGTGGTCACCACGCTGCCGGCCGTCGGCGGCGAGACGACCACCACCGGCTGACCACCACACGCACGTTCTGGTCGCGCATCGTTGCGCTCAGCGCAACGATGCGCGACCAGAACGGATCTCCTCGATCAGTTCGGTCGTGGCCTGCTCGACGCACCACATCGGCTCGGCCATCGCTCGCTCGATCCCGAACCGCGCGACCAACGACACGACCGGGAGTCGATCGGCCACGTCGTCGTCGACGTCACCCACCACGGCGCCCACCGGCACGCCGGCACGTTCGCAGATCGCCTGCACGCCACCGACGACCTTGCCCTCGAAGCTCTGTGCGTCGAGGTGGCCCTCGCCGGTGATCACGAGGTCGGCGCCGGTGATGGCGTCGTACAGGTCGAGCTCGTCGGCCACGAGCTCGAAGCCGGGCACCAGCGTGCCGCCCAACGCCGCCAGCGCTCCGGCGAGCCCGCCCGCCGCGCCGGCACCGGCGATGGTGCTGACGTCCACGCCGAACTCGTCCCGATACACCTGGACGAGGCGCTCGAGGCGACCGGTCAGCATGCGCACCTGCGCCGGTGACGCGCCCTTCTGCGGACCGAACACCGGCGCTGCGTCGGTGAAGCGAGTGGTGACGTCGCACGCCACCAACAGGCGGACCCCTCGCAGACGGTGCGGTGCGTGGATCGCGCGCACGGCACCGAGGCCGCCGTCGGTGGTGGCCGAGCCGCCGAGGCAGACGATGATCCGCTTCGCGCCCGCGTCGAGTGCCTGGTCGATCAACTCGCCGGTGCCGACGGTGGAGGCCGCCATCGCGTCGTTGTGCTCGCGACCACCGACGAGTGCGAGACCGGAGGCGCGTGCCATCTCGATGATGGCGGTCTGGCGCGACAACCGCCACTCGGCCTCGACCGGATCGCTGAGCGGGCCGGTCACCGTCGACCGCCGGTTGGGGCCGCCGAGCGCTTCGAGCGTGCCGTCGCCGCCGTCGGCCACCGGCACCTCGGTGCAGTCGTGGCCGAGCTCCCAGCAGGCGTGTCCGATCGCGGCGGCGACCTGCGCTGCGGTGAGCGACCCCTTGTACTTGTCGACGGCCGCCACCACGCGCATCCCTGCGAGTGTACGAGTGCCGGCGACACGGGTGCCGGGCGTACGGTGTCGCGCATGACCCGTTCGATCGATCCGGCCGAGCTCGCCCTGCTCGACGCCACCGCCCAAGCCGAACTCGTCCGCTCGGGCGAGGTGCCGCCCGGCGCACTCGTCGATGCCGCCCTCGCAGCTGCCGACGCCGTCAACCCGTCGATCAACGCGATCATCCACCCGCGTGCCGATGCGGCTCGAGCGGAAGCGGTCGCCGCCACCGGACCGTTCGCCGGTGTGCCGATCGTGGTGAAGGACCTCGGGTGTGCGATCGGCGGCGAGCCGCACCACCAGGGCGTGCGGGCGTTGAAGGCGATCGACTTCCGTGCCCCGCACGACTCGGCGATGTACCGGCGCCTCCACGGCGCCGGGCTGGTGACGATCGGCCGCACCAACACCCCCGAGTGGGGTTCGACGATCACGACCGAGCCACTCGCGTACGGACCGACGCGCAATCCCTGGAACCTCGATCACTCCACCGGTGGCTCGTCGGGCGGCTCGGCCGCCGCGGTCGCGGCGGGCATCGTGGCAGTCGGCCACGCCAACGACGGCGGCGGTTCGATCCGCATCCCGGCCTCCGAGTGCGGCCTCGTCGGCCTGAAGCCCTCACGCGGCCGCGTGTCGCTCGCGCCCGACGTCGGGGAGAGCTGGATGGGCTCGACGATCGACGGCGTGGTCACGCGCACCGTGCGCGACACCGCGGCGATGCTCGACGTGCTCGCCGGCTACGAACCGGGCGACCCCTACACCGCGCCCCCGTTCGCGCGGCCGCTCGTCGACGAACGGCGCGCCGATCCGGGTGCGCTGCGGATCGGTGTGCTCGACCACCCGCCGCTCGGTGCCGTCGGCCACGAGGAGTGCACCGTCGCCGCGCGCCGCACCGGCGAGCTGCTCGCCACGCTCGGCCACCACGTCGACGACGGCTGGCCGGCGGCGATCGGCGATCCGAGTTTCGCCGACCACTTCCGCACGATCGTGGCGACGTGGACTGCGAACGACGTCGCGGTGTTGGCGGACACCATCGGCCGTGAGCCGGGTCCCGACGACGTGGAGGCCGACAACCTCGCGCTCGCCGCACTCGGGCGAGCGGTCACCGGCCCGCAGTACGTGGCCGCGATGCTCGAGGTGCACCGCTGGTGCCGTCGGGTGCTGTCGTGGTGGCATCCGGCCGACGGGTCGCCGGGTCACGACCTGTTGGTGACGCCGACGATCGCGGTGCCGCCACCACGGATCGGCTACCTCTCCGAGCCGGGCAAGGGCTTCCGCATCTTCGAACTGCTGCAGTACACCGCGCAGTTCAACGTCACCGGGCAGCCGGCGATCAGCCTGCCGTTGCACTGGACCGCCGATGGCCTGCCCGTCGGGGTGCAACTCGTGGCAGCCTCCGGACGTGAGGACCTGTTGGTGCGCGTGGCGGCGCAGCTGGAGCAGGCATCGCCGTGGGCCGGCCGCGTGCCGCCGACGAGCGCGTCGCGAGCGGCGTGAAATCTCGACCGGATCGGTAGTCTTTCGCTCATGGCCGTGACCGTTCGCATCCCCACCACCATGCGCCCGCTGGCGGGCGGCAGCTCCACCGTGTCGGTGGACGGCACCACGCTCGCCGAGGTGCTCGCTGCGCTCGAGGCCGCGCACCCGGGGTTCGGCGAGCGGTTGTTCGACGAGCAGGGCGCGCTGCGCAAGTTCGTCAACGTGTTCGTCGCCGACGACGACGTGCGCTATCTCGAGGGGCTCGACACCAAGGTGCCCGACGGCGAGACCGTCAGCATCATCCCCGCCGTCGCCGGCGGCTGATCGAGGACCGTTCTGGTCGCGCATCATCACGCAGAGCGTGACGATGCGCGACCAGAAGCGAGCTGAACGACAACTTGAGCGCCCGCACGGGTGGCCGTTGACCTTCCCTTGATCCGGGCCCGACATCATCGTCGGCATGAGCACGGTCACCTTCGTGGTGCTGACCAACGACGAGGAGCGCACGATCTCGCGCCGGTTGTGGGAGCTGCGCCACCAGGACGCCGATCCCGCGACCGTCGAGTCGATCGAAGTGGTCGTCGTCGACGGCAACTCCACGGACCGCACGCTGCTGCTCGCCGTTCCCTTCGCCGACGCCCTCGCCGTTGCCGCGGCCGACCGAGCCGCCCAGGAGGACCTGGGTCGCCGGATCGCCACCGGCGACGTGTGTGTGATCGTCGACGCCGACACCGTGATCTCGCCGTGGTTGGCGCGTGACGCCGTCACCGCCTCGACCGCTCCCGCCGACCTCGGCGAACACGACCGCCAGCTCGCTCCCGCCTGACCAACGCCACTCTCCCGCGGCGGCTGATCAGGACGCTCTCCACTCGGTGAGCGGGCTGGTGCGCGGAACGACCCCGGGTACATCGCCCCGGGGTCGCTCCGCGTGTGCTCGGTGATGGTGCCGGGGCCACGATCGGCCCCGATGGGAGGATCAGAAGTCCTCCATGCCTCCACCATGGCTGTGGGCCGCAGCCTCTTCGGGCTTGTCGGCGATGACCGCCTCGGTGGTGAGGAACAGCGCCGCGATCGACGCAGCGTTCTGCAGCGCCGAGCGGGTCACCTTGGCGGCGTCGATGACGCCGAGCTTCACCAGGTCCTCGTACTCGCCGGTGGCGGCGTTGAGGCCCTCGTTGCCGGTGAGGTGCTTCACCTTCTCGACGACGACGCCGCCCTCCATGCCGGCGTTCTCGGCGATCTGCTTGATCGGGGCCTCGAGGCTCTTGGCGACCATGCGGGCACCGGTGGCCTCGTCACCCGACAGCTGCTCCGCAGCGGCCAGCACGGCGGCCTGCGAACGCAGCAGGGCCACGCCACCGCCGGGCACGACACCCTCTTCGATCGCAGCCTTGGTGGTGCTCACCGCGTCCTCGATGCGGTGCTTCTTCTCCTTCAGCTCCACCTCGGTGGCGGCGCCGACCTTGAGCACGGCGACGCCGCCGCTCAACTTGGCGAGCCGCTCCTGCAGCTTCTCGCGGTCGTAGTCGGAGTCGGTGTTGTCGATCTCGGCCTTGATCTGGTTGATGCGGCCCTTGATGTCGTCCTCGACACCGGCGCCCTCGACGATGGTGGTCTCGTCCTTGGTGATGATGATCTTCTTGGCGCGGCCGAGCAGATCCATCGTGGCGTTCTCGAGCTTGAGGCCGACCTCTTCGCTGATGACCTGGCCACCGGTGAGGATCGCCATGTCCTGCAGCATCGCCTTGCGGCGCTCGCCGAAGCCGGGGGCCTTCACGGCGGCCGACTTGAACGTGCCGCGGATCTTGTTGACGACGAGGGTGGCGAGCGCCTCGCCCTCGATGTCCTCGGCGATGATCACGAGCGGGCGACCCGACTGCATGACCTTCTCGAGCACCGGCAGCATGTCGCGCACCGAGCTGATCTTCGAGCTGACGAGCAGGATGTACGGGTCGTCGAGCGACGCCTCCATCCGCTCCGGATCGGTGACGAAGTAGGGCGAGATGTAGCCCTTGTCGAAGCGCATGCCCTCGACGAAGTCGAGCTCGATGCCGAAGGTCTGGCTCTCCTCGACGGTGATGACGCCGTCCTTGCCGACCTTGTCGATCGCCTCGGAGATGGTGGCGCCGATCTCGGTGTCGGCGGCGGAGATGCTCGCCACCTGGGCGATCTGCTCCTTCGAGTCGACTTCCTTGGCGAGATCCTTGATCGAGGCGACCGCGGCCTCGACGGCGGCCTCGATGCCCTTCTTCAGGGTCATCGGGTTGGCGCCGGCGGCCACGTTGCGCAGGCCCTCGCGCACCATGCTCCACGCGAGCACCGTGGCGGTGGTGGTGCCGTCACCGGCGACGTCGTCGGTCTTCTTCGCCACTTCCTTGACGAGCTCGGCACCGATCTTCTCGTACGGGTCCTCGAGCTCGATCTCCTTGGCGATCGACACACCGTCGTTGGTGATCGTGGGGGCGCCCCACTTCTTGTCCAGCACGACGTTGCGGCCCTTCGGCCCGAGGGTGACGCGCACGGCGTCGGCGAGCTTGTTCATGCCCGCCTCGAGCGACCGACGAGCCTGCTCGTCGAAAGCGATGATCTTCGGCATTCGGGTTCCTCCGCGTTGAGGTGTTGAAGTGATTCGGGTGGGTGGTCGAGGCGTTCGCACTCGGGGTGCGAGACTGCTAGCACTCTAGACCTCTGACTGCTAACGGGCAACCCGTCCGGTCGCGCTAGAGCGCACGATCGAGCACCACGGTGGTCTCGGTCTCGAGCGCGCCGAACTCCTCCCGGAACCGGCGCAGCAGCGCGTTCAGGCCGGCGGTGCCGCTGCAGGCGGCGTGCACCTGGAAGTCGGTACGGCCGGTCACGTGGGCCAACCACGTGACCTCCTCGCACTGCAGCGCACCGTCGCGGAACCGGCTGCTGTCCTCGTGCGGATCGAGACGGACGTCGATCACGGCCTCGAGCGTGCGACCCAAGCGGGACTGGTCGACGTCGACGGTGAAGCGACGGATCACCCCGGCGCGTGCCAGACGACGTACCCGATCAGCGGCTGCGTTCGGGGAGAGCCGGATCCGGCTCCCGAGCTCGTTCCAGCCGATCCGTGCGTCATTTCGCAAGATCCTGAGGATTTCTCGGTCGATCTGATCGATCACCACGATTTCGGAACTCATCCCGGGGATTCTTGCACGCGATCCGTCGCCGACGCACCGCGTCCGGCGGTTCACTGCACGTCATGGCACCGCACACCCATCTCGACCTCCTCCGCTCGATCACCGGACTCGTGCGCACGGTCGGTCCGGCCGCTGCGCTCGAGGCGCTGCGCCGCGATCAGGTGCCGATGCCCGTGCCGGGCGAGCTCGCCGCAGCGGCGAGCTACCACGAGACCCTGGCCGTGTTCCACGTGTGGGCCGTCGAGCGCCTCGTGGCCGGCGGTCTGTCGGACGTGGCCGTGCTGTGGCACCCGCTGACCGATCCCCGCTCGCCGCTCAGCTGGTGGGACCTCGACACCCTGCGCAGCGACGCCGCCCGGGAGCACTTCGTGGCGTCGACGACGGCGGCCGCCTGGGAGCCCGCCCCCGTCGAGCCGCAGGTCCTCGTCGCCGCCTGAACGACGGACGGACCCGGGATCAGACCGGGATCAGACCGGGATCAGACCGGGATCAGACCGGGATCAGACCGGGATCAGACCGGGATCGACACCGGCAGGGTGATCACGGCCGTGGTCCCCTCGCCGGGCACGCTCTGCAGGTCGAGCGAGCCGCCCATCTGCTCGGCGTACGACCGCGACATCGTGAGTCCGATGCCCATGCCGGGCTCGGCCGTCTGGTCGTCGCTCAGCCGCACGAACGACCCGAACGCCTGTTGCAGCTGATCCGGGGTGAGTCCGGGGCCGTGGTCGCGCACCATCAACCGGCACCGACCGTCGACCACGAACGCGTCGAGCTCCACCACGCCGCCCGACCAGCCGTACTTGATCGCGTTCGACACCAGGTTGTTCAACACCTTGCCGAGCATGTGCTCGTCGGCACGCACGACCACCCCGCTGAGGCTGGCTCCGAGCACGAGGCGCACCCCACGGGTGGCGGCGATCGACCGCAGCTCCACCACGGCGCGTTCGATCGCGAACCGCAGCGGGATCGGCTCGAGCGACATGCGGTGTTCGCCCGACGCCACGCGGCCGATGTCGAGCAGGTCCTCGACGAACGTGAGCAGCCGGCGCCCGCCCGTCTCGATCTGGTCGATCGCGGCGGTCGCCGAGTCGGACGACGTCTCGAGCCGGAGCAGTTCGGCGAATCCGAGGATCGCGTGCAGCGGGGTGCGGAGCTCATGGCTCATCCGGGCGATGAACTCGTCCTTGGCGCGACTCGCCCGCTCGGCCGCGTCGCGAGCGGCGCGGATGTCGCGCTCGCTGTCGCGACGGGCGAGCACCACCGCGATCGCGTCGGCGATCGCGCCGACCACCTCGACGGTGTCGTCACTCCAGCGGCGGCTGTCGCGCAGGCGGTTGAAGCCGATCAGGCACCGCAACCGCCCGCGCACCTGCATCGGCACCTGCAACACCGAGCACACCCCGAAGCGGGCGAACGACTCGTACTCGGCCCGGCCGTCGGGCAGCATCTCGTCGAGACTGCCGGCGTTGAGCACCTGGCCTCGCTCCGCCAGGCCGACCGACCACGGGAAGTCGCTCGAGGACAGGTGATGGATCGTGTCCTGGTGCGACTCGACACCGCGCCGGCACCATTCGTGGCTGTTGCTGAACGTGCCGTCCTCGGCGTACATCGTGATGTAGGCGCGATCGGCGTCCTCGAGCTCGCCGAGGCTGCGCAGCACGTCGACGATCGTCTCGTCCAACTCGTCGTCGGTCGACATGACGAGCTGCAACGCGAGGCGCGCGACGACATCTGTCGGACGGCGTGGATCGCGCAGATCGCGCAGATCGTCGGCCGCCGGCACGGCTGCGTCGCGAGGCATGAGGATGAGTGTGCGACCACGCGCCGCGGTCGGCAAGCACCGGACGTGGAACCTGATCTGCGCTTGATCCGGCTTGATCCGATCTTGATCTCCGGCTCGCGGACCGAACCGCGACCGGGTGTCGGCACCTCTCGACGGCCTGCACCTGGTGGTGCGCGCGGTCCGGCCGCCGGACGATCGACCATCATGGCTGTCGTGCCGGAATCGCCCGAGATCGCCGAGAGCCCTGCGGTGTTCCGCGGGGCGATCGCCGACGAGTTCGCCCAGCTCGACGAGCGGTTGTGGCTCACCGTGTTCGAGCTCGCCCCGATCCCGCTGTCGCTCGTCAGCCCGAGTGGACGCCAATTGGCCGGCAACGCGGCGTACCGCGCCTACCTCGGGTACGGGTCGGACGACATCGTCGATCTCGACGTGGCGCGCACCACCCGACCCGAGGACCAGTCGTGGACGCGGGCGTACATCGAGCGGCTCGTCGCCGGCGACCTCGACCACTACTCGACCGAGAAGCTGCACGTCCGCCGGGACGGCTCGCTCGCCCGTGCCCGCCTCGACGTCACGCCCATCCGTCGCGACGGCGTGTGCATCGCCCTGCTCGGCGTGCTCAGCCCGGTCGACGACCGACAGCCGATGGCCGACGGCCTCATGCGCAAGCTCGTCGAGAACATCCACGACACCATCAGCCTCGTCGACGAGCAGGGCCGGCTGATCGAGACGTCGGGCCGCTACAAGCCGATCATGGGCTATCCGAGCGAGTTCTGGGCATCGCGCAGCATCTTCGACCTGCTGGCGCCGGGCCAGGAGGAGTCGGTGCTCGCGCTGCAACAGCAGGTGCTCGCCCGCCCCGGCGAGTCGGTGAGCGGCGAGATCGAGGTGATCTCGGCGGACAACACCGTCGAGACCCTCGAGATCCACGCGGTCAACCTGCTGGACGACCCCGAGGTGAGCGGCATCGTGCTCACGACGCGCAACGTCACGCCACACAAGCGGATGGTCGACGAGCTGCGGTCGAGCCGTGACGACGCGGTGGCAGAGGCCGAGTTGCGCTCGCGTGTGCTCGCCACGGTGAGCCACGAGCTGCGCAATCCACTGCACGCCGTGCAGGGGATCAGCGAACTGCTCTCGCACGGCGAACTCCCGGACGCCGAACGCGATCTCGCCGGCACGATCAACCGGCAGATCCGCGACCTCACGCGCGTGGTCGACGATCTGCTCACCACTTCACGGCTCGAGCTCGGCTCGATGAGCATCGAGCTGGCGCCGGTCGATCTGCGCGGCCTGCTCACCGACGTGGTGGCGATCGCCCGTACGACCGCGCAGCCGGGTGTCGACGTGAACGCGCTCATCGACCCCTCGATGCCGTCGCTCGTGCGGACCGACCCGGTCCGCCTGCGTCAGGTGATGTCGAACCTGGTGGGCAACGCGCTGAAGTTCACCTCGGCCGGGCGCGTGCGGGTGCTCGCGTCGGTGGAGGCGCAGGGCCAGCTGGTCTTGGAGGTGGTCGACACCGGCGACGGCATCCCCGCCGACGAGCTGCGCCAGGTGTTCGAGCCGTTCCGCTCGGCCACCACCGCCGGCCGGCGGGCCGGTGCCGGGCTCGGGCTGTCGATCGTGCAACGCATCGTGGCGATGCTGGGTGGCACCGTCGACGTGACGAGCGAGGTGGGGACGGGCACGACCTTCCGGCTCGTGTTCCCCCTCGACGCCGTCGAGCCCGTCGAGCACGTCGAGCATGTCCAGCGTGCGACGCCCGGGTCCTCGCCCGCGCCCACAGCGCCCGCGCCCACAGCGCCCGTGGCCGTCGCACCGGTCGTCGGGGCGCCGGTGCTGGTGGTGGAGGACAACGCGGTGAACCAGCAACTCGCTCGAGCGCAGCTGCGCAGCCTCGGCCATGCGTGTCACGTGGTCGGCAGCGGCGAGGAGGCGCTCAGCCACCTCGGTGGTGCGGACGGCGCGGCGGTGGAAGTGGTGTTGATGGACTACCACCTGCCCGGCATCGACGGGCTCGAGACCACACGCCGCATCCGTCGGGCCGAGCCGGCCGGCCGCCGGGTCGCGATCGTCGGCGTCACCGCCAGCGCATCGCTCGCCGACCGCGCCGGATGCCTCGACGCCGGCATGGACGACTACGTGCCCAAGCCGGTCGGCCTCGCCGATCTCGCCGCGGCCTTCGAACGCATCGAGCCGCTCCGGGTGGCGGCGCGACGCCATCGCGCCGAGACCGCCACGAGCACGAGCACGAGCACGGGCATCGATGTCGGGCCGCGCGTGCTCGACGTCGCCCAGCTCGAGGGGCTGGTGGACGAGATCGGTGATCGTGCCACGGTCGCCGACCTGGTGGCGACCTTCCTCGGTGAGCTGGACGTCCGGATCGACGGCATCGTCGCAGCGCGTGCTTCGAGCGATGCCGAGGCGTTGCGCAAACTGGTGCACACGATCACCTCGAGCGCACGGCTCGTGGGTGGCGGCGCCCTCGCCGAACACTGTGCCGACCACGCGGCGGGCCGACTCGGGGCCGAGGGGTTGCGGGGGTCGGCGGCGTCGCTGCGCGAGCAGCTGACGGCGTGGGTGGCGTCGACCGTCAGCCGTTGAGCCCGTAGCCCACGCCGCGCACGGTGCGGACCACACTCGTGCCGCCCGGCTGGTCGACCTTCTTGCGCAGGTTGGCGATGTGCACGTCGACGACGTGGTCGTCGGCGTACCAGTCCGGGCCCCACACCCGCTCGATCAGCTGGGCTCGGGTGAACACCACCTTCGGGCTGGCGCTCAAGGTGTCGAGCAGATCGAACTCGATGCGGGTGAGCTCGACCGGGCGCCCTGCCACCTCCACCTCGCGTGACTCGGTGCGCAACGTGACGTGCCCGATCACCCGCTCCGAACTCACCATGGCGACGCGGGGCCGGCGCAGCAACGCCTCCACCCGCGCCGCGAACTCGCGGGGCGAGAACGGTTTGGTGACGTAGTCGTCGGCGCCGAGCTTGAAGCCGAGCAGCTTGTCGATCTCCTCGTCACGGCCCGACAGCACCAGGATGTACGCGCTCGATCGCTCGCGGATCGTGCGGCACAGATCGAGACCGTCGCCGTCGGGCAGGGTGAGGTCGAGCACCACCAGGTCGGGTGGCGCCGAGGTGAGCGCGGCGAGCGCGTCGCCGACGGTCGTGGCGGTGCGCACGCGATGGTTCGACTGCCGGAGGATCGCGGTCACCATCTGCGCGTACTCGGGGGCGTCCTCCACCAGCAGCACGTCGGCATCTCGCACGGTGTCGAATGTACCGGCGCTCCTGCCGGGCGCTGTCGATCCGGTCGTCGTCGATCCGGTCGTCGATCCGGTCGTCGTCGATCCGGTCGTCGTCGATCCGGTGGCGGTGTTCACGGTCACGACTGTCCGGACGTGACGACAAAGGTCACGCCACCGTCCGTCGACCCGGCCGGACGCTCACACCTAGCCTCGCGACATGCGCGTGGCAGTGGTCGGTGGTGGTGTGGCGGGTCTCGGTTCAGCCCTGGCGCTCGCTCGCCAGGGTCACCAGGTGTCGGTGTTCGAGCGTGACGACACACCGATGCCGTCGTCGGCGGACGAGGCCTTCGCATGGGATCGCCGAGGCGCGCCGCAGGTTCGTCACAGCCACGCGTTCCTGGCACGGCTGCGCAACATGCTGGCGACGTCGTACCCCGACATCCACGCTGCGTTGCTCGCCGAGGGCGCGACCGAGATGCGGGTCGACGACGATCTGCCCCCGACCATGGTGGGCTTCGAGCGTGAACCGGGTGACGACGAGCTCGTGATGCTCGCCTGCCGGCGCACGACGTTCGAATGGGTGCTGCGCCGGGCGGCGATCGCCGACGGCCGCGTCGCGTTCCGCACCGGCGAACCCGTGGTCGGTCTGGTCGCCGCGGACGAGCCGGGGCGGCCGCACGTCGTGGGTGTCCGGCTCGCCGACGGGTCGACGTCGGCGTTCGACCTGGTGATCGCCGCGAACGGGCGACGGTCGGTGCTGCCCGACTGGCTGGCCGAGCTGGGCGCACCGCCGGTGCACGAGCAGGTGGAGGACACCGGCATCGTGTACTACAGCCGGTTCTATCGCCTGCGCCCCGGGTGCGAGGCTCCGCCGCGCACCGGCCCGATCGGCGGCGACCTCGGTTACCTCAAGTACGGCGTGTTCGTCGGTGACAACGACACGTTCTCGATCACGCTCGCCACACCGGTCGACGACGACCAGCTGCGCAAGTTGCTCGCGGATCCCGTGGTGTTCGACACCACTGCCCGGCATCTCGCCGCCACCGCCCCGTGGCTCGACGGGCGTGGCGAACCACTCACCGACGAGGTGCACGTGATGGCCGGTCTGCTCAATCGGTGGCGCGACCACGTCGTCGACGGCGAGCCGGTGGCCACGGGTGTGATCCCGGTGGGCGACGTCGTGCTGTGCACCAACCCGCTGTACGGACGCGGATGCTCGACCGCGTTCTGGAGCGCCCATCTGATGGCGGACGCGGTCGCGGCCTTCGGTGACGATCTCCGCGAGGTGGCCCTGGCATACGACGCGTCGCTGCGGGCGGAGATCCTGCCGTGGTACCAGGCAGGGGTCGCCCAGGACGCCGAGGCACGCCGGGTGGCGGCCGCACTGCTCGCCGGCGAGGATCCCGATGCCGACACGAGCGACCCACGGACCTTCATGCGGGCCGTGCTCCGCGACGGGCTGCTGCCGGCGATGCGCACCGATCCGGTCGTGCTGCGTGCCTTCTTCCGGAGCCTGAACCTGCTCTCACGACCCGACGAGCTGGCCACCGATCCCGACGTCGGGGCGCGAGTGCTGGCCGCGTGGCAGACCCGCGACCAGCGTCCGGCCGATCCGCCGCTCGGGCCCGCCTCGCGCGCCGACCTGCTCGACCTGATCGCGGTCTGATCGCGGTCTGATCGCGGTCTGATCGCGGTCTGATCGCGGCGAGCGCCGGTACCGTCGAGGCGATGGCTGCACGGCGTCGCACCGACACCCACCTGGTCACCCGCGTCGATCGGCGCAGCGCACGTCGCGGGCCCGACGAGCTGATCGTCGAGGAGCCGATGAGCATCCAGCTCGACGGCCATCGGGTGGCGACCACGATGCGGACGCCGGGCAACGACTTCGAGCTCGCCGTGGGCTTCTGCCACGGCGACGGCGTGCTGCACGGCGCGCCCGTCACGGGCGTGCGCTACTGCGCCGACGGGGCCGCGAGCGACAGTGAGTTCAACGTCGTCACCGTCGACACCGGTGGCCGCGCGCCGGTGCCCACACCGAGGCTGGGGAACACGACCTCGAGTTGCGGCGTCTGTGGCAACGAGGCGATCGACGAACTCTGCACGTGGCTGGCGCCGCTGCCCGCCACCACGCCGATCCCCCTACCGGTGCTCGCCGGCCTGCCCGACGCGGCGATGCCGGGCCAGACCCTGTTCGCCGCGACCGGCGCGGTGCACGCGGCCGCGGTGTTCGACGCCGCCGGGCGGGTGCTGCTCGTGCGGGAGGACGTCGGGCGGCACAACGCGGTCGACAAGGTGGTCGGACGGATGTTGCTCGACCGTTCGTTGCCCGCCACCGGGCTCGGGTTGTACGTCAGCGGTCGGGCGAGCTTCGAGCTGGTGCAGAAGGCGTGGGCGGCCGGGTTCGGCACGCTGGTCGCGGTGAGCGCGCCCACGAGCCTGGCCGTGCAGACCGCACGGCGCGCCGGCCTGCGGCTCGTCGGATTCACCCGCGCCGACGGACTCAACGTGTACGCACCCGAGCGCATCGGTGACGACGACGCATGGGGTTCGCTGGCCGAGCCGACGTAGGGTGGAGCCATGAGCGACTCCTCCATCGCACCCGTCTCGCCGAGCGCCGGCCTCGGTGTGATCCACCTGTTCTGCAAGCCGACGCCGATGTTCGACGGCGAAGCGCTGGTCGCCGCCGTGAAGGCCGCCGAGAGCAACGGTGTCATGGTGTGCACCGTCGCGATGCTCGGCCACAAGGCCGACGTGGCGGTGATGGCGATGCACGCCGACCTGCGCGAGTTGCGTTCGCTGCAGACCGGTGTGCAGCGGGCCGGTCTCGAGGTGGTCGACAGCTACGTCAGCCTCACGGAGTCGAGCGAGTACGCGAAGGGCCTGCCCGAGGAGATGATCCGCGCCCGCCTGTATCCGACGATCCCGCCCGAGGGCAAGGACATGCCGGCGTGGTGCTTCTATCCGATGAGCAAGAAGCGAGAAGCTCACGCCAACTGGTTCACGCTCGCGTACGACGACCGCAAGCGCCTGATGCACGAGCACGGCACCAGCGGCCGCAAGTTCGCGGGACGCGTGATCCAGTACGTCACCGGCTCGGCGGGCTTCGACGACTTCGAATGGGGTGTCACCCTTTTCGCCGCGCACCCCGACGACCTGAAAGAGGTCGTCTACACGATGCGCTTCGACGAGGCGTCGGCGCTCTACGGCGAGTTCGGTGCCTTCTACGTCGGGATGGTCACCCCCGTGGAGCAGTTGATCCACCAGATCTGAGCCGGTCCCGGCCGGATCCCGGTCCCGGCCCGAGCCCGGTGGGGTCAGGGCACGCGCACGACGTCGCCGAAGCGTTCGTCGAGACCGGACGACCCGAAGCGATAGAGCTCGAACGCACCCACGCTCGGATCGCCGCTCACGCCGATGTCGAGCGCGCCGCCCGGGCCGTCGTAGTCGACGCTGCGCCCGGCATCGAGACTCGTCAGACAGGTCGGGTAGGTGCTGCAGGGCGTGCCACCGCTCGTCACCACCGTCACCTGTTGCGCGATGGCCGTCCCGATCGTGGAATCGGCCTCGTGGGCGGCGAGTGCGATCAGGTTGAGGCAGTCGTACGCATTGGCGCCGAAGAACCGCCCACCTTCGGGCAGGCGGGCTGCGGCCTCCGGGTCGGCCACCGACGACCGCGGTGACACGCCCTGCATCAGGGCGAGCACGCCGCTCGGCAGCCGTCGGTAGCTGGTGGACTGCGGCACGCGCATCGCGTCGTTCATCCAGATGCTCGTCTGCACCCCCGGATCGACCACCGCGCCGAGTGCCTGCATCAGCCGGGGTCCGGCCTCGGGATCGCCGATCACGCCGATCGTCGCAGCGCCCGAGCCGACGATCCGGTCGGCCACCTCGCCGTACTCCGACTGGCGCGGATCGAAGGGGACCACGTCGACGACGGTGGCGCCGAACAGGTTGAGCTCGTTGCGAACCCGCTCGACGAACGGCACGCCGAACGGATCGTCGACGTGCGCCAGCACGATCTCGGTCCCGGTCGCGTCGAGCTGACGGGCGAGGGCGCGGGCCTGCATCGAGTCGGACGGGATCGTGCGCACGAACAGCCCGCCATCGGGCACGGCGTCGAGCGAGATCGCGCTGGCCGTGGGCGAGCACGTGAGCACGCGCGCCGACACCGTCATCGGCAACAGGCGTTCGGTGAGCAGGTTCGACGCCGGTCCGACGATCGCGTCGACGTCCTCGCCGAAGATCTCCTCCAGCGCCGGGGGAAGCGTGCCGCCGAGCTCGGTCTCGTCGACGACGATCAGCTCGACCGGGCGGCCGTCGTCGGCCGCCCGCACCTCGTCGGCGGCCAGTTCGATCGCGTCTCGCATCACCGTGCCGAGCTCGCTGCCGGCACCGGTGATCGGCAGCAGCACGCCGATGGTGAGCACCCCGTCGTCGACGACCACCGCGGTCGTGGTCGTCGACGCCGTGTCGGCGACGGAGGTCCCCGTCGGCTCGTCGTCCGAGCACGACGCCGCGGTCGACACGAGCGCGACGCCGATCGCGATCGCCGAGAGCCTGCGTGGACGTCCCATCGACCGGCCAGTGTACGAACCCCTCGCGCCCCTCCCGCTTCGCCAGGTCGCTTCGTGAGCCGGATGCGCAGCCGGTGCGCATCTCGCTCACGGGACGGGTTCGTTCGTGAGCCGGATGCGCAGCCGGTGCGCATCTCGCTCACGATGGTCGACGGGGCGGGGCGCGGCGGCGTCACCAGTGCAGGGTGCCGGCCGCGCCCTTGAAGGGGCCGACCACCCGACGGGTGATCCAGCCGCCGTAGAACATGCCGGGATTGGGCACCACCCGCTCGTCGTCGACCCAGCACTCGTCGAGCACCTGGGCGTAGAACGCGAGGTGTCCGGCGATGGCCGCGTAGGCGGGCACGGGTCGCTCGTAGCTCCAGGCGGCCCCCTCGACGACGTGCCCGTCGCCGACGTCGAGCGACCAGTAGGTGGCGTCACCCTTCCACTCGCACCTCGTGCGGCGCTGCTGCGGGCGCAGCACCGACACGTCGACGTCGCCGCGAGGCACGTAGTAGGCGGGGGGCTGGCTCGTCTCGAGCACCCGGATCGTCCGCACGCTGTCGGCGATCACGCGGCCGTGGTGCGCGACCCGGATGCGTTCGGTGCTCGGCGACAGCGCGGGCGGGCGCGGGTAGTCCCACACGCTCTCCTGGCCGGGTGCGGGCTCGACTCGATCGGGGCGCATACGACGTCGGTACGGCACCGACGGCCGCCGCGGATGTCGCCGACCCCGGATCGCGGGGAGGATCCGATGGTCGTGACGGGGATGCCCTAGGGTCGGCGGCCGTGAGCGACGTCGGCCCCGGTGACTTCACCCGTGAACTCGTGCGGTGGAGCGAGACGCTCGCGGCGATCGCCCGCACCGGTCTCGGCTTCACGCAGAGCCTCTACGAACAGGAGCGCTTCCAGGAAGTGCTCCACGTCGCCGCCGACATCAAGGCGGCCGCCGACGACGCGCTCGAGGTTCGCCGCGAGCAGGACCACTTCGTGCAGGAGTGGCTCGAGTCCGTGGGTGAGGGGGTGCCCGGGTACGTGACGCCCAAGGTGGCCGTCGGCGCGGTCGTGGGCAACGAACGCGGTGAGGTGCTGCTCGTGCAGCGGCCCGACAGCGGCATCTGGCTGTACCCGACCGGGTGGGCCGACGTCGGGTACTCACCGGCCGAGGTCGCCGTGAAGGAGGTGCACGAGGAGACCGGCATCGAGTGCGAGCCGGTGCAGCTGCTGTCGGTCGTCGACGGCCAGCGGATGGGGTTCACGCGCTTCGGGATGTACCTGCTGCTGTTCCACTGCCGTGCCACCGGTGGCGACCTCGCCGGTCACCCGCTCGAGACGTCGGGCGTGGGCTGGTTCTCGCGTGACGCGCTGCCCGTCCCGACGGCCGGCGCATCGTGGTGGGGGCCGAGCGCGTTCGCCGCGATCGACGGGCTGCAGATGCAGGCGGCCTTCGAGCCGGTGCGCGAACCCATCTGGCGCGGCGACGCGGGTTGATCGCCGGCCGGGCGCCGAGCGTCGGGCGCCGGCGTCAGTCGTCGGGCTGGTCGCGCAAGAACCGCTCGACCTCGGCCATCAGCTCGTCGCTGTCGACCGACGCAGGGTCGATCGGCGCGAGTCGCTCGCCCGGCAGGTCGTCGTCGGCGAGCTCGCCCCCGATCGTGTCGTCGACGTCGTCATCGTCGTCGTCGTCGAGATCGAGGGTCTCCAGGCGGGCGACGTAGCCGACGAGATCGTCGTCGTCGCGCACGAGCGAGCTCACCCGCTGTTCGTACTCGGCGGCCTCGTGCGACAACCGGCCGACGGGGGTGGGCGAGCCGATGATGCCGCACGCTCGCGACACCAGGGCGAGCGCTGCCTTCGGTGATGGCACCTGCGACGCATACGCCGGGACGGCGGCCCACAGCGACACCGAATCGAGGCCGGCCGACGTGCACGCGTCGTGCAGCACGCCGACGATGCCGGTGGGACCCTCGTACCTGCTGCGCTGCAGGTCGAAGCGCGAGATCAGGTGCCCGTCGGTGGCGGTGCCGATGAGTTGCACCGGCCGGGTGTGGGGTACGTCGGCGAGCAGTGCGCCGAGCGTGACGACCAGACCCGCGCCGAAGCGCTGCGCGAGGCCGAGCACCTGCTGGGTGAACGTCCTCCAGCGCAGTGCCGGCTCGGGGCCGAGCACCAGGATCACGTCGCCGCCGGGGGTGGAGGCGCTCCACGCCGCCACCGTCGGCCACACGATCGAGCGGGTGGCACCGTCGGCGAGGCGTACGTGCGGACGCACGGTCGCGAAGTCGGTGAACTCCTCCGGGTCGATCTCGGCGAGCGGCTGTGCCCCCCAGCTCTCGACGAGGTGACGCACCGCGTTGGACGCCGCGTCGCCTCCGTCGTTCCAGCCGGTGAACGCGGCGATCACCGTCGGCCGGTGCAACGTGGGTTGGGCGAGCCACCGCAGGTGCTCCATGCACTCACGTTATCCAGCGCATCCCGTCGGCGGCTCGCATCGGGGGCGGTGCAGGTCAGAGCTGCGGTTCCACCGTGTAGGCCGCGCCGCCGCCCGAGGCGATGACGTCGTCGAGCCAGTTGCCCTCGTAGACGTCGTTCGGGCCCTGCATCAGATCGTTCTCGGTGGCACCTTCGGGCGTGGTGACCAGGGTCCAGGCCTGTCGCTTGTAGGTCCAGTTCGCCGGGTGCAGCCGATGTGCTTCGCGCCACCACGGCACGGCCGCGTCGTGGTCGACTTCACGTCGCAGGTGCTCGCCGAGCTCGAAGCAGGCGGCCGCACGAGCCTCGTCGGCGCCGCGCGGCAACGACCGGGCCACCACCTCGTCGGGCGTGAGCGCGAATCGCGATGCCGCACCGCGGTGCACCCAGTCGGTGATCGCCGCTCGGTACTCGTCGGCGTGGTCGGGGATCGACTTCACCTCACGGAACGTGCGGTCCATCCGCTCGGGCAGACCGTCGGGGATGTCCATGTCGCGCAGCGGGCTGCGTTCGATCGACGCGCTCTCGGCGGGTCGGACGATCACGCCGTCCTCGTCGATCCACACGGCCATCGGGATGTTCACGAATCCGAACAGCTCGTCGGTGACGTGCGTCGTGTCGATCAGGCTGGGGTGCGTCGGCGAGGCCGCGTCGATCCAGGCGTGGGTGTGCGCCGGTTCGACGTCGAGCGCGACGGTGACGACGGTGAGGCCGAGCGGTTCGAGTTCGGCGTGGAGCGCCTGCCACCCGGGCAGGCTGGTGCGGCAGCCTCAATAGCTGGCCCAGGCGACCAGCAGCACCTTGCGGCCACGCAGGCTGCTCAGCCGGAACGGTGCGCCGTCGCGCGTGACCAGCTCGGGATCGGCCGCCACCGCGGTGTCGAGCGCCCGCCCACCGGCCGTGGCCGGGCCGACGGCCCAGATGCCGTGGGTGTCGTCGTGGACGATCGGCATGCCGAGCCGTGCGGACGCCACCGACACGTCGAGCATGCCGTCGTCGCGCAGGGCACCCGGTGCCGGCACGCAGACCTCGCCCCGACAGAGTCCCTGCGGCTTCGCGTCCCAGCCGGTGCGGTCGGCGAAGGCCGCAGGGTCGACGCGGTCGAGCTCGGTGAGGATCATCGCCGGACCGTACCCCGGTCAGCGGCGCTGTGCCGCGTCGGCCAGGTCGTGCGGGCCCGAGGCCGGATAGCCGTGCTGGTCGCGCACCCGGGCACCCCAGGGGCCGAGGATCGCGAACAGCTCGTGGGCGTCGTCGGCGATCGCCTCGATCGCCGCGCGCATCTGCACATCCGTGGCCACCTCGACGGCCTCGCGAGCTGCCCGGCCGGCGTCGGTGAAGCCGACGTCGTCGACGAGGCCACGCGACCGCAGACGCTCGTGCGCTGCGTCGAACTGCGTCTCGGTCCACGCGCGGGTGCGGCTGTAGCTCCGCATCGGCAGTCCCCAGTAGAGCTCGCTCAACAACCCGATCTCGGTGGCGTCGAAGCCGGCCGAGATCCACGCGGCCGTGTGCGAGTCGCCGCGGTACTCGCGCAGCATGTCGCCGCGCCGCCACAGCGCACCGATCGGCGAGTCGGGCATCTCCTGCGACAACAGGCCGGCGAAGAGCGGGCGGCCCTCGGGACGCAACGTGGCGACCGCGCGAGCCAGCACCTCGTTCGCCCGGTCGACACCGTCGGGCGACTCGCCGAGGATGCGCACCAGCTGCGCGATGGCGCCGTCGTCGCGGGCCGCACAGATCGTGGCCGCGTCGGTGATCGTCCAGCCGAAGGTGACCGACGGGACCACCGCCTCGGGGTTGAACACGGCGAACGCGGCGGCGACGAGCTCGCCCGGCACCTGACCCATCACCGACCCGCGGCTCGTGAAGTACGCGGGGCCGTCGGGGAGTGCCACGCCGTTCGCCTGGTTCGTGCTCGGCGAGAAACCCAGGGCTGCGTAGTTGGCGTGGCACTCGGGGGAGAAGTACACCTGACCGGTGACGGGCTCGAGCACCGAGCCGAGCATCCGGGCCAGATCGGAGAGGGTCTGCTGGTCCATCACGACGACGGTAGGTGGCCGCCGATCGACGGCCCTCACCGGAGCGTCCCATGGCCTGCGGACGTGTGCCGGTAACGTCGCCGATCGTGAGTGTCGTGATCGAGATCGCCACCGAGGCCACCGAGGAGCTGCGCGACGGGATCGCGCGCATCCTCCCGCAGCTCTCGTCGTCGCCGCCCCCGACGCTCGCGGAGCTGGCCGAGATCGTCGCCGATGCGGATGCGGTGCTGTTCGTCGCCCGTCTCGACGGTGTCGTGGTCGGCAGCCTGACGCTCGTGCTGTACCGCATTCCCACGGGGGTGAAGGCCTGGATCGAGGACGTCGTCGTCGACGAGGCTGCCCGGGGTCACGGCATCGGCGAGTCGCTCAACCGCGCCGCGCTCGACGAGGCGCGTCGCCGTGGGGTGAAGGGCGTGAGCCTCACCAGCCGGCCGTCGCGAGAGGCCGCCAACCGGCTGTATCAGCGCATCGGCTTCAGTGCTCGCGAGACCAACGTGTATCGCTACGACTTCTGATCGCCGGCGGGCTCGTCGGGCTCGCCGGCGCCACCGGGCTCGGCGTCGAGTCCGAGGTAGAGGCGGTGCAAGAGGTCGGGGTCGTCGAGATACCTCGACGACGGGCCGTGATGGACGACGTGCCCCCGCGACATCACCACCGCTCGGTCGGCGAGACGCAGTGCGACGTTCGCGAACTGCTCGACGAGCAGGATCCCGACGCCGGTGGCGGACACCTGGCGCAGCACCTCCAGCAGGCGCGCCACGATCGCCGGCGCCAACCCGTGAGACATCTCGTCGATCACCAGGTACCGCGGGCGGCACACGAGCGCCTGGCCGAGCGCCAGCATCTGCTGCTGGCCACCCGACAACGTCTTGGCCGTGCGGGCGAGGTGGGCGTCGAGCTCGGGGAACGTGCGGATCGCGTCGAGCACCCGGTCGTCGCGTTCGCGCCCCGTGGCGCCGGCGGCGGCGAGCAGGTTGTCGCGCACGCTGAGCCCGCCGAGCACCCGGTGGTTGCTCAGCACCGTGGCCACCCCGGCCCGCCGGATGGCTTCCGGCCGCAATCCGAGCAGCGCGGCGCCGTCACAGGTGTACGTGCCGCCCGACGCCGGGAGCAGCCCGGCGAGTGTCTCGATCGTGCTCGACCGTCCGGCACCGTTCGGCCCGAGGAGCGCGACGATCTCGCCGGGCGCGACGTCGAGGTCGACGCCTCGGACCACTCGCCGACCGCCGCGGTCGACGTCGAGGCCCCGCACGCTCAGCCCGGTGTGGGCCGTGGCGTCGTTCGTGCCGACAGCGGTGCTCGTCACGTCAGTGCCTCGCCGAGCCAGGCCGCGCGCACGGCGGGTTCGGCCAGCACCGTGGCCGTCGGTCCCTGCGCGAGCAGGCGGCCGAAGTCGAGCACGGCGACGCGCTCGCACACCGTCGACACCAGATCGAGGTCGTGCTCGACGAGTACCACCTGTGCGCCGAGCTCGACCGGGATCCGCTGGACGAGCGCGCCGAACTGTTCGGTCTCGTGGCCGACGAGTCCGCTCGCCGGTTCGTCCATCAACACCACCTTCGGTCCGCCGACCAGTGCCCGAGCGAGTTCTGCCAGACGTCGTTCGAGGCTGTTGAGCGAGCCGGCGGCAACGGACGCCGACGGCAGGCCGACGAACTCGATCGCGGCCATCGACGCGTCGTGGCGGGCCGGGCGCGGCAGCGACGTCTCGGCCATCACGAGCACGTTGTCGAACACGCTCAGCCGATCCACCAGCTGCTCGGTCTGGAAGGTGCGGCGCATCCCCCAGCGCGCACGTTGATCGGCCGACAGCTCGAACACGTCGATCGAGTCGATCACGATCGAGCCGCCCGACGGTGGGGTGAACCCGCTCACGACGTTGAGCAGCGTGGTCTTGCCGGCGCCGTTCGGGCCGATGACGCCGTGCACCATCGCGTCGAGGTCGACCGTGAGGCCGTCGATCGGGCGCACGCCACCGAAGTCGACCGAGAGCTCGGCGATCGAGATCACGGCGCCACCGCCCGCCGGGTGCGGAGCTTCGCGGTGACGCCGGCCAGCTGGTCGGCGAGACCGGCGGGCGCCGAGATCAGGTTGTGCATCACGGCGAGACCGAACAGCATCGTGGCCAGGTGCCCGTTCAGCCCGCGCTCGCTGAGGAAGTACGGCACGGCGCGGTACAGCAGCGCGGCGATCACCCAGCCGGCCGGTGAGCGCGAGCCGGCGATGACGACGAGCGCGAACAGCAACAGCGAGTTCGAGACGTGGAACGTCGACGGGGCGAGCTGGCCGAGGTTGGCCGCCATCAGCGCACCGGCGATACCGCTCGTACCGGTGGCGATCGCGAACGCGACGACCTTGCCGCGAGTGACCCGGATGCCGCTCGACGCCGCAGCCCCTTCGCTCTGCGCGATCAGCGCCCACGACCGGCCGAGGCTCGTCCGCCGGATCCACACCAGCCCGAGCAGTACCGCGACGAGCACGGCCACCGTGAGCCGGAAGTACCCGTCGTCGGTGGTGGCGATCGCTGGTCGCCGCAGTCGCTGCAGATCGCCGAAGGCCTGATAGCCGAGGAAGCCGCTGCCACCATTGGGGAAGCCGGCGGCATTGAACGCGACGTCGGCGCTCGCCGCGACCAGCAGCGTGACGAGCGCGAGGTACAGGTCGCGGAGGCGGAGCGCCGGCAGCGCGAGTGCGGCGCCGAACAGCGCGGTGACCGCGGCCGAGACCACCACGAGCACCGGGAGCGGCCAGCCGAAGCCGATGCCGAACCGGAGCGCGATCCATCCGCCGAGCCCGACGAACGCGATCTGGGTGAGCGAGGCGAGCCGGAGTTCGCCGTACAACAGGCCGACGCCGGCGGCGGGCAGGGTGTAGAGGGCGCAGCTCGTGAGTGTGGCCACCCAGCCCGAGCCGAGCACCATCGGCACCACGAGCGCGACCACGAACGCGATGGCGATGGCGGCGATCGTCGACGTGCCGAACAGCGAGCGCAGGCGGGTCATCGTCCGTCTCGCATCACGATCGGGATCGTCCTGCTGCGATGGCTCCACAGCAGCATCACGATCACCGCGGCGTACGGGATGATCTGCCGGTAGTCGCTGACGCTCTTCCAGGCGGCGCCGCACGACTCGACGACACCGAGGCCGATGCCGCCGATCACGGTGAGCGGCAGCGATCGGAGCTGCGCGATGAGCGCGGCGGCCGTGGCCGGCACGACGAGGAAGGTGAGCGTCGCGACGTCGAGGCGGATGAGGTCGGCGAGGAGCAGCCCGGTGACACCACCGACGAGCCCGCTCATCGACCACGCGAGCGCACCGTGGCGCCGCACGTCGATGCCGAGCACACCGCTGAGCGACCGGTCGTCCGCCATGGCCCGCATCGCCAGTCCGGTGTCGGTGCGGTGGAGCATGGCGTGGGTGATCCAGGCGACCGCGACGGCGAGGCCCAGCGCGAACACCTTGGTCGCGATGATGCGAACGCCGAACATCGTGAAGCCGTGGTCGTCGAGCGGCAGCCGCAACGTGCGCGCCGTGTCGCTCCAACGCCAGTACGAGAAGCCCATCAGCAGCAGGGTCAACCCGAGCGTGGCCGATGCTTTGACGGCCTGGTCGCGGTCGGTGAGCCGGCCGGCGATCAGCACGCCGTAGAGTGTGCTGATCGCCGTGCTGACCACGAGCGCGGCGAGCCACGTGAGCGGGTCGGCGAGCCCGTTCTGCTCGAGCTCCCATGCCGTGAGCGCACCGACGGCGCCGATCGAGCCGGCGGCGAAGTTCACGACCGCGGTGGTGCGGTAGAGCATCACGACACCGAGACCGGCGAGGCCGTAGACGGAGCCCACGGCCACGCCGCTCACGATGAACGGGCCCAGGTCGGGCATGACCAGACCTCGCTCAGCCGACGATGTCGGCGAGCTCGGGGTCCGGCACCTCGAAGCAGTCCTTCAGCAGCTTCCAGGAACCGTCTGCCGCCAACTCGACGATGCGGCCGGCGTGGTTCGCGTTGTGGTGCTCGCCTTCGCCGAAGCTCCACGGTCCGCACACCAGGTCGCTCTCGAAGGAGTCGACGCCGATGAAGGCCTCGGTGACCGAGGCACGATCGATCGATGCCGGGTCGAGGCCGAGCAACGCGTCGACGGCGATCATCGCCGACAGGAAGCCGCCCTGGGAGAAGCTGTCGCGAGGCGCCGATGCGTCGCCGAACTCGTCGATCACCTGCTGCCACAGCGTGTTGTGCGGCCCGGTCGAGTCGAGCATGTTGAACTCGATCTCGGCCTGCAGGTTGCCGAACCAGTAGTCGCCGACGGCCGCCGGGAACGCCACGTCGTAGGCGGAGGTGGGGGCGTACCAGTTCACGTCGGCGTCCTGCTGCTCGCCCACCTTGAGGTAGCCGATGACACCCGGACCGGCTTCGACGACGGTGATCGAGTCGGGCTCGATGGCGAGCGCCTGTTGCACGATCGTCTCGGCGTCGCTGCCGTCGGGCTGCCCGTTGAACGACGTGACCTCCACGCCGTTCGCCTCGCCCCAGGCCTCCAGGCCTTGACACACCCAACCACCGAAGTTGGGGATGACGTTCGCGATGCACGCCATCTTCTTCGCGCCCTGTTCGCGGGCGTACTCGGCGGCGCCGATGCCGGACAGACGCGGGCCCTGGTTGACGGGTGCGATGTTCGACGAGAAGAAGCACTCGCGGGGCACGCCGACACCTGCGATCACGGCGACGCCGTTGTCGGCGTAGTACTGGGCGTTCGCAGCGCACTCGACGAAGCTCGTCGAGCCCACCATGCCGACGACCTCTTCGTCCTCCACGAGCTTCTTCGCCACGGTGGCGGCCTTCTCCGGGTCCCACCCGTCGTCCTCGACGAGGTACTCGATCGGCCGACCGTTGATGCCGCCGTTGGCGTTCACGCAGTCGAAGTAGGCGGCTGCACCGAGCGAGGCCGAACTGAAGTCGGCCGGGCCGGTCTTGCCGACGACGGCGCCGATCTTGATCGGGTCGCCGGTGGCGGCTTCACCGGTACCGAGACCGCAGACGGCGTCGCCGCCCGCTGCGGTACCGCCGGCCGTGGTGGCCGTGCCGCCGCCCTCGTCGGCAGTGTCGCCGGCGTCGGTCGGTGTCGGTGCCGCTGTCGCCGCTGCAGCGGTGTCGGCGGTGTCGTCGGCAGCATCGCCGTCGTCGTCGCCTCCGCACGAGGCGACCACCAGCGCGGCCCCGAGTACCAGTGCGGCGGCGCGTCGTACGCCGCGCCCACGTGTGTTGGTCATGTGAACTCTCCCCCTCCGAGTGTGTGCGGGGAGTTTTCGCGGACGATGCGGTCCGCCGGCAAGGAAGCCGTCCCGGCAATCGGAACGCTCGGCCGTCGCTCGGCTGCCGCTCAGGAGGTTGCGTGACCGGGGTCGTGCGACGCGCGCACCAGATCCTCGGCTGCCTGGCGCACCTGCCAGTCGCGATCGGTGAGCGCGGCAGCGATCGCCGCCTCCACCTCGTCACCGTCGAACGGGGCGAGCGCGAGCACGGCACGCCGTCGAACGGTGGGCTGGTCGCGGCAACCCGCCAGGATCGCCGGGAGACCGGCGTCGGCGCCGATCGCCCCCAACGCAGCGATGGCTGCTTCGCGGACCAGTGCCACCGAGCTCGCTGTCGCGAGCGACACGAGTGCCTCGAACGTGGGCGCAGGGATGTCGACCTGTTCGCCGCACGCCCAGGCAGCCATCTCCTGCACGGTGGCGTCGGTGTCGTCGAGCGCGATCCGAAGGTCGACGAGGGGATGCTTCGCCGCGAGTTCGGCGGCACGTCGTCGCACGGCCGGCACCGGATCGTCGAGCGCGGCGTGCAGATGGTCGTCGCCGAGTTCCCCCAGCCGTTCGAGCGCGCCGAGCGCGAGCTCGCGTGCCACCGGGTCGGGGTCGAGGAGGGCAGCGGTGGCGAGTTCGACGTCGCCCGTGTGTCCGGCGACCGCGAGGTCGCGCCAGCGTTCGTGCACGGTGCCGCTACTGCTTCAGCATGTCGGTGAGTCGGATCACGACGAACGCCAACCCGAACGACACGACCGTGGCGATGATCGCGCCGGTGATCACGGCCAGACCGCCACTCGCCACGATCGACCACGCCTTGCGCCACATCGACGTGCGCGGCGCGAGATCGGTGTCGGACTCGGCGAGCCCGACGTCGGACGGGATCCGTGACCTGCGTCCCTCGCGTGCCGTGGACGCGCTCGCTCTGGCAGGCTTGCGCCAGCCGGCGGCGATCAGTGCCAGGATCGCCAATCCCGCGATCCAGGCCGAGGCGATGGTGAGTTCTCTCAACGACACGCAACACGAGATGGTACCGGCCACCGGGCCCGGCGTCCGGGCGCCTGCGGCCGCGCATCGCTGGTGGTCGGTTCCCCTCGCCGTGCTCGCCGTGCTGATCGTGACCGCGGTGCTGGTGGTGAGCGTGTTGCCGGCCACGTTGCGGGCCGAGAACCGTGACGGCGACGCGGCCGAGTTCGCGCTCGTGCCGGCCGACGCCGAGCGGGTAGCCGATCGATTGTCGTTCGACGCCGTCGACCGGTACCCGGCCGAAGGCGCCTTCTTGTTCGTCACCGTGCGCGAACCCGAGATCACCCTGCTCGACTGGTGGATCGGCGACCACGAACCCGAGGTGGGGTTTCTCAGCCGTGAGGACAAGTTCGGCACGCAGACCCCCGACCAGCAGCGCAGCTTCAGCGTCGAGATGATGCGGACGGCGAAGGAGACCGCCGAGTACGTGGCGCTCAGCACACTCGGATACCCGGCCGAGATCATCCCCGGCGACGTCATCGTCGCCGACCTCGTCTGCTTGGAGGCCGACGCCGAGGGGAGGCAGTGCATCGAGTACGCGCCGTCGGACGACCTGCTCGATCCCGGCGACAAGCTGCTCGTGGTCGACGGGGTCGAGCTCGAGACGATCGACGACCTGTCGTCGGTGCTGTCGCGGCACCAGCCCGGTGACGTGATCGAGATCGAGTTCGAGCGTCCGGGGGAGGGTGCCCGCACCGGCGAGGTGGAGTTGATCGGTGCGGGCGAGACACCCGAGCGGACCATCATCGGATTCCAGCCGTTCGACACCGCCCGGGCCGACCTGCCCTTCGACGTGCAGATCGACAGTGGTGCGATCGGCGGCCCGTCGGCCGGCCTCGCCTTCACGCTCACCCTGATCGACGAGCTCACGCCGGGCGAGCTGACCGGAGGTCTCGCCGTGGCGGTCACGGGCACGATCCGGATCGACGGCTCGGTGGGTGCGATCGGCGGGCTGGCGCAGAAGGTGTCGGCCGTTCGCCAGCAGGGTGCGACGGTGTTCATCGTCCCGTCGGCTCAGGGTGAGGAGGATCTGGCCCGAGCCCGGGAGGTCGCGGGCGACGACGTGCTCATCGTGCCCGTCGACGATCTGCAGGGTGCGCTGGCCGCGCTCGACGAACTCGGCGGCAACGGGCTCGACCTCGGGACGCCGGGCGACGACTTCAACGTCGCCGAGTGAGGCGCCGGGCGCGAGCGGGATGTGCCCGCCGGCGCCGCCTCGGCGGCAACGCGCCACGTGAGGATGCCACCACCCGACGGTGACGGCGACCTACGCTGGCGTTCGATGGCCGTTTCGTTCCCCCGTCCCGACCCCTCGTCGCCGAGTTCGGTCGCGTCTGCGTCGTTCACGACGACGCGTAAGGGGTTCGAACCCAACGAGGTCCGTGAGTTCCTGAGGATGGTGGCGGCCGAGCTGGCCCGCCTGCAGGAGCGTGAGCGCTTCCTCGAACGCGAGCTGCGCACCTCGCAGCGGAGCGCATCGCCGTCGTCGGTGGCGCTCGACGAGGAGCTCGTCACCCGGATGCTCGGCGAGGAGGCGGCGCGCATCCTGCACACCTCGCGCGAGGCCGCAGCACAGATCAAGACGAGAGCCGAGGAGGGCGCCGCCCGCCTGCTGCGCGAAGCCACCGACGAGGTGCAACGCCTGCGCGAAGAGGCCGAGATCGAGGCCGCTCGGCGCCGGGCCGATGCGACGGCCGACGCCGAGTCCGAGATCGAGATGGCCAAGCAGCAGGGTCGCGAGATGGTGAACGAGGCGCGCGCGTATCGCGAGCGCGTGTTGACCGAGCTGTCGCGCCGCCGGGAGGTGGCCCGCCAGCAGATCGAGCAGCTCGTCCACGGCCGCGACCGCCTGCTCAACGCCTTCGAGCGGGCACGCCTGGTGTCGATCGACGTGATGGCCGAGCTCACGCCGCTCGGCGAGCCCGACGAGTACGTGAACCTGTCGCCCACGACCGGTCCGGTGCCGATCATGTTGCCCAACACACCACGGCCGGAGCCGGTGCGGCGCTCGCCCGTCACGGTGTCGCCCACGGACGACACCGTGCCGATCGACACCCCCGAGGTGGAGGAGCCCACCGTCGCACTGGTCCGTCCGTCGACGGACGGCGAGACGGTCGACGAGGTGACGGCCGAGACGGTCGACGAGACGGTCGAGATGGCCGACGAGGTGACGGTCGACGAGGTGACGGTCGACGAGATGACGGTCGACGAGATGACGGTCGACGAGATGACGGTCGACGAGATGACGGTCGACGAGATGGTCGACGACGGCGACCGGATCGTGGTCGAGCACGACGACACCGTGGTGGTGCTCGACATCGCGCCGCGCGACCTGCAACACGTCGACGACGCGGCCGACGACGATCGTGCGCCCGCTCCCGTGGTGTCGTTGTTCGCCGGCGAACTCGACCGCACGGCGCCGACCACGCCGCTCGCTTCGAGCGCGCTCGAGGACGGTCTCGAGGACGAACTCGAGGCGGCAGATCTCGAGCCGGTCGACGAGGCGGTCGACGAGGCGAATGGGGCGCCGCCCGCGGCCGAGCCGGGAGACATCGACGACCGTCCCGATCCCGACGCCACCGTCGCGCTGGCGCGCACGTCGGCCGACGAGCTCTTCGCCCGCCTGCGAGCGGCTCGGGCCGACACCGTCGCTCGTCGTGCGGCCGACGCGACACGCGCCCTCACTCGTCCGGTGGTCCCCGACGAAGTGGATGTGCCGCGTGTCGAGACGACGCCGGCCGAGACGACGCCCGCCGAGACCGCGACGCCCGCCGAGACCGCGACGCCGCCGTCGTCGACCACACCGGTGTTCGCTCGTACGTCGGCAGCCCCTCGTGTCGTGACGGCCTCGGGCGAGTCCGTGTTCGAGCGACGTGACGAGGTGCTCACCCCGCTCATCCTCGCCGCAGCGAAGAAGCTCAAGCGCGTGCTGGCCGACGAGCAGAACGAGGTGCTGCACGCGCTGCGCGGCAAGGAACTCGTCCGCGACGTCGACCTCATGGTCGGTGCCGCCGATGCCCAGGCCGGCCGGTACGCATCGGCCATCGACGCCGAGTTGGTGGCCGCCGCCGTGGCCGGTGCCGAATCGATGGGCGGCGACCTGGCGGCCGGCCGTGACGCCGTGATGCGTCAGGGCTCGATCGCGCCGGCGCGCGAGCTGCTCGTGCTCGACATCGTGACGCCACTGCGCGAGCGGCTCGCCCGCTGCGTCGCCGACGCCGACGGCGACCACGCCGAGCTCGCGTCGATGGTGCGCGTCGCCTACCGGGAGTGGAAGAACACCCGCATCGACGAGCACCTCGACGACATCGCTCGCACGGCGTTCGGCCGCGGTGCGCTCGACGGCGTCACGCCCGGTACGCGGATCTGCTGGATCGTCGATCCGAACGGGCCCGAATGCGCCGACGCCGAGGACAACACCCTCGCCGGCGTGGTGCGGGCGGGCGCGGCGTTCCCGACGGATCATCCATGTGCTCCGGCTCATCCCGGGTGCCGGTGCATGATCGCCCCGGCCGACTGACACACCGTTCCCGACCTCTCGGCGTCACCGTCGACCGATAGCCTCCGGGCGCATGCGGACACCCTCCGACCTTCCGGCCAGTGGACGTTCCCGCCGACTCGGCGATCGCGGCCGCGTCGCCCTGATCACCGTCGCGGTCGTCCTGATCGTGCTCGTGCTGTCCGCTCGGTTCCTGTCGGGCTTCTACATCGACTACCTGTGGCACTCGAGCGTCGGACGTGGCGACGTGTTCTGGGGGCAACTGCTCGCCAAGCTCACCCTGTTCGGCCTGTTCGGAGCGGTGTTCATCGCCATCGCCGTGCTCAACCTGGTGATCGCCGACCGGCTCGCCCCGCTCACGTTCTCCGCGAACATGCATCCGGTCGTCGAGCGGTTCCACGACCTGTTCGGGCGCCGGCTGCGTCTGCTGCGGATCCTGGTCGCCGTGTTCTTCGGTCTGCTGTTCGCGTTGCCCGCCACCGGACAGTGGTCGACGTGGCTGCTGTTCCGCAACAGCAAGTCGTTCGGCATCGACGACCCGCAGTTCGGCAACGACATCGGCTTCTACGTGTTCCGACTGCCGTTCATCACGTTCGCCCTCGACTGGCTGTTCGCCGCGCTCGTGTTCGTCACCATCCTGGTGATCCTCACCCACGTGCTCAACGGTGGGGTGGTGCTGCAGCCGCCGAAGCCCAAGGTGCGCCGCGCCACCAAGGCCCACGTCGCCGTGTTGCTGGCGCTGCTGGCCGTGGTGAAGGCGGGCGACTACTGGGTCTTGCGCTACGAGCTCACCAACGAGCGTCGCGGGTTCGTGCAGGGCGCCACCTACTCGGTGGTCAATGCCCAATTGCCTGCCGTCGTGCTGCTCTCGCTGATCGCGCTGCTCGTCGCCGCGCTGTTCCTGTCGACGTTGAAGACCGACACCTGGCGATTGCCCATCCTGGCGTCGGCGCTCTGGGCGGTGATCGCGCTGGTCGGTGGCGTCATCTACCCCGCGGCGGTGCAGGCGTTGGTGGTCAACCCGAACCAGAAGGACCGTGAGGCGGTCTACATCGAACGCAACATCACGGCGACCCGTCAGGCCCTCGACATCGCCGACATCGACGAGACGGTGGTGGAGTTCAACACCCTCACCGCGGGCGAGCTCACCGAGGACATCGAGCCGTTGCAGAACGTGCGGTTGCTCAACCCCGGCCAGCTCATCGAGCGTTTTCGTGCCGACGAGGGACAGCGGGCCGGTCTCACCATCCGCGATCTCGACATCGATCGCTACGAGTTCGACGGTCGCGAGCAGCAGGTGATGGTGGCCGCTCGCGAGCTCGACCTCGGCACGATCGCCAACAAGTCGTGGCAGGGACGTCACCTCATCTCCACCCACGGCTGCGGTCTGGTGGTCGCGCCGGTGAACCGGGTGAACTCGAACGGTCGGCCCGACTACCAGTCGATCGAGCTCAGCCGCCCCG